>NZ_JBSFVA010000009.1:0-291784 GCF_053592075.1 Nonomuraea sp. NPDC002799
GTGCCCTACGAGGTCGCCGGGCTGCTCGCCGTGGCCGCCTCCGTCGCGGTGCGGCTGCTCACGCGGGCCGCCGGGCGGTGGCTGACGCCTCTGGGGCTGCTGGCCATGGTCGTGGGGTTGTGCTCGGTACGGGTGGTGGTGCCCTCGGCCGACGGGCTCGTGCTGACCGTGCCTTTCACGCTGCTGGCCGTGGGCGCGGCGGTGGCCTTGACGGCGGCGTGGCAGGAGGTGGGGGCGGGGGCCGCGGTGTTCGGGTTGTCGTTGTGCTTGGCCGGGGTGCTGGCGGGGTTCTTGCTCGGGACCGGGGTGCAGATGGCGATGCTGGACGGCGTGACGTCGGCGCAGCAACTGGTCGACAGCTTCGTGGGTGCGCTGCACTGGTGGTCGTTGGTCGGTGGGTTCCTGGTGGTGGCGGTGATCGTGCTGGCCGCCGTGATGGCTCGCCGGCCCGTGAAGGTGGCTCCGGTGAAGGTGGAGGTGCCGTGCGCCGGTTCGCGGGCTTCGGGTGACGTGCTGCTCGTGCAGGGGCCTGCTGATGACGATGTGCGGGGGTCGCGTGCTGCGGTCGAGTCCGCGAGTGCGTCCTCTGGTTCTGTAGGTACGGCTGCCGAGGTGGCTGATTCGGCACATACGGCCGCCGGTGTGGCCGGCTCTGTGGGTACGGCTGCAGGTGTGGCCGGCTCAGCAGGTGGGTTCTCTGGTGTGGCCGGTTCTGCGGAGGCATTGGGTGGCGATGCCGGGTCCGTAGCGGCGCGTCGTGGTGGGGCTGAGGACGATGACGCGCCCACCGGGGTGGTGCCACGGGTCGTGCTGCCGGTGTCGGCTTTCGACCAGGCGGAGCCGGCGCGCGAGGAGGACGCGGCCTCCGAGCCGGCCGGGACGCCGCCGGCGGTTCCGCCGCAGGCGCATTCGCCCGAGGACCCCGCCGGTTCCTAGCTTCTGGCGAAATCGGGTGGGGTTCGGGACGGTAAGCTGAGCCCAGCCACGGCTACGCGTGGGCCCGTGGCCCCGCGAAGCATCGCTCGCGGCGGTCTGTTGCCGCGACTCACTCTTTCGAAGGAGAACTTCAAGTGTCCGAGCGCACTCTTGTCCTGATCAAGCCCGACGGGGTTAAGCGCGGCCTCATCGGTGACGTGATCGCCCGCGTGGAGCGCAAGGGCCTCAAGGTCGTGGCCATGGACCTGCGCACCCTCGACGCCGACACCGCCAAGGCGCACTACGCCGAGCACTCCGAGCGGCCGTTCTTCGGCGAGCTCGTCGAGTTCATCACGTCGGGGCCGCTGGTCGCCCTGGTGCTTGAGGGCCCGCGCGCCGTCGAGGCGTTCCGCGCGCTGACCGGCGCCACCGACCCGGTCAAGTCTGCCCCCGGCACGATCCGCGGCGACCACGCCCTGGAGATCAGCGAGAACATCGTGCACGGCTCCGACTCGCCCGAGTCGGCCGCCAGGGAGATCAAGATCTTCTTCCCGGACCGGTTCTAGCCGTTTCCGCTCCGGCCGGCGCCCGCACAGTTCGAGCTGTGCGGGCGCCGGTTTTTGTCGGGCGCCTCCCGTAAGGTTGCAGGCGTGTGCGAGGGTTCCTGCGGGCTCTTGTGGCCGAATGTAAGTGGTGGCTTTTGTCCGATATTGGAGCGTTCCAAGAGTTAATCGGATGTTGTAGCGCATTGCGAGCAAAATTGCGGTTGAGGTAGGGGCTGGAGATTTTTGTGGGGCGCGACGGCTCATTGCGCCCATCGGTGGGTACGTCACGTTACGATTCGAATTCAATCCGTAGTCATTCGCGAACGACGTTACGGAGGGCTCCGTTCCCCATGGGCAGCAAGCTCGCGTTTCTCGGCCGTGACATGGCGGTCGACCTGGGCACCGCCAACACGTTGGTATACGTGCGCGGCCGGGGCATCGTGCTCAACGAGCCGTCAGTCGTAGCGATCAACACCACCACCGGGAAGATCGTGGCGGTCGGCATCGAGGCCAAGCGAATGATTGGCCGTACGCCTGGCAACATCATCGCGGTCCGCCCGCTCAAGGACGGCGTGATCGCGGACTTCGACGTCACCGAGCGGATG
This sequence comes from Nonomuraea sp. NPDC002799, assembly GCF_053592075.1. Classification (NCBI taxonomy): domain Bacteria; kingdom Bacillati; phylum Actinomycetota; class Actinomycetes; order Streptosporangiales; family Streptosporangiaceae; genus Nonomuraea; species Nonomuraea sp. NPDC002799. The sequence continues at coordinate 2,066 of NZ_JBSFVA010000009.1, forward strand.
TTGCGCTATTTCATCCAGCGGGTGCACAAACGCCGGCACTTCGCCAAGCCGCGCATCATCATCGCGGTGCCCAGCGGCATCACCAGCGTAGAGCAGCGTGCGGTGAAGGAGGCCGGCTACCAGGCCGGCGCCAGGAAGGTCTACATCGTCGAGGAGCCGATGGCGGCCGCCATCGGCTCCGGGCTGCCGGTGCACGAGCCGACCGGAAACATGGTGGTCGACATCGGCGGCGGCACCACCGAGGTGGCGATCATCTCGATGGGCGGCATGGTCACCAGCCAGTCGATCAGGATCGGCGGCGACGAGCTGGACCAGGCGGTGATCACGTACGCCAAGAAGGAGTTCTCGCTGATGCTCGGCGAGCGCACCGCCGAAGAGATCAAGATGGCCATCGGGTCCGCGTGCCCCAACGGCGAGGAGTCGCATGCCGAGATTCGCGGCCGCGACCTGATCAGCGGGCTGCCCAAGACCATCATCGTGTCCAGCGAAGAGATCAGGAAGGCCACCGAGGAGCCGGTCAACGCGATCGTGGACGCGGTGAAGACCACGCTCGACAAGTGCCCGCCCGAGCTGTCCGGCGACATCATGGACCGCGGCATCGTCCTGACCGGTGGCGGCGCCCTGCTCAAGGGGCTGGACGAGCGGGTCAAGGCCGAGACGGGCATGCCCGTGCACCTGGTCGACAACGCTCTCGACTCGGTCGCCATCGGGTCCGGCAGGTGCGCCGAGGAGTTCGAGGCGCTGCAGCAGGTTCTGGTGCCGGAGTCGCGGCACTGATGAAAGACTCGCGCCAGGCCCGGCTGATCCTCGGAGCGCTGCTGTCGGCGGCCCTGGTCATCCTGACCATCGACCATCGCACCGGCGACAGCTCACCGATGCGCCCGCTGCGTGCGGCCGGGTCGTGGTTGTTCGGGACGGCGGAGCGGTTCGGCGGCGGAGTGGTGCGGCCCGTCGGCGGGTTCGTGAGCGCCCTGCTGAGCGCGCCGGGAGCGCAGCAGCGCATTGACGTGCTCACGGCGGAGAACGCCAAACTGCGGGCCGGCCTGCTGGCCGGGCAACTCGACGCGACCCGCGCCAAGGAGCTCAAGCAGTTGCTCGGGCTGGCGGGCACCGGCGGATACAAGGTCGTCACGGCCAATGTGGTCGCGCGGCGCGGTCAGCCGGGGTTCGAGGATGCGGTGCAGATCGACGCGGGCTCCGGTGACGGGATCCGGCGGGACATGACGGTGCTCAACGGTGACGGGCTGATCGGGCGCGTCATCCATGCCTCGTCGCACACCTCGACAGTGGTGCTGCTCAGCGACCCGGCCTCGGCCGCCGGGGGGCGGCTGGAGGGCGGCAAGGAGATCGGGGTCGTGCACGGGGTGGGGGAGAACGGGCGGCTCGTGCAGTTCCGGTTGCTCGACTCCACGGCGCCGCTGACCAGGGGCGGGCGGATCATCAGCTTCGGGTCCGAGAACGGCAGCCCGTACGTGCCCGGCGTGCCCATCGGCGTGATCGAGCGGGTGGAGTCGACGCCCGGGGAGTTGACGCGCATCGCGTACGCCAAGCCGTACGCGGATCTGACGGCCCTGGACGTGGTGGGCGTGGTGGTGGAGGCGCCCAAGCGGGATCCACGGGACGCGGTGCTGCCTGCCAAGGAGGGCGCGCGGTGAGCCGGGGACGGCTCTCGTGCGGCGCGGTAGGTGGGGTTCGGTCGGTCGTGGGTGGGGTCCGGTTCGCGGGGTCGGCTGGTGCGGCGCGGCTGGTGACGGGCGGCTCGCGACATCGGCTCGTGCGGCACGGCGTGGCAGGCGATTCGCGAAGACGGTTCGAGGGGTGCCGAGGTGGCCGGGCGGTCCGTGGGGTGCTGAGGTGGCTGGCGGTTCGTGAGCGTGGGGTGCTGAGGTGGCTGGCGGTTCGTGAGCGCGAGGTGCTGAGGTGGCTGGCGGTTTCCGGCGGGGCGGTGGGCGGTTTGCGAGGGGCTGGAGTGGTGGGCGGTTCGTGAGGGGCTCACGTGGTGGGCGGTTCGCAGGGGGCCGTTCATGGTGACGTGCGGGAGGGGGATGCGGTGATCGGGGGGCTGACCGTGCTGCTGGCGTTGCTGGCGCAGGTCATGCTGGTCAATCGGGTGTCGTTGCCGGCGGGTGGCGCGCCTGATCTGGTGTTGCTGGCCGTGGTGGGTGCGGCGCTGGCGCGTGGGCCCGCCTCCGGGGCGGTCTTCGGGTTCTTCGCCGGGCTGCTGGTCGACATCATGCCGCCGAGCGCGCACCTGATGGGCCAGTACGCGTTCGTGCTGGCGCTCGTGGGCTTCATCGCTGGACGCGGCGCGGGTGGTCCCGTGACGACCGTGGTGCTGTGTGTCCTGGTGGCTCCGCTGCTGGCGGCGGCCGTGGGCGGGCTGATCTCCGATCCGCGCGTGACGGTGTCCACCTTGACCGAGCAGGTGCCCGTCACCGTCGTCTACACCTTGCTCGTCTCTCCGATCGTCATCTGGCTGGCCACGAGGGGCAGACACGCGAGGTTCTCGACATGATCAGGATGCGGTCCCGGCTGCTCGTGCTGCACGTGCTCGTGCTGACGCTGCTCGTCGTGCTGGCCACGCGCTTGTGGCAGGTGCAGGTCGTGCGGGGGCAGGAGTTCGTGACACGGGCGACGGAGACCAGGACGCGGGCCGTGATCGTGCCGGCCGTGCGGGGGCAGATCCTCGACTCGTCGGGACGGCCGCTGGTGCGCAACAAGACGGCACTGGTCGTCTCCGTGGACAGGACCCGGTTGTCGCGGATGCCCGACGCCGGGCTGAAGGTGCTGGGCAAGCTCTCGGCGGTGCTCCACCGGCCGGTCGCGCAGTTGCAGCAGCGCATCACGCCGTGCGGGCCGGGGGTCAGCAAGCCGTGCTGGACCGGGTCGCCGTACCAGCCGGTGCCGCTCGACGAGAAGGTCGACACCCGGCAGGCGCTGCAGATTCTGGAGCGGCAGGAGGATTTTCCCGGGGTGACGGCGGAGATCCATTCCGTGCGGCAGTATCCCGGAGGCCGGGCCGGCGCCCAGATGCTCGGCTACCTGCAGCCCGTCACCGAGGCGGAGCTTGAGGCGCGCGAAGGGCTCAAGGCGAGCTTCTCCGGGGTGGACCTGGCCGGGCGTGACGGCCTCGAATACATCTACGACGACGCGCTGCGCGGCAAGTCCGGGCTGCGCCGGGTGCAGGTCGACCGGATGGGCAAGGCGCTCGGGGTCGAGGAGCAGGTGATGCCCATTCCCGGCGATCACCTGGTGACCAGCATCGACTCGCGGGTGCAGACCATCACGGAGAAGGCACTGGGGAAGGCGATGAAGTCGGCGCCGGGGGCCGACGGCGGGGCCGGAGTGGTGCTCGACGCCCGGACGGGGCGGGTGGTGGCGCTGGCCAGTGCGCCCGGTTACGATCCGGCGATCTGGGCGGGCGGGATCTCGACGCGTGGATACCAGTGGCTGCTGTCGGAGAAGTCCGGCAAACCGCTTGTTTCGCGGGCAATCAACGGGCAGTTCGCGCCCGGTTCGACGTTCAAGGTCTCCTCGGTGTCGGCGATGTTGCGGGCCGGCTATCCGCTGAACGGCACCTACTCCTGTCCGGGGTCCTACGCGGTGGGCGGCAGGGCGTTCAACAACTTCCGCGGCATCGCGCTCGGCTCGCTCAGCCTGCACACGGCGCTGGTCAAGTCGTGCGACACGATCTTCTACCGGGCGGCCTACGAGCAGTACCTCAAGGACGGCGGGCGCAGCCCGAAGAGGCCGACGAAGGAGGTGTTCGCCAACACGGCGCGGGCCTTCGGGTTCGGCGGCCGGACCGGTGTCGACCTGCCCGGCGAGTCAGCCGGGCGCATCCCCGACCGCGCCTGGAAGAAGGACCTGTGGAACAGGACCAGCGCCATCAACTGCGAGCGGTCGCGCAAGGGGTATCCCGAGGTGAAGGACCGGGCGCGGGCCGAGTTCCTGAAGCGGCTGGCGCTGGAGAACTGCACCGAGGGGTTCCTGCTGCGGCCTGGTGACTCGGCCAACTTCTCCATCGGCCAGGGTGACGTGCTCGTCACGCCGATGCAGTTGGCCAGGGCCTACATGGCGCTGGTGAGCGATGGCAAGGTGCGCAGCCCGCGCATCGGGTGGGCGCAGGTGCGGCCGGACGGCAAGGTAGTCAGGACGATCCCCGTGCCCGTGGTGGGCAAGCTGCCGATCAGCGAGAAGGAGCGCCTCTACATCAAGAACGCGCTGAGTCAGGTCGCCGAGGACGGCACCGCGGCGGGGGCCTTCGCCGGATTCCCGATGAACAAGGTGCGCATCGGTGGCAAGACCGGTACGGCCGAGGTTTGGGGCAAGAAGGACACCTCGTGGTTCGCGTCGTTCGCGCCTACGAAGAATCCGCAGTACGTGGTGGTCGTGATGGTGTCCCAGGGTGGGATGGGGGCGCAGACGGCGGCGCCGGCCGTGCGGGAGATCTATGAAGGGATCTACGGCATCAAACGGCCCGAGGCGGTGCCGGGCGGGCGGCTCACCACGAAGCTGCCGATGTTCCGGCCCGATGGAACGGTGGCCAGAGGGTGATGACCGTCCGGACGGTTGACGTCGACAGTCGCGGGATGGGTGGCGGGGCTGCGGGGGCTGGGAGATGAGTGCTCGGGATGGTGGGGCGGGGGCTGAGGGATGAGTGCTCGGAGCGCAGCCATGCGGCAGCCCTCGTTGTTGCGCCGGATCGCCGGCGAGGACTCCGCCGTGCGGCGGCTCGACGGGCTGATGCTGGTCGCGGTGGCGGGGCTGTGCGTGATCGGGACGCTGCTCGTGTGGTCGTCCACCAGGACCTGGGCGCCGGGAGCCACGGGGCTGGTGAAGAAGCATCTGCTCAACGAGGTCATCGGGGTGACGCTGTGCGGGGTCGTGGCCACGGTGGACCATCGGGCGATGCGGGCGTACGCGCCCCTGGTGTTCGCGGTGTCGCTGATGGGGCTGGGGCTGGTGATCACGCCGCTGGGGGCCACGATCAACGGCTCGCACTCGTGGATTCTGCTCGGCGGGGGGTTCGCGGTACAACCGTCCGAGTTCGCCAAGGTAGGGCTGCTGCTGATCATCGCGATGCTGCTGGCGCAGCCGGCCGAGGGGTCCGATCGGCCACGAGGGCTCGACGTCGTGCTGGCGCTGATCGCCGCGGTGATCACGATGGGGCTGGTGATGTTGCAGCCCGACCTCGGCACCGCGCTGGTGCTGGCGGTGATCATGGCCTCTGGGCTGGTGATCGCGGGGGTGCGCAAACGGTGGATCATGGTGTTGTCGCTGGTGGCGGGCGCCGGGGTGTTCATGGTGTTCTACTTCCAGATGCTGGAGCCGTACCAGGTGGCGCGGTTCACCGCGTTCGTGGACCCGAGCGTCGATCCGCGCGGGGTGGGCTACAACAGCACGCAGTCGCTGATCGCGATCGGGTCGGGGCAGCTTCTGGGCAAGGGGCTGCTCGGCGGGGGGCAGACGACCGGCAGGTTCGTGCCCGAGCAGCACACCGACTTCATCTTCACGGTGGCGGGGGAGGAGTTCGGGTTCCTGGGCTCGGTGACCGTGGTGCTGCTGCTGGGCGTGGTGCTGCTGCGCGGGCTGAAGATCGCCAGGCAGTGCGAGGACCGGTTCGGGACCATGGTGGCGGGCATGATCGTGTGCTGGTTCGCGTTCCAGACGTTCATCAACGTGGGGATGACGATCGGGATCATGCCGATCACCGGGCTGCCGCTGCCGTTCGTCTCGTACGGCGGCACCGCGACCTTCGCCAATCTCATTGCGGTTGGGCTACTTCAAGCCATCAGAATGCGCAGACAGTCGTTTAATTAGAGGTATGTTCTTGGCATATTGCGATGAGTGCGAAGATCGCTTCCTGCTGCCCGCCAGCCATGTCGTGGCCGTGCACAACCTCGCCAGCGGGGTGATCGCCGTGGAGCTGACCTGCTACGAGGGGCACCACCTCATGGTGCTCGGCGGAAATGACATCGACATCACGGGCCCTGCCACCGTCTGAGCGCCGCTACGCTGGACACCATGTCTGCCGAGTCGATATTCCCCCGCCTGGAAGCGCTGCTGCCCAAGGTGCAGAAGCCTATCCAGTACGTCGGGGGTGAGCTCAACTCGACCGTCAAGGACTGGGACTCCGCCGATGTGCGGTGGGCGCTGATGTATCCGGACGCCTACGAGGTCGGGCTGCCCAACCAGGGCGTGGCGATCCTCTACGAGATCCTCAACGAGCTGCCGGCGACGCTGGCCGAGCGGACCTACGCCGTCTGGCCGGACATGGAGGCCCTCATGCGGGCCGAAGGCGTTCCGCAGTTCACCGTGGACGGGCACCGGCCGGTTCGCGCCTTCGACGTGCTCGGTCTGTCGTTCTCGACCGAGCTCGGCTACACCAACATGCTGAACGCGCTCGATCTGGCCGGCATTCCGCTGCTGGCCGTGGAGCGCGGTGAGGACGACCCGATCGTGCTCGCCGGTGGCCACGCGGCCTTCAACCCCGAGCCGATCGCCGACTTCCTCGACGCGGCCGTGCTCGGCGACGGCGAGCAGATCTCCATCGCCATCTCCGAGGTCGTCCGCGAGTGGAAGGCCGAGGGCCGGCCCGGCGGCCGGGACGAGTTGCTGATGCGGCTCGCCGAGTCGGGTGGGGTCTATGTGCCGAAATTTTACGATGTCGATTATCACCCGGACGGGCGCATCAAGCGCGTCGCCCCCAACAGGGCCGAGGTGCCGTGGCGGGTGCACAAGCACACCGTGATGGACCTCGACGAGTGGCCCTATCCGAAGAAGCCGCTGGTGCCGCTGGCGGAGACGGTGCACGAGCGGTTCAGCGTGGAGATCTTCCGCGGGTGCACGCGGGGCTGCCGGTTCTGCCAGGCAGGCATGATCACGCGCCCGGTGCGCGAGCGTTCGATCACCACGATCGGCGCCATGGTGGAGAACGGCGTCAAGGAGTCCGGCTTCAACGAGGTCGGCCTGCTGTCGTTGTCGTCCGCCGACCACTCCGAGATCGGCGCCATCGCCAAGGGCCTGGGCGATCGCTACGAGGGCACCAACACCTCGCTGTCGCTGCCCTCGACCAGGGTCGACGCGTTCAACATCGACCTGGCCAACGAGTTCTCCAGAAACGGCAGGCGATCGGGCCTGACGTTCGCGCCCGAGGGCGGCTCGGAGCGCATGCGCAAGGTGATCAACAAGATGGTCACCGAGGAAGACCTGATCCGCACCGTCACCACCGCCTATTCGCAGGGGTGGCGGCAGGTCAAGCTCTACTTCATGTGCGGCCTGCCCACCGAGCAGGACGAGGACGTGCTCGGCATCGCCGACCTGGCCAAGAAGGTCATCCAGGCGGGCCGCGAGGTCACCGGCAGCCGCGACATCCGCTGCACCGTCTCCATCGGCGGATTCGTGCCCAAGCCGCACACGCCGTTCCAGTGGGCCGGTCAGGCCGACCACGAGACCGTCGACCGGCGGCTCAAGCAGTTGCGCGACTCGCTCAGAGGCGACAGGCAGTTCGGCCGCGCCATCGGCTTCCGCTATCACGACGGCAAGCCGTCCATCGTGGAAGGCCTGCTCTCGCGGGGCGACCGCCGGGTCGGCGCCGTGATCAGAGCCGTCTGGGAGGACGGCGGCCGGTTCGACGGGTGGAGCGAGCACTTCTCCTACGAGCGCTGGATGGCGGCGGCCGAGCGGGCCGGGATCGACGTCGACTGGTACACCACGCGCGAGCGGGAAGAGAACGAAGTTCTGCCGTGGGACCACCTCGACGCCGGGCTCGACCGCGAATGGTTGTGGCAGGACTGGCAGGAGGCCGTCTCCGGCGCTGAGGTCGAAGACTGCCGCTGGACTCCGTGCTACGACTGCGGCGTCTGCCCGACCATGGGCACCGAGATTCAGATCGGCCCCACAGGGCGAAAACTCCTTCCTCTTACGGTGGTCTAGCGCGCTCAGTGGGCGAGCCGTGCCTCGGTGTACACGTTCACGCACCGGAGCGGCTTATCCTGGGACGTAGGAACTCTTACAAGGGAAGGACGACAAGCTCTGAAACCTGTTCCAGAAGGGCCTCCGCCCGCGCCAACGGTGCAACGCCTGCGTGTGCGTTACGCCAAGCGCGGCCGACTGCGCTTCACAAGCCACCGCGACATCTCACGAGCCGTCGAGAGGGCGGTTCGCCGTGCCGGTATTCCGGTGGCCTACAGCGCGGGCTTCTCACCCCATCCGAAGATCTCCTACGCGGGAGCGGCGCCGACCGGTGTCGCCAGCGAAGCCGAATACCTCGAGATCGGTGTTACCACGCCGTGCGATCCCGGCCAGGTCAGACAGAGCCTGGACGAGTCGTTGCCGCCTGGGCTCGATGTGCTCGACGTTGTGGAGGCTGGTCAGGGTGGGCTGGCCGAACGCTTGGAGGTCTCCGACTGGGAGGTGCGGCTTCCCGGTACCGATCGCGAGTTCGCCGAGGTGGCGGCGGAGAAGTTCCTCGCGGCAGGCACTGTGGAGGTAGAGCGCCTCACCAAGAAGGGTCCCCGCCGTTTCGACGCGCGGGAGGCCGTCCTGGAGCTCAAGGTTTCTGAGGCAACAGACAGAACCGCAGCTCAAGTGCATGGAGAACCGTGTGTCATACTGCGCATGGTTGTTCGGCACATGACGCCTGCCGTTCGACCCGACGATGTGCTCACAGGGCTGCGCCTTGTGGCCGACTTCGCGCCGCCGGTTCCCCCCGAGGTGACCAGGCTGGCGCAGGGGCCGCTGGACGTCAGCACCGGTGCGCTTGCCGACCCGCTCGACCTGGACCGCGATAAAACGCGCGGCGGCGAGGCGGGACCGGCGGGTGAGCACGTCGACGGTTAAGGAAGGCCCGGCGCGAGCTGGGCACAACCGCTGACAGGACTTGGCGTCGACGCCTCCATCCTCGGAGGTGCCGGCGGACAACGAGACACGAGGGCTCCTGCGCGGCGCGGCGACGCGCCCGGGAGCTGACGGGAGAGCGCCCGCATGCTCGACAACGAGCCCAACGCCGGGGCCACAGGCCCCGACGGGGAGACAACTGAACAGTCCGAGGTGACCGCGCGTCGCCGTTCCGCCAGCCGCCCCGCAGGTCCCCCTCCGGAGTTGCCGGAGGAGCCGGCCTCCGTGCCGGTCACCGTTTCGGCGGCCCAGACCGCGCCGTCGGTGGCGGAAGTGCAGCCGGTTCGGAGGAGGACCGCGGCGCAGCGTGCCGCGGGAGAGCCCGCGCCGGAGCTGCTGGCCGCCGCTGACAAGACCGCTGCTTCCGGTGGCGGTGCTGCCGGTTCCGCTGGTGTTTCTGGTGGTGCCGGTGCTTTTGGTGCTGGTGCTTCCGGCGGTGCTGGGGCCGGGGTGACAGGGGCCGCGGCGGAGAGTCCGGTGGAGGCCGCTGTGGCCGGTGCCGTGGCTGAGGCCGAGGGCGAGGAGAAGCCCAAGAGGGCTGCGCGTACGCGGTCCACCGCGACGACTACGCGGCGCCGTACGACGAAGAAGGCCGCCGAGGCGGAGGACGAGGAAGCGCTCCCCGAGGGGGGCGCGGCGGTCGCCGAGGATGAGCCGGTGAAGCGGCGCCGGACCACTCGCAAGAAGGCGGAGGACGCCGGGGCGTCCGCCGTCGTCGATGCGGGCGGCGTGACCCAGGCCGGCGATGTCGCGGCGACGCGGGCCGCTGACCGGGACACCGAGGTCGTGGCGCCCTCTGGCGGTGGCGAGGCCGCCGCGCCGTTCGGCGCGGAGGAGGCGGACGCCGCCACGGCTCGGCCCACGCGGCGCCGGGCCACCACCCGCAAGGGCCGGGGCGCGGGAGCCGGGGAGGCCGGTGGCGAAGCGCCGGCGGCCACCGCGGAGGCTGAGGCCATCGGCGGCGCTGCTGGTGGCCGTGCGACTGGCGGTGCTGCTGTCGGCGGTGCTGTCGGTGGTGGTGCTGAGCGGGCGGCTGAGGCTGCTCGGGGCGATGACGAGGCGGCGAAGGCCGCTGACGACGCCGACGACGACATCATGGAGATCCTGCCCGAGGACGAGCCGCTCGACGACGAGCCCGCGGGCGAGGACCTCGACGAGGACAACGGCCGGCCGAGCCTGCTCGCCGACCCGTTCGGGTTGACCGCGCGCCGGCAGGACCAGCCGGGAGCCGCGTTCCAGCGGCCCGCCGCGATATTCGCGCCGCTGTTCCAGGCGCCCGACCCGAGTCAGGCCAAGCCCGCCGCGCTGCGGCGGCCCGAGCCGCCGCAGCCCGTTGAGGAGCCCGCGGAGGTCGAGGAGGCCGAGGAGCCGGTCGACGAGGTGGTGACCGAGGACGAGGCGGACACCGACGCCGACACCTCCGACGAGCAGGAAGAGGAAGGCGGCAGCCGCCGCCGTCGCCGCAGGCGTGGCGGCAGGGGCCGGGGCAAGTCCCGCGAGCGGGACGATGCCGAGGACGGCGAGGACACCGACGAGGACGCCGACGAGGAGCAGGGCGAGGAGGCCCAGGAAGAAGAGGGCTCCTCCTCGCGCCGCCGTCGCCGCCGCCGTCGCCGGGGCACCGAAGAGGTCGCCGAGCCGGCCAGCGACGATCCGCCGAACACCGTGGTGCGCATCCGCGCGCCGCGCTCCGGACGCGCGGCCGCGCTGGAGACCGCGACCGACGGCGTGCAGAGCGTGCGCGGCTCCACCCGCCTGGAGGCCAAGAAGCAGCGCCGCCGTGAGGGGCGCGAGCTGGGCCGCAGGCGCCCGCCGATCATCACGGAGTCGGAGTTCCTGGCGCGCCGCGAGTCCGTCGACCGGATGATGGTGGTGCGCCGCCAGGGCGACCGTACGCAGATGGCGGTGCTGGAGGACGGCGTGCTCGTCGAGCACTACGTCAACCGCGAGGCCAGCCAGTCCTACGTGGGCAACGTCTACCTCGGCAAGGTGCAGAACGTGTTGCCGTCGATGGAGGCGGCGTTCGTGGACATCGGCAAGGGCCGCAACGCCGTCCTGTACGCCGGTGAGGTCAACTTCGACACCGCCGGGCTGGAAGGGCAGCCCAAGCGCATCGAGGCGGCCCTGAAGTCGGGGCAGTCGGTGCTCGTGCAGGTCACGAAGGACCCGATCGGGCACAAGGGCGCCCGGCTGACCTCGCAGATCAGCCTGCCGGGGCGTTACCTGGTATACGTGCCGGACGGGTCGATGACCGGCATCAGCCGCAAGCTGCCCGACAAGGAGCGCACGCGGCTCAAGAGCATCCTGAAGAAGGTCATGCCGGAGAACGCGGGCGTGATCGTGCGTACCGCCGCCGAGGGCGCCTCGGAGGAGGAGCTCGCGCGCGACGTGGCCCGGCTGTCCGCGCAGTGGGAGAGCATCCAGAAGAAGACCAAGGCGGCCAGCCCGCCCGAGCTGCTGTCCGCCGAGCCGGACCTGACCGTCCGAGTCGTGCGCGACGTGTTCAACGAGGACTTCACCTCGCTGGTCGTGCAGGGCGAGGACGCCTGGGACACGGTGGACGACTACGTCCAGTACGTCGCGCCGCACCTGGCCGACCGCCTGTCGCGGTGGGACACCGGTCAGGGCGACGTGTTCGAGTCGTACCGGATCGACGAGCAGCTCAGCAAGGCGATGGAGCGCAAGGTGTGGCTGCCGAGCGGTGGCTCGCTGGTGATCGACCGTACCGAGGCGATGACCGTCGTCGACGTCAACACCGGCAAGTACACCGGCCAGGGCGGCAACCTGGAGGAGACGGTCACCAGGAACAACCTGGAAGCGGCCGAGGAGATCGTCCGTCAGCTCAGGCTGCGCGACATCGGCGGCATCATCGTGATCGACTTCATCGACATGGTGCTGGAGTCGAATCGTGACCTGGTGCTGCGGCGGCTGCTGGAGTGCCTGGCCCGCGACAGGACCAAGCACCAGGTGGCCGAGGTGACCTCGCTGGGGCTGGTCCAGATGACGCGTAAGCGGGTCGGACAGGGGCTCCTGGAGGCGTTCTCGACGCCCTGTGACTGCTGCAACGGGCGCGGCCTGATCGTGTCCACGGAGCCGGTGGAGAGCAAGCCGGAGCCGCGTGGCACGCAGGGGAAGATGGCCATCGAGAAGGCGGTCTCGGACAAGGTGTCCGCGGCCAAGGACTCTTCCAGCCGTGATACCGTGACCGGTGCGCTTGAAGACGTCCCGGTTGAGGACGACCAGGCTGGTCAGACTTCTGGCAGAGGGCGGCGACGCTCTCGCCGAGCCAAGTCCGCCGAATAACTCGGCAGACTTCCGACGTTCCGTCCGGTTCGCCTAGGGCACCGTTAACCGGTACCCTGGTGAATCGGTGCGTCAGGTGACGTGCCCTGTTGGCGCGCTTACTCGGTTCGTCGGGTTTTGCGACAGATCGAATGACCAGGCGCAGCATTCGGCGGTTATCTCCCCGTGAGGTGACTGATGTTCGAAAACAACAGTGAGTCAGTAGAAGGGTTCCGCGGTGTACGCGATCGTTCGTTGCGGCGGCAGGCAGCAGAAGGTCTCCGTCGGTGACGTCCTCGAGGTGGACAAGGTCGCCGGCGAGGTCGGCTCTTCGGTTTCGCTGCCGACGGTGCTCGTCGTCAACGAAGGCGACGTGACCACCGAGGCGGGCAAGTTCTTGGTGAGCGCCGAGATTCTGGGCGAGACCAAGGGCCCGAAAATCCGCATTCTCAAGTACAAGAACAAGACCGGTTACAAGAAGCGCCAGGGTCACCGCCAGCGGTACACCCAGGTCAAGATCACCGGTATCGACCAGGCCTGATCGGGGAGTAGAGAGATGGCACACAAGAAGGGCGCGTCGTCCACCCGGAACGGCCGCGACTCCAATGCTCAGCGCCTGGGCGTCAAGCGCTTCGGCGGCCAGCTTGTCAACGCGGGCGAGATCATCGTTCGTCAGCGTGGCACGCACTTCCACCCTGGCGACAACGTGGGCCGCGGCGGCGATGACACGCTGTTCGCGCTGTCCGCCGGTCACGTGCAGTTCGGCGTCAAGCGCGGCCGCAAGGCCGTGAGCATCGTTCCGGTCGCGGCTGCGGAGTAGCACTCCCAGCTTTGCCGTTTGTTGCCAAGGGGTGGATCGAGTGACTCGATCCACCCCTTGGCTTTTCTTGGGTCTGCCTGATGCTGCTTCGGGGGCGGGTAGGCCCTTATTTGTGGTAATGAGATGGAGGAGTGCGGGATGCCGGACTTTGTGGACCAGGTAGTTCTTCACATCACGGCTGGTAACGGGGGGAACGGATGCGCCTCCATCCACCGGGAGAAGTTCAAGCCGCTCGGCGGCCCCGACGGCGGCAACGGGGGGCGCGGCGGTGACGTCGTGCTTGAGGTCGACGCCAACACCTCGACCCTGCTCGACTACCACCACCGGCCGCATCGCAACGCCGAGAACGGCAAGCAGGGCCAGGGGTCCAACCGGGACGGCGCCAACGGGGGCGACGTGATCCTGCCCGTGCCGAACGGCACCGTGGTCAAGGACGCGGCCACGGGTGAGGTGCTGATCGACCTCGTGGGAGCCGGCACCCGCTACGTCATCGCCCAGGGCGGCCACGGCGGGCTGGGGAACGCGGCCCTGGCCTCGACCAAGCGCAAGGCGCCCGGGTTCGCGCTGCTGGGAGAGCCCGGGGACGGGCTGGACGTCATGCTGGAGATGAAGAGCGTCGCCGACGTGGCGCTCGTCGGGTTCCCCAGCGCCGGGAAGTCCTCGCTGATCGCCGCTCTGAGCGCGGCCAGGCCGAAGATCGCGGACTATCCGTTCACGACCCTGATCCCCAACCTGGGTGTGGTGACGGCGGGGGACAACATCTTCACCGTCGCCGACGTGCCCGGGCTGATCCCGGGGGCGTCGCAGGGCAAGGGGCTCGGGCACGAGTTCCTGCGGCACGTGGAGCGGTGCGACATGCTCGTCCACGTCATCGACTGCGCCACCATGGAGCCGGGGCGGGACCCGATCACGGACTACGAGGTGATCGAGGCGGAGCTGCGGGCGTACGGGAAGCTGGAGGACCGGCCGCGGATGGTCGTGCTGAACAAGGCCGACGTGCCCGACGCGCGGGAGCTGGCCGAGCTGGTCAAGGCCGACTTCGAGGAGCGGGGGCTGCAGGTGTTCACGATCTCCGCGGCCACGCATGACGGGTTGCGGGAGCTCACGTACGCGATGGGCGAGTGGGTCGCGGCGGCCCGCGCCCGCAAGCCGGTCGAGGAGCCCACGCGGCTGGTCATCAGGCCGAAGCAGCTCGGGGACGCCGGGTTCAAGGTGCGGCGGGTCAACGACACCATGTTCCAGATCACCGGTGAGAAGCCCGAGCGGTGGATCCGGCAGACGGACTTCAGCAACGACGAGGCCGTGGGCTACCTCGCCGACCGGCTGGAGCGGCTCGGGGTGGAGGAGGAGCTGGCCAAGGCCGGCGCCACCGCCGGGGCCGAGATCGTGATCGGGCCGATGGAGGGTGGCTACATCTTCGACTGGCAGCCCACGCTCCGCGCCGAGTCCATCCGGCAGGGGCCTCGGGGGTCTGACAACCGGTTCTAGCAGCCAGGTGCGGAGGGCGGCCCCGCGGTCCGGGGCGGTCGCGGGGGCCGGCCGCGCGCTGATTGCGGGGTCCGGCCTCAGATAGGCTGCCTGTCGTGCGGGAACAGATCAGCTCAGCGTCGAGGGTCGTCGTCAAGGTCGGCTCCTCCTCGCTCACGACCCCCCAGGGCATGATCGACGTCGACCGGGTGGACGCCCTCGTGGACGTGCTGGCGGCGCGCCGGCGCGCCGGGACGCAGCTGGTCCTGGTCTCCTCGGGCGCCATCGCCGCCGGGCTCGGCCCGCTGGGCCTGAGCACGCGACCGCGCGACCTGGCCACCCAGCAGGCCGCGGCCTCCGTCGGGCAGGGCGTGCTCGTCGCCCGCTACACCTCCTCCTTCGCCCGCTACGGCCTGCGCGTCGGCCAGGTGCTGCTGACCGCCGACGACATGATGCGGCGCGCGCACCACGCCAACGCGCAGCGCACGCTGGCGAGGCTGCTGGAGCTCGGCATCGTCCCCATCGTCAACGAGAACGACACCGTGGCCACCGACGAGATCCGCTTCGGCGACAACGACCGCCTGGCGGCGCTGGTCTCCCACCTCATCCGCGCCGACGCCCTGGTGCTGCTCTCGGACGTGGACGCGCTCTATGACGGCCCGCCGAGCCGCAGCGGCTCGCGGCGGCTGGCGGAGATCCGCGGCCCCGAGGACCTGGCCGGGGTCGAGCTGGGCAAGAACGGCGCGGCGGTCGGCACCGGCGGCATGGTGACCAAGGTGCAGGCGGCCCGGATCGCCACCGGAGCCGGAGTGCCCGTGGTCCTCACCGCCGCCGCCCACGCGGCCCAGGCGCTCAGCGGCTCCGACGTCGGCACCTATTTCCACCCAGGCGGGCGCCATCCCGGCACCCGCCTGCTGTGGCTGGCCCATGCCGCCACCGGCCGGGGCCGGCTCCACCTCGACCAGGGGGCGGTCGAGGCCATCGTGACCCGGCGCATGTCCCTGCTGCCGGCGGGGGTGACGTCGGTGGAGGGGGAGTTCGCGGCGGGCGATCCCGTGGACCTGTGCGGGCCTCAGGGGCTCGTGGTGGGCCGCGGGCTGGTCAACTTCGACGCCGTCGAGATCCCCGAGCTGCTCGGCCGCTCCACCAGAGAGCTGGCCAGCGCCCTCGGTCCGGAATATGAACGTGAGCTGATCCACCGTGACGACATCGTCATACTGGAAGCCAACTAAGTGACAGCCCTGCGAGGAGCGCGCGATGTCCGATGACTTCCTGAAGGTGGCCCAAGCGGCACGAGAGGCCGCCGCCGAGCTGGCCCCGTTGCCGCGGGCGCCCAAGGACGCCGCGCTGCGTGCCATCGCCGAGGCGCTGGTCGCGCACGCGGCCGAGATCGTCGAGGCCAACGCCGCGGACGTCGAGCGGGCCAGGTCGCAGGGCACGGCCGAGGCGATGATCGACCGGCTGCGGCTCGACGAGGCCAGGATCGCGGCCATCGCCGAGGCCGTGCGGCAGGTGGCCGACCTGCCCGACCCGGTCGGCGAGGTCGTCCGCGGCTCCACGCTGCCCAACGGGCTGGAGCTGCGCCAGCTCAGGGTGCCCCTGGGCGTGATCGGCATCATCTACGAGGGCCGCCCCAACGTCACCGTCGACGCCGCCGCGCTCTGCCTCAAGAGCGGCAACGCGGTGCTGCTGAGAGGGTCGTCGAGCGCCTATACCTCCAACACCGCCCTGGTGCGCGTCATGCAGGGCGCGCTGGCGGGCACCGAGGTGCCGGCGGGAGCCGTCCAGCTCGTGCCGGGGCAGAGCCGCGACTCGGTCAAGGAGCTCATGCGGGCCCGGGGGCTGGTCGACGTGCTGATCCCGCGCGGCGGAGCGTCGCTGATCAACTCCGTGGTCGAGGAGTCGACCGTGCCGGTGATCGAGACCGGCGTCGGCAACTGCCACGTCTACGTCGACGCCGAGGCCGACCTGGACCTGGCCGTGCAGATCCTGGTCAACGCCAAGGCACAGCGGCCGTCGGTGTGCAACGCGGCGGAGACGTTCCTGGTGCACGCCGACGTCGCGGACGCGTTCGTGCCGCAGGCCCTGCGGGCGCTGGGTGCGGCGGGCGTGACCGTGCACGGCGACGAGCGGATCGCCGCGCACGGGTCCGGCGTCGTGCCCGTCACCGAGGACGACTTCTACGCCGAATACCTCTCACTCGACATCGCCGCCGCCGTCGTCGGCTCGCTGGAGGAGGCGGTGGCGCACATCAGGCGTTACGGCTCCGGCCACACCGACGCCATCGTCACCAGGTCGCAGCGGGCCGCGCGCCGGTTCGTCGCGCTGGTCGACTCGGCGGCCGTGGCGGTCAACGCCTCGACCAGGTTCACCGACGGGGCCGAGTTCGGGTTCGGGGCGGAGATCGGCATCTCCACGCAGAAGCTGCACGCGCGCGGGCCGATGGGCCTGCCCGAGCTGACGTCGACCAAGTGGGTCTATACCGGTGAGGGGCATTTGCGCACGTCAGAGGGCACGGTGGTGGCCGGTTAGTCGGCGTGTCGGCCTGACCTGCACCGGGCGGCCTGGGTTGACTGGGAACCATGGAAATCGTGGTCGCCCTTGTCTTCTCGGCCGTGGTGCTGCTCGGCGCCGACCGGCTGCTGCTCTGGCTGGAGAGCCGGGGTCACGTCAACTGGCGCAGGAAGAGCCGCCGGCCGCTGTCGGAGGAGCCCACGGCCGGGCTCGACAGCATGCTGTCCGACCACACTCGTCGTTAAACCCTCGGCGTGCCTCAAGCGGTGACTCAGGTTACGGCGCTAGGGTTGTGCCCCTTATGGGCGCGCCGGGCGGGGAGGGACGGTGAGCAAGCTCGGCAAGGTCGGGCCGTACACCTTGGTCGAGCGGCTTGGCCGGGGCGGGATGGGCGAGGTCTACCTCGCCAGCATCCGCCGCGGTGAGCACGTCGCACTCAAAGTCCTGCACGACCTGGCCGAGGACGAGACCTCACGCATCCGGCTGGAGCGCGAGGTCCGAGCGCTGCGCCGGGTCGAGAGCCCGTACGTCGCCAAGGTGCTCGACGCCGACCTGAGCTGCGCGCGGCCCTATCTGGTCATGGAGCACATCGAGGGCGTCACGCTGCTCGACGGCGTCCGCCAGAACGGCCCGCTCGACGTGACCCAGCTCGTCGGCCTGGCCCAGGGCATCGCCGCCGCGCTGGCCATCATCCACGCGGCCGGGGTCGTGCATCGCGATCTCAAGCCCGGCAACATCATCATGGGCGCCGAAGGGCCCGTGCTCATCGACTTCGGCATCGCGCAGGTGCTCGACGCGACCCGGCTCACGATGACCGGCACGTTCCTCGGCACGCCCGGCTACACCGCGCCGGAGATCTTCGCCGACGAGCACGTCGACTCGCCCGCGGACGTGCACGCGTGGGCGGCCACGGTGGCGTTCGCGGCGACCGGGCGGCCGACGTTCGGGCGCGGGACGGCCGAGGCGCAGATGTACGCGGTGCTGAACGGGCAGGCCGATCTCAAGGGCGTCCCGGTGGCGCTGCTGCCGCTGGTGCGCGCGGCGCTCAACCGGGAGCCCGGCAAGCGGCCCACCGCGGCGCTGCTGGCGGATCGGCTGTCGCGGTTGGTCAAGGCCACGAGCGGGCCCGATCCGGAGGCCACACCGGCCGGTGGGCGGGCCGCCGACGCGGCCGACGAGGCGGGCAAGGGCACGGCGGCCCGCGGCCGTACCACCGAGGAGGCGGCCCGCAGCGAGGCCAAGCCTTCGCGGAGCAGGCCGAACAGCGCGGAGGGGAAGGTGCCGCCGCCCCGGTCGCGGGCCGGCGCGGAGGCCGCCCGCGCCAGGACGGCCGCGGAGAGCAAGGTGCCCGCGCCGCGCGGCCGGACGGGCGGTGACGGCAAGGCCGCGCTGCCGCGTGGCCGTACGACCGCTGACGGGAAGACCGGCGCGGCGCGCGCGAGGACGGGCGCCGACGGCAAGGCCGCGACGACGCGGGGCAAGGCGACGGCGCCGCGCCAGCGTACGGCGGCGGCCGTCAGGAGCCGGACGGACGTCAGGCGGAAGGCCGCGCTCAAGGCGGAGTCGGCCACCACGCTGCCCGCCGGCAACGGCGCCCTGCTGCTGCTCGCGGTGCTGGCGGTGCCGTGCGTGGTGACCTCGGTGATCTGGCCGATCGCCTCGATCGTGATCACGACGGTGCTCGTGGTGCTGACCAGGACGCTCTGGATGAGCCACTGGCTGGTCAGGAAGCGCAGCGCACGGCGCACGCGGATGACGCTACGCGTGCTGCTCTTCCCGCTCGCGCTCGCCGGGGCGGCGGCGACCGCCGTGGTGTGGCCGGGGCTGCCCGTCGCGGTGGCGTCGGGTGGCGCCCTGTGGGTGACGGGCGGCGGTCAGATCGCCTCCGACTGGTGGCAGCAGCCCGCGCCCGTGACGGTGGCGGGCGTGGTGTTCGGGATGTTGTGCGGTGGCATCACCGGGCGGGAGATCGAGCGGATCGGCCACCGGTTGCCGGATCTGCGGAGGGAGGGGCTGCGCGCACTGGCCGTGCTGGGCGGGTTCGTCGCCCTGTGCGCGGCCGCCGTGCGCGCCATCGCCCTCCTGCTCTGACCCGCCGCACGTCTGCTGACAGTCGTCGTCCGAAGACGGTCGCCTCGGATGACGGTCGTCTGGGCTGACGGTCTTCCCGGTTGACGGTTGTCTCGGGTGACGGTCGTCTTTGACGGCGGTTGCGGCGGAGCGTCGCGGCTGATCAAGCGGATCGGCCGCGATCCGGGCTAGCCCTGGCCGCCGTCGCGACGGGAGAAGCGGTTGAAGATGCGCTCGCCGGCGTTGACAGCGCCCTCGGCCACGTCGCGCAGCACACCGATGAACGGGTCCTGCGACTGCGACCAGGACGCGCGGTAGGACTCCGCCGCCGCCTTGATCTCGTCGGTCACCCGCGCGTTGGGGTCGTCCTCCCTGCGGGGGTAGTCTCCGCCCAGGATGCGCTCGTAGTCGCCGCTGCGCTGCCACTTGTCCAGCTCGGCCACGCGCACGACCGCGAACGGGTGGGTGGTGCCGAGCAGGTTGAGCACCTTGAGGAAGCCGTCGCGAAGATCGCCCGCGGTGTCGTACTCCTGGTACTGCTCCAGGAACGCCTCGATGTTCATCTCGTGGGTGTAGGCGCCACCGGCGAGCTTCATCAGCGCGCGCTTGGCCGACTCGGGGTTCTGCCCGGTGAGCAGGCCGCCGCGGTCGGAGGAGAGCTCGGACTTGCGGTACCACTCCTCCAGGCCCGCGACGATCGCCCGCAGGCCGATGTAGCCGAGCGGGATCCACGCGACGCGGGCGGCGAGGGTGGTGAGGATGTCGAGCATCGTCCGGTAGACCGCGTGCCCCGACAGGATGTGGGAGGTCTCGTGGCCGATGACGAAGCGCTGCTCCTCATCGTCCATGAGGTTGAGCAGGCCGGTGGTCACGACGATGAACGGGTCGTCGAAGCCGATGGCCTTGGCCTGGACCCGCGGGTCCTGCTGGACGTAGATCTCGGGGATCCGGTGCAGGTCGAGGGTGTAGGCGGCGTCGCGGCCCATGTCGTAGAGGGAGCGGAACTGGGTCTCGCCCACGCGCACGGCCGACGCCAGGTACATCAGGCGTAGCCGGCGCTCGCTGACGAGGCCTGACATCTGCTTGAGAACGGTGTCGAACCCACTCAACTTACGCAGAGCGACCAGGGCTGACCGGTCTGCGGGGTGTTCGTAGGCTCGGGACGAGATGCCGGGCAGTTGGACGCGGTTGCGGTCCGGGGTGGTCGTCATGCCCGGCATGCTACGTCCGCGAAGGAGGCGATGCGCGGTCATCACTCAGGGGGGTGCCATCATGTTGTGGTACGTCGTCCGCGTAAGGTCCGTTTCATGATGAACGTGCCTGGCGTGCAGGGGATGCGGCGAGTGGGGGTGATGGGTGGGACGTTCGATCCCATTCACCACGGGCACCTTGTCGCGGCCAGCGAGGTGGCCCACCATTTCGATCTTGACGAGGTCGTCTTCGTGCCGACGGGACGGCCGTACCAGAAGGCTGAGCGCGAGGTTTCGGCGGCTGAGGACCGCTATTTGATGACGGTCATCGCGACCGCGTCGAACCCCCGCTTCTCCGTCAGCAGGGTGGACGTAGATCGTCCCGGCCCGACGTTCACCATCGATACTTTGCGCGATATAGCGGAAATTTACGGTCCGCAGGTTGAGTTGTTCTTCATCACGGGGGCCGACGCCCTCGACGCCATTCTCGGCTGGCAGGACGCCGACGAGCTGTTCGAGCGGGCCCACTTCGTCGGATGCACGCGTCCCGGGCACACCTTGCGCAACCCCGGACTGCCTGAGGGCAGGGTGACATTGCTGGAGATTCCCGCCTTGGCCATTTCGTCGTCGGAGTGCCGTCAGCGGGTGGAGAAAGGGGAGCCGATCTGGTATTTGGTGCCCGACGGAATCGTGCAGTACATCAACAAACGTGGCCTGTATCAGGCCGAGAGGTGAAGGTCTCCCTGCCATAGGTGAGGGGTTTCGGCCTGAAAGGGTACCCTCAACGTATAGGCATGCTGCCGACACAGGAGGACAGACCCGCATCGTGACCGCATCTGACAGAGCCGTCCAGCTCGTGCGCATCGCCGCGGAGGCCGCGGCAGACAAGCTGGCCGATGACATCCTCGCCTACGACGTGAGTGAGCAACTCGTCATCACCGACGCCTTCCTGCTCTGCTCCGCCACCAACGACCGCCAGGTACGCGCCATCGTCGACGAGATCGAGGACCGGCTGCGCATCGAGGCCGACGCCAAGCCCGCGCGCCGCGAGGGCGAGCGTGAGGGCCGCTGGGTGCTGCTCGACTACCTCGACATCGTCGTGCACGTGCAGCACGAGGAAGACCGCACGTTCTACGCGCTTGAGCGCCTGTGGAAGGACTGCCCGGCCATCGCGCTGCCGGAGAGCGTCATGCAGGCCAACCTGCAGCGGGCACGCACTTGAGCAGACGGATCGTATGTCTGCGTCATGGGCAGACCTTGTGGAACGTTGAGAAGCGCTTCCAGGGACATTCCGACATTCCCCTCGACGAGACCGGCGTGGCGCAGGCCGCCAGGGCGGCGTCGCTGCTGGCCTCGCTGCGGCCGACTCTGATCGTCTCCTCCGATCTTCAGCGGGCCAACGACACCGCCCTCGCACTCGGGCGTGTCGCCGGGCTCGACGTCGCCGTGGACAAGGACTTCCGCGAACGCGGCGGCGGCCAATGGGAGGGGCTGACGCGCGACCAGATCGCCGCGCGCTGGCCCGAGGAGTACATCGCCTGGGACGCGCCCGACGGGGAGCCCGTCGCCGAGGTGGCCGTCAGGGTGGCGGCCGCCATGCGCCGTTGGGCGGCCCGGCTCGACGACCGCGGCCTGCTGGTCGTGGCCTCGCACGGGGCCGCGCTCCGGCTCGGCATCTGCGAGCTGCTCGGACTGCCCGAGGAGTTGTGGTCGGCGATCGGCGGGCTGGGCAACTGCTCCTGGTCCATGCTGGAGGAAGGGCGTAAGGGCTGGCGGCTGCTCGAACACAACGCCGGCACCCTGCCCGAGCCCGTCAGCAGCGACGACAGGCCGGATGCCGAGGTTCAGGCGTAGCTCGTACGGCTCGGGGGCCGTCCGAGGCTCAGGCACGGCTCCTGAGCCGCTGACGCCGGGCTGTCGCTGACGCCTGGCCGGCTGCGACGTCCAAAGATCGCCGGCGCCGGAAGATCGCCGGCACTCGAAGATCGCCGGCGTCGGCAAGCCGCTGACGTCGGAAGGTCGTGCCGATGGACATGCGGTCATCGCGCTGTGCGGTCATGCTTCCCGGGGAGTTGCATGCCGGGCGGGCCGCGCAGCGGGGCTGAATTTCGGGGCGTGTGGGGCTTGTGGCGCGATTAGGCGAATGGGCGCGGATGGTTATATGCTCTCGGAGCGCCGCAACGGGTGGACTCGGAGCGGTGACCAGGGGCTATGGCGCAGTTGGTAGCGCGCCTCCATGGCATGGAGGAGGTCTGGGGTTCGAATCCCCATAGCTCCACCCTGATTGGTGCTCGGCGGGTCTTGGCCTGCTTTGAGCAGAGCGCCCCGGCTTTCCCTGTGGCTGAACGGTCTTCATGGGGTGAAGCGCCGGGGCGGGGTGTGAATGTCGAAGGCGAGCCGCGGCTGAGCCAGGATCGAGTGCGGCCGGCTGTCGGGAGTGATCAGCCCGAGGCGTTCGAAGACGGGGAAGCGGGCGGAAGCGGCGCTCAGGTGGCGGGGACGCATCACCGGGTGCCAGATGCTGTAGACGCCTGCCGTTCCGTCCCGGCGGCGATACCAGCCCTGCGTGGGGTGGGTGAGATGCTCCAGCCAGTCGGACTCGTCCGTGAAGCCGTCCAGGGCGGCGAGCGGCTGGGGGAGCTCGATGGCGGTGCAGTGGGCGTCGCCGGCTTCCAGACGCCAGTGGGCGGGGACGGTGTCCCAGGTCGCCTCGATGCTGATGTGAGCGCGGCTCCAGGGCATGCCCCAGAGGTGCTGGGGGATGGCCACGACGGGATGGTCGAGGCTGGTGCCGAAGAACCAGACGCCTGGTGTGCCGTTCGCGGTGACGTAGGCGCGGTAGTTGATCTGGCCGCAGGTGATGCCTATCTGCGGGAGGAAACGGAAGTGGAAGTCGCGGTCCCGGAAGGCGACGGCTGAGACGAGGGCGCCGGGGCCGTCGTCGAAGGTCATCTCCGTGGGGGAGAAGCCCCGGGGCAGGTGCCGGGCCAGTGCGTCGGGTGCCACCCGGTAGCTGATGATCGCGAAGTCCTCCAGGTCTGTCCGGGCGTGATACCAGCGTGGGCGCGGTCGGGGCGTGCCGGCGAAGGTCATGCCGGACAGGGTAGAGGTGGGGCTGCCGGTGGTGGACGACGGAAAGGGGACGGCCAGCGGGTGGAATTCACCCGTCGGCCGTCCCTCGTGGGTCATCTCAGCGCGTACGCGCGATCGATCGTCTGGGTGACCGAGCCGCCCGCCGTGTCCGACGTCGTGACCCGCAACGACACGAACCCGGACGTCTGCGCCAGCGCGGGATGCGTCAGCTCCACCCGGAAGCGGCCGTCGCCCCGCTTCTTCACCTTGGCCGCCTCCCGCCAGGTGACCCCGTCGTCGGTGGAGTACTCGACCTTGGCCCGGCCGACCTCAGGGGCGCGGCGCACGCCGGAGTGCGGGCGCGCACGCAGGTCGAAGGCGAAGGCCGTGCCGGACGCCGCCCGGTTCAGCAGGTCCAGGGGCAGGTCGTAGGTGATCTGGATGGCGGGCTGGAACGCGCAGGCCGTGCCGAAGGTGCAGGAGTAGCCGCGGGGAGCGCCCGGCGACGGCGGGGTGGAGGCGAAGCGCGAGCTCGTCGTCACCTTTCTCGACAGTGCGCGGTCGGTGGTGTCGACCTCCTCCAGCCGGTACGGGCCGGCCGCGGCGGGCACCGTGAAGGAGCGCGGGGCGCGGCCCTTCACCGGCAGCTCCTGGTCGCCCGCGAACAGCCGAGGAGCCGACGTGACAGGGCTGAGGTCGCTGTAGTGACGGGGATCGGAGTCCAGCCACTGCTCGGCGGGGACGAACCGGTCTCCGTCCCGGCAGAGGGCGCACGGCGGCGTGACCGGGTAGGACGCGGGCACGTCGGCGGCGCCCGGGACCAGGGGGGCCTTGAACCACTGCTCGGAAAGCCGCCGGTCGCGCGCGGTGAACCGGTCGTGGGAGTTCAGGATCAGGCTCTGGTTCGTGATCGTGCGCGACCAGAGGACGTCGTCGGAGACGGGGCCGAAGTACTCGGTGCGAGCGACGGGCATCCGCAGCGAGCCGCCGTACACCATGCGGCCGGGCTCCTCACCCGTGGTCGACTCGCCGTACTCCCAGCCGCTGGTGTCCGGCTGGTCGGCATGGTACGCGGTGTCGACGCGGACGACCCGCCCCATGTCCACCCTCTCCGGACGGGAGGGCACCCGGCCGCGCTCGTCGAAGCGGAGGTGGTAGGTGACGTCCGGCCCCGTGTACGGCTCCAGCCGCAACGACACCGGCCCCTTGTCCAGCTCGGCCCGCACCGCCCGCCCTTCGGCGGCGCCGAGGCCCAGTGCGTGGAACGACGAAGCCCAGCCCGGCACCCGGGCCCGTGCCCCGTCGGCGTCGAGATAGCCGAGAATGCCGGCCGCGCCACGCCGCAGGGCGTTCTGCGCCGCCTGGTCCATCTGCGCGCCGGCGGTGACGTACGGCGTGGCGCCGTCCTCGACCGGGATCCCGGCCAGGACGACCTTGCCGGCCACGTCCACGCCGTCGAAGTCCTCAGGGCGTCCCTGCCCGACCGGGACGACGGGATACGTCGTGGTGGTGGTCAGCTTGCGCAGGGCGTCCATGTCGTACGCGGGACGCAGCTTCACCTTGCCCGCCGTGGCGGAGGTCAGCACGGGCGGCTGCAGGTTCCACTGGTGGGACAGCCGCACCTTGCCGGTCTTGACCGACGGCACCGGCGTCACGAACAGGTCGTGCCCGCCGCCCACCATGCCCGCGTACAGCGAGACCGGCGAGCTGCGGTCGGTGAACGTGCGCACGTAGAACGCCTGCCCGCCCCCGTCCAGCGCCTTCGGGGTCTCCGGCCGGATCGGGACCGTCTTGCGGGCGTCCAGGGTGACCGTCTCGTCCCCGTCCAGGGAGACGTTCTGGATCACCCAGCTGTTGCGGTTGCTGATCCGGTTCTCACCGGCGACGCCGATCACCTCGTAGTCGCCCGCCGGCAGGTAGAACTCGCCGTTGCCCGAGTAGTCGGTGTGCAGGAAGTAGTAGCCGTACGGGTTGAACGGGTCCTCGGGGCTGTTGCCGCGCTTCAGCGGGATCGTGTAGACGATGGGCTCGGCCTGGTAACCGGGGAAGAACTCCTTGGTCCCGTACGAGTTGACCAGCGACACCCCGAGCCGGTGCGTGGCCGGGCCGGTGTAGTAGCTGAACGGGGTGACCAGCCGCACGTCGCCGTCGCCGCTCGCGGTCACCCAGCCGCCGTAGGCCCCCGTCCGGCCCGCCGCCGGATCGACCGCGAGGTCCACCGTCGTGGTGCCGTCCGGGGGGACGGTGACGCTCTCGGCGCCGAGGCTGATCGCCTTGTCCGGAGCGGGGTTGCCGCTCCAGCCGCGCGTGACGAGCGAGAGGGCCAGCGTCACCGGCTCCTTGCCGGTGTTGCGGTAGGTGACCTGCCTGGTGGCGGGCTTGCCGAGCAGGTGGAAGTCAACGACGGACGTGGCGAACACGGTCTGGGTGACCGCGCGCGCCACGTCCACCCGGCCGCTGCCCTGCTCGAACCAGTTGTGACCGTCGTTGCGCGCGGCCGTCGAGGTGAGCGCGTCGCGCAGCTCGCCGGCCTGCCAGGCGGGATGTTGCTGGGCGATGATCGCGGCGGCTCCGGCCACGTGCGGCGTGGCCATGGAGGTGCCGCTGAAGGAGGTGTACCTGTCGTCGCCGGGGATGCCGCCGAGGGAGGACTCGGCGGAGCGGGCGGCGACGATGTCCACGCCGGGGGCGACGATGTTCGGCTTGACCGCCGCGTCGTCCAGCCTGGGGCCCCTGCTGGAGAAGTCCGCGAGGGTCGTGCCCGTCGTCTTGTCCACCGCACCCACGGCGAGCGCCTCGTCGGCCGCGGCGGGCACGCCCACGGTGAGCGGGTCGGACTCGTTGCCCGCGGCCGTCACGAACAGCGTCCCGTGTTTCCTCGTGAGCTCGTTCAGCGCCTCACTCATCGGGTCGGTGCCGTTGCCGCAACAACTGCCGAGGCTCATGTTGACCACGTCGGCGCCCTGCGCCGCGGCCCACTCCATGCCGGCGATGGCCCACGACCAGTCGCCGTGGCCGCTGTCGTCGAGCACCTTGCCGACCAGCAGGGACGCGGCGGGCGCGACCCCCTTGTACCTGGCGCCGGCGCCCGCGATCGTCGAGGCGACGTGCGTGCCGTGTCCCTGCTTGTCGGCGATGCCGGAGGCGCCGGAGAAGTTCTCGGTGGCGAGGATGCGGCCGGCGAAGTCCGCGTGGTTGACGTCGATGCCGGTGTCGAGCACGGCGACCTTGACACCCTTGCCGTCGAAGCCGCGCTCCCAGCCGGTGGGCGCGCCGATCAGCGGCACGCTCTGGTCGAGCGAGACCTCGGTCTTGCGGTCCAGCCAGATCTTCCGGATCCCGCCGGCCGACCTGCCCAGGGTGCTGCCGTCGCCGCGCAGCCCGGCCCAGAACGTGTCCGCCTGGTCGGCTCGCACGGTCATCGCGGCGCCGTTGACGCTGTCGAGCGCGCGGACGTTCTCGCTGGCCGGGAGGGCGTCGGCCGAGCGCGTCAGCGCGGCCGGCGCCTGGTCGCCCGGGTAGGTGACGAGCAGCGGGATGGCCTCGGTGCGCTGGTCCCGCGCCAGCGTCTCGACGTCGAACAGCTCCTCGTCGAGCGTCCCGGCGGCGACCAGCGCGGCCGCGTCCGAGGGCAGGACCAGGTAGCCGCCGTCCTTGCCGGGCAGCGTGGCGAACGTGACGGCCGCGCCGTCCGCCCTGGGCGCCTGCCTGATGGCGACGGAGGGGACGCCGCCGCTCTGGGCCGGCGTGTACTCGACGACGTCGCCGGTGATGAGGGTGAGGGTGGCGGCGCCGGCCCGCTGGGTTTCAGCGGGTTCGGCGGCCACGGTCGCCGCCCGGTCGGGCGGCGTGGCGGCGCTGGGTGCGCCGCCGGCGGTGAGCACGAGCGCGAAGCCGGATAAGGCGGCCGCGAGCCGGGTGTGCAGAGGGGACAAGGTGGTGCCCTTTCGGTCATAACAGAAGCACTTTCGGGAGCGCTCCCAAAACCTAGGGCATTTTTCAGTCGATGATCATATCAATGGCGATCTTGCCTGGTCGTCAGGTGCAGGCGGCGCCGTTGAGGGCGAACGCCGTCGGCGCGGCCGTGTTCCCGGTGTGGGTGGCCTGGAAGCCGAACGAGACGGAGGCGCCCGCCGCGACGGTGCCGTTGTAGCCGGCGTTCCTGGCCGTGACCGCGCCGCTGGTGGGCGAGATCGTGGCGTTCCAGGGCGAGGTGACCGTCTGCCCCTGCGGGAGCGTGAAGGCCAGGGCCCAGGAGGAGAGCTGCGCCGAGCTGGTGTTGGTGATCGTGACGGCGGCGGTGAAGCCCGTGTTCCAGGGGTTCACCGTGTACGTGACGCGGCACGCGCCGGGTTGCGGCGTCGGTGTGGGGGTCGGTGTGGGCGTGGGTGTGGGTGTGGGGGTGGGCGTCTGGGTCGGGCCGCCCGCGTCCAGGCCGAGGAAGGCGATCGTGGCGGCGGCCATCCCGCTCATGGGCAGGTTGTGCCCGACGCCCTGAAGGCTGATCGCCTCGACGGGCGCGGTGGTGCCGGTGCTGCCGTACCTGGTCCTGGTCCAGCCCGACTGGGGCGTGTCGGTGCGGCTCGGCGTCTGGCTCAGGCCGTGGACGTTGGTCCACTGCTTGATCTCCTCCTGGAAGTTCGGGTAACGCAGCGTGGCGTCCTCGGTGCCGTGCCACACCTGCATGCGCGGGCGGGGGCCGCTGTAGCCGGGGTACGCGGCGCGTACGAGGTCGCCCCACTGCTGCGGGGTCTTCGTGACCTGGCCGTTGGCGCAGGCGCTGTTCCAGCTCGACCCGTCCGTGGTGGCGAAGCAGCCGAACGGCACGCCCATGTACGCCGCGCCCGCCTTGAACACGTCGGGATAGCCGCCCAGCAGGACGTTCGTCATCATGGCGCCCGACGAAGCCCCGGCCGCGTACGTGCGCTCCGGGTCGGCGCCGTAGCGCTGCTGGACGTACCTGACCATGGAGACGATGCCCACCGGGTCGCTGCCGCCGTCGTGCCGCAGCGCCTGCGGTGAGGAGACGTCGAAGCAGGCGCCGCTCCTGGTCGCCGACGGATAGATCACGATGAACTTGTACCGGTCGGCCAGCGAGGCGAACTCGGTGCCGGAGTGGAAGGCCGGGCCCGATCCCGTGCAGTAGTGCACGGCCACCAGGAGCGGCGGGCGGGTCCCGACGCCGTCCGGGACGTACAGGTGCATGCGCAGGCCGGTGGGGTTCGTGCCGAAACCGGTCACCTCGGTGAGCTGTGCCGACGCGGCCGGGGGCGCCGCGATCAGCGCCGCCACGATGAGCGTCACGGCGGCGATCAGGCCACCTGCGATCCGAGCTCTCACGTTCATCGTCATCCTCTCGTTCGCCTGAAACATTGCGATTTTGAAGTGAAACTTTCAGTGGCGCAATATGCCTGGTGAGTAGGCGCGTGTACGGGTGGGATGACCTGGGGTAGGGCTCGGGCCAAGCGAGCGGTTGTCTGAAACTTTCGACTGAAAAGAAATTTCTAGTTATCGGATGAAGAAGAAAATTTATGCCGGAATGTGCTTGACCTGCATGGTTGACAGTGGGAAAGCTGTGGCGGGAGAAGCTGCAGTGAAAGGACCCCCCTACGCATGGTCACTGTCCGCGCCTTCGTGTCCGGCGATGAGAACTCCCTGGTGGACGCCTGGAATCGGAGCATGCCAGGCGACCCCACGACCTCCGGCTGGTTCCGCGACTGCGTGCTGCTCGACCCCAACTTCGATCCCGGCGGCCTGCGGGTGGCCGTCGCGGACGGGCGGGTGGTGGGCTGCGCGTACGGTGTCCGCCGGCTCACCCCCTTGGCCCCCGGCACCGACCTGGAGCCGGAGACCGGCTGGATCCCGTTCTTCTTCGTGACCCCGGAGCATCGCGGCGGCGGGCTGGGGCGGCGGCTGGTGGGCGAGGCGCTCGCGTTCCTGGAGAGCACCGGGCGGACGAAAGTCGATTTTTCGTCCTATACGCCGAACTATGTGCTCCCGGGAGCCGACGCCGAGCTCTACCCGGACGGGTTCCGCCTGCTCGGCGGGCTCGGGTTCACGACGCTGTACTCGCCGGTCGCCATGGACCGCACGCTCGTCGGCTACGTGACGCCGGACGAGGTGCACGAGCTGCGCGGCAAGCGCGAGAGCGAGGGGTACGCCTTCGGCGCCCCTGCGGACGGCGAGCTGCCCGAGCTGATCCGCTTCGCGGCCGGCGCCTTCAACCCCGACTGGGGGGAGGCGATCCGGCAGCACCGCGACCCGAAACGCATCGTCATCGCGAAAAAGGATCACATCATCGTGGGGTTCGCCCTGTACGCCGCCTACCGGGGCGTCCCCGAGCGCTTCGGCCCCTTCGGCGTCGATCCCGGCCTGCGGGGCACCGGCCTCGGCAAGATCCTGCTCCACCTGACCATGACCATGATGCGGGCCGAAGGGCTGCACTCGTCGTGGTTCCTGTGGACCGGTGAGACCAGCCCGGCCGGCCACCTCTACACCCGGGCGGGCTATGAGGTCACCCGGCGCTTCCACGTGATGAGGCGGTCCGCGTGACCCACGTCCTGGCGATCGGCGCCCACGCGGGCGACCTCGACCTCACGGCGGGCGCGGTCCTCGCCCAGCACGTCCTGGCCGGCGACCGGGCCACGCTCCTGCACCTCACGCTCGGCGAGCGCGGCCATCCCCGGATGTCCCTCGCCGACTACGCCGCGCAGAAGCGCGCGGAGGCCGAGACGTTCGCCGCCGCGATCGGGGCGGGCGTGCGCTTCCTCGACTACGAGGACGGGCTGCTGCCCGAGGACGAGGAGGTCAAGCTGCGCGTCGGCGACCTCATCAGGGAGCTGCGCCCGGACGTCATCCTGACCCATTGGAGCGCGTCCATCCATAAAGATCACGCTCGTACCCACCGGATCGTCGAGGACGCCCGCTTCTACGGCGGTCTCAAGACGCTCGAACGCGAGCTGCCCGCCTACTGGGCGAGCGAGCTCTACTACGCCGACAACTGGGAGGACGCGGCGGGCTTCACGCCCGACGTGTTCGTGGAGCTGAGCGAGGAGGCGTACGAGCTCTGGTCGCAGGCGATCACCGGCTACGCCTACGCCCGAGGCGAGACCTACGGCTTCCCGTACGTCGAGTACTACCGCGCGCTGACGATCGTGCGCGGCGCACCAGCCGGATTCGGCCGCGCGCAGGCTTTCGCCGCCCCGAAGGGCTCGCGTGACCTCCGGACGAAGTATTTCGGAAAGGCAACCCCCCGATGAAACGCATTTTGGCGGTACTCGCGGCCCTGGCCGTCGCGGGCTGTTCGAGTGGTGGCGCGACCGGCGGCAAGAGCGCCGCCGGCGCAGCACCCCCGTTGATCATCCATGCCGTGGACGCGGGTACGTTCCAGGAGGACTTCAACCCGTACCACCTCGAAGGCGTGAACTTCGGGACGAGCGGGATGATCTACGAGACCCTCATGTACTTCAACAAGCTCAAGCCCGGCGAGATCACGCCCTGGCTGGCGCTGAAGCACGAATGGTCCGGCGACGGCAAGTCGGTCACCTTCACGCTCCGGCAGGGCGTGAAATGGACCGACGGGCAGCCGTTCACGGCCGACGACGTCGCGTTCACGTTCCAGATGCTGAAGGACCATCCGCAGCTCAACAAGAGCGCGCTGGAGATCGAGGGCGCGAAGGCGCTCACACCGGACACGGTGCGGATCGACTTCGCGAAGACCTCCTACGCCAAGCTCGTCGACATCGCCGGCAGCTCGCCCATCGTGCCCAGGCACCTGTGGGAGAAGCAGGCCGATCCGGCCACGTTCGCCAACACCAAGCCGGTCGGCACCGGGCCCTACACGTTGTCGGCGTTCTCCGCGCAGCTCTACGAGATGGCGAAGAACCCGTCCTACTGGCAGCCGGGCAAGCCGGAGGTGCCGGTGTTGCGGTTCCCCGCCTACACGGCCAACGCCCTGCAGACGGCGCTCCAGCAGGGTGAGGTGGACTGGGCGGGCGCGTTCGTGCCGGACATCCAGAAGATCTTCGTGCGCGACAAGCCGGAGCAGAACAAGTTCTTCTTCCCGCCCGAGGGCGTGGTGTCGCTGCTGCCGAACCTCACCGACCCCATCCTGGGCAAGCCGGAGGTGCGGCAGGCCATCAGCCTCGCCGTCGACCGGGACAAGATCGTCCAGGTGGCCGAGCGGGGCTACACCAAGGTCGCGCATCCGAGCGGCGTGGCGATGCCGGGCGGGGCGGCGTACGTGCCGCAGGAACACCAGAGCGCGGCGTTCAAGGTGGACGTGGCGGCGGCCAAGGAGCTGCTGAAGGGGATCGATCCGGCGAAGCTGAAGTTCACGCTGCTGGTGCCGTCGCCGTTCACCGACTGGGTGAACGCCGCCCAGCTCATCCGCGAGGACCTGGCCAAGGTCGGCATCACGGTCGAGACCAGGGGCGTGGCCTTCGCGGACTGGGTGTCCAAGGTCGGCAAGG
Organism: Nonomuraea sp. NPDC002799; assembly: GCF_053592075.1. NCBI lineage: Bacteria > Bacillati > Actinomycetota > Actinomycetes > Streptosporangiales > Streptosporangiaceae > Nonomuraea > Nonomuraea sp. NPDC002799. The sequence goes on from NZ_JBSFVA010000009.1 coordinate 33,853, forward strand.
GCGACTTCGACCTGTCCATCAGGGCCACCCCCGCCGGGCCGACCCCCTACTTCCAGTTCCGCTCGCTGCTCTACGGCGCCCTGGTCAAGCCCGTCGGCGAGGCCGCCACCGGCAACTACCAGCGGTGGAAGGACGCCGAGACCGACCGGCTGATCGACGCCTACGCGGCCACCGAGGACGAGACCGAGCAGCAGCGGGCCACACAGGGCCTCAGCAAGATCATGGTGGAGAAGCTGCCGGTGTTGCCGCTGTTCTACAGCCCGGCCTGGTCGCAGTTCAGGACCGACAAGTACGTCGGCTGGCCCTCCGAGCAGGACCCGTACGCGATGCCGTCGCCGTACACCTCACCCGACGCCGCCGTGGTGCTGCTGCACCTCAAGGCCGCATGAGGTTCCTGGCCCGGCGGCTCGGCTTCTACCTGCTGACGGCCTGGGCCGCCGTCACGCTCAACTTCCTGATCCCCCGGCTCATGCCGGGGGATCCGGTGGAGCTGCTGGTGGCCCGGATGAAGGGGAACGTCGAGCCGGCCGCCATCGAGGCGATGCGGCGGGCGTTCGGCATCAGCGACGCGGGAATGTGGCAGCAGTATCTGGATTATCTGGGCAATCTCGCTCATGGGGAGCTGGGGCGCTCGATCACCTTCTTTCCCGCCGAGGTGACCACGGTGATCGCCGGCAGCCTGCCGTGGACGGTCGGGGTCGTCGGGATCGCCACGCTGATCAGCTACCTGGTGGGCACGTCGCTCGGCGTGCTGATGGCGTGGAAGCGGGGCACCTGGCTCGACGGCGTGTTGCCGGCCGCCACGTTCATGCACGCGGTGCCGTACTTCTGGGTCGCGCTGGCGCTCGTGTTCGTCTTCGGGGTGACGCTCCAGTGGTTCCCGGTCAGCCGGGCCTACGGGCTGGACGTGATGCCCGGCTTCACCGGGGAGTTCGCGGGCAGCGTGCTCTACCACGCGGTGCTGCCCGCCGTGACGATCGTGATCGCCTCCATGGCCGACCGGATCCTCGGCATGCGCAACGTCATGGTCACCACGCTGGGCGAGGACTACGTGGTGATGGCCGAGGCCAAGGGGCTGACCAGCCGGAGGGTCATGTGGGCGTACGCCGCCCGCAACGCGATCCTGCCGAACATCACCAGCTTCGCCCTGTCCCTCGGCTTCGTGGTGGGCGGCTCGGTGCTGACGGAGATCGTCTTCTCCTATCCGGGGATCGGGTCGATGCTCCTCAAAGGGGTGGAGAACGAGGACTTCCCGCTCATGCAGGGCATCTTCCTCGTCATCTCGCTGGCCGTGCTCGTCGCCAACTTCCTGGCCGACCTGGCGTACGTGCTGCTCGACCCGCGCACCAGGCAGGAGTCCGAATGAAGATCAAAATCGGGATCGGGATCCTGGCCTTCTTCACGCTGACGGCGCTGCTCGGCCCGCTGCTCATCGGCGCGGACCCGGCCGCGACCAGCGCCGACGGCCTCCAGGGCCCGTCGGCGGCGCACTGGCTCGGCACCACGCAGACCGGGCAGGACATCCTCGTCCAGATCGTGTACGGCTCCCGCGTCTCGATGGGCGTCGGCCTGCTGTCGGCGGTGATCGCCACCGTGGTCGCCGTCGCGGTGGGGCTGGTCGGCGGCTATGCCGGCGGAGCCGTGGACGAGGCGCTCTCCGTGCTGACCAACATCTTCCTGGTGCTGCCCGCGCTGCCGCTGATCATCGTGCTGGCCGGTTACCTGCCGCAGCGCGGCGTGGCCTCCGTGGCCGTGGTGATCGCGGTCACCGGCTGGGCGTGGGGCGCCCGGGTGCTGCGCGCCCAGACCCTGTCCGTACGGCGGCGCGACTTCGTCCAGGCCGCGCGGGCCGCCGGGGAGGGGCCGCTGCGCATCGTGTTCTTCGAGATCCTGCCGGTGCTGCTGCCCGTCATCGCCACCAGCTTCCTGGCGACCGTCGTCGGCGCGATCCTGGCCGAGGCGGGGTTGTCGTTCCTCGGGCTGGCCGACCTGTCCACCGTGAGCTGGGGCAGCATGCTGTATTTCGCGCAGAACGGGCAGGCCCTGCTCATCGGGGCCTGGTGGTGGTTCGTCCCGCCGGGCTTGTGCATCGCGCTCATCGGCACCGGCCTCGCGCTGGTGAACTTCGGCATCGACGAGATCGCCAACCCCCGGCTGCGCACGATCAAACCTCGCCGGAAGGCACGCGCATGAACGTCCAAGGCTCGCCGGAGGATACCCGCGAGAACGTCCAAGGCTCTAGTGGGAGCGTCCAAGGCTCGTCGGAGGACACGCGCGAGAACGTCCTGGAGATCCGCGGCCTGTCCGTCGACTACCTGGCGGGCTCCGGCGACGTGCACGCGGTCGACGGCGTCTCGCTCGACCTGCGGCGCGGCGAGATCCTCGGCCTGGCGGGGGAGAGCGGCAGCGGCAAGTCCACGCTCGCCAACGCGGTGGCCCGGCTGCTGCGCCCGCCGGCCGCGATCACCTCCGGCTCGGTCGTCTGCCACCGCAGGGACGGCTCCGCCGTGGACGTGCTGGGGCTGCGCGCCAAGGAGCTACGAGCCTTCCGCTGGAAGGAGCTGGCCGTCGTCTTCCAGAGCGCCATGAACGCGCTCAACCCGGTCAGCACGGTCGGCGCCCAGATCGACGACGTCCTGCGCGCGCACCTGCCCGCGATGCCGCGCAAGGAGCGCGCGGAGCGGACGGTGGAGTTGTTGCGACGCGTCGGCATCAGCGCCGACCGGCGGCGCTCCTACCCGCACGAGCTGTCCGGCGGCATGCGGCAGCGCGCCGCCATCGCCATCGCGCTCGCGCTCAACCCCGAGATCATCATCATGGACGAGCCGACGACCGCGCTCGACGTGGTGGTCCAGCGCGACATCCTCCACGAGATCAGGGAGTTGCGGGAGGAGTACGGCTTCGCGGTCGTCTTCATCACGCACGACCTGTCGTTGCTCATGGAGATCTCCGACCGGATCGCCATCATGTACGCGGGCCGGGTCGTCGAGACCGGCACCGCCAAGGGGCTGCACCACGCGCCGCGCCACCCGTACACGCTGGGTCTGCTCCGCTCGTTCCCCCGCCTGCGCGGGCCGCGTGCGGAGCTGCCCGGCATTCCCGGCACGCCGCCCGACCTGCGGTCGTTGCCCGCCGGCTGCGCCTTCCATCCGCGTTGCGCGCGATCCATGACGGCCTGCTCCACGGAGCCGCCCGTGTTCGACGACGGGGTGGCGTGCCTGCTGAACGGCGGCCACGGTTTGGAGAGTCATGATCGTTCTTGAGGGCCGGAACCTCACCAAGCACTTCACCGCCGCGCGCGGCCCCCGGGGCCGGTTCGGCAGGCGGCCGCCGGTGCGGGCGGTGGAGGACGTGTCGCTCGCGCTGCGGGCGGGCTCGGTGACGGCGCTCGTCGGGGAGAGCGGCTGCGGCAAGAGCACGGTCGCGCGGCTCCTCGCGCAGGTGTATCCGCCGACGTCAGGGGAGGTGCTGCTGCGCGGCGAGCCGGTGCGGGCGCATCGCGGGGCGGGCTTCAAGGACTACCGCCGGCAGGTGCAGCTCATCTTCCAGGACCCGTTCGCGTCCCTGAACCCCTTCCACCGGGTGCGCTATCACCTGGCCAGGCCGCTGCGCATCCACGGACATGTGCGCTCGGACGCGCACGAACAGGAGCTGGTCGCCGAGCTGCTCGAACGCGTCAGCCTCACGCCGGTCGAGCAGTTCATGGACAAGCTGCCGCACGAGTTGTCCGGCGGGCAGCGGCAGCGGGTGGCGATCGCGCGGGCGCTGGCGGTCCGGCCGGTCGCGCTGATCGCCGACGAGCCCGTGTCGATGCTCGACGTGTCGATCAGGCTCGGCGTGTTGCGGCTGCTGGAGCGGCTGACCGAGGAGAGCGGGCTGGCGCTGCTGTACATCACGCACGACATCGCCAGCGCGCGCTACTTCGCCGAGGACATCACCGTGATGTACGCGGGGCGGCTGATCGAGAGCGGGCCCGGCGAGGAGCTCACGCAGGCGGCCCGGCATCCGTACACGCAACTGCTGCTGGACTCCGCGCCCGACCCCGACCGGCTGACACCGCCCGAGGCGACGCGGCACGGCGAGCCGCCCAGCCTGATCGATCCGCCGGGCGGGTGCCGGTTCCATCCGCGCTGCCCGGTGGCGTTGCCGGTGTGCTCCAGCGAGGCGCCGGGGCGTACCGAGCTGGGGGAGGGCCGCTGGACGCACTGCTGGCAGGCCGAGGCGTCCCACCCGGTTTGAGCGGGTCTGGGGTGTCCCAGACGATTTGAGTGAGACCGGGGTGTCCCGCACGGTTCGTGCGGGACGGGTTCAGGCTGTGCGGTAGCGGTCGGCGAGGGTGTTCACCGTGTCCCGCAGCCGCTCGCGCAGCTCGCCGGGCGCGATCACCTCGGCGTCCGTGCCCAGCCGCAGGAACTCGGCCACCGCGTGCTCCACCGACTCGATCGGCACCGTGACCCGCGTCCAGCCCGCCGCGTCGGGCGGCTGCGCGCTCTCCGCCGCCGCCGCCACGACGCCCGGCGTCATGAGGTCGGTCAGGCGCTCCAGCCCGCGCGGCGACAGCCGGACCACCGCCTCGCCCCACCGCAGCCGGGCCTCGAACTCGGCCAGGTAACCCTGCCAGTAGGTCGCCAGGTCGAAGTCATCGGGCCTGGTGAAGCCCTCGGCGAGCGGGTGCAGGCCGAGGATCTGCGAGACGCGGTAGGTGCGCACGCGCTCGCCGGCCCGCGCGACCAGATACCACCGTCCGGCCTTCACGACCAGCCCGTACGGGTCCAGCCGCCGCTCCACCTCCTGCGGCGCCTGCCAGCGGCGGTAGCGGACCTGGACACGGCGCTCGTTCCAGACGGCGTCCGCCACGGCGGGCAGATAGGTCACCGGCTCCCGGTCGCGGAACCAGGTGGGCGCGTCGAGGTGGAAGCGCTCCTGGATGCGGCCGGCGCGGTCGCGCAGCTCGACGGGGAGTGCGGCCATCAGCTTGAGCTGGGCCGCCGTGACGACCGCGCCCAGGCCCAGCTCGGCGGCCGGTCCCGGCAGGCCGGCGAGGAACAGGGACTCGGCCTCGTCCGTGGTCAGGCCGGTGAGCCGGGTGCGGTAGCCGTCGAGGAGCTGGTAGCCGCCCTTGGGGCCCGCGTCGCCGTACAGGGGGATGCCGGCGGCGTGCAGCGACTCGACGTCGCGGTAGATGGTGCGGACCGAGACCTCCAGGCGCTCCGACAACTCCCGCGCCGTCATCCGGCCGCGCGTCTGCAGCAGCAGCAGGATCGAGACCAGGCGGGAAGCGCGCACAATCGCTGACACTACCTGTCAGTGGTCACGGCTTATGTTCGTCCGCATGAACGACTTCGACTTCTTGTCCGGCCACTGGAACGTCGTCAACCGGCGCCTCGTGAAGGCTCTCGCCGGCAGTGACGAATGGGACGAGTTCCCCGGCCACTCGGTCGCCACCCGGCACTTCGACGGGGGCGCGAACTTCGACGAGATCACCTTCCCCACGAAAGGGTTCAGCGGGCTGACCGTCCGCGTGTTCAACCACGAGACGAGCCAGTGGGCGATCTACTGGGCCAGCAGCACCCGGGGCGTGCTCGACCCCACCCCCATGGTGGGCGCGTGGACGGGCGGCCAGGGCGAGTTCTACGGAGACGACCACCACGAGGGCACGCCGGTGCGGTGCCGGTTCCTGTGGACCGTCGCCGGGCCGGACGCGGCCCGGTGGGAGCAGGCGTTCTCCACCGACGAGGGCCTGACCTGGGAGACGAACTGGACCATGGACCTCACGCGAGCGTGACGACACTCCCGGCCGGGAGCGCCCGGGACGCGCCATCGGCGTTGCCGCGCGCCCACAGGAGCGCCGCCACCGCCACGGCCGCGATCAGCAACACCAGCCCGCCGGCCACGATCACCCACCACCAGGCCGACCTGGGCGGCTTGGTCTCGTAGAGGGGCACGTCGGGGAGCATGTCCGGCGTGTACGGCAGCCGCTGCGTCAGGTGCGCCTCCGGCTGTCCCTGATCCCGTGGCTGCTCGGGATGGGGGAAGCGGTGCCTGATCGTCTGATGGGGATCAGGTTCGGGCCGGCCGGGCTGCTCTTGCGTCATGATCCCCTCAGGCGCTGCTGCGGAGTGTCGCTTACGCGGACATTGTCACATCTCTGCCCGCTGTCCCGTCGAGGATGCATGACATCGGTACTCGTGACAGGCGGCAGCGGGCGGCTCGGCAGAGCCGTGCTCAAAAGACTGGTCGAAGCCGGGTTGGAGGTGCGGGCGGCCGGCCGTGCCGCCAGGCCCCCGGCCGGGAGCGTGCGATGGGTGGTGGCGGACCTGAGCACCTGGCGGCGCTACCTGCGCGAGCGCTGAGCTCAGCCCTGGCCTTCGCCGGAGGGCGGAGGCTGGGGCTGGGGCTGCTGTCCCCCGGGCGGCGGCTGTTGCGGGGGCTGCCCCCCGGGCGGCGGCGGTTGATGCGAGGGCTGCCATCCGGGCGGTTGTTGCGGGGGCTGCCATCCGGGTGGTGATTGTTGCGGGGGCTGCCACCCGGGCTGCGCAGGCTGGTTCCACCCGGGTTGCGGCTGCTGCCAGTTCGCCGCCGGCTGCTGCCAGCCTTGCTGCTGCTGCTGCTGCTGCGGCTGGGCGGGCTGGCGCCGGGCGACCACGGCCCAGATCAGCAGCGCCGTGCCGCTCACGCTGAAGAGCAGGGAGATCACGGCTGCGATCAAGAAGACCAGGCTCAGCCTTATACCGAGCGTCTCGGCCAAGAACTCGTACAGCAGGCCCTGTACGGCGTTGAACGCCACGCCGAGCAGGAGCAGGACGCAGCCCGCCAGGCCGATCATGGCGGCGGAGCCATGGATGCGCCGGCCCCTCGCCATCAGCACGATGCCGGTGATCAACAGGACGGCCATCACGAGGAGCGTGATGATGTTGGCGATGGATATGGAGGTCTGGATCATCAGCGGCAACTCCGGCGGTTAGCGGGGACTAGTTGACGTTACGGGGTATCGCGGATCTTCTCCAGTGCGCGCTCGATCGACCTCGCATCCAGGGAGCCCTGGTAGCGCCGGCCGTTCAGGAAGAGGGTCGGGGTGCCGCGCACGCCGCTGTCGTGGCCCGAGGTCTCGTCGAGGGCGATCCTGGCGGCGTGGTCCGGCAGGTTCGTCCACGGGTCGACGTCCAGCTCGGCGGCGTAGTGCTCCAGGTCGGAGTCGGTGAGGAAGCGCTGGTTGTCGTAGAGGATGTCGTGCATCTCCCAGAATTTGCCCTGGTCGGCCGCCGCCTCGGACACGAGCGCGGCGGAGCCGGCCCGGGGATGCAGGGTGCGCAGCGGGAAGTGCCGGAAGACCACCCGCAGGTCCTTCGGATGTTTCCTGCGCAGCTCCTCCAGGACCGGATGGAGACGGCCGCAGTAGGGGCACTCGAAGTCGCCGTACTCGATGAGCGTCACCTTGGCGTCGCCGGGCCCCCGCACGTGGTCGCCGGGCCCGACCGGCACGGTCAGCAGCTCGGGCAGCACCTCCTCGGGCTCGGCGTCGGGCGGTGCGCACACCCCGCCCCGGTCCCAGGCCAGCTTGAAGATCACCCAGCCCAGCAGGGCCGCCATCAGCGACCCCGCCAGGATGCCGATCTTCGCCTGCTCCTGGATCGCCCGGTCGTCGAACGCCAGCTCCACGATGAACAGTGCCACCGTGAACCCGATCCCGGACACGGCGGCCCCGCCCAGCAGCTGGCCCCAGACCAGGTTGCCCGGCAGGATGCCCCACCGCAGGCGCAGCGGCAACCACGTGCCGAGCGAGATGCCGATGAACTTCCCGGCCAGCAGCCCCAGCGCGACGCCGATCGACACCGGCGAGGTGATCGCCGCGCGCAGGCTCTCGCCGTCGAGCCGCACCCCGGCGTTGGCCAGGGCGAACACCGGCACGATGACGTAGGCGCTCCAGGGCTGCAGCCGCAGTTGCAGCCGCTCGTTCACCGAGACGGCCCGCTGGACCCGCCGCGTGGCCTCCCTGGCGGCCTGCGCGCTCGGCTCGCTGGTGAACTCCTGCACGGCCTCCCCGGCGAGCAGCAGCTTCTGGTCGGTGGGGGCGTAGACGAACACCAGGACGCCGAGCGCGATGCCGACCAGCGTCGGATGGATCCCGCTCTCCAGCGTGGCCACCCAGAGCGCGAACCCGAGCAGCATGTACGCCGGCGCCCGCCAGATCTTCAGCCACCGCAGCGTCACGATGGCCGCGAGCAGCACGGCGGCGATGACCAGCGCGGGCACGGACAGGCTCGCCGTGTAGAAGAGCGCGATGATGATGATCGCCAGCACGTCGTCCACGATGGCCAGCGTCAGCAGGAACGCCCGCAGCGGATCGGGGCACCGGGCCCCGACCACGGCGAGCAGGCCCAGCACGAAGGCGGTGTCGGTGGCGATCGGCACCCCCCACCCGCCGGCGCCGGGCCCGCCGGCGTTGAGCAGCAGGTAGACGGCGGCCGGCACGAGCATGCCGCCGAGCGCCGCGACGGCGGGCACCGCGATCAGCCGCCGGTCCCGGAGTTGCCCGAGCCGGACCTCGTAGGAGACTTCGAGCCCGATGAGGAAGAAGAACACGCTCATGAGGCCGTCGTTGACCCAGTGGCGCAGGTCCAGGGAGAAGGAGGCGTCGGCGAAGGAGAGGCCCATCGGCGTGTGCCAGAAGGTCTCGTAGGTGCCGGCCCACGGCGAGTTCGCCCACAGCAGGGCCAGCACGGTGGCGGCCAGCAGCATGCTCGTGCTGCCCGCCTCGGTCCTCAGGAACGCTCGCAACATCTCGTGACTCCCCCCGAAAGATCGATCTTAGGGTGCGCGATCTCGCGGGTACGGGGCGGCACGTGCTCTCGTACGATGTCAGGGTGCGCGCTGTTCTCAACTCCGTGTGGAACGAGCCGCGTCCCCCCGGCGCACCGGCCCGGTCGTGGCGGGACTGGGCGCTCGCCGGTGTGCTCGTGCCGATCGTGCTGCTCGAAGCAGTGTCGCGGCCGGACCTTCCGTGGCGGGCCCTCTCGGTGACCGTCACCCTCGTGCTGATCCCCACGCTGCTCTGGCGGCGCACCAGGCCGCTGCAGATGATCCTGCTCGTCTTCGGCACGACGTCCCTGGCGCCGCTGCTGACGGGCGGCGTCCGCACGGAGACGTACACGCAGGCCTTCCTGCTGATCCTGGTCTACGCGCTGTTCCGGTGGGGGTCCGGGCGGGAGGCCGCGATCGGGCTGGCGACCATGATCGCCGCGGTCGGCCTCTCGCTGGCCTTTTACGACCTGGTGCTGGGCGACGCGGGCGCCGCGCTGATCGTCATGTCGACGGGCATCGCCCTGGCGGTGGCGTTCCGCTACCGGGCCAGGGCGCGGCTGCGCGAGCTCGACCAGGTCAAGCTGCTCGAACGCGAGCAACTGGCCCGAGACCTGCACGACACCGTCGCCCATCACGTCTCGGCGATGGCCATCCGCGCCCAGGCGGGGCTGGCCACCGCGGCGACGCATCCGGACGCCGCCACCGACGCGCTGCGCGTGATCGAGGCCGAGGCGTCGCGCACCCTCACCGAGATGCGGGCCATGGTCCGCGTCCTGCGCCGCGGCCGGCCCGTGGAGCTGACGCCCGGCCGGCACATCGCCGATCTCGAAGAGCTCGCCGCCACGGGCCGCGTGGGCCCGAGCGTCGACGTGCGGATCATCGGCGACCTCGACGACCTGGCGCCCTCGCTCGGCGCGGCGATCTACCGCATCGCGCAGGAGTCGGTGACCAACGCCCGGCGGCACGCCCGCCACGCCACCCGCGTCGAGGTGCGGGTCGCCGCCGACGACACGGTGGTGCGCTTATCGGTGAGCGACGACGGCGACAGCACCGCCGCGCGCCCGGTCGCCGCGCCCGGCTACGGGCTCCTCGGCATGATGGAGCGGGCCGGCCTGCTCGGCGGCACCTGTGAGGCCGGCCCGAATCCGGGCCGGGGCTGGACCGTGACCGCCGTGCTGCCCAGGACCGGAGCCGCCACATGACCATCCGCGTGATCGTCGCCGACGACCAGGAGATCGCCCGCACCGGGCTGAGGATGATCCTCGACGCCCAGCCGGGCATCGAGGTCATCGGCGAGGCGGGCGACGGACGCCGGGCGGTCGAGCTCGCCCGGCGCCTGCGCCCCGACGTGTGCCTGTTCGACATCCGCATGCCGCGACTCGACGGCATCGAGGCCACCCGCTCCCTGGCCGGGCCGGACGTCGAGGATCCGGTCGCCGTCGTCGTCATCACCACGTTCGACCTCGACGAGTACGTCTACGCCGCCCTCCGGGCCGGCGCCCGCGGCTTCCTGCTCAAGGACGCCGGCCCCGACCTGCTCGCCCAGGCCGTGCGCGCCGCCGCGGGCGGCGACGCCCTCATCGCGCCCAGCGTCACCGCGCGGCTGCTGGAGGCCTTCGCCGGCGCCGGCCATCCGGCGCGCCCGGCGCAGCCCATCGAGGCGCTGACGGTGCGGGAGGAGGAGATCCTGGTCACCGTGGCGCGCGGGCGCACCAACAGCGAGATCGCCGACGAGCTGCACATCTCGCTCAGCACCGTCAAGAGCCACATCGCCAGCCTGATGACCAAGATCGGGGTACGCAACCGCGTCGAGATCGCGATGTGGGCCTACGAGACCAAGCGCGTCAAGAGCTGACCGGCCACGGCTCATCGGCACAACGGCCCCGCTCGGGTGGCCGATCAGCCGGGGCGAAGGTCGTACTTTCGCCCGTTGAGCGACGGTGCGGCTCACGCCCACACTGATGGCATCAGCCGCTCCCCTCATGGATGAGGACATTGTGATGAAGGCGTTCGTTCTGCACAGGTACGGCCCGCCCAGCGCCCTCGACCTCACCGACCTGCCCAAGCCCGTCCCCCGCGACGACGAGGTGCTGGTCCGGGTACGCGCCACCTCCGTCCAGCCCTACGACTGGCATCTCATGAGAGGCGAGCCGTACGTCGCCCGCATGATGAGCGGCGGCCCCGGCCTGCGCAGGCCCTCGATCGCCATCCTCGGCGCCGACCTCGCCGGCGTCGTCGAGGCGGTGGGCAAGGGGGTGACCGGGTTCGGGCCGGGCGACGAGGTGTACGCGATGTCCAAGCAGGGCGGCTTCGCCGAGTACGCCTGCGTCCCGGCCGCCGAGCTGGCGCCGAAGCCGGCGAACCTGACGTTCGAGGAGGCGGCCGCGGTGCCGATGGCGGCCAACACCGCCCTGCTGGCCGTGCGTGACGAAGGACAGGTGCGGCCGGGGCACAGAGTGCTGGTCAACGGCGCTTCCGGTGGCGTGGGGACGTTCGCCGTGCAGCTCGCCAAGGCGTTCGGCGCACATGTCACCGGCGTCTGCGGCCCCAAGAACGTGGACCTGGTCCGCTCGATCGGCGCGGACGAGGTCGTCGACTACACCAAGGAGGACTTCACCCGCGCCGGGCAGCGCTACGACGTGGTCGTGGACAGCGCGGGCAGCCGCTCGGGGTCGGCCTGCCGCCGGGTGCTGACCGCCGACGGCGTGCACGTCATCGTCGGCGGGCCGTCCAGCCGGTGGCTGAAGCCCATCGGCCGGATGATCGCGACGATCGCGGCGGGGCCGTTCGTCTCCCAGCGCATCGCCCGGGCCGACGTGGTCAGGTGCCAGGACAACCGGCGCAACCTGATCACGCTGACCGAGCTCATCGAGAGCGGCAAGGTCACCCCGGTGCTCGACCGGAGCTACCCGTTCGAGGAGATCCCGTCCGCCGTCAGGTATCAGGAGGAGGGGCACGCCGCCGGCAAGGTCGTCATCACCTGCTGAACCCTGGTCGGCGGCACACCGCCTCGCCGGCGCCCACCCGGGCGCCGGCGAGGCGGTGTGCGTCAGTGCGGGCGTGCCGCCCGGGTTTACAGGTTGCGCAGGTAGGCCAGGGACGGCGCGAAGAAGTACTCGCCGCCCTTCATCGTGACCGTCTGCGTCACCTGGGCCTGCGGAGCCGACAGTCCAGGCTTGCCCCAGGTCTTGGGGAAGGTGACCTTGATGTCCCGATCGCCCTGACCGATGACCGGATCGTGGCCGGTCGACGGGTTCTCGAAGTTCGCGTTGTTCGCCCAGCTCTGCTGGGTGAACTCGAACTGGCTCAGCAGGCTGCCGTTGAACGCCATGAACAGCAGCCCGACCTCCCCGCTCGGCCGGTCCTCGGGCGGGGCGTCGTCCCATGGCCGGTCGGTCCGCTCGCCGTAGGTCTGCCCGCGCCTGGCCATCAGCACCTCGCGCCCGAACGAGCGCGGGTTGGTCTTCCTGATGTGGCCGGAGAACGGGCACTTGGTGCCCTCGTCGTCACCGTCGAAGGTGAAGTCGTTGGCCACCGGTCCACCGCCCGCCTTGGCCTTGCTGGTCACGGGCGTGCCGTCCTTGAACCGGCCGACGAGCAGGGCCCCCGCCCGGTCGCGGTCGGCGCCGGCCAGGCCGAGGTCGTCGGCCAGCTCCGCCTCGATCTCCTTGAAGGCCCGCACGTTCTGCTCCAGCTTCCTGAAGACCAGGTAGCTGCCGTGGTGACGCTTGGGGTTCGGCGAGAACGGGTCGGGCACCAGGACGTTGCTCAGCGGGAACGCCGGGTCCCAGTGCTCTTTCGGCTCCTTGTCCACCTCGTCCTTCACGAACAGCGGCTGGCTGCGGCCGTCGACGTATCCGAAGTGCTCGATGCCGTCGCCGGCCGGGTTGCGCATGCCCTGGCCGATCTCCTCGCCCAGCAGCCTGGCGCTCTCCGGCAGCTCACCGAGGATCTCCTCGCGCAGCGCGGCGACCGGGCCGGGCTCGGAGTCGCCGATCAGGATGACGGCGTGGATCTCCCGCTGGAAGGTCCACTCCCACTGGTCCACCGGCGGGTCGTCGACCTCGGCGATCCGGCGCTTCATGCCGTCGCGGAACACCTGGTCGTCGAACTTGCGCACGTCCTCGACCGAGTGGCCGAGATCGCGGTATCCGGCCTTGCTGATGCCGATGCCCACGTACGCCGTGCCGCGGCGGCGGCTCGCCGCGAAGTCGCGTACCTCTTCCAGGTGCTTGCGGGCGGACTTCATCTTGGTGGTCGCGACGTGACGCAGGAACGCCTTGCCCTCGGCCACGTCGTTGAACCGGACGAACAGCACGGACAGATACTCGCGCACGTGGGCGCGGAGAATGTTCGGCTGGAGATTGTCGAGCATGGCCTTGGTGTCCGCGTCGAGCGCGGGCGAGTCCCAGGCCAGGGGTAGTGCGTTGTTCAGGTCGACAGGCATTGTCGAGTCCCTTCCCCGTTCCCGAAATGAAATCGGGCCCCCTAACGCGCCGCAGGGGAGGGGACTCCATGAGTCCCCTGTTTTCCGGCGCGCCCCATCAGTACGACTCCTGAGAAGGCGAGAAAGTTTCCCGAATTCCGGCCGGTTCGATTTCCCGATCAGTCGCTCCCTACCGCCGGCGGTGTAGCGGCACCGCCTTCCTGCGGACGATTGCGCCGGCGCGCCAGGATGCGACCGTGAGGGCATGGACGCACTCCGCCGTACTCTGGGCGCGCTCTCGCTGCTCTACGCGCTGATCTTCGTCGTGTTCGCGCTGGCGCACGCCGGGGTCGTGGCCGGCCCGCTGCGCGAGCCCGTGATCGTGTCGGCCGCGATCGTGGAGACGTTGTGCGGCGCGGCGCTGCTCACCGGGGCGTACGGGGCGCTGGCCGGCCGGGGGTGGGCGTGGGACGGGCTGCTCTACACCCACGCCGCTGCGCTGGCCGGGGTGCTGATGGGGATCCTGGCGGTGGCGCTGGGGGCGGCTGACACGACGACCACGCTGCTGAGCTGGTATCACAGCGTGATGGCGGCCGTGCTCGCCGCCGGGCTCGCGGGCTCCTTCTACGTCTCCAGGACCCGGAGGTAGTCGGCCGCCTGGGAGACGTGGTCCTCGTTGAAGACGCGGATTCCGTGCCGCTCCAGCAGCGCCGTCGTCACACCCTGCCCGGCGACCCGGCCGCCCTCGAACGTGCCGTCGTAGATCGACAGGGCGCCGCACGACGGGCTGCCCTCCTTGAGCACCGCCAGCCGGATGCCCGCCGCCCGCGCGGCCGCGAGCGCCGACCGGGCGCCCGCCAGGAACTCGGCCGTCACGTCGGAGCCGTCCGCCGCCAGCACGCGGGCGGCCCCCGCGAGGACGGCCGCCCCGCCCGCGCCGCCCTCGATCTCGGCGGCCGGCCGGGGGATCCGCAGCCCGCCTTCCACCTCGGGGCAGAACGGCACCAGCCGCCCCTCCGCGCGCCACGCGGCGAGCCAGGCGTCGGAGCTGGTCTTGGCGCCGCCGTCGTAGCGCACTTTGCGGCCCATCAGGCAGGCGCTGACGAGGATGCGTTCCACGGCTTCGATCCTATGAGTGCGATCGGGACCAGCGCACCGGCCGCCAGGACGGCCGCGCACCAGAACGCGTACGTGAACGGCTGCGCCGCACCGGCCCTGGTGAACGCCTGCAACAGCACGGTGAGCAGCGCGACCCCGAGCGGCGCTGCCACGCGTACCGCGATCGTGGCGAGCGTGGTCGCGCCCGGGACGGCGGCCGGCGCGAGCGTCCTGAACGCGGCGGCCATCACCGACGCCGACACGAGCCCGTGCCCCAGCCCGAGCACGAAGATCGGCACCGGGCCGCCGAACGCCACGAACGCGGCCACTCCCGCCACCGCGATCACGATGCCCGCCGCGCCCACGCCGCGCGGCCCCCTGCTGTCGGTGAGTTTGCCCGCGACCGGCATGGTGATCGCCGCGCCGATCCCCATCGGGGCCAGCAGCAGCCCCGCCTCCAGCGCGCTCCCGCCCCGTACGAGCTGGCTGTGGAGGGGCACGAGCACGGTGACGCCGAACGTCGCGGCCGAGTAGCACGCCAGCGCCGCCACCGCCGCGGCGAACGTCCGATCGCCGAACAGGCGCAGATCCACCAGCGCCCCCGGAACCCGCAGCGCCCGCAGCACGAACGCGGCGAGCAGCACGAGCCCGGCCCACAGCGCGGGCCGCAGCGGGGAGGCCCCGTTGCCCACCTCGGTCAGGCCGTAGACCACGGCGGCCAGGCCGGGGGAGAGCAGCGCGAGCCCCAGCACGTCGAGGCGCCGCGGCCGCGCGCCGGGCTCGCGGGGCAGCAGCAGGAACGCGGCCACCAGTGCCACCGCGCAGATCGGCACGTTCACCAGGAAGAGCCACCGCCAGCCCGGCCCCGCCACGATCACCCCGCCGAGCGGTGGCCCGAGCACGGGCGCGAGCATCGCGGGCACGGAGATCAGGGCCATCGCCCGGCCCATCCGCTCCTTGCCCGCCGCCCCGGCCAGCATCATCTGGCCCACGGGCAGGAGCAGGCCCGCGCCCAGCCCCTGCACCGCGCGGAAGGCGACGAGGCTGCCCGCCGACCAGGCGGCGGCGCTGAGCGCGGAGCCCGCGATGAAGAGCGCGAGCGAGACCAGCCAGACGTTCCTGCCGCCGAACCTGCCCGCCGCCCAGCCCGTGATGGGGACCGCCATCGACAGGGCCAGCAGGTAGCCGGTGACCGCGCCCTGCATGGTGGCGAGCGTCGTGCCGAAGTCGCGGGCCAGGGTGCCGAGCGCGACGTTGACGATCGTGGTGTCGAGCATCGTCATGACGACGCCCAGGAGGACCACCAGGCCCGTGGCCCGGAGTGGGTTTCGTACGCCGTATCGCATGCCGTACACCGTAACACTTTCGTACGGTGTCTAGAATCGGACGGTGAGCTCGATCTGGACGCGTCCGACGCCGCCCCGCCGCCCCGTGCTGAGCCGGGAGGCGATCGTGGCGACGGCCATCGCGATCGCCGACGCCGAGGGGCTGGCCGCCGTCTCGATCCGGCGGGTGGCCGCCGAGCTGGGCGCGCGGGCCATGACGCTCTACTCCTACATCGAGCGCAAGGAGGACCTGCTCGCGCTGATGCTCGACGAGATCGCCGCCGAGGTGCTGGTCGACGAGCCGCTGCCGGCGGGCTGGCGGGAGGCGCTGCTGCTGCTGGCCGGGCGCGAGCGCGAGCTGGTGCGCCGCCATCCGTGGCGGATCGAGCTGATCTCGCAGCCGGTGGCCGTGGGGCCGGGCGGGCTGCGGCATGTGGAGCAGAAGTTGTCGGCGTTCGACGGGCTGGGGATCGACCGGCTGACGGCCTGGCGGTTCCTGGCGGCGTTCAACGACTACATGACCGGGTTCGTGATCAGGGAGTCGCTGGAACGCGCGGTCCCCAGGCGGGACGGGGTCAACGACGCCGAGCGGGCGGCCGTGGCGGAGCCGTACGTCAAGGAGCTGGTCGGCGGCGGGGAGTTCCCCCGGCTGGCGCCGCTGATCGAGGACGGCGTGCGGGGCGCGGACGACAACTTCGAGCGCGGGCTCAACTGGATGCTGGACGGGATCGCGGGCGAGTTGTCCTCAGGGTGAGGTCGTCCGAGGGGCGACCGGCCCTGGCGATAGCCTTACCCCCGATGAACACCACCGTCTCCACGATCGTCATCGCCGGCTCGCTGCTGCTGATGCTGGCGAGCCTGGTCGTAGCCGTCCGGAACCGGCCGATGGGCATGGTGCTGCTGGTCGGCTTCGCCCTCCTCGAACTGGCCGTGCTGGTGCAGGCGGGCTTCGTGATCGCGGCGGTGAGCGGCGGTGCGGGGCCCGGCAGCAAGGGCACGCTGTTCGGCTATATCGGGGGTCAGGTGCTGATCCCGCCCGCCGGGGTGTTCCTGGCGCTGGCCGAGCGGAGCCGGTGGGGCCCGGCGATCCTGGCCGTGGCCGGGTTCGCGATCGCGGTGATGACGGCGCGGCTGCTGCAGATCTGGCAGGGGGTCGCGTGACCACCTCGATCGGCGCCGGTCCCGGGCGGGCGCTCATCGCCGTCTACGGGCTGTTCTCGCTGGCCGCGGGCGCGCGGGCGGCGGTCCAGATCGCCGGCAAGTTCGGCGAGGCGCCGCTGGCGTACTCGTTGTCGGCCTTCGCGGCGCTCGTCTACATCCTGCTCACCGTCGCGCTCTGGCGTGGGGCGCGCCGCCTCGCGCTGGTCGCGCTCGGCATCGAGCTGGCCGGCGTGCTCGTCGTCGGCACCCTCAGCGTGCTCGATCCGGCCGCCTTCCCCGACGAGACCGTGTGGTCCGCGTACGGCAAGGGTTACCTGTTCATCCCCCTCGTGCTGCCCGTCGTGGGCCTCTACTGGCTGCTGCGCAGGCGTTAACGTCCGGCGGGGCCGGGCAGTGGCACCTCCCATGAGCACGATCGAGCACTCAGAAGACGTGAGGGTCCCCGTCAGGGTGGCCTACAACCAGTGGACGCAGTTCGAGAGCTTCCCCGAATTCATGGAAGGCGTGGAGTCGGTCAAGCAGCTAGGTGACACGCGTACCGCCTGGGTTGCCGAGATCGCCGGAGTCAGGCGCGAGTTCGAGGCGGAGATCACCGAGCAGCATCCGGACGAGCGCGTGGCCTGGCGCACCACCGACAGGCCGCACCAGGCGGGTGTGGTGACCTTCCACCGCATCGACGCGGAGACGACCCGGGTCACCCTCCAGATGGAGTACGACCCCGAGGGCCTCCTCGAGACCGCGGGCGACTGGCTGCAGATCGTCCGCATGCGTGTCGTCGGCGACATGAAGCGGTTCAAGCAGTTCATCGAGTCGCGCGGCGGCGAGACGGGCGGCTGGCGCGGCGAGGTGCCCGGCCCGCACCAGCACGACACCGAAGGCGCGCACCAGCACGACGCCGAAGGCGCGCACCAGCACGACACCGAAGGCGCGCCGCAGCGCCCCGCCGACGGCGGGCTCCGGCGCGATCCCGAAGACCAGAGCACCCGGGGCCGGCACGAGCATGGCTCCACCTACGGCGACAGCGCCAGGAACGTGCCGCCCGGCACGATCGGCGGGAACGACCCCGGCCCCGGCGCGACGCTTCCCCCGCCCGGACCGGTTCCCCCGCGTAGCGACCCCCCGGAGGGCCCCAGTCCCGTCCTGTGAGCGGAAGCGAAAGCCCTCGGCCGCGATGGCCGAGGGCTTTCGCTCGGGCGCGAAGTGCAGGAATAAATCCTTGTTTCGGTCCTGTTAGGGTGGTGATTCATCCCATGATTTGATGAGTGGAGGACCACCCCAGCATGAGCGTGCTCGCCCAAGGGTCCCGGACCGCCGGTACCGGACGCAGGACCGCGCCTCTCGCCTGGCTTCTCGTGCTGGGAATCGTTCTCGCCGCGCTGAACCTGCGCACCGCCGTCACCAGCGTCGGCCCGCTGCTCGACCAGCTCGCCGCCGGGCTCGGCATGTCGAGCGTCGGCACCGGCCTGCTCACCACGCTACCCGTGCTGGCCTTCGCCGGCGTCGGCGCGATCACGCCGACGTTGTCCAGGCGGATCGGCGAGCACCGGCTGGTGCTGCTGGCGCTCGTCACGCTGGGCACCGGGCTGCTGGTCCGGTCGCTGGTCGGATCGGCGCCGGTGTTCCTGCTGAGCAGCGCGGTCGCGCTGTCCGGCGGCGCCGTCGGCAACGTGCTCATCCCGACGCTGATCAAGCGTCACTTCCCGGCCCGCACCGGGATCATGACCACCGTCTACACCACGGCGCTGGCGACCGGCACCATGCTGGCCGCCGCCGCGACCGTGCCCATCGAGCGCGCGTCAGGCGACTGGCACATCGCGCTCGGCGTGTGGGCGGCCCTGGCCGCCGTCGCCGCCATTCCGTGGCTTGCGCTGCTGCGCAGTGAGCCGGAGCGGGAGACGGCGGGCCGGGGCATGGGCCTGCGCGGGCTCGTCAGGAGCAAGCTGGCCTGGATGGTGGCGGTCTACTTCGGCACCCAGTCGATGATCGCCTACATCATGTTCGGCTGGCTCGCCACGATCCTGACCGACGGGGGTTTCACCACCGGGCAGGCCGGGCTGGTGCTCGGCGTCTTCACCGCGCTGAACATCCCCGTCTCCATCCTGGTGCCCATCGTCGCCTCCCGCTTCCGCGACCAGCGTCCCGTGGTGGTCGGGCTCGTCGCGTTCTACGCGGTCGGCTTCCTCGGGCTCTGGGCGGGGCCCCTTTCGCTGGCGATGGTCTGGATCGTGTTCGTGGCCGTGGGGATGGGGTCGTTCCCGCTGGCGCTGATGATGCTGGCGCTGCGCACCCGCACGGCCGAGTCCACGGCCGCGCTGTCGGCGTTCGGGCAGAGCGCCGGCTATCTCATCGCCGGGGCCGGGCCGCTGCTGGTCGGCGTGCTGCACGAGATGACCGGCGGGTGGGCGCTGCCGTACACGCTGATCTTCGTGGTGCTGGCCGTGCAGCTCTTCACCGGCCTGTACGCCGGCCGTGAGCGTTTCCTGGAAGACGAGACAATGGCCGGGTGAGATCCACCGTAGTCACCTTCCCCGACGGCCGCGTGCGCGGTCGTTCCCCGATCGTCGGGGCCGTGCCGGTGGGGGACCGGCATGGTCTCGTCGTCGCCGAGACGCCGTTCCATCCCCTCGACCACACCTGGCCCGACCAGCCCGCCGACCGGGGCGCCATCGGGGGCCTGCCGGTCGTCGACTGCGTGACAGGGGCACAGTCGAACTCCGGCGAGGTCTTCCTCGGCGACGCCGTTCCGGTGCGGCGCGGGACCGAGGGCTGGGAGTGGCTGGTCGTCCACGTGACCGAGGCGCCGCTGCCGGTGGGGGCCGAGGTGGACCTCGACGTGGACGCCGCGTTCCGCACGGCGCTCTCGGCGGGCCACACCGCCTGTCATCTGGCGGCGCTGGCCCTCAACGCCGCCCTGGCCGGCCGGTGGCGCAAGGAGGCGCCGTCCGATCAGCTCGGTCATCCCGACTTCGATCAGGCGGCGATCACCTCCTCCCGGATCGAGCCGCGCGGCAGCGTGGACGTCTACCGGCTGGGCAAGTCGCTGCGCAAGAAGGGGTTCAGCGCGGAAGGGCTCGACTGGCCGGTGGTCGCGCGGGAGGTCAACGACCGGCTGGCGGCGTGGGTGGCGGCCGGTGCGCCGGTCCGGCTGGAGGTACCGGGGCCGGGGCTGACGGCCCGCCGCATGTGGCACTGCGCGCTGCCGGAGGGCGAGGCCGCCATCCCGTGCGGCGGCACCCACGTGGCGAACACGGCGGAGCTGGGCCTGGTGGAGGTCGAGCTCGTGCCGGAGGACGCGGCCCTCACCATGCGCACGAGCTGCGGCTCGCCCTGAACTGTGTCAGCAGATGTTGACAAGCGGGTGCTTGTCAGCACATGCTGACGCCATGGAAGTCACCGAACTGGCCGAGGCGGCCGCCGACCGCGACCCCGGCGTGGGGCTCGGGGCCGTGGCCGCGCTCAGGGCGCTGCTGGAGGAGCTGGAGGCGGTGCACGTCTCTAACGCCCGCGCGCAAGGGTGGTCGTGGGAGCAGATCGCCGACGCGCTGGGGGTTCGGCGGCAGTCCGCGCATCGTAAGCACGCTCGAAGGACGGGGAGGTAGCGCGTGTTCGCCAGATTCACCGAAGGCGCCCGGCGGGCCGTGGTCGCGGCGGGGATCCGCGCGCTCGACGCCGGGCGGCCCGCGCTGGACGCCGATCTGCTGTTGCTGGGGCTGGCCGAGGTGCGGCCCTTCGCGTTGTCGTCGTTCACCGCCTCCGAGGCCGACGTACGCGCCCGGGTGGACGTCCCCGACGCGCGGTCGCTGCTCGCCACGCTGGGCATCGACCTCGACCAGGTGCGCCGCCGCACCCTGCCCGGCGCCGGCGTCCCCGGCCTGTGGAGCCTGCGCCGCTCGCGGATCCGGCCGCTGCGGGTCGTCCTGTACGGGCCGCTGGGGGAGATCCCGCTGGCCATGCACGCCAGGAAGGTGATCGAGGTGGCGATGTGGCGGCCCGGGCCCGTCACGGGGGAGCGGCTGCTGTGGGGCCTGCTCGCCGACCCCGCCAACGGCGCCGCCGGGATCCTGCGGGGGGCCGGGGTGAACCTGCCCGCGCTGGTGCACGAGGCCGGCATCCCCAGCCGCCGCACCGCCTGACGACATCCCCGGAGCCGCCGCCCCGCCTGTATCGGGCGGTCCGCTCGCATCCGGCGGTCCGGTGGCTCCGGTGGCTTGAGCGGTCCGGCGGCTCAGGGGGTGAGATGCGCGATCTTCTCCGGGTTGGCGATGAGATAGATCGTCTCGATCTTGCCGTTCGCGATCAGCAGCGTCACCACGGTGACCACCCGTCCTTCCACGGACAGGACCATCGCCGGAGCGTTGTTGACCACGGCCATCCCGATCGACAGATCCGAAATTTCCGCCAGACCGATCGAAGCCATGAACCGCCCGATGTTCAGCGGCGTATTGAGCGACACCAGATAGCGGCTCACGTTGGCGGCCCCGGTGATCTCCCGCAGCGCGGCCCTGGCCTTGCCGCCGCCGTCGCTCACCATCGTCACCTCGCCGGCGAACAACTCGATCAGCCCATCGAGATCCCCGTTCGCGGAGGCGTTGACGAACCGCTCAGTGATCCGCCGCCGCTCGCCCCTGTCCACGTCGAACCGCGGCCGCTTCTCCTGCACGTGCTCCCTGGCCCGGCGCGCGAGCTGCCTGGTCGCCGGCTCGGCCCGCCCGATGACCTCCGCGATCTCGGCGAACGGCAGGTCGAACGCCTCCCGTAACACGAACACGGCCCGCTCCAGCGGCGACAACGTCTCCAGCACCACCAGCAGCGCCATCTCCACCGAGTCGGCCAGCGCGGCGTGCTCGGCGAGGTCGGGCGCGGTGCTGATCGGCTCGGGCAGCCACGGTCCCATGTACGACTCCCGCCGCGACTTCGCCCACCGCAGCCGATCGATCGCCAGCCGCGAGGTCACCCTGATCAGGTACGCCTTCGGATCCGTGACACCCGCCTCGTCCACCGTCGACCAGCGCAGCCACGCCTCCTGGACGACGTCCTCCGAGTCGGCGACGCTGCCGAGAATCCGGTAGGCGACCCCGACCAGCAGGCTCCGATGCTCCTCAAAGGTCGACATGAACCCATAGACGTATCACAGGGTCCGCGGTGTGACACAAGGGCTCCCGGACTCCGATACACTTGGTGATCGCAAGGGGCTATGGCGCAGTTGGTAGCGCGCCTCCATGGCATGGAGGAGGTCTGGGGTTCGAATCCCCATAGCTCCACAAACAATTCTGACAGGCCGCTTCCGATGACCGGAAGCGGCCTTTCTGTTCTGGCGGCGATTCCGCTGGTTGAAGTGCTCACTGAATGAGCACTTATGCGGGGACAATCGCCTCATGAGAGCCGATCGTCTTGTGGCCGCGCTGTTGCTCATGCAGTCCCGGGGCCAGGTGACGGCGGCCGAGCTGGCCAAGGAGCTTGAGGTCTCCGTGGCCACCGCGCGCCGCGACCTCGAAGCGCTGTCCGCGGCGGGCATACCGGTGTATCCGCAGGCGGGACGGGGTGGTGGCTGGTCGCTGGTGGGCGGCGCGCGGACCGACCTCAGCGGGCTCACCGCGAACGAGGCCCGCGCGCTGTTCCTGCTGGTGGGCCCAGCGGTGGGCGCTGCGTCGGGTGCGGCGTCCGGCGCGGCGCCCGAGGTGAGGTCCGCGCTGCGGAAGCTGGTGCGGGCCCTGCCTCAGACGTTCCGGGCCGACGCCGAGGCGGCCGCCGACGCCGTGGTGATCGATCCCGCCGGGTGGGGAGCGCGCGATCCTGAGCGGCCCGAGCTGGTGCGGCTGCTGCAGGACGCCACCGTACGCCGGCGCAGGGTCACCCTCGTGTACGAGGGCCGCCCCGGCGAGCGCACCCGGCGGCTGGTCGACCCCTGGGGGCTCGTGGACAAGGACGACATCTGGTATCTCGTGGCCGGGACCGAACGGGGGCAGCGCACGTTCCGGGTGGAGCGCATCATCGAGGCGGAGGTCACGGAGCAGCCCTTCGAACGGCCCGGCGGCTTCGAGTTGTCACAGGTGTGGGCCGGGGTCGTGGACGAGATGGAACGGCGGCGCTCGCTGGTCTCCGCGACCGTGCTCATCGAGCCGAGGTTCCTGCCGGTGCTGCGCACCCACTTCGGCCGGCACTGCGAACTGGAGGGCGACGGCGCGGCGGGAGGTGGCGCGGCGAGCGACGGCACGGAGGGTGGCAGCGCGGAGGGTGGGGGCGCGGAGGGTGGGGGCGGCATCGAGGACGGGCGGGTCAGGGTGCGGGTGGCCGCTCATACGGCGCTGTCGATCGCCGAGCAACTGGCCGGATGGGGCGCCCGGGTGGAGGTGCTGGCGCCGGTCGAGGTGCGGGAGGAGCTGGCCAGGATCGGCGCCGAGCTCACCGCGCGCTACCGCCCCTAGCGGCCGGGCAGGGTCGCGGACAGGGCCGCGTGTTCCCAGCGGATCTGCTCCCAGGCCTGCTCCACATGCCGCCCCTCCGTCGCCACGCCCCCGACGGCCATCCGCAACACCACCCGGTCATCGACCCTGGTGTGCGTCAGGTACATGGACCCGCTGGCGTTGAGCAGCTCCATCAGCCGCAGCGTGGCCCGATCCGCCCCCTCAGGGGACAACCCCGACCACTTCGGGCGGAAGCACACGAGCCCGAGCGGATGCGGCTCGCGTACCTCGAAGGCGGGGTCCGCGGCGATCCACGCGGCCAGGTCCTGCGCGAGCCCGACACCCTTGCGGATGTGCGCGCGCAGCCCTTCCGCGCCGTACCAGCGGATCACCGTCCACAACTTCAGCGCCCTGAAGCGGCGGCCGAGCGGCACCTGCCAGTCCCGGTAGTCGATGACGGAGCCGGACGAGGTGGCGGAGTTCCGCAGGAACTCGGGCAGGATCGACAGCGCGCCGAGCAGCGGGGCGCGGTCGGCGGTCCAGAGCACGGTGCAGTCGAAGGTGGTCAGGAGCCATTTGTGCGGGTTGGTGGCGTAGGAGTCGGCGTGCTCGGCCACGCCGTCGTTCAGCCAGCGGAACTCGGGGCAGACCGCGGCGACGCCCGCGTAGGCGGCGTCCACGTGCAGCCAGACCCCGTGCTCGCGGCAGACTTCGCCGATCGCGGCGACGGGGTCGACGGCGGTGGTCGAGGTGGTGCCCACGGTGGCGCACACCATGACGGGCACGGCGCCCGCCGCCGTGTCCTCGGCCAGCAGCGCGCGCAGGTGGCCGGGGTCCATCGCGAGCGTACGAGGATCGACGTCCACCGTCCGTACGCCCGCCGCCCCCAGCCCCGCGATGCGCGCCGCCTTCTCCAGCGACGAGTGCGTCTGGGACGAGACGTACATCGTGTACCGGCGGGTGATCCCCTCGGCGCCGGCCCGGTGCAGCGCGGCCAGCAGGGCGACCAGGCAGGCGCTCGACGAGGAGTCCTGGATGACGCCGCCGCCCGCCGCGTCGGTCCGGAAGCGGGCCGGCAGGTCCAGCAGACCGGCCAGCCAGTCGACCACCACGGTCTCCAGCTCGGTGCAGGCGGGGCTGGTCACCCATAACATCCCCTGGACGCCGAGCCCGCTGGACAGCAGGTCCCCGAGGATGGCGGGGCCGCTGGCGTTGGACGGGAAGTAGGCGAAGAAGCTCGGATGTTGCCAGTGGGTGACGCCGGGCAGCAGCACGCGCTCCAGGTCCGCCAGCACCGCCTCGAACGGCTCGCCCCGCTCGGGCGCCCGCGACGGCAGCGCGTCGCGGATCTCGCCCGGTTTCACCTGCGACATCACGGGATGGGACTCGATGCCGGCGAGGTAGTCCGCGATCCAGTCGATGACCTGCTTGCCGTGGTGGCGGAACTCCTCAGGGCTCATATGAGGGCTCATCCGACCACTCTGTCGCCCTGGGCAGCCCGGGGAAAGGGGACGGGCCGGAGGCTTTCGCCTCCGGCCCGTTCTATCTCAAGCGGTCAGCGACCGCCGAGGGTCTTGCGCCAGTGGAAGCCACCGGGAAGGTTGACCGACAGCGTACGGCGGCCATCCGCCGTCTTCGTCACCCGGAACAGCCGGTTGCCCCAGCTGTGTCCCACACCGCGCCGGGAAAGGTTCAGCCGGAGCGGGCCGGCTTTGATCGACTTTCGATAGCTCCAGCCCATCACATTCCTCCAGGGAGATCGCCAGAGCAATCAGCTACCCAAGGATGGCGCGATCTATCGGATTCAGTAGTGCCGATGATGGCGGCGTGACCCGAACGTCTTGCCGACCTGGAATCCGCCGGGCAGGCGCACGGTCACATGGCGGCTCCCGTCAGGCGTGGTCGAGACGTGGAACCGCCGGTTGCCGAAACTGTGGCCCACGCCGTGCCGGGACAGGTTGATCCGGAACGGCCCCACCTTGATCGATTTCCTGTAGTGCCAGCCCATGGCCCCTCCTCCGCCGTCATGCGCTCACCCCGGTCAACGACCGGCGGGGTGGCCGAGTTCCGCCGGGCGCGCACACCTCCGTGCCGCCGTCCCGGCGTACCGTGGGTGGGCTCGACGAACGCGGAAGGACCTCATCATGATCGTGATCGCGCACCTGAGCGACATCCACATCGGCGCCACGGCCCGGAGCATCGACCGGGCGGACGCCGTCATGCGTTACCTGGACGCGCTGCCCGGCGACCTCGACGCCGTGCTCGTCACCGGGGACATCGCCGACCACGGGCTCGCCGAGGAGTACGAGCAGGCCCGCAAGCTGCTCACCTCGCGCCACCCCGTCCTGGTCGGCCCCGGCAACCACGACGTGCGCGCGGAGTTCCGCAGGAGCCTGCTGGGCGAGGACCCGGCGCCCGGCCCGGTCAACCAGGTGCTCCGCACCGCCAAGGCGGTCTACGCGATGTGCGACTCCTCCATCCCCGGCGAGAACGCCGGCCACCTGGAGGACGAGACGCTCACCTGGCTCGAAGGCGTGCTGGCGGAGAGCGACCTGCCGGTGTTCGTGGCCTTCCACCATCCGCCGGTGCTCCTGCACAGCCCGCTGATCGACGGCATCCGGCTGCACCGGCACGAGCGCCTGGAGGAGCTGGTCGCCGCGCATCCGAACGTGCCGGCCGTGCTGGTGGGGCATGCCCACACGGCCGCCGCGACGACGTTCGCCGGCCGGCCGCTGCTGGTGGGGCCGGGGGTGGTGTCCACTCTGACGTTGCCGTGGGAGGGCGGGACCACGTTCGGCACCTGCACCGACTACGACCTGCCGCCGTCGATCGCGTTCCACGTCCTCGACGGCGGCGGGCGGATGACCACCCACTATCGGGTGATCAACGTTCGGTGAGCTCCAGGAAGGTGACGGAGTTCGCCGGGAAGTCGTAGGTGAAGGCCGAGGCGAACCCGTTCATCCGCTGCTCCACCGGCGCGACCTTGTCCGGCTCGGAGACGGTGTTCGTGTCGGACGGCGAGCCGGTCAGCGAGGTCACCGTGGCGGACGGGCGGACGCGGGCGGAGCCCAGGTCCACGCTGCCGCGCACGGCGGTGTCCTGCGCGTTGACGACCTTGAGCGTCACGGACTTCCCGTCCCTGGACACCACCTGGTAGAGCGGCTCGACCACGGCGCTGTCCACGAACGCGTTGACCTGCTGCCCGTCCAGCCAGGTCGTGATCTTGCGGCCGCTGACCTCGACCTTGAGCCGGTAGTCGCGGCCGGTCTCGACGGTGGTGGCGGAGGTGGCGATCGAGGACTTGCCGCCGTTGACGGCCTTCTCGATGGCGGACTGGGTGTTGTTCCAGCCGCCGACGTTCCACCAGTAGTAGGTGCCGGTGTCCCGCACGCCGAACATCACCAGGAAGCCCTCCGCCCCCGCGGTCTTGCGGGCGGTCACCTCGATCGTGTAGTTCGACCAGTCGGCCGAGCCCGCCGTGGACGTGGCGTTCTCGACCTGGGCCGTCTGCGCGTACACCCCGTCCTGGACCGCCCAGGTGCCCTGGCCGGGGGTCCACCGGCCGGCGCCCGCCGAGAAGTCGTCGGACAGCAGGTCGGTCCCGTCCGCCGCCGTGACCGACACGTCGTCGTAGGTGACCGCCGTGTTCCACGCGCCGAGCCCGACGCCGCCCGAGATGTCCTCGACGGGCTTGACCTCGCCCTCGAACGTGCTCGGCAGCACCCGGTCGCCGACCTTCGTGGAGAACAGGCGCTGCACGTGGTAGCTGGGGGAGCCGTACGCCTGGTCGTTGTCGAACCAGATGAGGTCGGGCGTCCAGTTCACGTAGTCCACGTTGGACAGCAGCGGCGCGTAGGAGGCCAGCTCGACGACGTCGGAGTTGCGCTCAAGACCCGTCATGTACGACGCCTCCGACAGCGCGTTGTACAGGGTGTTGCCCCGGGAGGCGTACTCGCCCACGAACACCTTGGGCCCGCCGCGGTCATAGGAGTCGTAGCGGTGGTTGTTGGCCAGGAACCAGTCGGGGTTGTTGTAGTAGTGCTCGTCGACCAGGTCGGCCCGCTGATCGCGGGCGAACTGCCACATCCGGTCGAACCAGGAGCCCTGCGACGTCTGCCCCGAGTTGCTGATGATCTTGATGGCCGGATGCTCGGCTCTGATCGCGTCCGCGAACTTCGGATAGTTCGTGAAGAACTCGGGATAGATCTCCTCGTTGCCGAGCCCGATGTACTCCAGCCCGAACGGCTTCGGATGCCCGAGCGCCGCCCGCTTCTTCCCCCACTCCGACGTCACCGGCCCGTTGGCGAACTCGATCAGGTCGAGGGTGTCCCGCACCCACCTGGCCAGTTCGGCCTCGTCGGTCAGCGGGCGGTTCTCGCCGCAGCCGTTCACGCCCACCGACAACACCGGCAGCGCCTCGGCGCCGACGTCCTCGGCGAACTGGAAGTACTCGTAGTAGCCCAGGCCGTACGTCTGGTTGTATCCCCAGAAGTTGGCGTTCGTGGGACGGGACTCGACCGGGCCCAGCGTCTCCTTCCACTGGTAGATGCGCCGCCGCTCCTGGGTCTCCGCGTAGGGGTCGTAGGTGCCGACGTTCGTCACGCAGCCGCCGGGGAACCGCAGGAAACGCGGCTTCAGGTCGGCGATCATCGTGGCCAGGTCCGTCCGCAGGCCGTGTCCCTTGTAGGTGTCACGCGGGAACAGGGAGACCATGTCCAGGTCGGTCCGCCCGGCCGGGGCCTGCACGACCAGCCGCCCGGCGTCCGTGCTGCCCGAGGCGGTGAACGAGGCCCGGTACTTCGCCCAGCCGCCGGCCTTGACCCGCAACGTCGCCCGGCCGAGCACCGTCGTGCCGTCCTCCGCGGTGACGGTCAGCGGGCCCGCGGCCGAGCGCCTGGCCCACAGCGTCAGGTCGTACCGTTCGCCCGCCTTCAGCGGCAGGCCGCGGTTGAAGCCGGCGTTGCGCACCCCGGCCGTGCCGTCGCCGGTCACGTCCAGGCGCAGGTAGTTGCGGTTGGCGGCGTTCAGCGGCTCCTCGCCGGTGACCGCCAGCGTGGCGGTGCCGCCGCGCTCGTCCTCGCTCCACGCGGTCAGCCCGGTGTAGGCGCTGTTGTCGGTGGCGTTGAACTCGAACGAGCGGTTCTGCACCAGCTCGGCGTAGAGGCCGCCGTCCGCGGCGTGGTTGATGTCCTCGTAGAACACGCCGTACAGGTCGGGGCTGACCTTGGTGCCCTTGGCCTTGGTGTCCACGGTCAGCTCGCCCGAGGTGTAGCCCTCGATCCGGAACGTGGCCGGCTCCGGCCCCATGACCAGCCTGCCGTCGCCGATCGCCACGTACTGGCCGCCGGAGGCGAGCGTGACCTTGCCGCCGCCGGCGTCCTTGATCTGGAAGACCGACGCGGTCCCGCCCAGGCGCACCTTGCCGCCGGAGACTCCCACCGCTCTGCCCGTCGCGACGTCCTTCAGTGTCACGCCGTCGCCGCTCACGGCCGCCGTGAGGGCGAGGCTGGTCATCGACGCCTTCGCCGAGGCCCGCAGCGCCCCCGACGCATCGGCCGACAGGTACGGCAGCGCCCCCGCCCGCAACGTGAACGGCCCCTCCGGGACCACCGCCGCGCCCTCGCTCGCCTTGATCGCGATGTAGTCGAAGCTCGCCCGCATGGAGGTGCCGTTCTGCGCCGAGAGCCCGAACAGCCCGAGCTGCTTGACGTCGATGCTCGCGGTCATCGCGGAGGCCCGCACCCAGGCCGAGCCGTCCCAGTAGGAGGAGACGAACTCGTCGCCGGTCCGCGCCAGCTTGAGGATCTCGCCGGCCGACCCCGGCCGGGCCGCGAAGCCCGAGCTGAACGCGGCCCCCACCTCGGTCGCCGTCTCGATCACCGGCCCCCCGGCGAACCCGACGTGGGCCAGACCGGCGCGCACGTAGTTGTCCCAGTCCTGCCAGGCGAGCAGGCCGGCGCTCTGGTAGTCGAGCGTGACCGGCGCGCTGAGCTTGGTGACCACCTCGAAGTCTCCGTCGGGGATGTCCACGAAGAAGAGGTTCCTGGCGGTGTTGGTGGCCTGGTGGGTGTCGCCGGCGAGCGTGTCCAGGTTGAGCGCGCCGCCTGACAACGACCAGCGGGAGTCGTCGGGCGAGAGCACCGTCCACTTCTCGCCGAGGGTGGTGCCGTCGAACTGGTCGACGACGGCGCCTTCGGGGATGGGATCCGCCGCCGCCGCCGTGGCGGCCGGCATGGCGACCAGTGACCCCGCCAGGAGCAGGGCCGATAAGGCGATTCGCGACATGAGTGGGGGGCTCCTCAAGGGTTGTTAGCGTTAACAAGGAAGTGAGCGTTAACAACGGCGATTCGCGACCAGTTAAGGACTGCCCGGGACCCCACGTCAAGGGCCCGCCCGCGGGAGATCGGCGAAGAATCCGCGTAACCCGACCGTAATGCGGCGGGCCTTGACGAGACCGGTTGTTAACGTTCACAGTCGTGCCCAAGCCAGGAAAGGAGCACGGCCGTGGGATCCAGCCTGGGGCGCCGCCTGCCGGTCATGGCCGATGTGGCCAAGGAAGCGGGCGTGTCGCACCAGACCGTCTCCCGCGTGCTCAACGATCATCCCAACGTCCGCAGCGAGACCCGCGCCCGCGTGCTCCTAGCGATCGACAAGCTCGGCTACCGCCGCAACCTCGTCGCTCGCGCCCTGGTCACCAAGCACTCCAGAACGCTCGGAGTGGTCAGCTTCGACACCACGCTGTACGGCCCGGCCAGCACCGTCTACGGCATCGAGCAGGCGGCCAGGTCAGCCGGCTACTTCGTCAGCATCGTCAGCCTCAAGTCCATCGACAAGGCCGGCGTCCGCGACGCCCTCGACTACCTGGCCGACCAGGGCGTGGACGGCATCGTCGTCGTCGCGCCGCAACGTTCGGCCGCGCAGGCCCTGGCCGACCTGCCGCACGGCATCCCCACCGTCGCCGTCGAAGGCGGCGAGGCGGGGGAGGTGTCCGTGGTCTGCGTCGACCAGAGGGCGGGCGGCCGGCTCGCCACCGAGCACCTGCTGTCGCTGGGCCACGAGACGGTCTGGCACGTCAGCGGCCCCTCCGACTGGCTGGAGGCCGAAGGGCGCGTGGCCGGCTGGCGGGCC
Organism: Nonomuraea sp. NPDC002799; assembly: GCF_053592075.1. Lineage (NCBI taxonomy): Bacteria > Bacillati > Actinomycetota > Actinomycetes > Streptosporangiales > Streptosporangiaceae > Nonomuraea > Nonomuraea sp. NPDC002799. The sequence goes on from NZ_JBSFVA010000009.1 coordinate 64,197, forward strand.
GCGCTGGAGCGGGCGGGCCGCGAGGTGCCGCGACCGCTCGCCGGGGACTGGAGCCCGCGCTCGGGATACGAGGCGGGGCGCAGCCTGGCGAGCATGAAGGACGTGACCGCGGTCTTCGTCGCCAACGACCAGATGGCGCTGGGCGTGCTGCGGGCGTTCACGGAGCAGGGGGTGAGAGTGCCCGAGCGGGTGAGCGTGGTCGGTTTCGACGACATCCCCGAGTCGGAGTTCTTCTCGCCGCCGCTCACGACCATCAGGCAGGACTTCGGCGCGGTGGGCAGACACAGCATCGAGGTGCTCGTACGGCAGCTCGAAGGCGGTCCGCAGGACCGGGAACGGCTCGTGGTGCCCCCGGCGTTCGTGGCCCGGGCCAGCACGGCCGGGACCGGACACAACAGTTAGGGGCCTTGCGGGGAAGGCAGGCAGCGCTGGCCGCCCCATCAGGGTTGTTAGCGTTCACATGAGAAGGGAACCCCCCACGTGTTAAAGAGGATCTCGGCTTTGGTGCTCGCCGGGCTCACCGCGATGTCGATGACGGCATGCGGCAGCAGCAGCGGCAGTGGCGGCAGTGGCAGCGGTGGCGGTGACGCGATCACCATGGGCTTCTCCCAGGTCGGCGCGGAGAGTGGCTGGCGGACCGCGAACACCAAGTCCGTGCAGGACTCGGCGAAGAACGCGGGCGTCACCCTCAAGTTCTCCGACGCCCAGCAGAAGCAGGAGAACCAGATCAAGGCCATCCGCTCCTACATCCAGCAGAAGGTGGACATCATCGCCTTCTCGCCGGTGGTGGAGTCGGGCTGGGACACGGTGCTCAAGGAGGCCAAGGACGCGAAGATCCCGGTCATCCTGACCGACCGCGCCGTGGACTCCAAGGACACGACCCTCTACAAGACCTTCCTGGGCTCGGACTTCATCGAGGAGGGCAAGAAGGCCGGCCAGTGGCTGGTGGAGGAGTACAAGTCCGGCACCGACAAGGTGAACATCGTCGAACTGCAGGGCACGACCGGCTCGGCCCCGGCCAACGACCGCAAGGCGGGCTTCGCCGAGGTCATCAAGGCCGACCCGAAGTTCAGCATCGTGGCCTCGCAGACCGGCGACTTCACCAGGGCCAAGGGCAAGGAGGTCATGGAGGCCTTCCTGAAGTCGACCCCGGACATCGACGTGCTCTACGCGCACAATGACGACATGGGTCTGGGCGCGATCGAGGCGATCGAGGGCGCGGGCAAGGTGCCCGGCAAGGACATCAAGATCATCACTGTGGACGCCGTCAAGGACGGCATGCAGGCGCTCGCCGACGGAAAGATCAACTACATCGTCGAGTGCTCGCCGCTGCTCGGCCCGCAGCTCATGGACCTGGCCAAGAAGGTCCTCAAGGGCGAGCAGGTGCCGAACCGCGTGGTGACCGAGGAGACCACGTTCACCGAGGACCAGGCCAAGCAGGCCCTGTCCACCCGCCAGTACTGATCCAACGACCGGGCCGGCCCACGCGACCGGCCCGGTCGCCGCCTTTAGGGGGCAATGATGGCCTTACCTGCTCCGGTCTTGACGATGAGTGGGATCGGCAAGCAGTTTCCGGGGGTGAAAGCCCTGGATGGCGTGGACCTGCGATTATTGCCGGGCGAGGTGCACGCGCTCATGGGAGAGAACGGCGCGGGCAAGTCCACCCTGATCAAGGTGCTCACCGGCGTCCACCCCGCCGACGCGGGCACCGTCGAGCTGGCCGGCGCGCCCGTCGCGTTCGGCAGCCCCCTGGAGGCGCAGCAGGCCGGCATCAGCACGGTCTACCAGGAGATCAACCTCTGCGCGAACCTCTCGGTGGCGGAGAACATCTTCATCGGCCGCGAGCCGCGCCGCTGGGGCCGCATCGACTGGAAGCGGATGCGGGACAGGGCGGGCGAGCTGCTGTCGCGGCTGGAGCTGAGCCTGGACGTGTCCGCGCCGCTGTCGTCGTACTCGCTGGCCATCCAGCAGATGGTCGCCATCGCGCGGGCGATCGACATCGACGCCCGCGTGCTGATCCTCGACGAGCCCACCTCCAGCCTGGACGCGGACGAGGTCCAGCAGCTCTTCCGGGTCATGCGGCGGCTGAAGGAGGAGGGCATCGCGATCCTCTTCGTCTCCCACTTCCTCGACCAGGTCTACGAGATCTCGGACCGCATGACGATCCTGCGCAACGGCCGGCTCGTCGGCGAGTATCCGACCGCGCGGCTGCCGCAGGTCGAGCTGGTCGCCAAGATGATCGGCCAGGAGCTCGCCGCCCTCGAACGCATCCACGGCGAGGCGAAGGTCTTCGACCGGCCGCTGATCGAGGCGCGCGAGCTGGGCCGGGCCGGGGCCGTCGAGCCGTTCAGCCTGACCATCCACGAAGGCGAGGTCGTCGGCCTGGCCGGGCTGCTCGGCTCCGGGCGTACGGAGATCGCGAGACTGCTCTTCGGGGCCGACCACGCCGGCACGGGGGAGATCGCGATCAGCGGGTCGCCGGAGTCGTTGCGCACGCCGCGCGCGGCCATGACGCACCGGATCGCGTTCTGCTCGGAGAACCGCAAGGAGGACGGCCTCATCCCCGACCTCACCGTGCGCGAGAACGTCATCCTGGCCCTGCAGGCCACCAGGGGCTGGACCAGACCGGTGCCGCGCGATCAGCAGGACGAGCTGGTGGCCAGGTACATCAAGGCGCTGAAGATCAGCCCGCCCAACCCCGAGCACCTCGTGCGCAACCTCAGCGGCGGCAACCAGCAGAAGATCGTGCTGGCGAGATGGCTCATCCTGGAGCCCCGGCTGTTGATCCTCGACGAGCCCACCCGGGGCATCGACGTCGGCGCGAAGACCGAGATCCAGCGGCTCGTCGCGGAGTTGTCCGACGGCGGCATGGCCGTGCTGTTCATCTCCGCCGAGCTGGAGGAGGTGTTGCGGCTCAGCCACAAGGTCGAGGTGCTGCGCGACCGCCGGCTGGTGGCCGAGCTGCCCAACGACGACGAGCTGACCACGGACGTGCTCATGGAAACGATCGCGAGCGGAGGCCGGGCCTCATGAGACGGCTGCTCTGGCCGGCGGCGGTCCTGGTGCTGCTGCTGGCGCTCAACGTGTTCTTCACCCCGAGCTTCTTCTCCATCCAGGTCAGGGACGGCCACCTGTACGGCAGCCTGATCGACATCCTGCGCTTCGGCGCGCCGCTCATCCTGGTCTCGCTGGGCATGACCCTGGTCATCGCCACCGGCGGCATCGACCTGTCGGTGGGCTCGGTGGTGGCGATCTCGGGCGCGCTGGCGTGCCTGCAGATCAGCCAGGACGCCGGCGTGTTCACCGCCGTGGCCCTGGCGCTGGGGTTGTGCCTGGTGCTGGGGGCCTGGAACGGGTTCCTGGTCGCGGGCATCGGCATCCAGCCGATCATCGCCACGCTCATCCTCATGGTGGCCGGGCGCGGCCTGGCCCAGCTCATCACCGACGGCCAGATCATCACCGTCAACAGCCCGGCGTACAAGGTGATCGGCGGCGGCTACTGGCTGACCGTGCCGTTCGGGATCCTGATCGTCATCGCGGTGCTGGCCGTCACCACGTTCCTGACCAGGCGGCTGGCGCTGGGCATGCTGATCGAGTCGGTCGGCGGCAACGCCGAGGCCAGCCGGCTGGCCGGCATCAGGTCGCGCGGGATCATCATCATGGTCTACGCCTTCGCCGCCCTGTGCGCGGGCGTCGCGGGACTGATGATCAGCTCGAACGTCTCCAGCGCCGACGGCAACAACGCCGGGTTGTGGATCGAGCTGGACGCCATCCTGGCGGTCGTGATCGGCGGCACGTCGCTGGCCGGTGGCCGTTTCTCCCTCGGCGGCACCGTGCTGGGCGCGCTCATCATCCAGACGCTGACCACGACGATCTACTCGATCGGGGTGCCGCCGGAGACCACGCTGCTGTTCAAGGCGCTGGTCGTGACGGCGGTCTGCCTCATCCAGTCGCCGTCGTTCCGCGAGAAGGTGTTCCGCGCGCGCGGGCGGCCGGCTCCGCCCAGTCCGGCGGCCGAGGAGAAAGTGCGGGTGACCCTGTGACCACGATGACGCTGGGCCGGACGGCGGTGCCCGCCAAGTACCTGCCGGTGCTGGTGACCGGGTGCCTGTTCCTGGCCATGTTCGTGGTGGGCGGCATCCGCTACGAGGGGTTCGCCAGCGGGCAGGTGATACTCAACGTCTTCATCGACAACGCCTTCCTGCTGGTGGTGGCGGTCGGGATGACGTTCGTGATCCTCACCGGGGGGATCGACCTGTCGGTCGGCTCGGTGGTGGCGCTGTCGACGATGATCTCGGCCAGCCTGATGGCGGGGCCGGGGTGGCCGCCGTACCTGGTGGTGCCGCTGGTGCTGGCCATCGGGTCCGGGCTGGGGCTCGTGATGGGCTACATCGTGCACGCCTTCGACATCCAGCCGTTCATCGTGACGCTGGCGGGCATGTTCCTGGCCAGGGGGCTGTGCTACACGATCGGGACGGACTCGATCCCGATCGAGGATCCCACGTTCACGGCGTTCGCGCAGACCAGGATCGACCTTTTCGCGGATCTGTGGATCTCACCGAGCGTGACCATCGCCGTGATGGTCGTCATCGTGGCGGCGTACGTGCTGCACTACACGCGGCTGGGCCGCTCGGTCTACGCCACGGGTGGCAGTGAGCAGTCCGCGCTGCTGATGGGGCTGCCCGTGGGGCGCACGAAGATCACGGTTTACACGATCAGCGGGTTCTGCTCGGCGCTCGGCGGGGTGCTGCTCTCGTTCTACATGCTCTCTGGCTACGGCCTGCACGCGGTGGGCATGGAACTGGACGCCATCGCGGCCGTCGTGATCGGCGGCACGCTGCTGACCGGCGGAACCGGCTTTCTGCTCGGCACCGTGCTCGGGGTGCTCGTGCTCGGACTGATCCAGACGATCATCAGCTTCGAGGGCACGCTGTCGTCGTGGTGGACCAAGATTTTCATCGGCCTGTTGCTCTTCGTGTTCATCCTGCTGCAGCGGCTGTTCTCGGCGCGTACACGCCGCTGACCTGCGGGAAAGTTACCCGAAAGTTTCCGGCAGGTTATGTCCAACCGTTGACATAGACTTTGTTAGCGATAACAATCGGGCGGAAGCTAACGCGAATTATGTTCGGTTTCGTCACGTTCGGTGATCGAATCCGTCGCTCTACCGGCAGTCGCCGCGCCCTCAGCGCTGCCGCGTTCCCCATCGCAAGGAGATGACATGAGGTTGGGACGAATCGGGGGCGCGGTGTCCATCATCGCGCTCGCCGTGACCATGACCGCCTGCGGTTCCGCGGAGAAGACGGTGGACACGCAGTCCTCCGCCTCGGCCGCCGCCGGCAACGCCGGCGCGCTGATCGGCGTGACCATGCCGACCAAGTCGTCGGAGCGCTGGATCCACGACGGCGACAACGTCAAGCAGCATCTGGAGAAGCTGGGCTACAAGGTCGACCTCCAGTACGCGGAGAACGACATCCCCACCCAGGCCAACCAGATCGAGAACCAGATCACCAAGGGCGCCAAGCTCCTGATCATCGCCTCGATCGACGGCACCGCGATCACCTCGCAGCTCCAGCAGGCCGCTGACGCCAAGATCCCGGTCATCGCCTACGACCGGCTGATCCGCAACAGCCCGAACGTGGACTACTACGCCACCTTCGACAACGCCAAGGTCGGCGTGCAGCAGGCCACCTCCCTGGTCAAGGGCCTCGGCATCGAGGACGGCAAGAAGGGCCCCTTCAACGTCGAGTTGTTCGGCGGCTCGCCCGACGACAACAACGCCACCTTCTTCTGGGAAGGTGCGATGACGGTGCTGAAGCCGAAGATCGACGACGGCACGCTCGTGGTCAAGAGCGGCCAGACCGACTTCAAGACCGCCGCGATCCTCCGCTGGGACCCGGCCACCGCGCAGAAGCGCATGGAGGACATCCTCACCAAGAGCTACACCGGTGGCGCCAAGGTCGACGGCGTGCTGTCCCCCTACGACGGCCTGTCCATCGGCATCCTGTCGGCGCTGAAGAGCTCCGGCTACGGCACCAGCGGCCAGCCGTACCCGGTCGTGACCGGCCAGGACGCCGAGCTCGCCTCGGTCAAGTCGATCATCGCGGGTGAGCAGTACTCCACCATCTTCAAGGACACCCGCAACCTCGCCGAGCAGACCGTGAAGATGGCCGACACCGTGCTCAAGGGTGGCAAGCCCGAGGTCAACAACACCAAGGACTACGACAACGGCAACAAGGTCGTGCCGTCGTTCCTGCTCGACCCGGTGATCGTCGACAAGGACAACTACCAGGAAGTCATCGTCGGCGGCAACTACTACACCGAGGACCAGCTCAAGTAGGGGCGTTCCCCGGGGGCGGACGTCCCCGGGGGCTTTCCCGGCCTAACAAGAAACCTGCCCATCAGCCTGCCGCCCCACCGATGTGCCCGGCCAAGGCCGTAGCGGCAGTCCATTTCGCAGGTTTCTCATTAGTGAGCGAGGGGTATATGACCGAGCACATCTTGCGGATGAGCGGGATCACCAAGACCTTCCCCGGCGTCAAGGCGCTGCAGGACGTCACCTTGTCCGTCCGGCAGGGCGAGATCCACGCGATCTGCGGCGAGAACGGCGCCGGCAAGTCGACGCTGATGAAGGTGCTGTCCGGGGTCTACCCGCACGGCGACTACGAAGGTGAGATCACCTTCGAGGGGCAGCGCTGCGAGTTCGGCGGCATCCGCGACAGCGAGCACGCCGGCATCGTCATCATCCACCAGGAGCTGGCGCTCAGCCCGCAGCTCTCGATCGCCGAGAACATCTTCCTCGGCAACGAGCGCGCCAAGCGCGGCTTCATCGACTGGAACCGGACCAACTACGAGGCCGCCGCGCTGATGAAGCGGGTCGGCCTGCGGGAGAACCCCACCACCCCGATCGCGGACATCGGCGTGGGCAAGCAGCAGCTCGTGGAGATCGCCAAGGCGCTGTCGAAGGAGGTCAAGCTCCTCATCCTCGACGAGCCGACCGCCGCGCTCAACGACGACGACTCCGCGCACCTGCTCGACCTGCTGCGCGGGCTCCGTGACGAGGGCATCACGTGCGTGATCATCTCGCACAAGCTGAACGAGGTCATCGCCATCGCCGACTCCGTCACGATCATCCGGGACGGCCGGACGATCGAGACGCTGGACATGGCGGCGGACCACGTCAGCGAGGACCGGATCATCTCCGGCATGGTCGGACGCGCCCTCGACAACCGCTTCCCGCCGCACGAGCCGACGATCGGCGACGAGGCGCTGCGGATCGAGGACTGGACGGTCTTCAGTCCCAGCCAGCCCGGCCGGAAGGTGGTCGACGGCGCCGCCCTCATGCTGCGCCGCGGCGAGATCGTGGGTCTGGCGGGTCTCATGGGCGCCGGGCGCACCGAGCTGGCGATGAGCGTGTTCGGGCGTACGTACGGCGTGCACATCTCCGGCAAGGTCTTCAAGGACGGCAAGCCGATCGAGATCCGCAACGTGCAGGACGCCATCAGGCACGGCCTCGCCTACGCCACCGAAGACCGCAAGAGGTACGGACTCAACCTCATCGAGGACATCAAGCGCAACATCAGCGCGGCCGGGCTCAAGGGCCTGGCCAGGCGCGGCTGGGTGAACGAGAACGAGGAGTACAAGGTCGCCGAGCAGTTCCACAAGAGCATGAACATCAAGGCTCCCAGCGTCAACAGCGTCGTCGGCAAGCTGAGCGGCGGGAACCAGCAGAAGGTCGTGCTCTCCAAGTGGATCCTGACCGAGCCGGACGTCCTCATCCTCGATGAGCCGACCCGGGGCATCGACGTCGGCGCCAAGTACGAGATCTACACGATCATCAACCGCCTGGCTGACGAGGGCAAAGCGGTGCTGGTGATCTCTTCTGAGTTGCCTGAGCTGCTCGGCCTGTGCGACCGCATCTACACGCTTTCCGAAGGTCGCATCACCGGCGAGGTGCCCCGCAAGGACGCCACGCAGGAGAACCTCATGCACCTCATGACCAAGGGACAGGAGTCGCTCTGATGAGCAGCATCACGCCCGCCGACGTGGAGGTCGGCGCCAAGGGCGACGGGGGAGGGCCACGCCGGCCGGGCCGGGTGTCGTTCGGCGGTCTGTCGCTCAACCTGCGCTCCAGCGGTATCTACATCGCCTTCGCGCTGATCGTCGTGCTGTTCACGGTGCTGACCGACGGCGCGATGCTCCAGCCGCAGAACATCTCGAACATCATCGTCCAGAACTCCTACGTCCTGATCCTCGCGATCGGGATGATCCTGGTCATCATCGCCGGGCACATCGACCTGTCCGTCGGCTCGGTGGTCGCGGTCACGGGAGCACTGTCCGCGGTGCTCATGGTCAACATGGGTCTGCCGTGGCCGGTCGCGCTGCTGATCACCTTGATCGCCGGCGCGCTCATCGGAGCCTGGCAGGGCTACTGGATCGCCTACTTCGGCATCCCCGCGTTCATCGTGACGCTGGCCGGCATGTTGCTGTTCCGGGCGCTGACCCTGACCGTCCTGGGCAACCAGGGCATCGGCCCGTTCCCCGACCAGGTCCGCACGCTGGCCAACGGCTTCACCAACGGCTACCTCGGCAACATCGGCCTGGGCCCGCTGGGCGGCGCCGACCTGTTCAGCCTGCTGGTCGGCGTCGTCGCCATCGCCGGCATGTGGACCGCGCAGTGGCGCACCCGCAACGCGCGCTCGGGTTACGGCCAGTCGGTCGAGCCGATCGCGCTGTTCGCGCTGAAGATGCTGGCCGGGGCCGCGCTGATCCTCTTCCTCGTCGTGCAGCTCGCCCGCTTCAAGAACCTTCCGTGGGTGCTGGTGCTGCTCGCGGTGCTCGTGCTGGCGTACTCGCTGATGGCCAACCGCACGGTCTTCGGCCGGCAGATCTACGCCATCGGCGGCAACCTGCAGGCGGCCGTCATGTCCGGCGTGAAGGTCAAGTCGGTGGTCTTCTGGATCTTCGTCAACATGGGCGTGTTGTCGGCCATCGCCGGCATCATCTTCGCCGGCCGGCTCAACCAGGCCGGCCCCACGGCCGGCAACAGCTTCGAGCTGGACGCCATCGCCGCCGCCTTCATCGGCGGTGCGGCCGTCCAGGGCGGTGTGGGTAAGATCGTCGGCGCGATCACCGGTGGCCTCATCATGGCGGTCATCAACAACGGCATGTCACTGATCGGCTCGCCCAGCGAGCGCGTCATGCTCGTCAAGGGCGCCGTGCTCCTCGCCGCGGTCGCCTTCGACGTCTGGACCAAGCGCAGGGCGGGCGCCACGCGTTGATCCGAGACCCCTGAGCCCAGCGAAAGGAGAGACCGTGACGATCCCCAAGCGCCGCCTGCCGGTCATGGCCGACGTGGCCAAGGAAGCGGGAGTGTCGCACCAGACGGTCTCCCGGGTGCTCAACGACCATCCGAACGTGCGGGCCGACACCCGTGCCCGGGTGGAGGCGGCGATCACCCGGCTGGGCTACCGGCGCAATCTCGTCGCCCGCGCCCTGGTCACCAAGCGATCGAGGACGCTCGGCGTGGTCAGCTTCGACACCACGCTGTACGGCCCCGCCAGCACGATCTACGGCATCGAGCAGGCGGCCAGGACCGCGGGCTATTTCGTCAGCATCGTCAGCCTGAAGTCGATCGACGCCGCCAGCGTGCGCGACGCCATCGACTACCTCGCCGAGCAGGGCGTGGACGGGGTCGTGGTGGTCGCGCCGCAACGCTCGGCCGCCCGCGCGCTGGAGAGCCTGCCCGCGGGCATGCCGGCGGTGGCGGTCGAGGGCACCGCGCGCGCCTCCGACGTGTCGGTGGTGTGCATCGACCAGATCGAGGGCGCCAGGCTGGCCACGCGGCACCTGCTGGAGCAGGGCCACGAGACCGTCTGGCACGTCAGCGGCCCGTCCGACTGGCTGGAGACCGAAGGCCGGCTCAAGGGCTGGCGGACCGCGCTGGAGGAGGCGGGCCGGCCGGTCCCGGAGCCGCTGGCCGGCGACTGGAGCCCGCGCGCCGGCTACGAGGCGGGCAAGAGCCTGGCCTCGATGGCCGGGGTCACGGCGGTCTTCGCCGGCAACGACCAGATGGCGCTGGGCGTGCTGCGCGCGCTCAGCGAGGCGGGCGTGCGGGTCCCCGGCCAGATCAGCGTGGTGGGCTTCGACGACATACCCGAGTCGGAGTTCTTCTCGCCGCCGCTCACCACGGTGCGGCAGGACTTCGACGTGGTGGGCCGGCACTGCATCGAGGTGCTGCTGCGGCAGATCGAGGCCGGACCCGCCGTGTACGAACGCCTGGTCGTGGCGCCCAGCTTCGTGGTCAGATCAAGTACCGCACCTGCCCGGTAGATGATGGGCATGCCCCCGGACAAACCCCTGGAGCGAAATGTGAACGCTAACAACTACGTGGTAGGAGTGGACTTCGGCACGCTGTCGGGGCGTGCCGTGGTCGTCCGCGTGAGCGACGGCGCCGAGCTGGGCAGCGCCGTCCACGAGTACGCCCACCGCGTCATCGAGACCACGCTGCCCGGCTCCGACGTGCGGCTGGGCCCCGACTGGGCCCTGCAGTCGCCGCAGGACTGGATCGACGTGTTGCGGATCGCCGTGCCCGGGGCGCTCGCCGCCGCCGGGGTCGCGCCCGCGGACGTCATCGGCGTCGGCACCGACTTCACCGCCTGCACTGTGCTGCCCACCACCGCCGGTGGCACGCCCCTGTGCTTCGAGACGCCCGAGCTGCCGCACGCCTGGCCGAAGTTGTGGAAGCACCACGCCGCGCAGCCGCACGCCGACCGGATCAACGAGCTGGCCGCGCGCCGCGGGGAGAGCTGGCTGCCGCGCTACGGCGGCAAGATCTCCTCCGAGTGGGAGTTCGCCAAGGGCCTGCAGGTCCTGGAGGAGGCCCCCGACGTGTACGCCAGGGCCGAGCGCTGGATCGAGGCCGCCGACTGGATCATCTGGCAGCTCACCGGCGTCGAGAGCCGCAACATCTGCACCGTCGGCTACAAGGGGATCTTCCAGGACGGCGGCTACCCGTCGGAGGAGTTCCTCGCCGAGCTCAACCCGGGCTTCGCCGGATTCGCCGGCAAGCTGGCCACCGGTGTGGTCGGCGACGAGGTCAACGGCACGACGCTGGCGCCGCTGGGCGGCCTCGCCGGGCGGCTGACCGGCCAGGCCGCCGAGTGGACCGGCCTGCCCGAGGGCGTCGCCGTGGCCGTCGGCAACGTGGACGCCCACGTCACCGCAGCCGCAGCGGACGCCGTCGGCCCCGGCCAGATGGTGGCCATCATGGGCACCTCCACCTGCCACATCATGCCCAGCGACCAGCTCGCCGAGGTGCCCGGCATGTGCGGCGTCGTCAAGGACGGCATCGTGCCCGGCCTGTGGGGCTATGAGGCGGGGCAGTCGGCGGTCGGCGACATCTTCGCCTGGTTCGTGGACAACTTCGCGGCCGGCTCCGACCACGAGCGGCTCACCGAGCTGGCCGAGAAGCAGGCCGTCGGCCAGCACGGCCTGGTCGCGCTGGACTGGTTCGGCGGCAACCGCTCGGTGCTCGTGGACCACAACCTGTCCGGTGTGATCATCGGCCAGACCCTGGCCACCAAGCCCGAGGACGTCTACCGCGCGATCATCGAGTCGACCGCGTTCGGCGCCCGGATGATCGTGGAGACGTTCGAGAAGGCCGGCGTGCCGGTCGAGGAGTTCGTCGTCGCGGGGGGTCTGCTGAAGAACGCCTTCCTCATGCAGGTCTACTCCGACGTGCTGCGCCGCCCGCTGTCGGTGATCGGCTCCGACCAGGGCCCGGCGCTCGGCTCGGCGATCCACGCGGCCGTCGCCGCCGGGGCCTACCCGGGCATCGCGGAGGCCGCGGCCGTGATGGGCAAGCGCACCGAGGCCGCGTACGTGCCGGACGACGCCCGCGCCGACGCCTACGACCGGCTCTACGCCGAGTACCGCAGGCTGCACGACTTCTTCGGCGACGGACGGATGCTGCACACGCTGCGCGCCATCAGGAACGAGGCCCGCGAAGGAGTGGGGGAATGAGCACAAACATCAGAGAGACGGTCGCCGATCTGCACGCCGAGCTGGTCCGGTACAACCTGGTGGTCTGGACGGCGGGCAACGTGTCCGGCCGGGTCCCCGGCGAGGACCTGTTCGTGATCAAGCCGTCCGGCGTCTCCTACGACGAGCTGACGCCGCAGAACATGGTCGTCTGCGACCTCGACGGCAACCTCGTCGAGGGCGAGCACGCGCCGTCCAGCGACACGGCCGCGCACGCCTACGTGTACCGCAACATGCCCGAGGTGGGCGGCGTGGTGCACACCCACTCGACCTACGCCTCGGCGTGGGCGGCCCGCGGCGAGGCCATCCCGTGCGTGCTGACCGCGATGGCCGACGAGTTCGGCGGCGAGATCCCGATCGGCCCGTTCGCGCTGATCGGCGACGACTCGATCGGCCAGGGCATCGTGCAGACGCTCAAGGGCCACCGCTCGAAGGCACTGCTGATGCGGAACCATGGGGTGTTCAGCATCGGCAAGGACGCCAAGTCCGCGGTGAAGGCCGCCGTGATGTGCGAGGACGTGGCCCGTACGGTCCACGTGGCCCGTCAGCTCGGCGCCCCGCTGCCCATCCCGCAGGACGACATCGACCGCCTGTACGACCGCTATCAGAACGTCTACGGACAGAGGAGCCCGCGTTGAACATCTGGTTTCTGACCGGCAGTCAGGGACTGTACGGCGAGGACACGCTGCGCCAGGTGGCCGAGCAGTCCCAGCGGATCGCGGAGCAGCTTCCCGTGCCGGTGGTGTGGCAGCCCGTGCTCACCGACGCCGCGGCCATCAGGCGCATCATGCTGGAGGCCAACGCCGACGACGAGTGCGCCGGCGTGATCGCGTGGATGCACACCTTCTCCCCGGCCAAGATGTGGATCGCCGGGCTCGACGCGCTGCGCAAGCCGCTGCTGCACCTGCACACGCAGGCCAACGTGGAGCTGCCGTGGGGCTCCATCGACATGGACTTCATGAACCTCAACCAGGCCGCGCACGGCGACCGCGAGTTCGGCTTCGTCCAGACCCGCCTGGGTGTGCCGCGCAAGACCGTGGCCGGGCACGTCAGCGACCCGGCCGTGGGCGCGCGCGTCGAGAGCTGGGTCCGCGCCGCCAGGGGCCTGGCCGAGGTGCGCACGCTGAAGCTGGCCCGCTTCGGCGACAACATGCGCGACGTGGCCGTCACCGAGGGCGACAAGGTCGAGGCGCAGTTGCGCTTCGGCGTCTCCGTCAACACCTACGGGGTCAACGACCTGGTCGAGGTCGTGGACGCGGCCTCGGACGCCGACGTGACGGCGCTGGTCAAGGAGTACGCCGAGCAGTACACCGTCGCCCCCGAGCTGCTCGGTGAGCGCAACGAGTCGTTGCGCTACGCGGCCAGGATCGAGCTGGGCCTGCGCGGTTTCCTGGAGGCGGGCGGCTTCAAGGCGTTCACCACCAACTTCGAGGACCTCGGCGGCCTGCGCCAGCTCCCGGGCCTGGCCGTGCAGCGCCTGATGGCCGACGGTTATGGCTTCGGCGGCGAGGGCGACTGGAAGACCTCGGTGTTGTTGCGGACGCTGAAGTCGATGGCGCCCGGCGGCACCTCCTTCATGGAGGACTACACCTACCACCTGACGCCCGGCGAGGAGCTGATCCTCGGCGCGCACATGCTGGAGGTCTGCCCCTCGATCGCGGCGGGCACGCCGTCGTGCGAGATCCATCCGCTGGGCATCGGCGGCAGGGAGGACCCGGTCCGGCTGGTGTTCGACGCCGAGCCCGGCCCCGGTATCGTCGTCGGCCTGGCCGACATGGGGGACCGGTTCCGGCTGGTGGCCAACGAGATCGACATCGTCACGCCGTTGCAGCCGCTGCCCCAGCTGCCCGTGGCCCGCGCGGTCTGGAGCCCCAGGCCGAACCTGCGGACCTCCACGGAGTCGTGGCTCACCGCCGGGGCCCCGCATCACACCGTGCTGTCCAAGGTCGTGGGCCGGGAGGAGCTGACCGACTTCGCCGACATGCTCGGCGTGGAGCTGCTGGTCATCGACGCCGACACGACGACCGAGCGGTTCACCAAGGAGCTGCGCTGGAGCCAGGCGTACTACCGCCTGGCCCAGGGGCTCTAGTCCTCGGACGGCTTCTTGGGGGCGTTCCTGCGCTGCTCCTCCGCCCGCTCGCGGCAGCGGCGCAGGAACTCCTCGTCGTCATCGGGATCGGTGGCGGCGAACCGGCCCGGGCGCTCGTACTCGGGGAAGGCGCTGGGCCGCGTGGTCGCCGGGGCCCGCTGCGGCCTGCCCGCGACCAGCCAGATGACGGAGCCGACCAGCGGGAACAACAACACGATGACCACCCAGACGATCTTGGGCAGGTTTCTGCAGAGCACGTCGGGCGTGGTGATCACGTCGAAGAGGCAGTAGAGCCACAGCACGAGCGTCACCAGGCCGACGACCTCGGACAGATAGAGCACGGCACACCTCCGTCAGCGGCATGAAAATAGCGGCACCCCGCCGTGCTGACAAGTCGCCGCTGTGACAAGGTGAAGCCGTGAAGATGACCAACTGGGCGGGAAACACCGCATTTCGGGCAAGGGCTGTGCACCACCCCACGTCGCTCGACGAGCTGCGGTCTCTCGTCGCCGGCGCCGCCCAGGTGCGGGCGCTCGGGAGCGGGCATTCGTTCAACGACGTCGCGGACACGACCGGTGACCTCGTCGTGCTCGATCATATGCCGGACGGGGTGGAGATCGACAGTGCGGCGGCCACGGCACGCGTGCCCGCGCGCATGACGTACGCGCGGCTCGCCCCGATCCTGCACCAGGCCGGGTTCGCGCTGGCGAACCTGGCCTCGCTGCCGCACATCTCCGTGGCCGGCTCGGTCGCCACCGGCACCCACGGCTCCGGCGACGCCGTCGCGAGCCTGGCCGCCGCCGTGTCGTCGCTCGACCTGGTCACCGCCGACGGCTCCGTGCTGACGCTCTCGCGCGGCGACGCCGACTTCCCCGGCGCGGTGGTCTCCCTCGGCGCGCTCGGCATCGTCACCTCGCTGACGCTCGACCTGGTGCCCGCCTTCGAGATCCGCCAGTACGTCCGCGAGGGCCTGTCCCAGGACGCCCTGGCCGGCTTTGACGACATCATGGCCGGCGGCTACAGCGTCAGCCTCTTCACCGACTGGCGCGACACCCGCGTCTGGCTCAAGCGCCTGGACGAGCTGACCAGCCCCGACTGGCACGGCACCCGCGCCGCCGACGGCCCCCGGCACCCGCTGCCCGCCATGCCGGCCGAGAGCTGCACGCTCCAGCTCGGCGTGCCCGGCCCGTGGCACGAGCGGCTGCCGCACTTCCGCCCCGACTTCGAGCCGAGCGGCGCCGGGAACGAGCTGCAGACCGAGCTCCTGCTGCCCAGGGAGAACGCGGTCAAGGCTTTGCGCGAGCTGTACGCGATCGGCGACCGCATCCGCCCGGTCCTGCAGATCTCCGAAGTGCGCTCCATCGCCGCCGACGACCTGTGGCTGAGCCCCTTCCGCGGGCGTGACAGCGTCGGCATCCACTTCACCTGGGTCAGGGACGTGCCCGCGGTGCTCCCGGTGGTGCGGCTCGTGGAGGAGACGCTGGCGCCGTATGACCCGCGGCCGCACTGGGGCAAGGTCTTCACCCGCCGGCCCGCCTGCCCCGGCGACTTCCGCGAGCTGGTCCGGCGGCTCGACCCGGCGGGCAAGTTCGCCAACGACTTCACCCGGATACTGCTGGGGGAGTAGGACGTCGCGGACCTCGTGCGCCCCCGGGCGTAGGAGGGCACCGGTCCGGGGGACGATGTGCCGGGGCGGCCGGCCCGCGATCGTGGGGGCATGACCGATCACCCGTTCAGGTTCGGCACGGTCGCCGGACAAGCCCCCGACGCCGAGGCATGGGCGGGCCTGGCCCGCCGGGCGGAGAGCCTCGGCTACTCGACGCTGCTGGTGCCCGACACGCTCGGCACGTTGTCGCCCTTCGCCGCCGCCGCCGTGGCCGCGGCGGTCACCACGACCCTGCGGGTCGGCACGTTCGTCACGAGCGTCCCGTTCCGGACGCCGGCGGCGGTCGCGTGGGAGACCGCCACCCTGCACAAGCTCACCGGCGGCCGCTTCGAGCTGGGCCTGGGCGCGGGCCGCCCGGACGCCGAGCACGACGCCGCCGCCCTCGGCCTCCGGTACGGCACCCCCGGCGAGCGGATCGAGCGTCTGGCCCAGACCATCGACGCCGTCCAGGACGTACGCGTCCTGGTGGCCGCGTCCGGCACCAGGCTGCTCAAGCTGGCCGCCGCCAAGGCCGACATGATCACCCTCGGCGTGCCGCCCGACTACTCCGAAGAGCGGCTGGCGGCCAAGCTGGATGAGCTGTACGAGCTGGCCGGGGACCGCTTCCACGACCTGGAGCTCAGCCTGAACCTGGTCTCCGCCGGGGCCGAGCCGCCCGCCTGGCTGATCGGCAGGTACGGCCGCACGGGCACGGGCATGCTCACGGGCACGGTGACCGAGATGGCCGACACGCTCCGCAGGCGCAGGGACCGGCTCGGCATCTCGTACGTGTCGGTGAACGCCCAGTACCTGGACCAGTTCGCCCCGGTCGTGGAGCGCCTCGCCGGTACCTGACCGATCCTGACAGGTATGTCCGCCACGATGGGATCCATGACCGCAAAGGGAACCTTCGACACCGCCGACTGGAACGCCCAGCCGGCCTTCTCCGACCGGGACGGTGTCCAGCTCGGGCTCGTGACCATGTCCAAGACCTTCCACGGCGACCTCACCGGCACCAGCGTCGTGCACCTCATGGTGGCCGCGACCGAGGTCGAGGACTCGCGCTCCTACGTGGCGCTGGAGCGCGTCGAGGGCACGCTGGCCGGCCGGCCGGGCAGCTTCGCGCTCCAGCACAACGCGGTCAGCGACCGGAGCGAGCAGTCGCTCACCATCACGGTCGTCCCCGACTCGGGCACGGGCGAGCTGCGCGGCCTCAGGGGCGAGATGGACATCATCGTCGCCCCTGACGGAGGCCATTCCTACGTCTTCGACTACCGCCTCTAGCCCTGGCGCAGCACGGCCTGGGCGGCGCCGAGGCGCTGGGCCTCATCGCGTTCTGAGCGGTCGCCCGACACGTCGTCAGCCCATTCGAGCAGCCGGCGCAGGTGGGCGGCGGCCGTGGTCGTGACGACCCGCGGGCTGCCGAGGGCGACTTCGCCGCTGGTCCCGTCGATGGTGACGAGGGTGCCTTCACCGATGGTGCGCCCGCCGGCGCTCACCGACGCGCCGGCGACGTCGACGGTGAGGCCGGTGACCCCCACGACAGCGGGTTTGCCCATCGCTCGTGCGACGACCGCGGCGTGGCTGGCCGGCCCGCCCCGGGCGGTGACGATCCCGGCGGCGGCGGCCAGGCCGTGCAGGTCGAGCGGGGAGGTCTCCGGCCGTACCAGGATGACCGGGCCGCCCGCGGCCATGCGCACCGCTCCGTCGGCCGTGGTCGCCACCCGGCCTGTCGCGACACCGGGACAGGCGCCCAGCCCCCTGGCCAGGATGTCGGCCGGCCCCGTCGTCGCGATCCGGGGTGTGCGGACGTGCTGGAGATGCTGCGGCGTGACCCGCAGCAGCGCTTCACGACGTTCGATCACCCCCTCGTCGGCGAGGTCGGCCGCGACGCGGACGGCGGCGCCTCCGGCGAACCGGCCCGGCCGGACCTGCAACATCCACAACTCCCCGGCCTGGTAGGTGAACTCGACGTAGCACGCGTCGCGGTAGTGCCCCTCGACCCGGCTCAGCGCGTCGAGCAGGCCGGCCCACACCACCGGCTCCCGGCCGGCGAGCTCGCGCAGCGGCCGGGTCAGTGATCGGCCGGACACGACGTCTTCGCCCTGGTGCCCGAAGAGAACCTCGCCGAACGGGACGTTCTCCCCGGTGTTGGGGTCACGGCTGAACGCGACTCCGGCGCCGCTGCGGTCATCGCGGTCCCCGAACACCATCGTCTGCACGATCGCGGCCGTGCCGAGGTGGTGCGGGACGTCATGCAGCTCGCGGTAGGTACGTGCGCGCGGTGTGTCCCACGACGAGAACACCGCCTCGACCGCCAGCTCCAACTGCCCGGCCGCGTCATCCGGAATCGGCTCGCCCCGTCGCCGCCGGATGAGGTCCTCGACCGCTTCGATCCGGGCTTCCTCGTCGCCGGTGCCCGGTCCAGGGGCTCCCTTGAGAACCGTGCCGGCCACGTCCAGGCCCGTGATCGCGGCGGCGAAGCTGGACAGGAACCGCAACCGCGCACCCAGCGCGAACCGCGAGTCGCCCGTCTCGGCCGCCAGCCCGGCGGTGGCGCCGGTCGTGAGACCGAGGTTGAGTATCGTGTTCATCATGCCGGGCATCGACACGCCGGCCCCGGAGCGCACGGACACCGCCAGCGGCGCCCGTGCGCCCCCGAAGCGACGCCCGGTGGCGGCTTCGAGATCGGCGACGGCCGCCGCGAGCTCGTCGTCCAGTCCGTCGGGCAGACGCCCGTCACGCAGGAACGCCCGGCATGCCTCCGTGGTGACGACGAACCCGGCGGGCACCCGCAACCCGAGACGGTTCATCGCCAGGAGGCCGTGCGCCTTGCCGCCCACCACCTCCGCCGTCTCCCCGATCCGCCCGGAGAGCGGGCGGATCCACCTCATCGGCGGATTGCGAGGGTGGCCGGCCGGCTCGGGCCGGGTCATGTCCTGGCTCTCCGCGTGCCGCTCGAAGCGCCGGCGGCCGAGGCCGCGTACGCGGCGCCCCGCCCGTGGGCCCGGGCGACGATCATGCCGCCCTGGACGCGGACGGCGGCCTCCGTCTCGTCGTCGAAGTCCGTCAGGCCGATCGCCGACGCCGTCAGGGCTTCGTCGTCGAGGACCAGCCGGACGCGCTGCCAGACCTCCGGAGCGAACACCCGCCGCAGGCAGCCGGTGAGGTCGGCGATCCTGAGCCGGACGAGCCGGCCCGTCTCGGCGGGATCCTTCGTGACGATGACCACCGTCACCTGCTCGCCGGGCCGGGCGGAACGGACGGCTTCCTCGGCGGCGGCGAGCCGGCCGGTCCCCAGCACCGCGATCAGACCATCGCCGCCGGCCCGGTCCCCGCTGATCTGATCCACGAGGGCCGCGGGCGGATCCCATGGGTCCGCGCACGGCCGCGCCGGGGCGACATAGGGCAGATACGGCGGGGTCCAGGCGTCGGCGAGCTCGATCCCGGCCAGATGCTCACACGCGCGCGCCAGGTCGAAGGGGTCGCCGAAGCCCGGCGCGGCCTCGGCCAGATGACTCGCACCGTCCAGCAGCGTCAGCACCAGCTCGGCCAGCCGTACGCGTCGCACGGACCTCGCGCGGGCCGGTTCGCACGATTCCAGTGCGATGGCGAGCAGCAACGCCTCCAGCCGGGCGACCTGCGCCAGCACCGTGCGCCCGCTCTCGTCGTCGAGGACGCCGACCAGCGAGCGCAGGTGCAGCCGCCCGCCCGAAGCCGTGTCGCCGATCAGCGGCAGCCGTTCGAGCCAGGCTCGGGCGAACGCCTCCAGCGCATCGGCCCGCGACAGTGGCGGCGTCGGTGGCTCACCCGTGGTGGCGTTCTCGACCAGGTCGATCAGCACCGCCAGATACAGCGCGCGCTTGCCCGGGAAGTTCGAGTACACCGCCCCACGGGTCAGCTCGGCCCGCTCGGCGATCCGATCGACCTTGGCCAAGGCGTAGCCGTGCTCGGTGAACTCCTCCCGCGCCGCCGCCAGCACGGACGCCCGCGTTCGCTCCTGCTGCTGCACCCGAGTCAGCCGAACCATCGCCGTTCCCTTTCCTAGGTCGCGTCAGAATACTCTCGAAATTCGGATGTTAGAAACATCTGTATTGCTGTCGTAATGTACCGACCAGTCGGTACGTGCCGTCGGAAGGAGCCGCGCCGTGTGGGACCCCGAACTCGCCGAGCTGGAGCGCCGCAGGGAGCTGGCCGAGCGCATGGGAGGCGAGGAGCGGGTCGCCCGGCAGCACGCGACGGGCCGCCTCACCATCCGCGAGCGCCTGGCCGCGCTCACGGACACCTGGCAGGAGGTGGGCGCCCTCACCGGCCGCATGGCCGCCGACGGCGAGACCTTCACACCGTCCAACGTGATCATCGGCCGGGCGCGGCTGGCCGGCCGCCGGGTCGTGGTGGCCGGGGACGACTTCACCGTACGCGGCGGGGCGGCCGACGCCGCCATCCACGAGAAGCAGATCCTGGCCGAGCGCATGGCCGGGGAGATGCGGGTGCCGCTCGTCCGGCTGATCGACGGGACCGGCGGCGGGGGCAGCGTCAAGCAACTGGAGGACTTCGGGCGTACCTATGTTCCGCACAACCCCGGCTGGGACCAGGTGGTGGCCAACCTCGGCCGGATCCCGGTGCTCGCGCTGGCGCTCGGCCCAGTCGCGGGACTGGGCGCGGCCCGGCTGGTCACCGCGCACGTCTCGATCATGGTGAAGGAGCTCTCGCAGGTCTTCATCGCGGGCCCGGCCGTGGTCGAGGCCGGCATGGGGGAGAGCGTGTCCAAGGAGGAGCTCGGCGGGTGGCGCACCGTCGCGGCGGCGGGCACCGTGGACCTGGTCGCGGCCTCGGAGCAGGAGGCGTTCGAGCTGACGCGGCGCGTGTTGTCGTACCTGCCGCAGAGCGCCTGGCAGCTTCCCCCGGCCGGCGACTGCGCGGACGCCCCGGACCGGATCGCGGCCGAGCTGCGCGACCTCGTCCCCCGGGACCGGCGCCGCCCTTACGACATGCGCCGGATCCTGGAGCTGGTCTTCGACACCGGCAGCGTCCTGGAGCTCGGCCGCAGGTTCGCACCCGCCACCATCACGGCCCTGGCCCGGCTGGACGGCCGTCCCGTGGCCGTGCTCGCCTCCGACCCCCGGTTCTACGGCGGCGGCCTGACGGCTGCGGGCTCGGACAAGATGGCCAGGTTCGTCGACCTGGCCGAGACCTTCCATCTGCCGATCGTGCACCTGGTCGACCAGCCCGGCTTCGTCATCGGCACCGCCGCCGAGAAGGCCGGCACGATCAGGAGAGGCGCCCGCGCCCTCGCCGCCGTCTACCAGTCCACCGTCCCCTGGGCCACGGTCCTGGTACGCCGCGTCTTCGGCGTCGCGGGCGCCGCCCACCGGCCGCACTCCCGCTACGGTCTCCGGGTGGCCTGGCCGTCCGGCGACTGGGGATCCCTGCCGATCGAGGGTGGCCTGGAGGTGGCCTTCAAACGCCTGCTGGCGGAGGCCGGCCCGGAGGCGGCCAAGCTGAAGGCGGAGATCGCCGAGCGCCTGGAAGCGGTCAGGTCGCCGTTCCGTACCGCTGAGGCGTTCCTGGTGGAGGACATCATCGATCCCGCCCGCACCCGCCCCGCCCTGACGGACTGGGTCCACGACGCTTACACCGTCCTGGACCCCGGCCCGAACCCCGCGGCCCGCCCGTGATCGTTTACCGGGGTTCCTGCCGGAGCGCTCGCGCCTGGCCGGATGTCTCCTCCTGCCGGCGAACGTGCGCTCCGAGCCCCGGGTCGGTCGGAGAGGAGCGGCCCTCCGATCGAATGTCCGGCACCTGCCCTGGGGTTCGTCATAGCGCAGAGCCCACAATTCGGCTGTGCATTCGAGGTCACAAGTCCGGGCTCTGGTGAGGGTTCTGGATCAAACCCACCTTGATGCGAATCCGCAGCAGCGGGGGTATCACTCCAAGCATCCGGTGCTGGGGTGGATCCGGAGGTGAGGGGGCTCGGTGGTGGATGGCTTCGGAGGTCAGAGTCGGCTGATCGCTGCCTGGACGGTGGCCAGGTCGCCGAGGATGACCTCGTTGCGGTCGCGGTCCGTGTGGAGGTGCCAGTGGGTGTCGGCCACGGTTTCCGGTGCGGCGGGGGAGCCGGGGGCCACGGCGGCGGCGATGGGGACGTGGCCCACGTGGACGCCCCGGCCGGTGAGTGCCTCGGCCAGGGACAGCGCGTAGTTGCGCAGGCCGGACACTGCGATGCCGACGTTGCCCAGGAAGGGCAGCGGGTGCACCGCCGAGATGCCCGAGGTGAACAGCAGCGTGCCCGAGCCGCGCTCCAGCATGGCCGGGAGCGTCGCACGGACCGCCGTCACCGCGCCCAGCACCGCGCTGTCGAAGGCGTCCTGCGCGCTCTCTCTGGTCACCTCCAGGACGGGGGTCAGGGCCTTGGTCATGCCCGCGCCGTTGTAGACGAGGACGTCCACCGGGCCGATCTGGGTGAGGGCGTGGGTGAGGGAGCTTTCGTCCGTGATGTCGCCCACGTGGGTGGAGGTGCGGATGGACTCGGCCTGCAGGTGCTCAGCCAGGGTGGTCAGGCGGGACTGGGCGCGGGCCACCAGTGAGACGTCAAAGCCTTCCTGGCCGAAGCGGCGGGCCACCGCGAGGCCGACGCCGGGGCCTGCGCCGATGATGGCGATCTTCATAAGTGCTCCTTCAAGGTGAGGGTGGCCCTCAGGTTAGCACGAAGATGAGGGTGGGCCTCGACATCAATAGGATGGTGGCATGGATCGTCCGCTCCGCCGTGATGCGCAGCGCAACCGTGACGCCCTGGTGGCGGCGGCCAGGCAGGTGCTGGCCGAGCGGGGCGTGGACGCGCCGCTGGAAGCCGTTGCCAAGCGGGCCGGGGTGGCGATCGGGACGCTCTACCGGCATTTTCCGGAGCGTGGTGACCTGATCGACTGGCTCCTTGACGAGATGATGGCGGGCTGGACCACGCTTGCCAGGCAGGCTTTGGAGGCTGAGGATGCCTGGGAGGGGCTGGTGCGTTTCCTTGAGCTGACGTGTCAATCGCAGGCGCGGGACCGGGCCTTCACCGAGTTGGTGTGCCTGTCGCATCAGAGTGATCGGTCCGAGGTCAATCGGCTGATCCTTCAGCTGGTGGAGAGGGCTCAGCGGGCCGGTGTGTTGCGGCTGGACGTGGGGCCGCTGGATCTGGCGTTCTTCATGATGGCCAATTCGCGGGTGGCGGAGGCCGATCCGGAGCAGTGGCGGCGGCATTTCACGCTCATGCTGGACGCCTTCCGCCCCAAGCCCTGACCCGGCCGCCTGCGAGGTTCCGGCCCCGTGACCGTCTCAGGGCGCAGGACCGCCTTGAGGCGCGTGGCCGCCGCCTCAAGGTGCGACGGGGTTCGTGGTAGGTGGTTGGGGAGCGGTTTTCCTGGGCAGGCAAAGAGGCCGCCGGGACCGGCACATGGATCGGTCGGGATCTGATGATCAGATGGATCGAGGCAGGACACGAACGTTCGGCGCACTGGCGTTCGGCGCTGGGGGTGCCGCCGCCCGGGCGTGTGCTGGTCGGGGATGACCGGATGAAGGCCGACACTGCTTATCGGCTGGCCTGTGACGGCACCGCGCTGCTGTGGCGTGGCGACTTCCAGAACGCCCGGCAGCTCCTGCGGGCCATGGGCCGCCGCTGCGAGCCGGCCGCTCCCGGCTCCGGCTTCGACGGCCACCGCCAGGCGCAGGCGCATCGGGCCCGCACGCTGGGGATGTTACTGATCCCGTACGCCGAAGGGCATGTGGTGGCGCTGCGCAGGGCACCGGACGTGCGGGAGGCGTGCGCCGAGGTGCACGGCCCCGAGGCGCCGGCGGCGGTGGGCCCGTTACGCGAGCTGCTCGGCCTGATCGGGGCCCACGAGTGGCGCAAGGAGGGCGTGCACGTCCCGGCGCTCGGGGCCCGCATCCACCCGCACCACGGCGTGTTCTCGCCGATCAGGGGCGAGTACGCCGACCTCGTCGCCCAGGCGCCGCTGCCCGGTGACCGGCTGGCGTTCGACATCGGGACCGGGACCGGGGTGCTGGCCGCCGTGCTGGCCAGGCGTGGTGTGCGGCACGTCGTGGCCACCGATGTCGATCAACGGGCGGTGGACTGCGCCGGGGACAACGTCGCCCGGCTCGGGCTCGGCGACCGGGTGGAGGTCGTGCGGGCGGACCTGTTCCCGCAGGGGCGTGCCCCGCTCATCGTCTGCAACCCTCCGTGGTTGCCCGCCCCAGCGTCCTCGCCCCTCGATCGGGCCGTCTACGATCCTGGGGGGCGGATGTTACGCGGGTTCCTGGGCGGGCTCGCCGAGCGTCTCGAACCTGCGGGCGAAGGCTGGCTCATTCTGTCGGACCTGGCCGAGCACCTCGGGCTGCGCAGCCGGGCCGAGTTGCTGACGGCGTTCGAGGACGCGGGGCTGCGGGTGGCCGCGCGGCTGGAGGTCGCGCCGCGCCATCGCCGGCCCAGGGACGAGAAGGACCCGCTGCACGCGGCCCGCGCCGCCGAGATCACGTCCCTGTGGCGGCTCAGGCGCTGAACGTTCGCCGGTAGGCCGACGGCGACGTCCGCATGGCGCGCGTGAAATGGTGCCGGAACGTCACAGGACTCTCGAACCCGACCGCCGCCCCGATCTCTTCCACCGGCGCCCCCGTGGACTCCAGCATCGGCAGGCTGGCGGCCACCCGCTGTGAGATCACCCAGCGCAGCGGGCTGGTCCCCGTCTGCCGCCGGAAGTGCCGGATGAACGAGCGCTCCGACAGGTGCGCCACCGCCGCCAGGTCCGCCACGCTGATGGGCGCCGCCAAATGGGCGAGCGCCCACGCCATCGCCTTGGCCACCGCGTCGTCGTCCTCCACGGGCGTGACCGCGGCCTCGATGAACTGCGCCTGACCGCCCTCCCGGTGCGGCGGGATGACCAGGCGGCGGGCGACGGCGTTGGCCACGCCGGGGCCGTGGTCCCTGCGGACGAGGTGGACCAGCAGGTCCAGTCCGGCGGCGCTGCCGGCGCTGGTCAGCACGTCGCCGCCGTCCACGTACAGGACCGAGGGGTTGACCTCGACGAGGGGGAAACGCCGCTGGAGCAGGTCGGCGTACTTCCAGTGCGTGGTCGCCGCGCGCCCGTCCAGCAGCCCGGCGGCGGCCAGCGCGAACGCGCCGGAGCAGATCGACACCACCCGCGCGCCGCGTGCGTGCGCCTGCCGCAACGCCGCCACCAGCGCCGCCGAGACGGGCCCGCGCACGTCGGCCACCCCGGGGACGATCACCGTGTCGGCAGTGGCCAGCACGTCGAGCCCGTGCGCCGCCTGCATGGTGAACCCGCCGACGACTCTCAGCGGCTCCGGCGTCTCCGCGCACACCTTGAGGTCGTACCAGGGGACGTCCAGCTCGGGCCGGGACAGCCCGAAGAACTCCACGACGCAGCCGAGCTCGAACGGCGCCATGCCGTCGAACGCGAGGACGGCCACCCGGTGCAGGCGGGCGGGGGACTGCAGGAGCATGCCCGAATGTTAGCCGGAGGCTCTCAGCGGCAGGAGAGATATATGCATATTTCGGGAGTACAGACCGTTTTGCCCGATCACCGCTACGAACAGGCGGAGATCACTGAGGCCTTCTCCCGGCTGACCAACTGTGACGAGGACCTGCTGCGGCACTTCCACACGGCCACCGGGGTGGTGGGCCGCAATCTCGCGCTTCCCCTGGCCGACTACGCGAAACTCGACTCCTTCGCCCGGGCGAACGAAAGCTACGTCGAGATCGCCCTCGACCTGGGCGAGCAGGCGATGACGGGGGCCTTGAAGAAGGCGGACGTGCCGCCGGCGAAGGTAGATCTTCTGCTGTACTGCTCCACCACGGGCATCGCCACGCCCTCGCTGGACGCCAGGCTGGCCCAGCGGGCGGGGCTGCGGCCGGACGTCAAGCGGGTGCCCGTGTTCGGCCTGGGCTGCGCGGCGGGCGCGGCGGGCCTGGCCCGCCTGTACGACTACCTGCGCGGCTGGCCCGACCACGTGGCGGTGCTGGTCTGCGTGGAGTTGTGCTCGCTGACGATCCAGCGTGACGACACCTCGATCGCGAACCTGGTGGCCAGCGGCCTGTTCGGGGACGGCGCGGCGGCCGTCGTCGCGACCGGGCGCGGGCGGGGCCCGGAGGTCGTCGCCACCCGCAGCAAGCTCTATCCCGGCACGGAGCACCTCATGGGGTGGGAGGTGGGCGACCACGGGTTCCGCGTCGTGCTGGACGCGGAGCTGAGCGACTTCGTGCAGCAGGTGCTGGCCGACGACATCAGGGCGTTCCTCGCCGACTACGGCCTGACCCCCGACCAGGTCGCCACCTGGATCTGCCATCCCGGCGGCCCGAAGGTCATCGAGCGGATCACGGCGACCCTGGGCCTGTCACCCAAGGCCCTCGACGTGACGTGGCGGTCGCTGCGCGAGTACGGCAACCTGTCGTCGGTGTCGGTGCTCCACGTGCTGCAGGAGACCAAGGGCAGGCCCGGCGCCCCCGCCCTCCTCATGGCCCTGGGGCCGGGCTTCTCCGCCGAGTTGCTCCTGTTGCACTGGTGAGCGCCCGCCCCGGCGACGCTCGCCTCAGGCGCCCCACCCGTCACGACTGATCACGCCCTGGTAGCGGTTTGTGCTCGCTTGAGTCACCGGGACGGCCGGAGGAGGGCGAGTTCCGTCGTACGGCGTGGAGGTGGTTGCGATGAAATTTCGTCCTTTAGCGGCAGGCATCGGAATCGTTGCGCTCCTGGCCCTCGCGGCCTGCGGCGGCAGCGGCGGCTCGACGAGCGGGGAAAGCGCCCCCAGGCCCGTCGGCGAGCAGCAGAACGAGGCCCCGCAGCAGGCCCGCCCGTCGAAGATGCCGACGCAGGCGCAGGAGGACGCCGAGCAGGAGACGACCACGGCGCAGATCTCCACGTTCGCCCTGGACGTGGACACGGCCTCGTACGGCTACGCCCGCCGTACCCTCCAGGAGGGCCGCTGGCCCGCGCCCGGGGAGATCCGTCCGGAGGAGTGGGTCAACGCCTTCAGGCAGGACTACCCGCAACCGCCCGACGACGGGTTCACCGTGCACGTGGACGGCGCGAAGCTGCCCGCCCGCGACGAGGCCGTGCTCCGCGTGGGCCTGCAGACGCGCGCGTCCGAGGCGGCCGAGCGGCGGCCCGCCAACCTCACGTTCGTGGTGGACACGTCCGGCTCGATGGCCGAGGCCGGCCGGCTGGACCTGGTCAGGTCGGCCCTGCGGACGCTGCTCGACCAGCTCGCCCCCGGCGACCAGGTGTCGATCGTGTCGTTCAGCGAAGACGCCAGGGTGCTGGCCGCGATGACCCCGCTGTCCGCCAGGAACGAGCTGCGCGCCGCGGTGGATCAGCTCGCCACCCAGGGCGGCACGAACCTGGAGCGCGGCCTGGTCACCGGCTATCAGGAGGCGGCCAAGGCGTTCCGCCCCGCCGCCACGAACCGGGTCATCCTGCTCTCCGACGGCCTGACCAACCAGGGCAGCACCGAGTGGCCGGCCATCCTCGCCCAGGCCAAGGAGTACGCGGCCAAGCAGGTCACGCTGCTGACCGTCGGCGTCGGCCGCGACTACGGGGACGAGCTGATGGAGCAGCTCGCCGACAACGGCGACGGCATGTCCGTGTACGTCGGCTCCGAGGAGGAGGCCGCCAAGGTCTTCGCCACGCAACTGCCCGCCACGATCGAGCTGCGGGCGCGCGACGCCAAGGCGCAGGTGGTGTTCAACCCGTCGGTCGTGGAGAGCTACCGGCTCGTCGGCTACGACAACCGCGCGCTGAGCACGGAGGAGTTCCGTGACGACAACGCCGACGGCGGCGAGATCGGCCCCGGCCACTCCGTCACCGCCCTGTACGCCCTGAAGCTCAAGCCGGGCGCGAACGGCCAGCTCGCCCAGGCGACCGTGCGCTGGCAGGACCCCGACACCCGGGCCGCCTCCGAGGCGAGCGGGTCGCTGCAGGCCCGTGACCTGGTGTCGTCCTTGTGGGAGAAGGCGCCGCTCCGGCTCCAGGTGGACGTGGCGGTGGCCGCGTTCGCGGTCTACCTGCGGGACAGGGAGGCGTTCGGCCTGGACCTGCCCGCGCTCGGCGAGCAGGCCGGCCGGCTGGCGGCGGCCGCCGAGGACCCGATGGTGACCGACCTGGTCACGCTGATCGAGAAGGCGAGATCCGTGGGCTGACAGGGCGGTGGCGGGGCGGGCGCGGGCCCGCCCCGTAGTGGGCCGGCCCCCACTTCGCCGCGTGCTTCGGGGGTCGCGAAGTCGGCTAGACTTGTACACGCAACAAGGGGCTATGGCGCAGTTGGTAGCGCGCCTCCATGGCATGGAGGAGGTCTGGGGTTCGAATCCCCATAGCTCCACGTCAAGCACGAAATCCCGTCCGATCAGCTGATCGGACGGGATTTCGCATGTACGGGGCCGGTTAGGTGGTCACGGGCCGACCTCCAGGACGATCACGGTCGGTTTCGAGGCGGTCAGACCGGCGACGGCCTCCTTGGCGGCCTCCGCGGCGTTCGTCACTTTGACGCCGTGGCAGCCCATGGCCTGGGCCATCGCCGTGAAGTCGGGGCGGGTCAGGTCGACCGCGTACGGGGTGATGTCCCGGTCGAGCATGTTCTGGCGGATCTCGCCGAAGCCGTGGTTGTCGACGACGATCACCGGCAGCGGCAGGCCCAGCTCGGCGGCGGTGACCAGCTCTTGCGCGCTGAACATGAACGCGCCGTCGCCCAGCAGTGCCACCACCGGCCGCGCGGGCTCGGCGAGCCGGGCCCCGATGGCGGCCGGCAGCCCGTATCCCAGGGTCGAGTAGCCGATGGGCACCAGGTAACGGCGCGGCGCCGGGAACCGCCAGTACGGCGCGGTGCCCAGGTAGGAGACCTGCGAGCTGTCCCCGGCGATGACCACGTCGGCGGGCAGCTCGGCGCGCAGCACGTCCTGCAGCTCCTGCCACCGGCCGCCGCCCCCGCTCAGGTGGCTGGCCCGCGCCGCGGCGGCCCTCCGCTCGCCCTCCGCGCGCGGTCCGGCCGCCCGGGGAGTGAGCAGGGCGGCCAACGCGGCGAGTGTCTCCCGTGCGCCGGCGTGCACGGGCAGCGTCGCGCGGAG
Organism: Nonomuraea sp. NPDC002799; assembly: GCF_053592075.1. Classification (NCBI taxonomy): domain Bacteria; kingdom Bacillati; phylum Actinomycetota; class Actinomycetes; order Streptosporangiales; family Streptosporangiaceae; genus Nonomuraea; species Nonomuraea sp. NPDC002799. The sequence continues at coordinate 93,084 of NZ_JBSFVA010000009.1, forward strand.
GTTCTTGTGCAGTTGGGCGGGGTCGAGGTCGACCCTGATGACGGCCCCGCCGGGCGCCAGGCCGCCGGGCAGCTCGGACTCGGCGAGCTCGCTGCCCACGACCAGGACGACGTCGGCCTCGCCGACGAGCTCACGGCCGTCGGGGAACACCCCGGCCGACAGGGGATGCTCCTCGTCCAGCACGCCCTTGCCCGCGGTGCTCGTGACGACGGGCGCGCCGAGCGCCTCGGCGACCGCCCGCAGCGGCGTGGCGGCGTCCAGCGAGCCGCCGCCGGCCACGATCACCGGGCGGGTCGCCCTCTCCAGCAGCTCCACGACCTCCGTCACCGCTTCGGGCGCGGGGGCGGGCCGCCGGGCCGGGCGCAGCGGGCCGGGCACGTCGCCGTGCCAGTCCGCCTCCAGGACGTCCAGCGGCACTTCGATGTGCACCGGCCGCGGGCGCTCGACGGCCCACCGGGCGAAGGTCTCGTGGACGGCGTCGACGGCCTGGGCCGGGGTGCCGGGGCGCAGGCTGCGCGCCACGGCGGCGTCGGCGGCGGCCCGCTGGTCCTTCATCTCGTGCAGCCAGCCGAAGTCCGCGCGCTCGCGCCCGGTGGGCACGCCCGGCGAGATCACCAGCAGCGGGATCGAGTCCGCGTACGCGGTGCCCATCGCCACCATCGCGTTCATCAGCCCGGGACCGCTCGTGGTGACCACCAGACCGGGGCGGCCGGTGGCGCGGGCGTAGCCGTCGGCGGCGTAGCCGGCGCCCTGCTCGTGCCGGGTCACCACGTGGCGGATGCCGCCGGCCGCCATGCCGCGGTAGAGCTCCAGGTTGTGGGTGCCGGGGATGCCGAAGGCCAGGGAGACGCCGTTCGCGGCGAGCGCCTCCGCCATGGCGGTCCCGGTGGTGCGCCGCGCGCTCATGCCGAGCCCGCGGGATGGGTCTGGCGCCAGTGCCTGGCGATGTCGGCGCGGCGGGTGACCCACACGTCGCCGGCCGCGGCGGCGTGGTCGAGGAACCGGGCGAGGTCGGCGGCCCGGCCGGGCCGGCCGACGATCCGGGTGTGCAGCCCGACGCTCATCATCTTGGGCCGGTCGGCGCCTTCCTCGCGGAGCAGGTCGAGCGCGCGGCACAGGTAGGCGGAGAAACTCTCCGACTGGTAGCCGTAGGTGTTGAGGTAACGCCCGTCGTTGTTGTCGAGCGTGTACGGCACCACCAGGTGATCCTCTTCGCCGACCCGCTCCCAGTAGGGCAGGTCGTCGGCGAAGGAGTCCGAGTCGTACAGGAATCCGCCCTCCTCGGCGACGAGGCGGCGGGTGTTGGGGCTCATCCGGCCGGTGTACCAGCCTTCAGGGCGCTTGCCGGTGGCCTTGGTGTGCAGCTCGATGGCCTGCCTGATGTGCTGCCGCTCCAGCGCCTCGGGCATCTCGGCGTAGTCGATCCAGCGCAGGCCGTGGCAGGCGATCTCCCAGTCCGCCGCGTGCATGGCGGCCACGGCCTCGGGGTTCCGGTCCAGGGCGGTGGCGATCCCGAACACGGTGACCGGCAGGTTCCGCTGGGTGAAGAGCCGGTGCAGGCGCCAGAAGCCGGCGCGGCTGCCGTACTCGTACTGCGACTCGACGTTGAGGTTCCTGATGTTGCGGAACTCCCGGGTCGGCTCCTCGGTCAGGAAGGCCTCCGAGCACTGGTCCCCGTGCAGGACGGAGCGCTCGCCGCCCTCCTCGTAGTTGATGACGAACTGCAGGGCGACCCGGGCGCCGCCGGGCCAGTTCGCGTGCGGGGGGCGCTGGCCGTAGCCCTTCAGGTCTCGCGGGTACATGGGTGGGTGGTCCTCTTCTCTCGCGGGCTCAGCAGTCGGGGACGGAGGCGACGCGGCCGGTGGGCCGGAGCGAGACCGTGCCGGTGTCCAGCCCGGAGCTGGCGATCAGGGGGGAGACGAGCGCGCCGTTCTGGTAGACGGCGCGTACGTCCCAGAGCCGGGAGATGTCGCTGGTCGCGTCGCCGCCGACCACCACCACGTCGGCCAGGCGTCCGGGGGTGAGCGTGCCCACCTGGTCGGCGATCCCGCACGCCTGCGCCGCGATGGCGGTCGCCGCGCGGATGGCGCCGATGGGCGTCATGCCCGCCTGCACCGCCAGCTCGATGCCGTGCTGGAGGCCGCCGAAGGAGACGTCGTAGGGTCCGGCGTCGCTGCTGATGGCCAGGCGCGGGCCGAGTCCGTCGGCCAGCATCGCCGACAGGATGCCGAGCTTCATGTCGAAGTAGGCCTCAAGGGCTGCGACCCGGCCCTTGTCCCCGGCGCTGAGGGGACCGTGCCCGGCCTGCCGCCGCAGATCGGCCAGCGTCTCCCAGCCGCCGGTCTGGGCGGTGAAGCTGACGAAGGTGCCGGAGTCGTGCACCGTCTGGGCCACGGCGGGGTCGTAGACCATGCGGCCGCTGGAGGCGACGCCGCCGCCGAACTCCATCATCTCCCCGGGCACCAGGAACTCGGCGTGTTCGAGGCAGTCCAGCCCGGCCTCGACGGCGTTGACCATCGACTGCGTGGCGCGGGTGTGGGCCGTGGTCAGCCGCCCGAGCCCGTGCGCGGTCTCGACGGCCACCCGCATCTCGTCGGCGTTGTAGGAGGGGTAGTAAGGGATGTTGCCCAGCGTCGCGCCGCCGGACGCCATGATCTTGATGTGGTCGGCGCCCTCGGCGACCAGGCGCCGCACCGCCGCGCGGATCTGGTCCGCTCCGTCGGCGACGCCGTTGCACCAGTAGAAGTGCCCGTAGGAGTGCGTGAGCGGCCGCCCGGCCAGCAACATGCGCGGGCCGGAGACGTATCCCCGCTCGATCGCCTCGCGGACCTCGAACACGATGCGGTTGCGGCCGCCGTTGTCGCGCAGGGTGGTGACGCCGGAGGCGAGGTGGCGCTGCAGGTTGCTGACGGCGATCAGCGCCATCATCTCGTCGGAGTCGAGAACCTGCTGCTCGTACGGGGTGCCGTCGCCCGTCAGGGTGATGTGGCAGTGCGCGTCGATGAGTCCGGGGATGATGGTGGCGTCGCCGTAGTCGATCACCCGGGCGTCCGGCCGGGCCAGGTCCTGCGCGGCGTCGGCGGCCGGGCAGACCCGCACGATGCGGCCGCCCTGAAGCTCCACCACCGCGTCGTGCAGGACGTCGTCGCCGGCGGCGGAGTACACCCGGGCCGCCCGGAGGAAGCGCGGAGAGGTGCTGAGGTCCACTGGGGTCCTTTCTTGTTTCGGTGTGCCGCCTCGGGGTGAGTGCGGCCGCGGCGGGGCCCGCCGCTCAGTCGGGACGGGCGCTCGGCCGGGAGTCCATCCAGATCAGGAGCCGCTGGAAGAGCAGGTCGCTGTCTTCCGACGCGTACGCCTCGACCTCGTCGGACATGCGGAGCAGGTGGTCGTTCATGGTCCGCTCGGCGGTGATCGCGTCGCCCGCCGCGATGGCGTCGACGATCCGCTCGTGCTCCTCGACCGCCTTGGCCTCGGTGTGGTGGTTGCCGATGATGAGGTCGAGGAGGGTTTCGACGCGGTTGTAGCGCGGGCCCAGCACGAGGTCGGCCATCGCCTGGAGCACGCGGTTGCGGGAGAGCCGCACGATCGCGCGGTGAAAGTCCAGGCCGGGGGACTCGGGCACCTCGCCCCTGGCCAGGCATTCGGCGTGCTGCCGCATGAGGTCGCGCAGCGCTCGCGCGGCCTCGGGGCCGGCGTGCAGGGCCGCTTCGCGGACGATCTCGCGTTCCACGGCGCGCCGGGCGTGCAGCAGGTCGACCAGGTCCTTGGCGGCCCGCACGTCGACGGCCTGCTGCAACCGGGTGGTGGTACGCAGCTCCGCCACCCGGCGGCGGCCCTCGGCGCTGATCACCCGCCCTTTCGCTCCGACCGTGACGGCCAGGCCGTCCCGGTCCAGGTCGCGCAGGAGCCGGCTGATGGACGGCTCGCTGATCGAGACGCCGGCCGCCGCCAGGATCGTTCTCGCCTGGCGGGCTCCGATCGGTGAGTCCGCATCGGCCAGCACGCCCAGCAGGGCGCTCGCCGCCGATGCGCGGTTGTGGTGCATGGTTCCCTCCCTCCGGATGCCTGGCGAGATGCAGGGATGCGTGAAGTCTGTCAAAAATGACAGACGCATCGCATGCTTGTCCAGACCTGGTCTGCGCTCGCCGAGCGGCATGATCGTGCTGCTGGATGCGTAGTGGCAGTTCAGTCGGGCAGGCCGGTCTGCGGCCAAGATCTGGATTGTTTCGTCGATATGACGATCGTTCCTCTGTATTGACAGACGCTCTGTCGGGCTGACAGTGTCACGGCAACATCCGCAGCACCGCCCCCGGCTCCTCATCAGAGACGGAACGCATACCTCAGATCTGACGAACGTTACGCAGTTGCAACAGGACATTTACTGTCACGTAGCTACGAAACGGTGGAATTCGCCCTAATGGCCACATAGCCCCCCGCTGTGTGCGTCCCTCGTTCATCGAGATGGAAAGACTCCGCATGGTCATGAGAGAAGGAGGATCTCCAGGACCGCCGAGCCCGTTGGGAAGGGATCGCGGGACTGAGAGCGAGCCTCCCCACCTGGCGCCCCTCTACCTGTCGCACCAAGAGCTGCTGCTGCTCGACATCGTGGCCGAGTCGGCCGACCCCGTCGGCGCCCGCATCGCGACGCGGCGGCTCACCGAGAGCGGCGTGTCACTCAGCGAGGCCAGCACCTCCCGGCTGCTGGCCCGGCTCGACGAGCTGGGACTCACGGCCTCCTCCGGCCGCAAGGGCCGGACCGCCACCGGCGCCGGCCAGCGCCTGGCCCGCTTCAACCGGCGTACCCGGCGGCAGACCACCGGGCTGCACCGGGCGCTGGACATCCAGGACGCCCGCGAGCTGCTCGACCTGCTGTACGCGCGGCGCAGCGCCGAACGGGAAGCCGCGCGATGGGCCGCGCTGCGTGCCACGGAGGCCGACGTCGACCGGCTGGAGTTCCTGCTCAGCGACCACCGCGAGGCGCTCGACGCCGGCGGCGACGCGCGTCTGTGCGGCATGCGCTTCCACCGGGAGATCTTCCGCGTCTCGCGCAACCGCATCCTCCAGGCGATCGGCGACGTCGTGCTCGACGAGTCGCTGGAACCCCTGGAACTGGTGCTCGATGTGATCACCGGCGGGCACGGGACCTTCGCCGAGTCGGCCCCCGAGCATCTGCGGGTCCTCGAAGCCGTCCGCGCCGGCGATCCCGACGCGGCGGAGCTGTCGATGCTCACCCATGTCAACCGGCTGATCACAGAGGCCGAGCGCGCGGCCGCGGATCGCGGCGCCGACGTCGTCAAACGCCTCCTCGAACTCACACTCTGATCCCCGGCCGCATCGATCGGCCCATCGCACGGAACGAAGGTGATAGCAGATGGGATGGTCAGCACGCTCCGACCCCGCCATCCGCCTGGACACCCCGCTGGAGATAGCCGCGGCTGACCGGCTGCACGCCCGCCCGCATCCGTTGCGGTGGGTCACCGGAGCCGTGGTCCTGGCCCTTCTGGCCCTCCTCATCCTGGCTTTCGCCCAGGGCCAGATCGACTGGGGGGTCGTCGGCGAGTACTTCACCGCAGGCAAGATCCTCTCCGGCTTCGCGCACACCCTGCTGATCTCGGTGCTCGCCATGATCCTGGGCATCGCGCTGGGGACGTGCTTCGCCGTGATGCGGCTCTCGGCCAACCCGGTGGTGTCGACCATCGCCTGGCTGTACGTGTGGTTGTTCCGTGGCACGCCGGTCCTGCTGCAGCTCATGATCTGGTTCAACCTGAGCCTGATCTTCCCGACGCTGGGGATCCCGGGCCTGTTCGAGGCACAGACGATCAACGTCATCACGCCGTTCGTCGCCGCGCTGCTCGGTCTCGGCATCAACGAGGGCGCCTACCTCACCGAGGTGATCCGGGGCGGCATCCTGTCCGTCGACGCGGGCCAGGCAGAGGCGGCGTCCGCGCTGGGCCTGTCCCGGCGGACCACCCTGCGCAAGGTGGTGCTGCCCCAGGCCATGCCGGCGATCATTCCCCCGATCGGGAACGAGGCGATCGGCATGCTCAAGACCTCCTCGCTCGCGGCCACCATCTCCTACACCGAGGTCCTGACCAACGCCCAGCAGATCTTCTATGTCAACGGCAAGGTCATGGAGCTGCTGTTCGTGTGCGCGTTCTGGTACCTGATCGCCACCTCGGTGACCAGCGTCGGCCAGTACTACCTGGAGCGCCGCTTCGGGCGATCGGTCGTACGGCGGCGGAGCGTGGCCGACCAGATCATCGCCTCGGCACTGAGCAGGATGAGGAGGGGCGCGCGATGAGCGCCATGGTTCAGATCGACAACGTCCACAAGTCCTACGGCGGCCTGCACGTCCTGCGCGGCGTCACCGCCTCCTGCGCCCCGTCCGAGGTCGTCTGCCTGATCGGCCGCAGCGGCTCGGGCAAGAGCACCCTGCTGCGCTGCGTGAACCACCTGGAGAAGCCCGACGCCGGGCGGATCACCGTCGACGGTGAGCTCATCGGCTACGAGCAGCGCGGCGATCGGCTCGTCGAGCGCCGTGAGCGCGACACCGAACGGCAGCGGCGCGAGGTCGGCATGGTGTTCCAGCGCTTCAACCTCTTCCCGCATCTCACCGCGGCCGAGAACATCGCGCTCGCGCCGCGCCGGTTGCGCGGGCTGAGCAAGGCCGAGGCCAGGGAGCTGGCCGGCCACTCGCTGGAGCGGGTGGGGCTGGCCGACAAGCGGGACGCCTACGCCCGTCACCTGTCGGGCGGCCAGCAGCAGCGGGTCGCCATCGCCAGGGCCCTGGCGATGGAGCCCAAGGTGCTGCTGTTCGACGAGCCGACGTCGGCACTCGACCCGGAGCTGGTCGGCGAGGTGCTCACCGTCATGCGCACGGTCGCCGAGCAGGGGATGACCATGATGGTCGTCACCCACGAGCTGCGCTTCGCCCGTGAGGTCGCCGGCCAGGTCCTGTTCATGGAGGACGGCGTGATCGTCGAAGCCGGCCCTCCCGAGGACGTTCTGGGGCGGCCCCAGCACGAGCGCACCCAGGCCTTCGTCTCCCGAATCTTCCACTAGCCAGACTGGAGCCCCCGACATGTCGCCCAAGAAGATCACCGGCGTGCTCGCCGGCGCGCTGCTCGCCCTCACCGCCGGATGCGGCGGCGGGACCGACGCGGCCACGCCCGACGCGGCCCCGGCCGCGCAACCCGCCGTGAGCCTGCCCACCCCCACGGCCAACGCGCAGATCCACGCGATGTTGCCCCAGGACATTCAGGACCGCGGCTTCCTCAACAACACCGTGCAGTCGCCCAACGCCCCCATGGAGTACACCGAGGCCGCGGGCGGCCCGCTGATCGGCGTGGACCTCGACCTCGTCCAGGCCCTGGGCGCCGTGCTGGGCGTCGAGATCAAGACCACCGCGGTCAACGACTTCCCCCAGCTCATCCCCGCGGTGCAGACCAAGCGCACCGACATCGTGATGTCGGCGGTGAAGGACCTGAAGGAACGGCAGGCGTCGGTCAGCTTCGTCGACTACTTCGTCACCGGCGACCAGTTCATCACCACCACCAAGGACGCCGGCACCTACAAGAGCGTCGCCGACCTGTGCGGCAAGACGGTGGTCGCGGCGAACGGCACCAGCTACTTCACCATCATCGAGAAGCTCTCCGCGGACAACTGCGCCGGCAAGGAGCCCATCAAGACCCTCGGCGCGGTGTCCGCCGCCGAGCAGCTCATCCAGGTGAAGCAGGGCCGGGCGGTCGCCAACCTGACCGGTCTGGAGCCGCAGGCGTACCAGATGAAGGTGGAGCCGGGCGCCTGGGCGCCGACGGCGGGCGAGCCGATCAACCGCGCGCCGTACGGCGTGGTGTTCAGCAAGGACAACGAGCAGCTCGGCAAGGCCATCCAGGCCGCGATGAACGAGCTGATCAAGAGCGGGGTCTACCAGAAGATCCTGGAGAAGTGGAACCTCCCGGCCGCCGCGGTGACCGAGGCGACCTACAACGGCGGAAAGTAGGAGCACGATCCATGCGCACCACCCATGACTACACCGGCGCCACGGTCGTCATCACCGGAGCCGCCAGCGGCATCGGAGCCGCGAGCGCGCGGGCCTTCGCGGCCGCCGGCGCCTCCGTCTGGCTGCTCGACGTCGACGCCGAGCGGGGCCGCGAGGTGGCCGCCGACATCGCCTCCGGCGGTGGGCAGGCCCGCTTCGAGCCGTGCGACGTGACCAGCGACGAGGACGTCGAGCGCGCGCTCGGCGCGGTGCTCGCCCAGGACGGCCGGATCGACGTGGCGTTCTGCAACGCCGGCATCGGCTGGATCAAGCCCGTGTCGGCCACCGAGCCCGCCGAGTGGCGCCGGGTGATCGACATCGACCTCACCGGCGCGTTCATCGTCTCCCGCCGGGCCTTCCTCGCCATGCGGGAGGCCGGTTCGGGGGCCATCCTGTTCACCGGCTCCCCGCACGGCTACCGCACGATGGCCGAGAGCAGCGCCTACGCCGCCGCCAAGGCCGGGATGGGCGGCCTGATGCGCGCGCTCGCGCTGGAGGCGGCGCCGCACGGGATCAGGGTCAACTCCCTGCTCCCCGGCGCGATCGACACCCCCAACCTGCGGGCGGAGGCCGAGCTGTCCGGCGACGCCGAGGACGCCATCAAGCGCTGGGGAGCGGTCCGGCCGATCGGCCGGATCGGCCGCGCCGAAGAGGTCGCCGACCTCGCGCTCTTCGTCGCCTCGACGTCGGCCTCCTTCATCACCGGGACGGAGCTGTACGTCGACGGCGGCGCGATGGCCGCGCAGCCGGCCGGCCTGTCCACCGTCGCGCCCTAGCGACCCACCTCAACCCAGGGAGAGTTCCTATGTCATTTCCATCGGGCAAGACGTTCGCCCTCGCGGTGACCGTCGACTTCGACGCCCAGGCCGCCTGGCTCGCCAAGGGCAAGAACGACCCCGCCACCATGGCGCGGGGCGAGTTCGGCGCCGAGGTCGGCGTGCCGCGGCTGCTGGAGATCTTCGATCGCTACCAGATCCCCACCACGTGGGGCATCCCCGGGCACAGCATCATGACCTGGCCGGACTACTGCAAGGACGTCCTGGCGCGCGGGCACGAGATCTGCGCCCACGGGGTGTACCACGAGAACCTCAACGACATGCCCGAGCCCATCGAGCGCAAGCTCATGGTCCGCCAGCTCGAACAGCACCAGGAGATCCTCGGGAACCGGCCCAGGGGCTACCGGGCGCCGTCGGGCTCGATGTCGTACAACACGATGAAGATCCTGGACGAGTTCGGGTTCGACTGGCACAGCAGCCTGTCGGGGCGGGACTTCGAGCCGTACCACCCCAGGGAGATCAAGGAGATCAACCTGCACGGCGCCACCGTCTTCGGCCCGCCGTCCCGGGTGCTGGAGTTCCCCACCTCGTGGTTCCTGGAGGACTGGGTGGCCTTCGAGTACGTCGGCGGCTACTCCATGGGCCTGTCCTCGACCGACGTGGTGCTCCAGCGCTGGAACGACTCCCTCGAATACGGCCTGAAGTACGTGACGCCGGGCGTGATGACGCTCGTGCTGCACCCGCAGTCGATCGGCCGGCCGCACCACATGATGATGCTCGACCGTTTCCTCGAGCACGTGACCTCGCAGCCGAACCTGTGGATCGCCACGCTGAGCGACATCTTCGACGCCTGGACCGCCGAGTGAGGGGAGGTCGCCATGGCGACCCTGCGCATTGACGCGCGCTACGTGGTGGCCTTCCAGGACGGCGAGCAACGGCTGCTGGAGAACGGCACCATCGTGGTGGACGGTGACCGGGTCGTCTTCGTCGGCCGCGACTACCCGGGGGAGACCGACGAACGGGTGGACGCCGGCGAGACGCTGGTGACGCCCGGGTTCATCAACACCCACGCCCACCTGGAGACGGCTCCGCTCGACAAGTCCTTCCAGGAGGACGTGGCGCCCCGCCAGTTCTTCTACACCGGGCTGGTCGAGACCCTCCTGCTGCAGGAGGCGGCCATCGACGAGCCGGGCATCGACACCTGCATCGACTTCTCGATGTCCGAGCTCATCCGCACCGGCACCACCACCGTGATGCACCAGGGTGTGCGGGGCGCCCGGGTGGCCGAGGCGTGCGAACGCGCGGGCCTGCGCGCCTACATCGCCGACGGCTACAAGTCCGGCCGCTGGTACACCCGCGACGGGAACCGGGTGGAGTACGACTGGGACGAGCAGGGCGGTTTCGCCGGCCTGGAACGTGCCACCCGGCTCATCGAGGACCTGCGCGGGCGGGGCTCGGGCCGCGTCCAGGGCTTCCTGTCGCCCTGGCAGGCCAACACCTGCACCCCCGACCTGCTCAAGGAGTCGCGGCGGTTGTCGGACGACCTCGGGGTGCCGCTGACCATCCACGCCGCCCAGGCCGTGTTCGAGGTCATGGACATCATGGCGGCCCACGGCATGACGCCCATCGAGTACCTCGAATCGGTCGGCTTCCTCGGGCCCCGGGTGGTGCTCGGGCACGCGATCTTCACCAGCGGCACGTCCTGGCTGAACCTGCCCGGCGACGACACCCGCCGCATCGCCGCCTCCGGCGCCTCGATCTCGTACAACGCCTGGACGTTCGCCCGGCGCGGCATCATGATCGAGTCGCTGCCCGGCTACCGGCGCGACGGGGTCAACATCACCCTGGGCACGGACACCACCCCCCAGTCCATGATCGAGTCGATCCGCTGGTCGGCGCTCCTCGGCAAGGTGGCCGACCGGCGGGCCGACTCGTGGCTGGCGGGCCATCTGCTGGACGCCGCCACCGTGAACGCGGCCAGGATGCTCGGCCGCGACGACCTGGGCCGGATCTCCGCAGGAGCGAAGGCCGACCTGCTGCTGTGGCGGCTGGACACGCCGACCATGACCCCGGCCCGGGATCCCATCAGGAACCTCGTCTACTACGCCACCAAGGAAGACCTGGCGTCGGTGATGATCGACGGCTCGTGGGTCATGCGGGACGGCGCCGTGCTGACCGTGAACGAGACCGGGCTGGCCGAACGCCTCCAGGAGGCGGGCGAGCGCTCCTGGAAGCGGGTGCCCGAGCACGACCGGCTCGGCCGGAGCCTGGAAGAGGTCTCCCCGAGCTCGCTGCCCCAGTTCCGTTAGAACACGTTGAGGAGAGTTGTGATGAGCATCATTGAGGACAGGCTCGCGGCGCTGGGCATCGAACTGCCGACGAAGATCCCGGCGGGTGGCGGGCTCGCGCCCGTCGTCGAGCACGGTGACCTGCTGTTCGTCTCCGGCCACGGCCCCGAGGACAACGAGGGCAACCTGCTCTTCCGGGGTCAGGTGGGCGCCGAGGTGAGCGTGGAGGAGGCCATCGAGGCGGCGCGCGCCACGGGGATCCAGTTGTTGCGGACGCTCCGTGACCACCTCGGCGACCTCGACAGGATCGACCGGATCGTCAAGGCGCTCGGCTTCGTGAACAGCGCACCGGGCTTCCACGACCAGCCGAAGGTGATGCACGGCTTCTCGGACTTCATGGTCGAGCTGCTCGGCGCGCGCGGGCGGCACGCCCGTTCGGCCATCGGCACCTCCAGCCTGCCGTTCAACCAGCCGGTGGAGATCGAGCTGATCGTCGCCATCCGCTAGCGCACAGACGAAAGGGCGCCACCCGGGTCACGGGTGGCGCCCTTTTCGTGTGCGGTCAGATGCCGCGGTGTTCACCGCCGCTGACGTTCATGACCGAGCCGCTGACCCAGTCGCCGGACGGGTGCACGAGATAGCGCACCGCGGCCGCGATCGGCTCAGGCCCGCCGTAGCCCAGCGGGGACTTGCCCAGGAACTCGGCCCGCTCCTCGTCCGTGGGAGGCGTGCCCGTGCTGCCCGTCGGGCCCGACGAGATCGCGTTGACCCGGATCCCGAACTGCTCCAGCTGCGAGGAGAGCGCGACGACCAGGCCGGACAGGGCCGCCTTGGCCGCGGAGTAGGCCGGCGAGTGGCCCACGCCGAACCCGCCCAGCCGCGCCGCGTTGGAGCCGATGAACACGACGCGGCCGCCCCCGCGCGGGATCATGTGCGGCAGTGCGGCGCTGGTGCACCACCAGGCGCCGTTGAGGTTGACGTCGATCACCCTCGTCCATTCGTCGGGCTGCTGGTTCCAGGTGTCGGGGCGGGCGGCGTCCATGCCCGCGTTGTTCACCAGGATGTCGATGCCGCCGAACTCCGCCGCGGTGGCGCGGACGGCCTCGGAGATCTCCTCCCGGACCGCCACGTCCGCCTGGTGCACGCGGGCGATCCCGTCCGCCGCCGTCACGCCCTCGATCCGCCGGTCGGCCACGACCACGGTCGCGCCGTCGGCCGCCAGCACGTCGGCGACGCACCGGCCGATGCCGCGCGCCCCGCCGGTGACGAAGGCCACCTTTCCCGTCAAAGCTCCCATGTTCACTCTCCCTCGGTCAGTTTGATGTGGATCTGCTTGGCCTCCAGGTACGCCTCCAGGCCCTGGCGGCCCAGCTCCCGGCCGATCCCGCTGGCCTTGAAGCCGCCCCAGATGCCCTCCGACGGCGCGGCCTGGGTGTCGTTCAGCCAGACGACGCCGGCCCGGATCGCCTTGGCGACCCGCAGTCCCTTGCGCACGTCGTTGGTCCAGATCGCCGCCCCCAGGCCGAAGGCGGTGTCGTTGGCCAGGCGGACCGCCTCGTCGACGTCGTCGAAGGGCAGCACCGTCATGACCGGCCCGAAGATCTCCTCCTGCGCGATCCGCAGGTCGTGCGACGGGGCGTGGAAGATCACCGGCGGGACGAAGTAGCCGTCCGCGAGCTCCGGCCGGTCGGGGAGCGAGCCCGCGTACGCCGTCCGCGCCCCCTCCTTCTCCCCGATCTCGATGTAACCCCGCACCCGGTCGCGCTGCCGCGCCGAGACCAGCGGGCCCATCGTGGTGCGCGGATCCAGGCCGTCGCCCAGGCGGATCTCCGCCGCCGCCGTGGCCAGCCGCTCCAGCGCCTCGTCGAAGATCTCGCGCTGGATCAGCACCCGGCTGCCCGCCGAGCAGACCTCACCCTGGTTGGCGAAGATGCCCCGGCACGTCCCGGCGATGGCCTCGTCGAAGGCGGCGTCGGCGAACACCACGTTGGGCGACTTGCCGCCCAGCTCCAGCGTGACCCGCTTCAGCGTCGCCGCCGCGTTCGTCGCGACCTGCACGCCCACCTCGCGCGATCCGGTGAAGCTCACCTTGTCGACGGCCGGGTGCGCGACCAGCGACGCGCCCGCCACCGGCCCGGCGCCGGTGACGACGTTGAGCGCCCCGGCGGGCAACCCGGCCTCGGCCGCGATGCCGGCCAGCTCCAGCGCCGTCAGGGGCGTCTCCTCGGCCGGCTTGAGCACCGCCGTGCAGCCGGCCGCCAGCGCGGGCGCGACCTTCTGCACGGCCATCAGCAGCGGGAAGTTCCACGGCACGATGAGCCCGCACACCCCGACCGGCTCGTACGTGATCAGGTTGATCGCCCCGGGCCCGACCGGCGGGATCTCGCCGGGCAGCTTCGTCACCCATCCCGCGTAGTACTCGAAGAGGAAGGCCGCCTCCTCCATCTCGGCCAGGGCGTCGGCCAGGGGTTTGCCCGAGTCGCGCACCTCCAGCCGGGCCAGCTCGCCGGCCCGGGAGCGGATCAGCCCGGCGATGCGGTTGAGCACCTCGGCCCGCCGGCGTGGCGGCACCTCCCCGTTCCAGGCGCCCTCGTCGAACGCGCGCCTGGCGGCCATGACCGCCCGGTCGACGTCGGCCTCGGTGCCCGCGGGCACCGAGGCCAGCACCTTGCCGCTGGCCGGTTCGTAGACCGGGATCCGGGCGCCGTCCAGGGCGCCGGTCCACTCCCCGTCGATGAACATCAGCCGGTCACTGCTCACGGGTACGCCTTTCTCCAGGGACGGCCGGCCAGAGCCGGGTGTCGATGTGCTGCGGCACGAAGCGCCCGCCTGCCTCGCCGCCGGTGAACCGGCCGTCGCGAGCGACGACCCGTCCCCGGGACAGGGTGAGCTCGGGCAGCCCGGTGCCGCTGAAACCTTCGTAGGGCTCGTAGTCGCTGCCCCAGCCCCGCTCCCACACGGGCCACGTCCACGTGCGGGTGGGGTTCCACAACACCAGGTCCGCGTCCGCGCCGACCCGGATCACTCCCTTGCGGGGATACAGGCCGAAGGTTCTGGCGGGCCCTGTGGCCGAGACCTCGACGAACTGGCGCAGGTCGAGACGCCCCTCGGTGACGCCGTGGTGCCACAACATGGGGATCCGCGCGTCCAGCCCGGGGGCGCCCGGCGGCAGGAGGGTGAAGTCACGGGCACCGGCGCGCTTGTGCTCGATCCCGTAGGCGCAGTGGTCGGACGCGACGCTGCCCAGGACGCCGGCGCGCAGCGCCGCCCACAACCGGCGCTGGTCGGCGCCGCCCCGGACCGGGGGCGTGATCACGTACTTCCAGGCGTCCGCGCGCCGGTAGACGCTCTCGTCGAGGACGAGGTAGTGGGTGCAGGTCTCGGCCTGCACCCGGACGCCGCTCTCCCCGGCCGCCTCGATGGCCGACAGGGCCTCGCCGCCGGAGACGTGGTAGATGTACACCGGCGCGTCCAGTTCTCTGGCGAAGTGCGTCACCAGGCCGATCGCCGCGCTCTCCGCGCTGCCGGGACGGCTGCCGGGGAAGCCCTCGATCGCGCCGCCGGCCCCCGCGAGCACGCCGTCCTTGGCGCGTTCGAGGATGGCGTGGTTCTCGGCGTGGAAGCCGGCCAGTCCGCCCGCCGCCGCGATGGTCTCCATCACGGTCCGGATCTCGGCGTCGTCGAGCCGGTCGTCGTAGGTGGTGTAGATCTTGAACGAGGCCATGCCCTGGCTGATCAGGCCGGGGATCTCGCGCAGCCGTTCGGGGGTCACGCGGGCGATCACGGGGTGGAAGGTGTAGTCGATCACCGACTCCGCCGCCTCCGCCAGGCGCGTCTCCGCCGCCTCCGCCAGCGAGCCCGCCGTGGCCGGCACGAAGTCGATCACCGTGGTCGTGCCGCTCACGGCCGCGGCCCTGGTGGCCGAGGAGAAGTCGTCCAGGCCGCGCACGCCCTCACTGATGGGCCAGGCGATGTGCGTGTGCGTGTCGATCCCGCCGGGGACCAGGATCGCGCCGGGCCGTGCCTCGACGGTCTGCCTGCCTCTTAAGGAGCCGGGGGCCGCGAGGGCCGCGATCCGCTCGCCGAGGACGCCGACGTCCATGACCTCGATCTCGTGCTCCGTGACCACCAGCGCACCGCGTACGACCAGGTCGAAGTCATCCTGCACCAGCGCCTCCAGACAGATCCGTCGCATTGAGGCATGTATATCAGAAATAAGGGAATCAGCGCTTACTTCCTCACAAATGAGGAAGATGGCGATATAGTGAGGGCGTCACGAGACAACCGTTGAGGAAGAGAGATCGCCATGGCCGCAGGACAGCCGCATCGCATGGACAACCAGGAGCTGCTCGACCAGTACCTCGCGGCCGGCTTCGCCGGGCGCGTGGGCTGGGGCGAGCGCCCGGCCCTGCTGGTGATCGACATGGCCGGCGCCTGGACGCGGCCGGACGAGATGATCGGCGCCGACCTCGACGGGGTGCTGGGCAACATCGGGCGGCTGCTCGACGTCGCGCGCAAGGCTGACGACATCCCGGTGGTGTTCACCACCATGGCCTATGACGAGACGTACTCCGACCTGCCCCAGGTCACCCGGTTGAAGACCCCGCACTCCGAGAAGATGATCCGCGGCTCGGAGCGCGTGCGGCTGGTCCCCGAGCTGAACCGCCTGCCCCACGAGGCCCTCGTCGAGAAGCCGCGGGCCAGCGCGTTCTTCAACACCAACCTGCTCAGCATCCTCGTCTCCCACCAGGTCGACACGGTGATCGTGGTGGGCTGCAGCACCAGCGGCTGCATCCGCTCGACCTGCGAGAGCGCCCTCGACTACGGGTTCCGCGCCATCGTCCCGGCCGAAGCGGTGGGGGACCGGTCGGCCTCGGCGCACGAGGCGAACCTCTTCGACATCAACGCCCGCTACGCGGACGTCGTGCCCGTCCAGGAGGTCATCGGCCACCTCGAAGGGCGGGCCGCGTCACTCACTGGGTGAAGCCGCTCGAAGGGCGGGCCGTGTCGCTCACTGGGTGAACATGAGCAGCCGCTCGAAGAGCTGCACGTGGTCGCTCTTGGCGAACTCGGCGACCTCGTCGATGAGCCGGGTGAGGTGCCCGGCCATCGCCTCCTCGGCGGCCCGGGAGTCCCGGCGCCGGAGCGCGGCGAGGATCTCCTCGTGCTCGGGCGCCGACCGGCCGAGCGTGCCGTGGCCGCCGGTGATCACGTCGAGCACCTTCTCCAGCGGCACGAGCGAGTCGCTGAGCACCACGCTCGCCAGCACCTGGAGGAGGTCGCTGCCCGCGATCCTGGCGATCGCGCGGTGGAAGTCCATCGCGACCGGGCGGGCGTCGCGGCCGTCCACCAGGTGGTGCTCGTGGCTGCGCAGGATGGCCTCAAGCTCCGCCAGATCCTCGGGCGTCGCCTTGCCGGCCGCCCGCCCGGCCAGCTCGCGCTCGACGCCGCGCCTGGCGTACAGCAGGTCGAGCAACTGCTCCACGCTGCGGATGTCCAGGGCCCTGGTGAACGCCTCGTCGCGGCTCTGCCGCGCGGACAGCCCCTTGGCCAGCTGCAGCCCCCGGTCGGTGAGCGTGCGCCCCTTCTGCCCCGACGGCGTGGTGAGCCCGAAGTCGTCCAGGCGCTTGAACATGCGCGAGATGGTGGCCTCGCTCACCTTCAGGCCGGTCTCGCCCAGCTGCCGCCCCGCGAGGCGGGCGCCCACCGGCCCTTGCGCCCGCATGACGACGTCCAGGAGCTGCTCCTCCTCGACGCTCAGAACCGGAGTGCCGGGCTGAGCCGACTGCTGCCGTTCCTGCCTAGCCACCCTGCGGCCTCCTCGTCGGTGACGTCCCTCGCTGATGAACGACGCTCATCACAGTGATCATAGGGTCATCCCGGACGGCGCGGGAGTCGGTGGCCGGACGGCGTCAGAGCGCCGGATTGGCGCGGTGGTAGCCCGGGGCGGTCCAGCCGGCCGACACGGTTCCGGCGGCGTGCACGTACGCGTCGAGCTCGAAACGCACCAGCCGCCGCTCGCCCCACTCGACGTGCGCCCGGCCGGTGAGCTGCAGCGTCTCCCCGCGCTCCCAGTCCACGAACAACAACCCGGCGGCCGGGTTCAGCTCCAGGTTCCCCAGTGTCATGTACATCGAGTTGCCGGTGTAGTCGGGGAACACCAGCGAGCGCGGCCCGGTGAGCCGGACGAATCCGGGGTTGCCGCCCCGGTGGGAGACGTCCGCGCCCAGCCCCTCGGCGCGGGTGGCGATGAAGAACGTGTCCGCCGCCTCGATCCACGCGCTGTGCCGCTCCGTCAGCGACGTCCCGCGCCCGAGCGGCGCGGGCGTGCCGGGGGCCGCGGCGGGCTCCCGCGTCTGGATGTACTTGGGGCAGTTGGCGTAGACCTGCTCGGTCCACACCACCAGCCCCTCCCCGGCCTGTACGGCGGTGCCGTTCACCCGCATCCGGCGCCGCGTGTGCGGCTCGATGGCGAGCAGGCCGATGTCGCGCTCCCGCTCGAACAGCCCGTGCAGGGCGTCGGGAGCCGCCGGCAGCGTGTTCAGCACGATGGTGCGGTCGTCCTCCGGCGCGGCGAACCCGGCGGGCCCGGTGAGCAGCCCCGCCCAGACGCGGCCGAGGTCGTCGGCCGCGCCCGCCACGATCAGGTGCTGCCCGCGCAGGAACTCGGCCGCCACCTCGGGGATCTCCGGCCGGGTCCGCGCGCTGCCGAGGTCCGGCGCCCGCACCCCGGCCCGCTGCTGCACGGCGACCTCGCCTGGATGTCTCATTAGAAGAATCCACAGGTCGGTGCGCCGGAGGTGGGCGCCGCCCGGTCACCGGCGCCGTCCGGGGCGTAGATCTCCAGGCGGATGCCGTCGGGGTCGTCGAAGAACACGCCCCCCGAGGAGGCGCCCTCGCCGTGCGGCACGACGCCGTCGTGGTGCAGCGGCGCGCCGATCTCCCTGAGCACCCGCTCCACCTGCCGCACCGCCTCCAGGTCGGCCACCTGGAACGACAGGTGGTGCAGCCCCGGCTGGGCGGTGGCGAAGCGGCCCGCGCTCTGCTGCCAGAGTGTCAGCACGAGCGTGCCGTCCTGGGCCAGGAACGCGTAGCGCCGGCCGTCCTCGTGCGACTCCCCGGCCACGGTGAAGCCGAAGACACGTCCGTAGAACTCCTTGGACTTGTCGAGGTCGGTGACGTTGAGCCCGATGTGCCCGGTCGTGAAGGTCATCCCCACTCCTAACGGTTGGAAAGCTAGTCGGCCGTTAGAAAATGACTATAACGGCAAAATGGCGTCCTTGGCGTTAGAAAAGAGTCACTTCTTGTGCTCCTGGTAGTGCCTGGCGGCTCTGGCGCGGTTTCCGCAGCCGGTCGAGCACCACTCCTGGCGGGGGTGTTCCTTGCGGAAATAGAGCACGCAGCGGGGTGCCTGGCAGGTGCGGATCCGGGTGCGCTCCGGTCCCGCGAGGAGCTCGACGGCCGCCGTGGCGAGGCGGCCGCGCAGGCGTACGGAGGGGCCGGCGGTCACGGGGGTGACGGTGACGAGCGCCGGCCCGCCGTCCCAGGACAGTTGCGGAGCAGTGGGCGCGGCCAGGGCGGTGGCGTTGACCAGGGCCAGCGACTGGGCGAAGCCGGGCAGCTCTGCGGCGTCCGCCCGGCTCGGCGGATCCGGCCGCACGGCTCTGGCGAGCAGCGCGCGGACGGCCTGGCGCAGCCGCACGACCTCCGCGCGCAGCTCCTCCGTGGCGGTGAGTCCGGGCTCCGCGCCGAGCTCTTCGGCGTGCGCGCGCACCCAGGCCGTCAGGCCGGCGACGTCGGACAGGGTGTCGACCAGGCCGGACCGATCGGCCCTGATCGTGCCGGCGAAGTCCAGGGTCAGGGACGAAGACATACTCCCAATCTAACGCTCTTTCGCTAGCGATTCCGTTAGTAAAAAGTTGCGTACTCAGAAATATTGCTTAGTCAGAAAATTCCTCTTATGGTGATGCCATGAGCGGGCTGAGAGAGCGGAAGAAGCAGGCGACGCGCGACGCGCTGATGGCGGCCGCCGTGCGCCTGGCGGTGGAGCGCGGGCTGGAGAACGTGCGGGTCGAAGACATCGCCGCCGAGGCGGGCGTCTCCTCCAGGACGTTCAACAACTACTTCTCCAGCAAGTACGAAGCGCTCACCGCCCGCCACACCGACCGCAACGCACTCGCCATCGCGACGCTGCGCGCCCGTCCCGCCGGCGAGCCCCTCTGGGAGGCGCTCACGGAGGCGATGGCCGCGACGTGGGAGCACTACGGCAGCCGGACCGGCGCGGCCCCCGACCCGGAGCTGCTGGCCGGCATCAGGATGCTGAGCTCCGAGCCCGCGCTGCGGGCCGAGTCGCTGAAGGTGGTGTTCGCGGCCGACGCCGAGCTGGCCGCGGCCATCGCCGAGCGCACCGGCACCGATCCCGTCCGAGACCTCTACCCCCGCCTGGCCGCCGTCACCGTGACCGCCGCCGTCCAGGCGGCCGTCGCGCACTGGCTGCGCTCCGACCCGCCGGTCCCGCTGGTGCCACTCGTGCGCGAGGCCGTGCGCGCCCTGGCCGCCGGACTGCCCGACCCTTCGAGCCGAGGAGAGACCCCATGGACATCGTGATCGCCGGCGGCGGCCCCAACGGGCTCATGCTGGCCTGCGAGCTCAGCCTGGCCGGCGTCCGGCCCGTCGTCGTCGAACGCCTGCACCGCCGCAGCGACCAGCCCAAGGCCAACGGCATCATCGGCCAGGTGGTGCGGCTGCTGCGCCAGCGCGGTCTCACCGGCCAGGAAGCGCCGATGCCCAGGTTCGTGTTCGGCGCGCTGCCGCTGGATCTGACCGGGCTCGACGACAACCCGCTGCACGGCATGGCCATCAGGCAGCCCGAGCTGGAGGAGCTGTTCGAGCGGCGGGCCGCCGAGCTGGGCGCGGACATCAGGCGCGGCCACGAGCTCGCCGGCTTCGAGCAGGACGCCGAGGGCGTCACGCTGGCGCTGACCGGCCCCGACGGCCCCTACGAGCTGCGCACGCGCTTCCTCGTGGGCTGCGACGGCGCGCACAGTCTGGTCAGGAAGCAGGCGGGCATCGGCTTCCCCGGGGTCAACGCGGCCGACATCGTGAGCAGAGCGGCCCACGTCACGATCCCGGGCGCGGCGCTGCGGCCGGACCGGATCGAGGTGCCGGGGCTGGGCGAGCTGGGGCTCTACACCTGGCACCGGACCGAGCGCGGGGCGTACGCGCTGCTCCCGGCCGGGCCTGAGGTGCTGACCGTGAGCTCGATCGAATGGGACGGCCCCGTGCCGGGCGACGACGTGCCGATGACCATCGCGGAGCTGCGCGAGAGCATCGGCCGCGTGCTCGGCGCCGACCTGCCGCTCGCCGAGCCCACCGGCGCGGGCCCGCACATGCTCAGGCGGATGAACGGCCGCAACACCCGGGTGGCCGAGCGCTACCGCGAAGGCCGGGTGTTCGTGGCGGGCGACGCCGCGCACGTGCACTCCGCCATGGGCGCCCCCGGGCTCAACCTCGGCCTGCAGGACGTCGCCAACCTCGCCTGGAAACTGGCCGCCGAGGTGCGCGGCTGGGCGCCGCCCGGCCTGCTCGACACCTACGACGCCGAGCGCCGCCCCGCCGCCGAGCGGGTGGCCATGCACAGCCAGGCCCAGCTCGCGCTGAGCGCGCCGGGGGCGGAGGTCACGGCCCTGCGCGCGCTCTTCGGCGAGTTGCTGGGCGACGAGCGGGCCCGGCGGCGCATCGCCGCGCTCCTGGCCGGCGCCGACGTGCCCTATCCGATGCCCGCGCCGGAGCATCCGCTGGTGGGGCGTTTCCTGCCCGAGCTGCCTGCCGGATCCGCCGCGCGCGCCCGGCCGCTGCTGCTCGACCCGACGGGCGGGCTGCGGGTGCGCCACGAGCGGGTGGACGTGGTGCCGTCGGACGGTCCCGTGGCCGTGCTCGTGCGTCCCGACGGCTACGTGGCCTGGGCGGGCACACCGGACAAGACGCTCGAAGAGGCGCTGGAGACGTGGTTCGGCGAGGGTCTCCAGTAACGGGGCGTCAGGCCCGTACTCGGCCCACGCCGGCCAGGATGCCGGACTTGACGTAGTCGTAGGAGCCGTCGGGGGCGGCGTCGCGGGTCCAGTCCGAGACCGGGACGACGCCGGGGCCGACCAGGTCCAGGCCGTCGAAGTAAGGGACGATGTCGTCGTAGCCGCGCCGGGCCAGGCCGCCGGACGTGGTGCCCGAATAGATCTGGTTGCCGCCGGTGACGGCGTCGTCGGTGGCGTTGCCGGCGTACAGGTGAGACAGCACCAGATAGCCGCCGGGCCGCAGCCGGGCCCGGACGGTGGCCGCGATGCGGGCGGCCTCGGCGTCGTCGGGGACGAAGTGCAGCACCGCCACCATCAGGATCGCGTACGGCCGGGTGAGGTCGAGGTGCTCGGTGACCTGCGGGTGGTCCAGGATCGCGTCCACGTCCTTGACGTCGCCTTCCAGAGCGATGACGTCCGGGTCCCTGGCCAGCAGCGCGCGGGCGTGGGTGAGCACGATCGGGTCGTTGTCCACGTAGACGACGCGCGAGCCGGGGGAGTGCCGGCGGGCCACCTGGTGGACGTTGTCCTGGGTGGGCAGCCCGGCGCCGATGTCGATGAACTGCCGCACGCCGGCCTCGGCGATCAGGCGCACGGCCCGGCCCAGGAAGCCGCGGTTGGCCAGGGCGATCTCGCGGGCGTCGTTGCCGAGCCGGCGGCCGATCTCGATCATCTGCTCGGCCGCCGCGCGGTCGGAGGCGAAGTTGTCCCGGCCGCCGAGGTAATAGTCGTACATGCGGGCGATGCTGGGCACGTCCGGGTTGATCCCGGCTGGTACGCGGTCCGCCTCTGTCATGTGCCGACCCTCTCCTTGCGGATCTTCTGGCGCCGATTCTAGGGGGAAAACTCCGCAAATACCGCACATGTTGCGATGAGTTGGCCGATCAACTGCGGCGGAAGGTGTGCCGGTAGGCGAGCGGTGACACCCCGACGGCCGCGTGCAGGTGCTGGCGGAGCGAGACCGCGGTGCCGAACCCGGCCCGCCTGGCCACCTCCTCCACCCCGAGGTCGGTCGTCTCCAGCAGCCGCCTGGCGTGCTGCACCCGCTGCCCGTTGAGCCACCTGGCCGGGCTGACGCCGGCCTCCTCGCGAAAGCGCCTGGTGAAGGTGCGCACGCTCATCCGGGCGTGGGCGGCCAGCAACGGCAGGTCGATCGGGGTCTCCAGGTGGGCGAGCATCCACTCGCGGGTGGCCGCCGTGCCGCCGCCGCCCGCGCCGGGGAAGGGCCGCTCGATGTACTGCGCCTGGCCCCCCTCCCTGAACGGCGGCATGACGCAGCGGCGGGCCGTGCGGTTGGCCACCTCGCTGCCGTGGTCGCCTGACCACATGCAGGCACAGGTCCATCCCGGCCGCCACCCCCGCCGAGGTGAGCACGTCGCCGTCGTCCACGAACAGCACGTCAGGGTCCAGCTGCACCTGCGGGAACAACGTGGCGAAGCGGGCCGCCTCGCGCCAATGGGTGGTGGCCGGCCGGCCGTCGAGCAGGCCCGCCGCGGCCAGCACGAACGACCCCGTGCAGATCGACATCGTGCGCGGCCGGCCGCGCAGCGCGTCGCCGAGCGCGGGCGAGATCGTCCCGTCCCGCATCGCCCGGCCCGCGTGGATGCCCGGCACCACGACGGTGTCGGCCGTGTCGAGCACGTCGAGATCGTGGTCGGGCAGGACGCTGTAGCCGGCCGAGCAGCGCACCGGCCTGCGGCCCTCCGAGCAGGTCACCACCTCGTACAGCTTCTCGCCCGACGGGCTCTCCGCAGCCCAGAACACCTGGCCGGGCACGCCGAGGTCGAGCGGGGCGAAGTGGTCGAGCACCACGACGGCGATGCGATGCGCCATGGCCGAATTCTTGCACATATTGGCTATCGGGCCACTCGTGACCACCTAAGGCGATAAATCAGGATTGGCGCATGACAGTGAGCGCCACCCCCACCGCCCGCCGGCGGCTGCACCGGGCCTGGTACGTCGCGGCCGTCGCGTTCGTCGCGATCCTGGGCGCGGCCGGGTTCCGCGCCACCCCCGGCGTGCTGATCACCCCTCTGCACGAGGAGTTCGGCTGGTCGACCGGCACCATCTCGCTGGCCGTCTCGGTGAATCTGGTGCTCTACGGCCTCACCGCCCCCTTCGCCGCCGCCCTCATGGACCGCTTCGGCATGCGCCGCGTCGTGGCCGCCGCCCTGCTGCTGATCGCCGTCGGCAGCGGGCTCACCGTGCTGATGACGGCGAGCTGGCAGCTCCTGCTGTTCTGGGGCGTACTCGTGGGGCTCGGGACGGGATCGATGGCGCTGGTGTTCGCCGCCACGGTGGTGGACCGCTGGTTCGTCCGCCATCGCGGGCTCGTCACGGGCGTGCTCACCGCCGCCGGGGCCACCGGCCAGCTCATCTTCCTGCCCGTCCTCGCCCAGCTCGCCCAAGGACCGGGATGGCGCTTCGCCTCGCTGACCGTGGCCGGGGCCGCGCTGGTCACGGTCCCGTTCGTGTGGTGGTTGCTGCGCGACCGCCCCGAGGACGTCGGAACGACGGCGCTCGGCGCGGAGCCCGGGGCGGCGCGCGTCGAGCCGAGCAAGGTCAACGCGGCCGTAAGAGCGCTCGGCGTGCTCGCCTCGGCGGCCAGGACGCGGCCGTTCTGGTTGCTCGCGGGCGGCTTCGCGATCTGCGGCGCCAGCACGAACGGGCTGGTCGGCACCCACTTCATCCCCGCGGCGCACGACCACGGCATGGCCGAGCCCGTCGCGGCGGGCCTGCTCGCGGTCATCGGGATCTTCGACATCGCGGGCACGGTCGCCTCCGGCTGGCTCAGCGACAAGATCGACCCCAAGGTGCTGCTCGGCGTCTACTACGGCCTGCGCGGGCTCTCGCTCATGGTGCTGCCGAGCCTGTTCGCGGGCACGACCGAGCCCAGCATGCTGATCTTCATCATCTTCTACGGCCTGGACTGGGTGGCGACCGTGCCGCCCACGGTGGCGTTGTGCCGGCGGATCTACGGGGCCGACGGGGCCGTGGTGTTCGGCTGGGTGTTCGGCTCCCACCAGGTCGGGGCCGCGTTCGCCGCCATCGGCGCCGGGCTCACCCGCGACCACCTGGGCGCCTACGACCTGGCCTGGTACGGCGCCGGCGCACTCTGCCTCCTCGCCGCCGGCATGTCCCTGGCCATCGGGCATGCTAGGAGACGATGAACACCGAGCTTTATGTCCTGCCCCTGGTCGTCCGGATCGAGCGGGCCGCGCCTCCCGAGCGCACCGACGCGCTGGAGGCGGCCGCGACGGCCGTGCTGAGCCTGCTGGACGACCCGGGGGAGTGGGCGGCCGAGCTGCACGCCTGGCAGTCCACCGGCAAGATCCGCAAGGTCGTCCGCCGGGCGAGGGGCGCCGAATGGCTCCGGGCCGCCGCGCTGCCGGGCCGCACGATCGAGCACCGTACGGCCGAGGTGCGCGTACACCCGCCCGTGCCGCTCGACGACTGGCCACGGGACCTGGCGCGGCTGCAGGTGTCGGGCACCGAGCTGACCGACACCGTGCCGCCGCCGCCCGCCGAGCCGCCCGTCCTGTGGGCCAACCCCGAGCTCGGCATGTCGGCGGGCAAGGCGATGGCCCAGGCCGGGCACGCCGCCCAGCTCGCCTGGTGGGCCAGCGACGCGGGCGAGCGGGCCGCCTGGCGCGCCGGCGGCCTGGCGGTGTCCGTGCGCACGGCCGCCTCGTCCGGTGACTTCGCGGCCCTGGTCGCCGCAGGGCTGCCGGTGGTGCGCGACGCCGGGTTCACCGAGATCGAGCCGGGCTCGTGCACGTTCGTCGCGGACGCGCCCTGGCTCTACGGGCGCGTCGCCAGATCGTGAACACTGCTGCGCGGGCGCTGTAGGCAGGTCGTGAACACGTCGGCGCTGCACGGACGCGTCGCCAGATCGGCGCTTCACCGGCGCAGTCGCTAGATCGTGAAGACGTCGGCCAGCACGCCGCCGGCCGGGGTGATCCGGGCGGGCGACGGGCTGTCGTAGACGACCATGAGCCGGCCGTCGCCCAGCCGGGCCAGCCCTTCCGGATGGTCGCAGCGCGCGCCGAAGGGCAGCTCCAGCACCGTGTCCAGCTCGTCGCGCGGCACGACCCCCTGCCGCCGGGGTCCTGGCCGCCAGCGCAGCACGCGTACCGGGCCGTCGAGGTCCATGGTCGGCCCGGCCAGGATCAGCAGCGAGTCGCCGTCCGGGCACAGGTCCCGCACGCCCAGCCCGCTCAGATCCAGGAAATGCTTGCGGTACGGCTCCCGCAACCGCAGCCGCCCCCGCCCGGCGTCGTCGATCCGCAGCTCCAGCAGCACCGCCCAGCCCCGCAGCACGGGACCGCGCAGCCCCAGATAGACCCGTTCGGACAGGACGGCGATGCCCTCGACGTCGAACCCGTTGTCCTTGCCCGGCAGCGCCAGGAACGGCCCCACGTGCCGGTCGTCGCGCAGGTACGTGGTCAGATTCCGCGCGCCCGCCAGGACCGACCCCGGCTGCGGGATCTCGGTGCCGGGAGCCAGCGGCAGGCGGGCCAGGATGAACCGGTTCTCCTCCCTGACCACCGTGGCCAGGCGGTCGGCGGCCTTCTCCGGATCCTTCGACTTGGCCCGCTTGCGCTTGAGGCTGTGCGAGCCGACCAGCCACAGGTGCCCGTCGGCCCGGGCCAGGCCCTCGATGTCGGCCTCCTCGTCGGGGCCGGCCGGCAGCTCGACGTAGTCGGCCAGGGGGAACGTGCGCTGGCCGCCGAAGTGGTCGCCGGTCCACGTCAGGTGCTCGAAGGTCGCGGTCTCGTCGCCCGCGACCCAGAGGCCCGTCGCGCTCTGCCGGATGGCCGAGAGATTCGTGTGGGTTTCCGACGCGCGTGAGGTGTCGTCGAAGCGCAGCTCAACCTGTTCCACGAAGCCATGATTGCACTTCGGTCGCTTCCTGGGCGCAATGGCGGGATTTGTCGTACGCTCCCGTCGTGCTCGATGGGGAAGATGAGATCAAGGGTTCTGGTGTGGGAACCGCCGACAGGCCAGGAACCCTTGTTTCACCGCCCAGACGCTCCCGCATCGGAGATATCCGGATGCGGGTGCTGTACCGGGGGCTCGCCGTGGTCGCGGCCGTCGTGGCCGCCGCCGCGACGCTGACCGTGGTGCTCCCGGCCCAGCCGGACGAGGTCGTCGCGGGGCCGGTAACCGCGCCATCGGTCGCGCCCACCTCGTCCGGCTCCGTACCGTCGGTTCCCCCGCCCGCTCTCAGCGCGGCCCCCACCGCTGCTCCCCCTGCGGTCGCCACCCCGAAGGCGACGCCGTCCGGCCGCTCCTCCCTCGCGCCCGGTTACACGGCCATGGAGGCCCTGTACGCCGACCGGCGCGTCCCCCGGCTGACCGGCGCGGTCAAGCGCATGCGCCTGCCCAAGCCGTCCCGGCGGGTCATCAAGGACACGCGCGTCGGGCTCGCGGTGCCGAGGCTGGCGGGGCCGTGGAAGGCGTACGGGCCGGCGCCGTTCACCACCAAGCAGGTGCTGCCGAAGACGCGCGGCAGCAGCCTGCGCGGGATCTTCGTGAGCTGCCCGCTCCCGATCATGGCGCAGCGCTCGGCGCGTGACACGGCGCTGCTGGCGGCCCGCTGGACGCTCAACCACCACCCCAAGGGCGCGCGGATCGGCTGGCTGGCCTCGCAGCCGGTCAAGGACGGCTGGATGCTCGTCTACCGCGTCACGTACGGCAAGCGCACGTCGCGGGCGGCCGTCGTGATCATGGATGGGGGAATGAGCAAGCCGGGACTGGTGTTCGTATCAGTGCCTGACTCGCAGCGAAAGCAGTGGCGTGACATCGGCCGCGTGGTCTCCGGGGTGCGTGTTCTAGGCTGAAAGATCATGTATTGCGGCGATATGGGGGAGTGACGCCGTGGAACGCTCTGGACCGCCACAGGCCACCAAGAAGGGCAAGGGCAAACCGCCCTGGCGCTCGGAAGGCCTGCCGGGGACACCCGGAGGCCGGCCCAAGATCAACTGGTGGCGATTCGTCGTCACCCTTCTCGTCGTGTACGCGGGCTTCTTCGTGGTGTCGTCGTTCGTCGACAGCGAATCCGTCGAGACGGTCTCCTACACCGAGTTCACCAAGCAGGTGAACGCCAAGAACGTCAAGGACATCTACGCGCAGGGCCTGTCCGTCGAGGGCGACCTCCGGACGTCGGCGAAGAACCCCGAGGGCGGCGAGACCTACACCAAGTTCGCCACCGAGATCCCGGCCTTCGTCAGCACCGACCGGCTCGACCAGCAGCTCGCCGCCGGCAACGTGGAGATCACTTCCCAGCCGATCACCCGCGGCTTCTTCTCCAACCTGCTGCTGTCGTTGCTGCCCGTGCTGCTGCTGGCCGGCCTCTGGATCTGGATCATGCGCCGCGGCGCCAGCATGATGGGCGGCGGCCTGGGCGGGCTCGGCAAGTCCAAGTCGGCCAAGCCGGTCGAGGCCACCAAGGTGCGGGTCACCTTCGACGACGTCGCGGGCATCGACGAGGTCGAGAACGAGCTCGTCGAGATCGTCGACTACCTCAAGGACCCCGACAAATACCGCCGGCTGGGCGCGAAGCTGCCCAAGGGCGTGCTGCTGGCGGGGCCTCCGGGCACCGGCAAGACCCTGCTGGCCAGAGCCGTCGCGGGTGAGGCCAAGGTCCCCTACTTCTCGGCCTCCGCCTCCGAGTTCATCGAGATGATCGTCGGCGTGGGCGCCTCGCGCGTGCGCGACCTGTTCGAGGAGGCGCGGAAGGTGGCGCCGTCGATCGTGTTCATCGACGAGATCGACGCCATCGGCCGGGCCAGGGGCGGCGCCGGCGGCCTCGGCGGCCACGACGAGCGCGAGCAGACGCTCAACCAGATCCTGACCGAGATGGACGGCTTCTCGGGCGCCGAGGGCGTGATCGTCATCGGGGCCACCAACCGGCCCGAGGTCCTGGACCCGGCGCTGCTGCGTCCTGGGCGCTTCGACCGTACGGTGCAGGTCGGGTTGCCCGACGCGCTGGGCCGCGCCGAGATCCTGCGGGTGCACACGCGCGGCGTGCCGCTGGACGGCGAGGTCAGCGCCGAGCAGCTCGCCAAGACCACCCCCGGCATGACGGGCGCCGACCTGGCCAACCTGGTCAACGAGGCCGCCCTGCTCGCCGCCAAGCGCGGCAAGGAGAAGGTCACCATGGCCGACTTCGCCGACGCGCTGGAGAAACTGCAGCTCGGCGCGGCCCGCAGCATCGTGATGCCGCAGGAGGAGCGGGTCAGGACCGCCTACCACGAGGCCGGGCACGCGCTGCTCGGGATGCTCCAGCCGGGCGCCGACCCGGTCAGGAAGATCTCGATCATCCCGCGCGGCCGGGCGCTCGGCGTCACGCTCTCGACCCCCGACACCGACCGGTACGCCTACGACGAGCCGTACCTGCGCGGCCGCATCACCGGCGCGCTCGGCGGCATGGCGGCCGAGCAGGTCATCTTCGGCGTCATCACCACCGGCGCCGAGAACGACCTGGAGCAGGTCACCATGATCGCCCGCGGCATGGTCGGCCGCTGGGGCATGTCGGAGAAGGTCGGCCCGCTGACCATCCTGCCCAGCGACGGTCAGGCGCCGCAGGCCTCGCCCGCCACGCTGGCCACCGTCGACGAGGAGGCGCGGCGGATCGTGGACGAGTGCTACGAGCGCGCCGTCGAGGTGCTCTCCGAGAACCGCGACAAGCTCGACAGCATCGTCACCGCCCTGCTCGAACACGAGACGCTCGACGAGACCAGGGCGTACGCCGCGGCCGGTCTGCCCCGCAAGTCCGCAGATTTTTCCGAGAATTAGAGCAGATCGGGCATTGGCTCGATCGGGGTCAGGGCAGTTCCCCCGAGAGAACGAATCGGGGGACTGTCGTGACACTGAATGACGAGCTTCTCGCCCAGCTCGGAGACTCAGGACTGGAACAGATCGCCGCAATGCTGGGCACCGACCCCTCGACGGCCCGGGAAGTGATTTATGCCATATCGGGGACCATCGTCGGGGGCATGGCACGCAACGTTCAGCACCCGGACGGCGCGGACGCCCTGCGCGGGGCGCTCGACGACCACAAGGACACCGACCCGTTCAACGGTGACGTGGCCTCGCTGACCCGCGACGGGCACAACATCCTCGGGCACGTGCTGGGCGGGCAGGGCACCGAGACGGCGGCGGCGGGGTTGTCGCAGCTCGCCGGAATCGACTCCGGCACCATCATGAAGCTGCTGCCCCTGATCGCACCCATGATCATGTCGCTGCTCGCCGACCGGGCCGCCGGCCAGAACATGGACGCCGGCGCCGTGGCCGACCAGCTCGACCGTGAGCAGTCGGCCGTGCCCGGCGGGCTGTCCGACCTGCTCGGCAGGCTGCTGAGCAACATCTTCGGGGGCGGAGTGCCGCAGCAGGCCGGGCCGTACGAGGAGAGCCCCCAGCCCGCCAGGGGGACGTCGAACCCCGACTGGTGACCCCGGTAGGCTGGCACGGTGATCGTTCTGGCTTCAGCCTCCCCCGCCCGCCTTGCCCTGCTGCGCACTGCCGGGCTCGATCCCAAGGTGATCGTCAGCGGCGTCGACGAGGAGACATACTCGGCTTACAGCCCGGCGGCGCTCAGCCTGACGCTGGCCAAGGCGAAGGCCGAGAAGGTCGCGGGCGGGCTGGACGAGGGGCTGGTCATCGGCTGCGACTCGATCCTGGAGCTCGACGGCCGCCCCTACGGCAAGCCGGCCACGGCGGAGGAGGCCACCGAGCGCTGGCGGGTCCTGCGCGGCCGCACCGGGCGCCTGGTGACCGGCCACTGCGTCATCGACGTGGCGGCGGGCCGGCAGGTCGCGGAGGTGGCCAGCACCGTGATCCACTTCGGCCTGCCCTCCGCCGACGAGGTCGCCGCCTACGTCGCGACCGGTGAGCCGCTCGGCCTGGCCGGGGCGTTCAGCATCGAGGGGCGCGGCGGGTGGTTCGTCGACGGCATCGAGGGCGACCACGGCAACGTGCTCGGCATCTCGCTGCCGCTGATTCGCGAGTTGTTCGCGGAGCTGGGCTACGCGGTGACGTCCTTCTGGCGCTAGCCTGCCGGGCATGCGTTCACTGCGTGACTTCACCGCCGGCATCGGCTTCTTCATCCAGGGGTTCGGATGGGTGGCCCGGAACGGGCGGTGGTG
The DNA here is from genome assembly GCF_053592075.1 of Nonomuraea sp. NPDC002799. NCBI lineage: Bacteria > Bacillati > Actinomycetota > Actinomycetes > Streptosporangiales > Streptosporangiaceae > Nonomuraea > Nonomuraea sp. NPDC002799. The sequence goes on from NZ_JBSFVA010000009.1 coordinate 123,408, forward strand.
GCTGTTCGGGCTGATTCCGGCGCTGATCGCCTTCGCCGTCTACGTGGTGGCGCTGATCTTCCTCGGCACCAACGCGGCCGACCTGGCCGAGTTCCTGACGCCGTTCGCGGATTCGTGGAGCTGGCGTGAGCTGTTCAGGACGCTGGTGGGGATCGCGCTGTTCCTGGGCGGGCTGACGCTGGCGGTGCTGACGTTCGTGGCGCTCACGCTGGCGATCGGGGAGCCGTTCTACGAGAAGTTGTCGGCGGCGGCGGACACGCTGGAGACGGCGGAGGAGCAGCCGTGGTGGCGGACGTTGCCGCGCTCGATCAGGGACAGCCTGGTGACGCTGTTCTGGGTGCTGCTGTTCACGATCCCGCTGTTCGTGCTGGGGTTCGTGCCCGTGGTGGGGCAGACGGTGGTGCCGGTGCTCGGCGCCGCCCTTTCCGGATTTTTCCTGACAGTCGAGCTCACGACGCTGGCTCTGGAGCGGCGCGGCATGGCACGCAAGCAGCGCTTCGCGCTCCTGCGCGCCAACAAGGCGAGTGCGCTGGGGTTCGGGGTGGCGGTCTTCCTGCTGTTCCTGGTGCCGCTCGTGGCGGTGATCGCGATGCCGGCGGCGGTGGCGGGCGCCGCCCTGCTCGTACGCACCCGCCTCTCCCCAACCCCCTGACCTTGCCCGGCCCGCCTGTTCGGTACGGCGCCGCCGCCTTGGCCGGCCTACCTGCACCTTTGCTCGGCCTGCATCTGCCTGGCCTGTCTGCATCTGGCCTGCATCTCGCCTGGCCTGCATCTCGCCTGGCCTGCATCTTGCCTGGCCCGCGTCTTGCCAGGTCTGCACCGGTGGCAAGGTTATCCACAGGCCCAGCCGCGCCCACCCCCTCATCCCCAGAACGCCGCTCGGCGTTTCTCGCCCCTCCGCGCTTCGGCACCCTAACGGGCATGACGACCACCAACACCTCCGAGTCCTGCCTCACCCTGAGCAGCCCCAGCGACATCCTCGCCGCGGTCCCCTATCTCGTCGGCTTCCACCCGAGCCGCAGCCTCGTCGTCATCGGGCTCGGCCGGGCCCAGGCCAAGGTGGTGACCAGATGGAGCCTGCCCCTCCCGCCCGACACCCTCGATCCGCTGACCCTCGTCTTCGAGAGGGAGGGCGTCACGGAGATGGTCATCATCGGCTACGGCCCCGGGCATCTGGTCACACCGGCGGTGGACGAGGCCCGGCTCCTGGCCACCTCGTCAGGAGTCCACGTCGGCGAGGCCCTGCGAGCCCACGAGGACCGCTACTGGTCCTATGTCTGTGACCTCCCCAGATGCTGCCCACCGGAGGGCACCCCGTACGACTCCTCCACCAGCCGGATAGCCGCCGAGGCGACCGTGCGCGGCCTGGTGGCCCTCCCCGACCGCGAAGCCCTGGAACGCACCACGGCCCCGGTCACGGGCCCGGTGCGGCTGGCGATGCGCCGGGCCACGGCCGAGGCGATCGCGGAGGTCCGAGCCGAGCTCACCCAAGCCGCCCACCTCGACGCCTTCGCCCAGCGGTTCATCACCGAGGGCCTCAGCCGAGTCCGCGCCGCCCTGACCATCCACGACGCAGGCGGCCGCCTGACCGACGCGGAGGCCGCCAGACTCGGCCTCGACCTGACGGTCACCAGGATCCGCGACGAGGCCTGGACCCTCATGCGCGAGTCCCACGCACTCCTGTGGAAGGACCTGACCCGGCGGCTGGAGCCCCGCTTCACACCTCCCGCCGCCTCCCTGCTGGCCATGGCCGTCTGGCAGGGGGGAAGCAGCGTCCAGGCCACGATCGCCCTCGAACGCGCCCTGGCCATCGATCCCAGTTACTCGATGGCCAACCTCCTCATGCACGCCCTGCAGAATCTCCTCTCGCCCGCCATCCTCGGCGACCGCCTGCCGACCCCGGCTGAGCTCGACGCGGCCATGGGCCCGCCCCACCCCGCCTGGCTCCTCCCCTTGGTCGCCCTCCTCGACGCGGAAGACCCGCCAGAGCCCCCGGGATGACCTGAGTCCCGAGAACGTCGCACCACCTGACGGCGGCAAGAAGGCGGTGCCCACTCGCTGGACCGGAGGCGCCGCCTTCTGATGGGCCGTCCCCCCGCTGCACCGGGCGCGCCGCCATTCCTGCTGACGCGTGTCCACCTACTCGATCACTACGCCGCCGGGGCGCCGGACAGTCAGATTCCGGCAGGTGGGCACCACGTCCGGCCCGGATAGGACCTCATCTCATGCGTATCCAGCACCGTTCCGCACGCCACCGAGGTCATCGACCAGCACGCTGCTCCCGAACGTTCCGGTGCGGGGAACGTGCGTGCCCTGCCCAGCCACGAGCTGGTGCCGGCCTGTTCGACGCAGTCCTGAAGGAGCTGAGCCGGCGGCTAACTGTCGACGATCACACCTCCGACTGCGGTGCGGCCCGCCGGGGTGGCGACGAGCTCGACCGTGATGGTGTCGCGCAAGTGCGCTCCGAGGACGTCGGCGACGGCGTCGGTGACGGTTCGCACGAGCTTGGCCATGAGCTCACCGCTGTCGGGACGGTGGAACGCCGCCTCGCGGATGCCGAACACGATCGCGGGTGCGGCCTCGTCGACCGGCTTGCCCCGCAGACCCCACCGTCCGGCGGGTACGCCGTCGAGGTGGATGACCGCGACGTCGCGCGCCCACTCGCCGTACACGTCGGTCACTGCGTCGGTCAGCGCGGCGATGAGGGCCGATTCGTGACCCTGGAGCTGCTCCTCCAGGATTCGGACCGTCAGATGTGGCATGGTAAGTCTCCTGTTTGTTCTCAAACTAGCTTTGATGTCAAAGGTAATAGCGAGGTGCCAGATGGTCAACAAAGCGGACGCGGACGGCATGACCACCGACCAGGCGGTGCGGGCCATGCTGCTGCTGATGCCCAAGCTCGTGGGGCGAGCCAAGCGCCTGCCCGTCCCGGAGGCGCTGCGGACGCTCGACCTCGCGCCCCGCCATCTGTCCCTGCTGGCCTACCTGCAGTACGACGGCTCCCTCACGGTGAGCCAACTGGCGGAGCGCCTGGAGGTCGCTCCGACGACCATCAGCCTCATGGTGGGTGACCTGTCTCGCCGTGGTGTCCTGACGCGAGAAGAGGACGATGCCGACCGGCGACGGCGGGTCGTCGCGATCGCACCGCAGTACGTCGAGCCGATCCACGAGTGGCTGGCGGGCAGCGCGCTGACGTGGGCCGAGGTCCTGTCCGACCTCACGCCGGCCGAGCGCGCCACGATCGTGCGGACGATGCGTGCCTACGAGACCGCCTTGGACAAGCGAATGCACGGCTGAGCCGAAGATCACGCATGTGCGATGCCGGCCGGCTCAGAGCGTTGGCCCCCGTTCCTGGGCCGACAAGGCCACCGGCCGGTGGTTGCTTACTCCAAAGCAGGCTTGGGGGTGCCTGGGCCGCGCGACCTGCTCCCAGGCGTTCACTCGCTTCAGGGCCGAGACGCAGCGGACGTTGGGACGTGCGGCTGCTCGCGGGCGACGAGCGCGCCGAGGGCGGCGGCGAGGAGGGGCAGGCTGGCGACGACGGCCGCGATCGCCGGCCAGGGGGGCTCGAACGGTACCCGTTCCGGTGCCTCCCACGTGGTCGGCACCGTCAGAGGCCACAGCAGCAACATCCCGGCGGGGCATCCGGCGACCGCGCCAAGGACCGTTCCGCACAGGGCGCTCAGACCCGCGCGGGTGGCGCAGAACCACCGGAAGGCCGCGGCCGATCCGTTGCCGGCCCGCCTCAGGACCCGGGACTGGCGCGCGTTCGCGGCCTTGCCGAAGCCGGCGGCCAGTGCGCACGCGAGGGCGAGGAAAAACGCCGCCGTGACGACGGGCAGCCACCCGGTCGAAGCCTCGAAGCCCCGCTCAAGGTAGGTTTTCGCGACCGCTTCGTCCAGGCGGTCGTTGAGGCGCTCCTGCTCCTGCACCGTGACGCGGCGGAGAGTGGGGTCGACGATCAGCTCGTCCGGTTGTAGCGGGAAGCCGAGGTCCCGGACGATCTTCGAGGGAAGGAAGATCGTCTGCATGTGCGGGTCGGCGGTCCTGGCGATGACCGCCCGGACGGTTTTGGTCGCCACCTCGTCGTTCTCGTTGACATTGTAGGAGAGCTCGACCGAGTCGACCCGCACGTCGGCTGACGTGATCACCACGGCCGTGCCCTCGTCGTACGGCGTTGACTGATCGCCCGTGAGGTAGCGCAGCAGCTTCTCGTCGCCGATGGCCTCATTCCAATAGACGGCCTCCTCCGGTACCTCGACGTTCTCCGCCCTCGCGCGGAAATACCAGGGTGGGTCGGGAAGGCGCTCGCTGTGGGCGATCGGCACCCCGGGTAACTCCCGTTCGATCGCCGCTCGTACGGTGCCCGCATCCGCCGCCGAGAACGGCTCCGAGACGATGCTGCTCGACTGGACCAATAAGGTGCCAGGCCGGGCCTGGGGAGCGTATTCGGCCCTGCTCTGCGTCGTTACGCCGACCGCGATGACCGTCAGCGCGATGCCGAAGGCCGTCGCCATCATCGCCAGCGTGATCGCGAGCGCCGTGTGAGCACGACGGTGGGCCAGGTCGCGGGCCGCCAGACGGAAGGGCGGCGGCAGCCGTTCCGCGTACCAACTGGAGATCTCCAGCAGCCATGAAGGCAGCGGGCCGAGCCCGGCGACAAGCAGGCCCGCGCCGATGAGGGTGATCAGCAGCATCACGAGGGATTCGAGGCCGCCGTAGCGCGATTCCCCGCGCCCCAGCCACGCGCCGAACCCCATCAACAAGACACCGCCGAACGACACGAACAGTCCCCCGACGACGAATGTCCGGCTCATGAACGCGTGGCGGTTGGGCGGGGCGGAGAGCACCGCGGCGAGGACGGTCCCGACCGCGGGAACGCTCGCGAACAGAACGAAGAACACGGTTATGAATGCGTAGCGCGAAAGATCGAAAAGCATGGCGGAATCGTAGTGATCCGCAACGGCCATGCATATGCTCGCTCGCCACGCCGCGCCCGCAGCTACGCGATCCTGTGCCGCCCACGCTGCGCCTGCAGTTACACGAGCCCGTGCCGCCCTACCCGCGCAGCTACACGAGCCCGCACCGCCCACGCTCGCCCATGGCTACGCGATCCGTGCCACCCCCGCTTGTGAAGATCGGGATGGCGCTTGGTGATCAGGTGCTTGTTCCACCGGTCGGCCCGGTAGCGCCCCGCGTGCGGGTTGGGTGTGGACGTCGCCGCTGCGTCCGCGTGCCGGCGACATCCCCTGGGTGTCCAGAGTCCATGCTGAGGCCGGGAGGCCGGTGGGGTGACCGGCTTCCCGGCGGGTTATGTCACAACCCGGTTTGTTGGGGACCGAGCCGAAATCATGGCAATGGCCGAAGCCGACGCGATGACCGAGCCGGCCGGTACGGCTGTCAGCCGAGCCAGGATGGCCACGGATCGTCAATAGGGGTTATGGGTTACAGGCTGCCTTCCTCACGACGCCGGCGCTCGTTGTAAGCCCGCATGCGTTGCGGATACCCGGTGAGCTGCACGTCGTACACCGGCAGGGCAAGGTCACGAGCGACCTTGTGAATCACCGCGGGGGAACCGACGCGGCGTCTTGTCCACTCGCCGTCGTCGGCCACCGCCACGGCGGTCGTGTCGGTGGCGAACGTCTCAGGCTCGACGTAGAACTCGACGCCTCGCCGTGAACGGGCAAAGGCGATGAGCGCCTCAATATCGGCGTCTGTCGCCTCACGGTCGAACTTCGCGATTTTAGGGCCGCGGCGCCGACGAAGGCCGTAGCGGTCTCGCCATCTCATGAGTCCTTTTTATACCGTCTGGAAGGCCGGCGTCGGGGATGATCTCGGGGATGAATCCGGGATTCTCCGGATAGCACCCGCCTCTCCGGGGACGCAGTATGTGGGGTGACTGACCGATTCTTGAAGGAGAGGCATGGCGATTATGGCTGGGGTACCGACAACCCCCGGGCCGGGACAGGTGCCGTCAGCTCATCTGCGCGTCACCCACCAGGACCGAGAGCATGTGGTCGAGCACGTCAAGTCCGCCTACGCGGAGGGCCGGTTCGACAAGCTCGAGTTCGACGACCGTCTGGAGCGCGCGATGACGGCGCGTACCCACGGCGACCTGATGCCGATCATGACCGAGCTGTACGGCACCCAGGCCGTCCCCCAGTTCGACCCGCGGCCTTCTCCGGTACGCCCCGCGCATGCGCCGGAGAGCAACGAACGCCTCGGCGCCTCCGTGGCTCACCTGCTGATGCTCATCGGGATTCCGGTCATCGCGCCGCTCATCCTGCTGCTCACCGGGGGAAAGACGTCGCCCTTCATCCGCAAGCACGCTCTGGAGGCACTCAACTTCCAGCTCACGGTGGTGGGCGCGACGATTCTGCTGCCGTTCACCGTCATCGGCGTGATACTCGTGCCGTTCATCTGGGTCGCGGCCGTCGTCCTGTCCATCGTCGCCGGCGTCTCCGCTCTCTCCGAGGGGAATTTCCGCTATCCGATGACGATCCGCTTGGTGAAGTGATCCGGCCAAGCGGCCGGTCAAATAGCATCCGGCGGATGTATTAGCGGGCCGGGCGATATACCGTTTCGGCTGGCAGCTGGCCGCCGCCGGCATCTGATGCGCATCCGTTCGGACAAGTGCCGCAACCGGGTCGGCCGTGGGCCGATCCGGCGAGGTGAGATGACGCGCTGGGGCAAATGCCGATTCGGCTCCCGGCCGTTATCGCCTCTGGCTGCCTTTCATAACGATTCGGCTGCTGTCGACATCAAGCCATTTTCGGGTGGCTCAGTGTCGTTCGAAGGGCGCGGGTGTCTTTGTGGTGCTTGAGGCGACCCGGGTCAGCGTGCCAGCACCTCGTACTTGACCCTCATCACCCCGGAGTCCGTGTTGCCGATGGCGGAGAAGGCGGCTGCGGACAGGTCGAGACAGCGGTCGCCGGCGTACGGGCCACGGTCGTTGATGCGGACCGTGACGGATGCGCCGCTGTTCGGATTGATGACGCGGACCTTGCTGCCCAGGGGGAGGGTCTTGTGGGCGGCGGTCATGGCTGACGGGTTGAAACGTTCGCCGCTGGCCGTCATCTGGGGTTCGTCGTAGAAGGAGGCTCCGCAGGTGCCCGAGGAGAGCACCCGGTGCTTCGACTTCCTGGACTCGGTCTTGGCCTTGGACTCGACGGTCTTGGGCCCGGAGCTTTCGATATCGGAGCGCGGGGTCTCGGAGTGCTCGGTGTCAGTGGTGCTCGCCTCGGCGGTCTTGGACTCAGGCGCCTTGGGTTCGGTGGTCGCGGCCCCAGACGTCTTGGGCGCCGCGCTCTCGGGAGGTTTCGGGTGGGCGCCCGCCGGAGGCTTGAGCGTGGGAGACGGGGTCGGCCGGCGGGCGGGGTCGTTCGGGGACGACTTGGCCGGGGTGGGGGAGGAGGCCGCGTTCAGGATGCGCGTGGGGGCCTCGTCGTTGGCCATGGCCGCCCATGCGGTGGTGGAAGCGGTGGCGATGACGGCCGCGCCTGCGACGACGGCGGTCCAGCGGCGCTTGCCGAAGGAGGGCTTGCGGTCCTGAGAAGACGTCTTGAGCGAGTGCTGGCCCAACGTAAACCACGGTCCTAGATGGGGGACAGGAGAGGGAAAGGCCAGGCCAAGGGGGGTGGCGGCGGGCCGGCGGCCAATCCGTGCGCGGGTGGGGATCCCGCGGTGGGGAAGAACATATGCGACAAACAGCGAGTAAAGACAACTTAATGGGATATCAAGTGATATATCTCACTTAAGAGCACGATTGCCCAGAACGCCGAGCGTTCGCCGAGGATCTTCGGGCCTCTGGGGAATGGGGAAATGTCCGGCATGTGGAGGAAGGCGTGCGGGACGCGACGATCTAGGGCTGTCCCTATATGCAGCAGGGCTGCCAGCTCCGGGGAAGGCCGCCGATATCGGGGAAAGCCGTCGGCGGGGCGGCGGAAACGATCAATTCACGCGGGCTCGCCGGAGGGAGAAAGTCGCGCGGGCTCGCGGGAGGGAGAAAGTCGCGCGGGCTCGCGGGAGGGAGAAAGTCGCGCGGGCTCGCGGGAGGGAGAACTCGCGCGGGCTCGCGAGGGAGAACTCGCGCGGGCTCACCGGGAAAGATGCGTGACGTGGTGAGGCGGCTGCTCGCTGGCGGGCTCGCGTTCGGTGGTCAGAGCATGAGGGAGCGCACGGTGTCCACCGTGTCGGCGTCCTCGACCCGCTTGTCCGGGCGGTAGCGGAGCACGCGGGCGAAGCGCAGAGCCATGCCCCCGGGATAGCGGGGCGAGCGCTGCACGCCGTCGAAGGCGATCTCCACCACCAGCTCCGGCCGCAGATTGACCGTCCAGTCGTCGGTCGGCCCGTCGGCGAGTTCGAGGAAGCGCTCGGTCTGCCAGGCCAGCAGCTCGTCCGTCAGCCCTTTGAACGTCTTGCCCAGCATCACGAACCCGCCCTCCGGATCGCGCGCCCCCAGATGGAGGTTGGAGAGCTTGCCCTCGCGGCGGCCGTGGCCCCATTCGGCGGCCAGGACCACCAGGTCGAGCGTGTGCCGGGGCTTGACCTTGATCCAGCCGGCGCCCCGCCGGCCCGCCGCGTAAGGGGAGGACAGCGCCTTGACCACCAGGCCCTCGTGGCCCGCCTTGACCACGTCGGTGAAGAACTCCTCCGCCTCGGCCAGGTCTCCCGTGACCAGCCGCGGCGTGAGAAGGCCCGGCGGGACCGTGCGCGCCAGGGCCTCCTGGCGCTCCGAATAGGGCAGGTCGAGCAGGTCGGCGCCGTCCACGCGCAGTGCGTCGAAGAAGAAGACGCTCAACGGGGTCCGCTCGCGCAACTGGGCGACGTTGGTCTTGCTGGACACCCGGCTCGCGGTGATCTGGAACGGATGCGGCCGCCCGTCGGAGCGCAGCGCGATCACCTCGCCGTCCAGCACCAGATCCTCGGACGGCATCGCCAGCACGGCCTCGACCAACTCGGGCACCTGCGCGGTGATGTCGTCGAGCGTACGCGTGAAGACCCGCACGTCGGAGCCCGCACGGTGCGCCTGCACCCGGACGCCGTCGAGCTTCCACTCCAGCGCCGCGGGCGTGCCCGCCTTCTCCAGAGCCGCGGCCACCTTGGGCGCGCTGCCCGCCAGCATGGGCGAGATCGCCCGCCCCACCTCCAGCCGGAACGCGTGCAGCGCCGTCACCCCGCCGGTCAGCGCGGCGGCCCCGACCGCGGGCAGCCAGCCGCGCAGCGTGAGCGCCCGGCGCACGTCGGCCGACGGAGCCCCGGACGCCTTGGCCACCGCCTCGATCATGACGCCGTCGAGGGCGCCCTGCCGCAGCTCGCCGTGGAGCAGCCGGCTCATGAACTGCTGCTCCTGGCTCGTCAGACCCGCGAACAGCCCGGCCACCGCGGCCCTGCGCGCCGCCTGGGAGCCCGGCCCGGCCACCGCCTTGATCCCGGACAGCAGCTCGTCGACCGCGGTCAGCGTGGCCGTGGCGGCCAGCTTGGGCTGGGGGAGGTCCTCCAGGGTGCGCCAGCCCACGCCCACCTGCCGCTGGGGCAGCTCCCCCGAGAGGTAGGAGATCGCGATCTCCGCCTCCGCCGGGCTGACCCGGCCCAGCAACTCGGCCAGATGACCGACCTTGCCCAGCCTGGCGGACGTGCGCGTCACCGCCTCGGACACTCGGACCACGTCGATCAGAAGCACACGCCTATGTTGCCTCACCAAGCCGACATTTCCCCAGTCGGATCAGGTGTCGATGTCGCTGGTGTCTCCGGCGTTTCCGCGGTCACGACGGCAGTCGAACGCCGCAGTACCCGGACACGCGCCCGGACACGCGCCCGGACACGCGTACGGGGCGGGACGCCGTGTGGTGTCCCGCCCCGTACGTCGGCTCGCCCGTGGGCGGCCGGTGACCGCTAGCTGACGCCGAGCAGGTCGACGACGAAGATGAGCGTCTCGTTCGGCTTGATGGCCGCGCCGGCGCCACGGCTGCCGTAGCCGAGGTGCGGCGGGATGACCAGCTTGCGCCGGCCGCCGACCTTCATGCCCGCGACCCCCTGGTCCCAGCCCGCGATGACGCGCCCGCCGCCGAGCGGGAACTCGAAGGCGTCGCCGCGGTTCCACGACGCGTCGAACTCCTCGCCGGTGGAGAACGCGACGCCCACGTAGTGAACCTTGACGTTGTGGCCAGGCTTGGCCTCGGTGCCGTCGCCCACGGTCAGATCGACGATTTCGAGGTCCTTGGGCGGGTTGCCCCCGGGAAAGTCGATCTCGGGCTTCTCGAGTGCCACGAAGTGCTCCTGTTGATGATGGTTGACGATCGGAATGGACCCGACGACTCTATGCGGTCGGGATATCGTCGTCGTTCATGGCCGCCCTTTCTCCTGACGCGATCCTGCTCTCCGGTCGCGTGGCCGTCGTGACCGGCGCGGCCAGAGGCATCGGGCTGGCGATCGCGGAGGCGTTCGCCGCGTTCGGCGCCCACGTCGCGGTCTGCGACCGCGACAAGCCGCGGGCGGAGCTGGCGATGCGGCTCGACGTGCGCGACCACGTGGCGGTGGAGGTGTTCGCCCAGGCCGTACGCGAGCGCTGGGGCCGCGTCGACGTGCTGGTCAACAACGCGGGCGGCACCTTCCACGCCGCGTTCGCCGACACCTCCCCGCGCGGCGAGCAGATCCTCATCGAGGAGAACTTCACGCAGGTCACCGGCATGACCCGCAGGCTGCTGCCGTTGATGCCGGCGGGCGCGTCGATCATCAACATCACCTCCAGCGAGGCGCACCAGGCCGCGCCGGGGTTCGCGGTGTACGCGGCGATGAAGGCCGGGCTGGAGAGCCTGACGAAGACGCTGGCGCTGGAGCTGGCGCCCCGGGGCATCCGGGTGAACGCGATCGCCCCCGACGCCCTGAGGACCGAGGGTGAGGCGGGGGTACGCGAGCGCATGCTGGCCCGCCCGCTGCCCTACGACCCCGTACGCGTGCCGCCGCTCGGCCACCTCGGCGAGCCGGGGGACGCCGCGCGGGCGGCCGTGTTCCTGGCCAGCGACCTGGCGAGGTTCGTGACGGGGACGACGCTGCACGTGGATGGCGGCATCAACGCCGCGGGCGGCTGGAGACGGACTTAGCGTCCGGCCCAGCCGCCCACCCAGCAGGCCGGGCGGCTCAGCCCCAAAGCCCAGCCGCCCACCCAGCAGCCAGGGGCTTACCAGCTCTGGTGCAGCGGCATGCCCTCCGCGAACCCGGACGAGCCCTGGATCCCCACGACCGCCTGCTCGTGCAGCTCCTCCAGCGTCGCCGCCCCCGCGTACGTGCACGACGACCGCAACCCCGCCACGATGGCGTCGATCTGATCCTCCACACTCGGCCGCCGCGGATCCAGATACATCCGGGAGGTCGAGATGCCCTCCTCGAACAACGCCTTCCTGGCCCGGTCGAACGCCGAGTCCTCCGCCGTCCTGAGCAGCACGGCGCGGGCGGAGGCCATGCCGAAGTTCTCCTTGTACTTGCGCCCGTCCGCGTCCGTCCTGGTGTCGCCGGGCGACTCGTACGTGCCCGCGAACCACGACCCGATCATCACGTTGGACGCTCCCGCGGCGATCGCCAGGGCCACGTCGCGCGGATGGCGCACCCCGCCGTCCGCCCACACGTGCCGTCCCAGCCGGCGAGCCTCGCCCGAGCACTCCAGCACGGCGGAGAACTGCGGCCGCCCCACACCGGTCATCATCCGCGTGGTGCACATGGCGCCAGGGCCCACTCCGACCTTGAGGATGTCGGCCCCGGCGGCCACCAGGTCGCGTACGCCCTCGGCCGTCACCACGTTGCCCGCCGCGACGGGCACTCCGGGGTCGAGGGCCCGGACGGCGCGCAGCGCGGAGATCATCTTCTCCTGGTGACCGTGCGCGGTGTCCACGACGAGGCAGTCGATCCCGGCTTCGAGCAGCTCCTTGGACCTGGCGGCCACGTCGCCGTTCACGCCGACCGCGGCCGCGACGCGCAGCCGGCCCTGGGCGTCGACGGCCGGCTGGTAGAGGGTGGCGCGCAGCGCGCCGGTGCGGGTGAGGATGCCGACCAGCCGGCCCTCGTCGTCCACGATGGGCGCGAGCCGGTGCCGCCCCCCGTGCAGCCGGTCGAAGGCGGCGCGCGGGTCGAGCCCGGCGGGCAGGGTCAGCAGCTCGCTGGACATGACGTTGGAGAGCTGCGTGAACATGTCCACGCCCTGGCAGTCGGCCTCGGTCACGACGCCGACGGGCCGGTTCTCCCAGTCGACGACGATGACCGCGTTGTGGGCCCGCTTGGGCAGCAGTTGCAGCGCCTCGCCGACGGTGTCGTGCGGGGTCAGCGCCAGCGGCGTGTCGTGGACGAGGTCGCGTTTCTTGACCCAGTCGACGACGTCCGCCACGACGTCCAGCGGGATGTCCTGGGGGATCACGGTGATGCCGCCCCGCCGTGCGACGGTCTCGGCCATGCGGCGGCCCGCGACCGCGGTCATGTTGGCCACGACGACGGGGATGGTGGTGCCGGTGCCGTCGTTGGTCGAGAGGTCGACTGCGAGCCGGGAACCGATCGAAGAGCGCGACGGGACCATGAACACGTCGCTATAGGTCAAATCGTGGTGAGGTGCGAGGTCGTTAAGAAACTTCACGTTCATCCATCATATGGGGCGACAGTGTCATCAAGGGGTTTCCCCCTTTCTCGCGGGCTTATGATCGGCCGGGACACATTTGGGGGAGGGAGGCTTGTGGACGTCACCGATAGAGCAGAGCTGACCGTGGTCGGCATCGCCGTACGCACCACTAATGCCGATGAGATGGACCCCGCTCGGGCCAAGCTGCCCGCGCTGTGGGGCCGGGCGGGCGCGCCGGGGGCCTTCGCGCACGTGCCCGGCCGCGTCGACGAGAATCTGTACGCCGTGCTGACCGACTACGAGAGCGACCACCACGGCGCTTACACCCAGATCGTCGGCACCGCCGTGCGCACCGTGCCGCGGCTGCCCGAGGGCATGGTGGCGGTGCGTGTGCCGGCCGCCCAGTCGCTGCGGCTGGCGGCGCGCGGCTCGATGCCGCAGGCTCTGGCCGAGGCGTGGCAGCAGGTGTGGCAGCACACCGAGTCGGGCGGCACGCCGGCGCGCGCGTTCACCACCGATCTTGAGGTGCACCACCGGGAGGGCGCCGACCTCTACGTGGCCGTGTAGAGCCGCTAGATCTTCGGCAGGCCGAGCGCGGCGGCCGCCGCTTCGACCGCCGCCGGCCTGACCTCCTCCATCGGCAGATGGGCATACTCCACCGCGCAGTCGGACATCCCGCCGAGGGCCACCGTCGCGCTGATGTGCTGCGCCGTCGTGAGCTCGGTCCCGAACAGCAGGACGATGAGCCGCCGCCGCCAGGCGAACATGCGCTCGCCCAGATCCAGATAGCCCAGCGTGGACAACTCGCGCACCATCATGACGATCACCTCGCGGTGCCGCCAGAGCATCTCGAAGTAGTCCTCCAGCAGCGCCCGCGCGTCGCCGGCCGTCCGCGTGGCCACGAACCGCTCGATGTCCTCCACCAGCGGCTGCACGATGCTGCGCACCAGCTCGTCGCGGGAGGCGAAGTAGTAGTAGAGCGCGGGCTTGGTGATGCCCAGCCGGTCTGAGATCTGGCGCAGGCTGGTGTTCTGCACGCCTTGCTGCACGAACAGCTCGCGTGCCACCGCCTGGATGCGGGCCTTGGTGTCACTGGGCATGACCCGACCCTATCGCTTACCTACCGTTAAGTAGATGACCGTGCTAGCGTCTTACTTACCTTCCGTTAAGTAAAAGGAGTGACCATGAGGGTCCTCATCTCCGGGGCGAGCGTCGCAGGCCCGGCGCTGGCGTACTGGCTCACCAGGTACGGCTTCACCGTCACGGTCGTCGAGCGCGCCCCCGCGCTGCGCAAGACGGGCGGCCACGCCGTCGACCTGTTCAGGCCCGCCATGGACATCGTCGAGCAGATGGGCGTGCTGGAGCCGGTTCTGGCCAGGAAGACCGGCACGGAGCGGCTCACGATGCACACCGAGGGCGGCCGCCGGCCCGCGGAGCTGGAGTTGCGCCGGGTGATGACGGCCATCTCCGACCGGCACGCCGAGATCATGCGCGACGACCTGAGCGAGATCTTCCACGACGCCACCCGCCACGACGTCGGCTACGTCTTCGGCGACTCCATCACCTCGATCTCCGCCGACGGGGAGGTGACGTTCGAGCGCGGCGAGCCGGCCCGGTACGACCTGGTGATCGGCGCCGACGGCCTGCACTCCAACGTGCGCCGCCTGGTCTTCGGCCCCGAGTCGGGCTACACCCGCTGGATCGGCGCCTACCTGGCCGTCGCCTCCGTGTCCAACCATCTGGCGCTCGACGGCCGCGTGGAGGGCATCACGGGGGTCGGCAGACTGGCCGCCCTGTACGGCGCCAGGCACCTGACCGACGCGCGGGCGCTGTTCCTGTTCAGGCCGCCGCGGGAGCTCGACTACCACCACAGGGACGTCGACCGGCAGAAGGAGCTGCTGCGCGAGCACTTCGCCGGCGTCGGCTGGGAGACGCCCAGGCTGCTCGCGGAGCTGGAGCACACGCCCGCCTTCTACTTCGACTCCATCACCCAGCTCCGGCTCGACTCGTGGTCACGCGGGCGGGTGTCGCTCGTCGGCGACGCCGGCTACTGCCCGGGTCCCGCCGTCGGCGGGAGCACGAGCCTGGCGGTCGTGGGGGCGTACATCCTGGCGGGCGAGCTGGCCGCGCACGGCGGCGACCACACGCGGGCCTTCCCGGCCTACGAGGCCGAGATCGGCGAGTACGTACGCCGCAGCCGCGGCTTCGCCGTGAACGCGGCCAGGACGCTCGTGCCGGGCACGCGGCGGGACCTGTGGGCGCTCACCCAGGGCGTGCGGCTGATGAACCGCCTGCCCGTCGCGCTGACCAGGGCCGCCGTCAGGCTGGGCAGCAAGGGCACCCGCCTGCACGACTCGATCGTGTTGAAGGACTACGCGCGGTTCAGCGTGGCCGGAGCCGGACGGGGAAGGACGTCACGCCCCTGACGAAGGAGTTGGGCAGGATGCGCGGCCCCTGTTCGTCCGCCCACTCGGCCGAGTCCACCCGGGCCAGCCACTCCTCGAAGAAGATCCGCAACTCCAGCCGGGCCAGCGCCGCCCCCAGGCAGAAGTGGGTGCCCAGCCCGAACGCGATGTGCCCGCCCGCCTTCCTGGTCACGTCGAACACCCCGGGATCGTCGAACACCTCGGGATCGCGGTTGGCGGAGCCGTACATGAGCAGCACCTGCTGCCCCGCCGGGATGAGCGCCCCGTGCAGCGAGGTGTCGCGGGTGGCCGCGCGGCACATGTTGAGCACCGGCGTCGTCCACCTGACGAACTCCTCCACCGCCCCCTCGATCAGCTCCGGCTCCGCGCGCAGCAGCCGCCACTGCGCGGGGTGGCGGATCAGCGCGTCGATCGCGGTGGCGATGACCGTCCTGGTGGTCTCCGCGCCGCCGTCGAGCAGCAGCATGGCCTCGTTGGCCAGGTGCTCGTCGTCGTAGCCCGGGTCGGCCGACCACAGGGAGAGCAGGTCGTCCTTGGGCCGGGCACGGCGTTCGGCGGCCAGGGCCAGCACCGCCTCGCCGTACTCGCCGGCGGCCACGGCGGCCTCGTGGGTGACGTACCGCAGGCCGCCGCCGGCCACGATCGTGGTCTCCGACCAGTGCTTGAGCCGCGGCCAGTCCTCGTCGGGGAAGCCGAGCAGCCAGCCGATCACACGGGCCGGCAGCGGCGCGGCCAGGTCGGCCACCGCGTCCACCGTGCCGCGCTCCAGCGCCCGGTCGAGCTGCTCGACGACGACCTCGCGGACGCGGCCGGCGTAACTCTCGTGGACGTGGCGGGGGGTGAAACGGCGGTAGACGAGGCGGCGGCGCTCGGCGTGCTCGGGATCGTCCAGGCCGATCATCGACGGCTCCGAGGGAAGCTGGGGGCGGTAGCCGACGGTGCTGGTCCACAACTTGGGGTCGCGCTCGATGGCCGAGATGTCGGCGTGCCGTGAGATGCCCCACAGGCCGTTGGCCTCGTCGTGGTAGGCGGGGGCGTGCTCGCGCAGCCAGGCGTAGACGGGAGTGGGGTCGGTGGCGTACATGTCGCCGTCGAGTAAGTCGATCATGCGAGCACCCCTTGCGCGCGTAGCTTGTCGGCCTCCTCCCGCGACAGGCCCCACCCGGACAGGTCGTCCAGGCGGGTGGCGGGGGAGAGATCCTGAGCGGGAACGCCCCGCAGGCGGGGCGCGGGATGCGGCTGGGTGACCCCGCCGACGTCGGTGAACAGGCCGCGGGCGACGTTGTGCGGATGAGCGGCGGCCTCGCCCATCGACAACACGGGGGAGACGCAGGCGTCGGAGCCGTCGAAGACGGCCTCCCACTCGGCTCGCGTCCTGGTCTTGAACTCCGCGGCCAGGCGGGCCCGCAGCGCGGGCCACTGCGCCCGGTCGTTCCTGTCGGGCAGGCCGGTCAGCCCCATGAGGCTCACCATCGCCTCCCAGAACTGCGGCTCCAGCGAGCCCACCGCCAGGTGCAGGCCGTCGGCGGTCTCGTACGTGTCGTACTGCGGAGCGCCGGTGTCCAGCAGGTTCGTGCCCCTGGGCCCCCAGAAACCGCTCTGCACGGCCTGGTAGAACATCGAGAACAGGATCGCCGCCCCGTCCACCATGGCCGCGTCGATCACCCGGCCCCTGCCGGTGCGCTCCCGCTCGAACAGCGCCAGCAGCACCCCGTAGGCGAGCATGAGCCCGCCGCCGGCGAAGTCGCCCAGGATATTGATCGGCGGCGTCGGCTTCTCGCCCTCCCTGCCCAGCATCGACAGGATGCCGGAGACGGCGATGTAGTCGATGTCGTGCCCGGCCGTGGACGCCAGCGGGCCGTCCTGTCCCCAGCCGGTCATCCGGCCGTAGACCAGCCGCTCGTTCACCGCGTGCAGGTCGTCGGGGCCGATGCCGAGCCGTTCCGCCACGCCCGGCCGGAAGACCTCGATCACCGCGTCGGCGTTCCGCGCCAGCTCCTTGAACGCCGCGACGCCCTCGGGCGACTTCAGGTCCAGGCCGATCGTCTGCTTGCCGCGGTCCATCACATCCGTACGCGGCCGGTCGGAGACCGCCTTGACCCGGTCCACCCGCAGCACCTCGGCCCCGTGGTCGGCCAGCATCATCCCGGCGAACGGCCCGGGCGCGAGCCCGGCGAGCTCCAGCACGCGAATCCCGGTCAGCGGACCCTGACGGACTCCAGGCATTACCATCTCCCTTTGAGTGTGGGCTCTGCCTCAGTAGAACAACATTCGGTGACCTGTGGCAAGCCGCCTTCCCGACCTTCCGGCGAAGCGGGTGCAGGTGTGGGAAACTTGTCCACTGATCGGGTGGTCTACGGGCATTCGCGTTCAGCGGTTGTCTGCAGCAGGGCGCTTGCGCCCCTACAGGGGTAGGACATGGTTTCGGATAGCAACCGGCTCGTCGCAGCGCGCTACCAATTACTGCACGAACTGGGTCGCGGGGGGATGGGCGTGGTCTGGGAAGGCCACGACACCTTGCTCAACCGGCAGGTGGCCATCAAGGAAGTGCTGCTGCCGGACAGCCTTTCGCCGGGCGAACAGGAGCGCCAGCTCCTGCGGACCGCCCGCGAGGCGCGCACCGCCGCCAAGCTCAACCACCCGTCCGTCGTCGCGGTCTACGACGTGGTCGAGGAGGGCGGGCGGCCCTGGGTCGTGATGGAGCTGCTGCGCCATCCCTCGGTCGAGCAGGTCGTGCTCACCTCGGGGGCCCTGCCCGTACGGCAGGCGGCGGACGTCGGCCGGCAGGTGTTGTCCGCGCTGCGGGCCGCCCACGCGGCCGGCATCCTGCACCGGGACGTCAAGCCCAGCAACATCCTGATGACCGACGACGGCCGGGCCGTGCTGACCGACTTCGGCATCGCCACGCTCGAAGGCGATCCCTCGCTCACCAGCACCGGCATGGTCACGGGCTCGCCGAGCTTCCTCGCCCCCGAACGGGTGCGCGCGGTCGACTCGGGCCCCGCCTCCGACCTGTGGTCGCTGGGCGCCACGCTGTACGCCTGCATGGTGGGGCGCTCGCCGTTCGAGCGGGGCGACCCCATGGCGACGCTGAACGCGCTGCTCACCGAGGAGCCCGACTACCGCAGGATCCCGCCCATCATGCATCCGGTCCTGCGCGGCCTGTTGCAGAAGGAGCCGGAGCAGCGGCTCGACGCCGAGGGGGCCGAGCGGCTGCTGACCGAGATCGCCTCGACCAAGCCCCCGCACGCCGACCAGGACATGCCGGAGAAACGGCCTGGCAGGGGCAGAGGCCGGGCCCTGCTCGCGGCGGGCGCGGCGGCGGTCCTGGTGATCGCGGGCGGCGCGGTCGCGTACTTCGAGCTCGCCTCCCCTGCGGAGGGCACCCCGCGCGCCGCCACCGTGCCCGCGGCGGCCACCAGCCCGCTCACGCCGGCCGCCGCCCCGACGCCGGAGCCGAGCGCGTCGCCCACCCCGACGCCCAGCGTCAGCAGGATCGTCCCGGCGGTCCGCGCGTGGAAGTCGCGCGACGGCTGGTCGATCATGCGGCCGACCGGCTGGCGGGGCGCGCTCCGCGAGGCCGCCACCGAGTGGACGCGCAGGGACGGCAACGCCCACCTCGCCATCGAGGCCAGCTACTCCACCCTCGACCCCAACCAGCTCCTGCGCGACACCCAGGAGACGCTGAAGCAGCAGGGGCGGACGGTCACGGGCCGCGGCCTGCGGACGGTCACGCACCAGGGCGTGAAGGCCGTGGAGTGGGAGTGCTCCTGGACCGCGGGCGAGACCGGCGACGCGCCGTGGGTCAAGCCCGGCATGCGCTACCGCGAGGTACGCCGCGTGGTGGCCATCGGCGACGCGGCCTACGTCCTGTCCTGGACGGTCCCCGAAAGCCAATGGCAGCGTAACCGGGGGCTGATGCGGCAGGTGATCAGCAGCTTTACTGTGGGGGCATGAGTCCCTGGAACCTGCTCGCCCTGCCTCCTCTCCCGGAAGAGCTCATGCGCCGCCTGCTCGCCCCGCTCGGCGACCGGGTGGCGGTACGCGTGCCGGCCGCCCGCGACAGGGACGCGCTGCTCGCCGCGCTGCCGGAGGCGGAGATCGTGCTCGGTGACTGGACGGGCACGCTGACGCTGGACGCCGCGGCGGTCGCCGCCGCGCCGCTGCTGGCGTTCGTGCAGCAGCCGTCGGTCGGCGTCGACGGTCACGACCTCGACGCCCTGGCGGCGGCCGGGGTGCCGCTGGCCAACACACCGGGCGTCAGCGTCGTCGCGGTCTCGGAGTGGTGCCTGGCCGCCACACTGGCGCTGTCGCGCAAACTGGCCGAGGCCGACGCCGCCGTCCGCGCGGGCGCGTGGCCGCAGCAGGGCCTGCAGCCCCGCGAGCTGCACGGCCGGCGCGTCGGCATCGTCGGCTACGGCCCGATCGGCGCCGCGTGCGCCCGGATGTTCCGCGCCCTCGGCTGTGAGGTGAGCTACTGGACCCGCACGCCACGGGAGGACCCCGGCTTCCAGGACCTGGAGAGCCTGGTCTCCGACAGCGACGTCGTGGTCGTCGTGATCGCCTTGTCGGAGGAGACCCGGGGCCTGATCGATCCGGGCCGGATGAAGCAGGGCGCCCTGCTCGTCAACGCGGCCAGGGGCGGCGTCGTGGACCAGCGCGCGCTGGCCGCGAGCCTGCGGGACGGCCGGCTCGCCGGAGCCGCACTCGACGTGTTCGACGTGGAGCCGCTGCCCGCCGGCGACCCGCTGCGCGACCTGCCCGGCGTCCTGCTGTCGCCGCACGCGGCCGGGGT
Organism: Nonomuraea sp. NPDC002799; assembly: GCF_053592075.1. Lineage (NCBI taxonomy): Bacteria > Bacillati > Actinomycetota > Actinomycetes > Streptosporangiales > Streptosporangiaceae > Nonomuraea > Nonomuraea sp. NPDC002799. The sequence continues at coordinate 143,230 of NZ_JBSFVA010000009.1, forward strand.
CACGCCGGAGGCGACGACGCGCCTGCTCACCGCCACCCTCGACAACCTGGCGGCGGCGATCGAGGGCCGCGCGGTCACGGGCGTCCTGAACGGCGCCGCGCCGATGATCTCCAGGAAGTTTACGGAAAGCCCTATTTCCTAGGGGATTCACCTGGCACGATGAACAGTTTTCGTGTCTTTAACGACCCCGGTCTAGTCCGGTTCGCTCGTGCGAGATACCTTCTTACGGACGATCTCTACCAGCTCAAGGGGGGTGCTTTGGTGACGACGACGATGTCGGCACACCAGCGGGCAGTAGAGCAGATCCGGCACTCGTACGCCGAGATTCCCGGTGGCGCCGCGCCCCGTCTGGCCAAGTCCACGTCCAACCTGTTCAGGTTCCGCGACCCGGGCCGTACGGCCAAGCTGTCGGCCAGGGATCTCGACGAGGTCATCAGCGTCGACCCCGAGACCATGACGGCCGAGGTCCAGGGCATGACCACGTACGAGCACCTGGTGGACGCCACGCTGGCGCACGGGCTCATGCCTTACGTGGTGCCGCAGCTCAAGACCATCACGCTCGGCGGCGCGGTGACCGGGCTCGGCATCGAGTCCAGCAGCTTCAGGGACGGCCTGCCGCACGAGTCGGTCGAGGAGCTGGAAATCCTCACCGGCGACGGGCGCATCGTCGTGGCCCGCGACGACAACGAGCATCGCGACCTGTTCCGGACGTTCCCCAACTCCTACGGGACGCTCGGCTACGCGTTGCGCATCCGGATCAAGCTTCGCAAGGTCGAGCCGTACGTGCATCTGACGCACGTGAAGTTCACCGACGCGGCCAAGTGCATGCTCGCCATGCAGGAGATCAGCGACAGCATGGTCCACGACGGCGAGCGCGTCGACTTCGTGGACGGCGTCTTCTTCCATCCTGGCGAGATGTACGTCACGCTCGGCCGCTTCGCCGACCGCGCGCCCTACGTCTCCGATTACACCGGCATGCGCATCTACTACCAGTCGATTCAGCAGCGTAACCGTGACTGGCTGACCATCCGCGACTACCTGTGGCGCTGGGACACCGACTGGTTCTGGTGCTCGCGCGCCTTCGGGGTACAGCAGCCGGTGGTCCGCTCGCTGATGCCGCGCCGCTGGATGCGCTCCGACGTCTACCGCCGCCTGGTGGCCCTCGACCGCAAGTACGGCGTGACCGCCCGCGTCGACCGCTGGCGCGACCAGCCCGTGCAGGAGTCCGTGATCCAGGACGTCGAGGCCCCCATCGAGCGCGGCGCCGAGTTCCTGGAGTTCTTCCACGACAAGGTCGGGATGACGCCGGTCTGGATGTGCCCGCTGCGGGCGTCCTCCCGGTGGCCGATCTATCCCCTCGAGCCCGGCAAGCTGTATGTCAACTTCGGATTCTGGGGTATGGTGCCGCTGCCGCGGGGGCAGTTCGACGGTTACTACAACCGGCTCATCGAGCGTGAGGTGCACGAGCTCGACGGTCACAAGTCGCTCTACTCGACCTCCTTCTACGCCCGCGAGCAGTTCTGGCAGCTCTACAACGGCGACGCCTATTGGCCGGTCAAGCGGGAATACGACTCGAGTGGTCGCCTGCTGGACCTGTACGAAAAGTGTGTACGGGGAAGGTGAGTTGATGGCTCTCGCAACCATCTTTGAAAAGATCATCGGCACGGACGCGAATGTCACGTTCATGGCGTATGACGGCAGCAAGGCCGGACCGGACGGGGCCGACCTGGCCATTGAGGTGAAATCCCCGATCGCCGTCGCCTACCTGGCGCAGGCACCCGGGGAGCTCGGCCTGGCCCGAGCCTACGTCTCCGGCCACATGGACGTGCACGGTGACATGTACACCCTGCTCGATCGCATGTGGAACATCACGACGAACGACCTGAGCGCGTCCGAGAAGCTCGACGCGGTCCGGGCGCTCGGGGTGAAGCCGCTCCTCATGCGGGTGCCCGCACCTCCGCAGGAGATGCGGCAGAGCGCCCTGGCCCGGCTGGGCTCGCGCCACGCCAAGCAGCGTGACGCCGAGGCCATCCACCATCACTACGACGTCTCCAACCGCTTCTACGAGTGGGTGCTCGGCCCGTCCATGGCCTACACCTGCGCCGTCTTCCCCGCCGAGGACTCGACGCTGGAAGAGGCTCAGCACGCCAAGTTCGACCTGGTGGCCAAGAAGCTGGACCTCAAGCCGGGCATGCGCCTGCTCGACGTCGGCTGCGGCTGGGGCGGCATGGTGATGCACGCCGCCCGGCACTACGGCGTCAAGGCCCTGGGCGTGACGCTGAGCAAGCAGCAGGCGGAGTGGGCCCAGAAGGCCATCGCCGACGCCGGTCTCCAGGACCTGGCCGAGGTGCGCTTCATGGACTACCGCGACGTCCAGGAGGCCGACTTCGACGCGGTCAGCTCCATCGGCCTCACCGAGCACATCGGCAAGGCCAACGTGCCCTCCTACTTCGAGTTCCTGTACGGCAAGCTCAGGCCGGGCGGCCGCATCCTCAACCACTGCATCACCAGGCCGACCGGCAAGGAGAAGACGTTCAACAAGGGCGGTTTCATCAACCGCTACGTCTTCCCCGACGGCGAGCTGGAGTCGGTGGGCTGGCTGGTGCGGCAGATGGAGGACATCGGCTTCGAGATCAGGCACGAGGAGAACCTCCGGGAGCACTACGCCAGGACGCTCCGCTTCTGGTGCGACAACCTCGAGGCCAACTGGGAGGCCGCGGTCCAGGAGGTCGGCATGGGGACGGCCCGGGTGTGGGCCCTCTACATGGCGGGCTGCATCGTCGGCTTCCAGCGCAACAAGGTCCAGCTCCACCAGGTGCTGGGCGTGAAACTGGACGACCAGGGCCACTCGGGCGTGCAGCTCCGCCCGTCCGTCGACTGGCCCTGATCGGGTGACTGAGCGGGACCGGGCCCCGGGGCCCGATCCCGCTCAGCTAGGCGACGTCCAGAACGGCCTTGCCCGCGATCCGCCGGCCCAGCAGTGCCTGGCCCGCCTCCGCGATCTTCTCCCACGGCCCGCGCCAGTCCACCTCGGGTGACAACTTCCCCGCCGCCACGAAGCCCAGCAGCGTGGCCAGGTCCGGCCCGACCTCGTGGACGTCCCCGAACGTGCTCATCGTCTTGGCCGGGCCCATGGAGAAGAACGAATACGGCTCGAACACCGCCGGCTCGTCAGAGGCCCAGCCGATGTTCTGCACGCCGCCGCCCGGCGCGAGCAACTTCCAGGCTTCGACGAGCTGCGCCCCGCCCACGTTGTCGAGGATGAGGTCGACCGGCCGGTCGATGCCGTCCAGGCCGATCACGACCTCATCGGCGCCCAGCTCGGCCAGGCCCTTGGCACGGGCCGCCGAGCCCACCGAGGCGATCACGTGGGCGCCGCCCAGGGCGGCGAGCTGGATCGCGTAGCGGCCCACTCCACCGGCCGCGCCGGTGATCAGCACCCGCCGGCCCAGGACCGAGCGGGAGCGCAGCGTACGCAGCGCGGTGATGCCGGCCATCGGCAGCGCGGCCGCACCGGCCAGGTCGACCCCGTCCGGCACCGCCGCCACCGCGGTCGTGTCCACCGCCATGTGCTCCGCCCACGCTCCGCCGCCGAACGCCACGACCCTCGTGCCGGCGGCCGGGCCGGTGCCGTCCTCCGCCGCGCGTGCCACCACGCCGGCCGCGTCGTAACCGTGCACGGTGCCGGGCGGCCGCTGCCCGGCGAAGGCCACCTCGCCGCGGTTGAGCGAGAGGTGCCGGACGTCGAGGACGAGCTGGTGGGGCGCCGGCCGGGGGTCCGGCGCGGTGCCGAGGCGCAGGGAGGCGGGGGCGCCGGGATCGACGATGAGAGCTCGCATGACCTTCTCCGCGATAGGGGGACGAAATATCCGGACTGTCAGTCCGGATGTCCGGGACGGTAGCATATGCGGACCGATAGTCCGCAACAGGGAATGGGGTGCGCGGTGGCCGAAGGCCGCGCGGAACGCGCCGACGCGGCGCGCAATCGTCAGGCCGTCCTGCGCGCGACCGAGCGGCTGCTGGCGGAGGGCGGGGGCGACCACGTCTCCCTCGATCGGGTGGCCGCCCTGGCCGAGGTGGGCAAGGGCACGGTGTTCCGGCGCTTCGGCAGCCGCGCGGGGCTCCTGCAGGCGCTGCTGGAGGAGAGATCGCAGTACTTGCGCGAGGCGGTGGTGAACGGGCCTGCGCCGCTCGGCCCGGGAGCGCCGGCGCGGGAACGGCTGCTCGCCTTCCTCGACGGGCTCGGCGCGATCGCGGAGGGCAACGCCATCCTGCTGTCCGCGCACGAGCAGGCCTGCGCCGAGGACAAGTACGCCGACCCCAGCTATCGCTCCTGGCACCGCCATCTCAGCGCCCTGCTCACCGAGGCCCGCCCCGACCTGGACGCCGGCTTCCTGGCGCACGCCATCCTGGCGGTCTTCGACGGGGACCTGGTGCGCCATCTGACGCCGCCCGACGACCCGCGGCGCTTCACGCGGTCCGTCCAGGCGATGGCCATGGCGTTGCTCGACGCCGGTTGAGGCCCGCCACCCCGGTGAGAAAGGCAGGAACTCACCGAGGTGGCGGGCCGGCCGATCGGGTCATTGGCGGGTCCCCGACCGGGGTTCTGGAAAGGGCCCTACGTCTCGTCCGAGACCGCCGCGTGCTTGCCGCGGCTCGCCTGGGTCTCGTCCCGGTGGGAGCCTTCTTGGGAGTCGTCCGGCCTGTCCTTGGGACTGTGGGGCTTCTCGTGCCTGCCCACGCGGTCTCCTTTGCCTCGCGCCTGACTTCTTGGCGTGATCGTATGATTACACTGAGCGCGAGTCGAGCGCGAATCGGTTTCTCGTTTCCGAGTTGTTAGCAACGACGGAGGGTACGCCGGGGCGAGGTCGCCCGGGGCTCCTCTGGCGCCCGTCACAGGTCGCGCTCGGACGCGGCAAGCCCGCGCCGAGTGAATTGCGTTGATGGTCCCCTTACTCCGCTATAAGCGGATACTGACCCTCGCTACATTGAAAGAATGCAGGTTTCCCGCAATAATCGTGCTCATGAAGGCCGCAGAAGCTGGTCAGATCTCGATGCTTCTGGCATTTCGAGCTGAGAACGTCCGATCGTTCCGTGACCCGCTGGAGCTCTCCTTGGAGGCCACGGCGCTCGCGGAAGAGGGAGTGCCCCGTCAGGTGCCCTGGCGAGAGGGGGGCCGGCCCGTCAAGGTTCTCCCTGTGGCCGGAATCTTCGGAGCGAATGGTTCAGGTAAGAGCAATTTGCTCAGGGCTCTGGCCGAATTTCGTGACCACGTTCTCATGTCATTCCGCTCTGGTGATCCGTCTGGCGGAATGCCGCGCCATGCCTTCCGGCTCGATCCGGCTGCTACCGGCAAGCCCACCCGCTTCGAGGTCGATCTGGTGCTCAACGGGGTGCGGCACGAGTACGGCGTAACCTTCGACGACGAAAGAGTCTTGCGCGAATGGGCCTATCGGTACCCACGTGGCCGTGCCACCCTGCTCTTTCTTCGAGAAGCGGACAAACCGCTCGAGCTCGGAGCTCGTAACCGGGGCATCGGCCGCGCCGTCGAAAAGATCACTCGGCCGAACGCCCTGTTCCTCTCGTCTGCGGCCGCAAGCGCCCACCCTGACCTCCTTCCGCTCTTCCAGTGGTTCGAGGGCGGTCTTCAGCTCGCTGAGGCGTCGAGCAGGCAGCGCCGGTGGGCCTACACGACTCACCTTCTGCGTGGCGAGGAGAGCCGCGAGAGGGTCCTGGCTCTGCTGAGGGCGGCGGATCTGGGCATCTCCGATGTGCGGATCCGCCCGCTCGATCCCAAGGTCGTCGAACGGGTTCGCCGAGCGGTGCAGATCCTCGCGGGGCGGGAGGAGGAGACCGAAGGGATCCCGGATGTCGACCTCACGGAGCTCGGGCTGGTCCTCAGTCATCGTGGGGCCGATGGAAACATCGACTTCGACGTGAACGAGGAGTCCCTGGGCACCCTGGTCTGGCTTGGGCTGATCGGGCCGATTGTCACCGCTATCGAACGGGGCAGCATCTTGCTGGCCGATGAGCTTGAGGCGAGCCTGCATCCCGTGCTGGTCGAGCGGATCATCGCGCTGTTCCAGGACCCGGAGGCCAACTCCCGGGGAGCGCAACTGATCTTCAGCTCGCACGACGCCACGCTGCTCGGCGATGCCACGCGGAGCCGCGTGCTGGGCCGGGACCAGATCTGGTTCACCGAAAAGCTGGTTGACGGCAGCAGCCGTCTCTATTCGCTTTCGGATCTGAGTCCGCGACGCGAAGAGGCGATCGGCAAGCGTTATCTGGCCGGCCGGTACGGCGCCACACCCATTGTGAGCGCTTATGAGTTCGATGAGGCCGCTCGGCTCATCACTTCTGGACAGGTGTGAATGGCAGGCCGGAGCCAGGGCTCTCAGCGGCGCAAGCCGTCGTCGAGCGCGAAACGTCGATCCATTCTGGTCTTCACCGAAGGAAAGAAGACCGAGCCCACCTACCTCCTGCACTGGTACCGGCTCCACAGGGAGCGGGTGATCGTGGTGGTCGACGACTTCCACGGCGGACCGCTCCAGCTTGTGCAGGCGGCACAGAGGCGGAGGGAGTGCGATTTACGCGAAGAGAAGCGTGGACGTGGAGAGTCGTTCAGCGAATAGTGGCGACGGTTCGCCCGCAGGGTCGAACCCCAGCTCCGACGTATGGCGGCTGATAGACCGCATCCGTGCGCAGAGCTCTTGAGCGCCGCACGCGAAGGGCGCGGGACGGTGCCCGCGCCCTTCGCGGGGGGTCAGCGCAGCTCGCGCTTGAGGATCTTGCCGGTGGCCGTCATCGGCAGGGAGTCGCGGAACTCGATGATCCGGGGATACTTGTAGGCCGCCATGTTGGCCTTGGACCAGGCGATCAGCTCGTCCTCCGTGGTCGTCGAGCCGGGCGTGCGGATGATGTACGCCTTGACCTCCTCGCCGTGGGACTCGTGGGAGACCCCCACCACGGCCGCCAGCGACACGGCCTCGTGGGTCATGAGGACCTCTTCGAGCTCGCGCGGATAGACGTTGAACCCGCCCCGGATGATCATGTCCTTGGCCCGGTCGATGATGGCGTAGTAGCCGTCGGCGTCCCGGGTCGCGATGTCGCCCGTACGGAACCAGCCGTCCCGCATCACCTCGGCGCTGGCCTCGGGCCGCCCGTAGTAGCCCTTCATGATGTTGTGGCCCCGGATGGCGATCTCGCCGGGGCCCTCGCCCTCGACGGTCTTCCAGTCGTCATCGATGAGCTTCATCTCCACACCCCAGATCGGGGTGCCGATCGTGCCGGCCTTGGCGGGGCGGCCCGGCTGGTTGAAGCTGGCCACCGGTGAGGTCTCCGACAGGCCGTACCCCTCCAGGATGCCGATGCCGAAGGTCTGCTCGAAGTCCTTCAGCACCTCCACCGGAGAGGACGCGCCGCCCGCCACGGCCACGCGCAGGGAGCGGGGCACCTCGGCGCCCTCCGCGTGGATCTTGGTGAGCATGCCCCAGTACATCGTCGGCACCCCGGCGAAGAAGGTGACGTTCTCCTTGACGATGAGCGCGAGCGCCTCGCCCGCGTCGAAGCGCGGCATCAGCGCGACGGTGGCGCCGCGCAGGAAACCGGTGTTCAGGCAGACGGTCTGGCCGAAGGAGTGGAAGAGCGGCAGCACCGCCAGGTAGGTGTCGCCGCCGTCGGTCCGGGGGAACATCTTGTCGCTGACCATGGCGTTCAGCAACATGTTCTGGTGGCTGAGCTCGGCGCCCTTGGGCTGTCCCGTCGTGCCGGAGGTGTAGAGGATCACCGCGGTGTCGTCGGGCGCGGTCTGCACGGTCGTGAACTCGGCCGCCATTCCGCCGAGGGCGGCCCAGATCGACTCGCCGTACTCGGACTCGACGGCCAGCGGGGTGGCGGGCAGCACGAAGAAGTGCTCGCAGCCCTCGGCCGCCTCGAAGCCCGCCTTGCCCCGCTCGCCCAGCGGCAGCTCCGGCGTGCCCTCGAAGCAGAACAGCGCCTTGGCGTCGCTGTCGTCGAGGTGGTAGGCGATCTCCCGGCTCTGGAGCAGCACGTTCAGCGGCACCACGGTCGCGCCGGCCTTCAGGATGCCGTAGTAGACGAACGGGAAGTACGGCAGGTTGGGGCAGGCCAGTGCCACCTTGTCGCCCTTGCCGATGCCGCGCGCCACCAGCAGGTTCGCCACCTGGTTGGCGACGGTGTCGATCATGGAGTACGGCAGCCGCATGTCGCCGAAGACGATCGCGGTGCCGTCCGGGGTGTTCCTGGCGCTGTCCTCCAGGACGATCGACAGGTTGAGCATGACGCCTTCCTCCCTCTAAGCCGGCTTCGGCGCCATCTTCGCAGGGCGGGCATACCGGCCGGTAGGTAACAGAGGTTACAACTGGATATGGACGTGCCTGCCCGCCTTGGAGTAAGCAAGTAGGAAGTTACTTACGCCCTGGGAGGGGCCATGGAGTACGACTACGTGATCGTGGGCGCCGGCTCCGCCGGGTGCGTGCTGGCCAACAGGCTGTCGGCGGACCCAGGCGTCTCGGTCGCGCTGGTGGAGGCGGGGGGCAAGGACGACAAGCTGGAGATCCGCATGCCCGCCGGCTTCGCCAAGCTGTTCAAGACCGACTACGACTGGAACTACACCACCGCCAAACAGGACGAGATGTCGGGCCGCGAGCTCTACTGGCCCAGGGGCCGCGTGCTCGGCGGCTCATCCTCGCTCAACGCCCAGATGTGGGTGCGCGGCTGCCAGCGCGACTACGACCAGTGGGAGGTGCCCGGCTGGACGTACGACGACGTCCTGCCGTACTTCACCAGGGCCGAGCGCCGCGTCGGCAGCAACCGGGGCGACGTCTACGGCACCTCGGGCCCGCTCTACGTCTCCGAGCTGCGCAGCCCCAACGTCACCACCGCCGCCTTCCTCAAAGCCTGCGCGGAGCTCGGCCTCACCCGCCTCGGCGAGCTGAACGGCCGCTCCAACGAGGGTTACTGCCCCACCCCCGTCACCCAGAACCGGGGCCGCAGGTGGAGCTCGGCCGACGCCTACCTGCATCCGGCCGCCGCGCGGCCCAACCTGCACGTGCTCACCGGGGCCACCGTCGACCGCGTGACGTTCGACGGCAGGCGGGCCACCGGCATCGAGCACAGCGGTGGCACCCAGATCAAGGCCAGGCGCGAGGTCATCCTGTCGGGCGGCGCGATCGGCTCGCCGTACCTGCTCATGCGCTCGGGCGTGGGCGCGGCCGACGAGCTGCGCGACGCCGGGATCGAGGTCGTGCACGAGTCGCCCGAGGTGGGCAAGAATTTGCAGGACCACCTCTCGACCGGCGTGTTCGTCGAGTGCAAGCAGCCCGTGACGCTCACCAAGGCCGAGTCGATCGTCAATCTGCTGCGCTACATCGTCCTGCGCTCCGGCATGCTCACCACGAACGTGGGCGAGGCGGTCGCGTTCATCAGGACCTCCGAGGAGGAGCCCGCGCCCGACATCGAGCTGGTCTTCGCGCCCGGGCCGTTCATCGACCACGGGCTCGTCCCGCCGACCGGTCACGGGATCACCGTCGGGGTCGTGCTGCTGCAGCCGGAGAGCCGCGGCAGGGTCGGGCTGAACGGCCGGGACGTGGTGATCGACCCCGGCTACCTGGCCGCGGAGGGCGACGTCAAGCGGCTGGTCGCGGGGTTAAAGACGGCCAAGCAGATCTTCGCCACCGCCGCGATGAAGCCGTACGCGGGCGGCCCGATGGCGCCCTACTGGGCGCCGGAGAGCGACGAGGAGCTCGCCCAGTGGGTACGCGAGCGCGGCGAGACCCTCTATCACCCGGTCGGCACCTGCCGCATGGGCACCGACGACGCCTCCGTCGTGGATCCCGCGCTGCGTGTACGCGGCGTCGAGGGCCTCAGGGTCGTGGACGTGTCGATCATGCCGACGCTCAACCGCGGCCACACCCACGCCCCGGCCATCATGATCGGAGAGAAGGCGGCCGACCTGATCGGTCAAGGAGGGTCTTGACGTAAGTGGTCACTTGCTCAAGGCTCTGATGGTATGACGCTGTCCGCTGACCTGGATCTGTCGCAGATCCCGTTCTGGGGTCTGCCCCAGGAGACGCGCATGCGGGCCTTCCGCACGTTGCGCGAGCTGGATCATCCGGTGTTCGTGCGGGAGCAGGCCGTTCCCTTCATCGGCCACGGCCCCGGCTACTACGCCCTGGTGCGCCATGCCGACGTGACCGAGGCCAGCAGGAACGCGGGCGTGTTCAGCAGCGAGCCCTGCTCCAACAGCATTCCGGACATGCCACGCTGGCTGAGCGTGTACTTCGGCTCGATGATCAACATGGACGACCCGCGGCACGCGAGGTTGCGGCGCATCGTCTCCCGGGCGTTCACGCCGCGCATCCTGTCGAAGATGGAGGAGGACCTGGCCACGGCCGCGCAGCAGATCGTGGACCAGGCGATCGCGGAGGGGCCCGGCGACTTCGTGGCCCAGGTGGCCGCCCGGCTCCCCGTCCGGGTCATCTGCGACATGATGGGGATTCCACCGAAATTTCATGACATGGTGCTGCGGCGGACCAACGTCATCCTCGGCAACGCCGACCGCGAGTACACCGGCATCGACCCCACCTTCAGCCGCGCCAACGTCGCCCGCGGCCTGGTCAAGCTGCTGCACGCCGGCTTCTCGCTGCGCCGGCTGGCCGGCCGCCTCGGTGACGAGCGGCGCCGGCGGCCCACGGGCGACCTGGTCAGCCTGCTCGTCAACGGCGACGAGCGGCTCACCTCCCAGGAGCTGGGCTCGTTCTTCATCCTGCTGGTGGTGGCGGGCAGCGAGACCACCCGCAACGCCATCGCGTACGGGCTCAAGCTCCTCACCGACCACCCGGAGCAGCGCGCGCTCCTGACGGCCGACTTCGACCGCCGGATCGTGCCGGCCTGCGATGAGATCATCCGCTACGCCACGCCGGTGATCCAGTTCCGCCGTACGCTGACCCGGGACCACGAGATGAACGGCACCGCGTACAAGAAGGGCGACAAGGTGCTGCTCTTCTACAACTCGGCCAACCGCGACGAGTCCGTCTTCGCCGATCCGGACACGTTCGACATCACCCGCGACCCCAACCCGCACGTCGGCTTCGGCGGCCCAGGGCCGCACTACTGCCTGGGCGCCCACCTGGCGCGCCGGGAGATGACCGTGATGTTCAGGGAACTGCTCACCCGCCTGCCGGACATCCGGGCCGAAGGGGAGCCCGACTTCCTGCTGTCCAACTTCATCAACGGCATCAAGCACCTGCGCTACACGTTCTGACCGCGCCGGCGCACGCGACCCTTGGTGCAGAGGTACTCCTGGAGCGGCCCGAATGCTAGGTTTCGCAGTCATGGAGATCAGGACCGTCCACGCCAATGGGGTGGAGTTCGCGTATCTGACAGTGGGTGAGGGGCCCCTCGCGCTGTGCCTGCACGGCTTCCCCGACACCGCGCACACCTGGCGGCACCTGATGCCCGCGCTGGCGGCGCGCGGCTACCGCGCGGTCGCGCCCTTCATGCGGGGCTACGCGCCCACCGAGATCCCGGCCGACGGGGCCTACGAGGAGGCCGCGCTGGCCGCCGACGTCCGCGCGCTGCACGAGGAGCTGGGCGGGGACGCCGACGCGGTGATCATCGGCCACGACTGGGGCACCTACCCCGTCTACCAGAACGCCGGCCGCTTCCGCCGGGCCGTCACGCTCGCTGTGCCGCCGCCGAGCTCGCTGGGGGCGTCGTTCCTGGAGTACGACCAGCTCAAGCGCTCGTTCTACATCTTCCTCTTCCAGACGGTGCTGGCCGAGGCCGCCGCCGCGAGCCCCGGCTTCCTGGAGGGTCTCTGGCGCGACTGGTCGCCCGGATACGACGCGAGCGAGGACCTGCGATTCGTCCGGCGCAGCATCGGCGAGCCCGCCAACCTGAGCGCGGCCATCGGCTACTACCGCGCCACGCTCGGCACCACGCCGCCGTCCGGCCGCCACCCGGTCGCCGAGCCGGTCCCCGGGCCGATCCTGTACCTGCACGGCGCCCAGGACGGCTGCCTGAGCGCCGAGCTGGCCAAGGACGCCGCGAGCCACCTGCCGCCCGGCTCGCGGGCCGAGCAGGTGGCGGGCGCGGGTCACTTCCTGCACCTCGAACGGCCCGACGAGGTCAACCGGCTCATCCTCGACTGGCTCGGGTCTCCCGCGTAGGACTCACCGCACGCCGGCTCCGGCCTCAGGAGCCACAAGATTTTCCGGCCCTCGTACGTACGGTGTACGTCGTACCCATTGACGTAAGTGCCTGCTTTTCGAATGATTGCCTCATGAGCGTCCTTGACTTCGACCTTTCGGAGCCCGACTTCTGGGCCAGGCCCATGGCTGAGAGGGAGGAAGCGTTCGATCGGCTGCGTTCGCGCGACACCCCCGCCTTCTTCGAGGAGATGGAGATGACCATCTCACCCAAGGGGCCCGGCTACTACGCGCTGGTCAAGCACGCCGACATCCTTGAGGCCAGCCGCAACCCGGAGATCTTCTGCTCGGGCGACGGCGGCGCCACGAACATCCCCGACATGCCCGCGGAGTTCACCGAGTACTTCGGCTCGATGATCAATATGGACGACCCGCGGCACGCCCGGTTGCGCAGGATCGTCTCGCGCGCGTTCACCCCCAAGATGATCAAACAGTTCGAGGCCGACGTCGACGCGGCGGCCACCGACATCGTCGACGACCTCCTGGCCAAGGGGCCCGGCTGCGACTTCGTGACCGAGGTCGCCGCCCGCCTGCCTCTGAAGATCATTTGCGACATGATGGGCATCCCGGAGCGCGACTACCAGTTCGTCTTCGAGCGCTCCAACACCATCCTCGGCGGCTTCGACCCCGAATACACCGGCGACGACGTCAGCCAGCTGGCCGAGCGGCTGCTCAACGCCGGCATGGAGCTGCAGCAACTCGTGCAGGACCTGGCCGCCCACCGCGCCGGCAACCCCACGAACGACCTGACGTCATCCCTGGTCAACGCCAACATCGACGGCGAGCGGCTGACGATGCAGGAGCTGGGCTCGTTCTTCATCCTGCTGGTCGTGGCCGGCAACGAGACCACCAGGAACGCCATCTCCTACGGCCTGCGCCTGCTCACCAACAACCCCGACCAGCGCGCGCTCTGGCTGGAGGACATCGGCGGACGCGCCCCGGGCGCGGTCGAGGAGATCGTCCGCCTGGCCTCGCCGGTGAACTTCATGCGCCGCAAGGTCACCAGGGACTTCGAGATGAACGGCCACCTCTACCGCAAGGGCGAGAAGGCGGTCCTGTTCTACTGGGCGGCCAACAGGGACGAGGCCGTCTTCGCCGACCCGCGGCGCTTCGACATCACCCGCCATCCCAACCCGCACGTCGGCTACGGCGGCCCCGGCCCGCACTTCTGCCTGGGCGCGCACCTGGCCCGGCGGGAGATCACGGTGATGTTCCGCGAGCTGCTGCTCCGGGTGCCGCGGATCGAGGGCGGCAGGCCGGACCGGCTGCACTCCATGTTCATCAACGGCATCAAGCACATGGAGTGCGTCTTCTAGACGGGGCCTACTGGCCGCTCAGCTTGAGCTGGTTCAGCACGCGGCGGATGTCGGGCAGGAGCTGCTTGCCCTCGGACGGGATCGACATGTAGACGATGGCCGGAGCCTGGCCGCCGGTGTTGACGGCCATCGTCACGATCGTCGCCTTCTCGGTCTCCGACGTCAGCGAGTACGCGATCAGCCGGCCCGTGGCGTCGCCCACCTTGATCGACTGCTGGGCGATCTTGCGGACCTTGTTGTCGGCGGGGAAGAAACGTTTGCGGGCGTTCAGCACCACCTGCTTGATGACCGGCTCCAGGTCGTCCTGCTCGTAGTACGAGAGCAGCTTCGGCGACAGCGGGCCCGACATGAGGTTGGCGAACTTCTCCGGCGCGATCTGGACGTACTGGCGGGTGTCGTAGCCGTAGGTGGCCTTGACCGTGGCGCGCTGGTCGAGTTGCCACTGCCCGCCCATGCGCGGCAGTGAGAGGCCGGCCGTGAGGTCGGGGACCCGGCCGACGACGGGGGAGGCCTTGCCCGGATACTGCGGCAGGGCGCCGATCGTGGTCGAGGTCCTGGTGGCGCTGGCCTTCGGCGGGGCGGCGGTCTGGGCGGCGGAGGTGGGCTCGTCCGAGCCGGCCAGCGGCCCGGCCAGGAACGCCCACAGCAGCGCGGCGACCAGGGCGATGGCCACCGAGCCACCGAGCGCGTAGATCCAGATGGGCTTGCCCGGCTCGTCGTCCAGCGCGCCGTCGTCCATGCTCTCGTAGTTGTCGCCGAAGACGGTGTTCCAGAGCTCCTGCTGGCGCTCGGGCGGCGGGGTGCGCGACCCGCTGACCTGGCCCGCGGTGACGAACGGGCGGTCGGGGTCGGAGGGGTCGCGGCTCAGGTTCGAGCCGGGGCGGGGGCCCTGGTCCTCACCGGGAGGAGCGCCGATGCGCGTGGAGTCCATCGGCCCGGCCGGGTTCGGGCCTGAGGGGTTCGGGCCTGAGGGGATCGCGCGGTCGTTCAGCAGGGCCTCGGAGGGCTGGGCGTAGGCGGCGGTCCTGTCGCCGCCGGGGTACGGCTGCGCCGGCGGCGGACGCGACTCGTCCCGCGGCGGGGCGTCGGCGCGGCCGTGCGCCATGGTGCGGTCCATGCCCTCCGCGCCCGTGCGGTCGCCGGGCGGCCACGGGGCGGGGGAGGACAGGTTCGACCAGGCGTCGGCGGCGGGGGCCGGCGGTTGCGCCCACGCGGGGACCGGGGCGGGCACGGGCGGCCGCACGTGCCCGGGTGCGGCGGATCCGTCCGCCCAGGAGGGTCCCGCGCCGCCCGGCGCCGCCGTCTCAGGCCACGCGGTGGGCCCGCCGGGTGCGGTCGCGTCCGGCCACGACATCGGCACGTCCTGGTGACCCGCGTCCGGCCATGCGGACGGCCCGCCGCTGTTCTGCGGTGCGGAGTCCGGCCATGCGGACGGCCCGCCCGCGTTCTGCGGTGCGGAGTCCGGCCATGCGGACGGTCCGCCCGCGTTCTGCGGCGAGGAGTCCGGCCAGGCGGACGGGCCCGCGGCGTCGTGGCGTGGGGAGTGGCGGGGCGGGGGCTCGGGCCAGGCGCCGTCCTTGCGCGGCGGCTCGGGCCACGAGGGGTCCTGATGCGCGGCCGGAGTCTCCGGCCAGGAGGTGGGAACGTCTGGAGCGGCGGCGCCGGACCAGGAGCCGGGCGCGTCGCGTTGCGATGCCTCTGGCCAGGAGGATGGCAGGTGAGGTCCGGAATTCTCCGTTGCCATTACTGCCGGCCCTCCTGAGGTTGTGTCCGGATCTACCCTTATATCCGGATTTGGCGTTCCAGGCATGATCTCATGGGATCTTCCAGGACATGCAGGTGTTTCCGCAGCAGAACGAGCGAAGCCATGTGGATCGGTCGGTGGACCCCGCAGTGGCAGGTCCCCGTCCGACTGATCTTGCTCAACTCGGTACACCACGGTGTCAAGGGTATTCTTCTGGGACGAATGAGGTCACAACGGGTACATCACCATCAGGTCTCGCCGGACCCGAAGAGTCCATTGTGCCGGTGGACGTCGATCGAGTGCCTGCATTCAGCAGAAGACGTGCGCTACCCTTGACACGTGCGTTCCGCGACCCTGCTTCTTAGCGGGCCGCGACGGCCCTGAAGATCTCGCCGTCGCGGCTCCACCCCTCGTCGTCTTCACGAGGGGTTTTCTTATGGGTCCGAATCAAGCCAGAAGGACAGTAGCCGTGAGTGAGTACGACCCGCAGGCGCTGCAGGCCAAGTGGCAGCAGCGATGGGAGGAACAGGACACCTACCGGGCGAGTGAGGACCCCGCGGACACCCGCGAGCGGCGCTACATGCTCGACATGTTCCCCTACCCGTCGGGCGACCTGCACATGGGGCACGGCGAGGTGTTCGCCATCGGCGACGTCGTCGCGCGCTACTGGACGCAGCAGGGCTACAACGTCCTGCACCCGATCGGCTGGGACTCCTTCGGCCTGCCCGCCGAGAACGCCGCGATCAAGCGCAACGCCCACCCCGCCGAGTGGACCTACGCCAACATCGAGACGCAGGCCACCTCGTTCCGGCGCTACGGCATCTCCTTCGACTGGTCGCGCCGCCTGCACACCAGCGACCCCGACTACTACCGCTGGAACCAGTGGCTGTTCATCCGCTTCTTCGAGCGCGGCCTGGCCTACCGCAAGGGCGGCCTGGTCAACTGGTGCCCCAACGACCAGACGGTGCTGGCCAACGAGCAGGTCGTCGCGGGCAAGTGCGAGCGCTGCGGCGCCGACGTCATCCGCCGCGAGCTGACGCAGTGGTACTTCAAGATCACTGACTACGCGCAGCGCCTGCTGGACGACATGGGCCAGCTGGACGGCTGGCCCGATCGCCTGCTGACCATGCAGCGCAACTGGATCGGCCGCTCCGAGGGCGCCGACGTGCTGTTTGAGATCGAGGGCCGCGACGAGCCGGTGCACGTCTACACCACGCGCCCCGACACCCTGTTCGGCGCCACGTTCTTCGTGGTGGCCGTGGACGCCGCGCTGGCCGACGAGATCGTCACCGACGAGCAGCGCCCCGCCTTCGAGGCCTACCGCGCCGAGGTCGCCAAGCTGAGCGACATCGAGCGGCTGTCCACCGACAAGGACAAGAGCGGCGTCTTCCTGGGCCGCCACGCGATCAACCCGGTCAACGGCGAGCGCATCCCGGTCTGGGCCGCCGACTACGTGCTGTCCGACTACGGCCACGGCGCCATCATGGCCGTGCCCGCCCACGACCAGCGCGACCTGGACTTCGCGGTGAAGTTCGGGCTGCCGGTGAAGGTCGTCGTGCACACCGGCCTGGCCGACCCGGGCGAGACCGGCGAGGCCACGCCCGGCGAGGGCACGCTGGTCAACTCCGGCCCGCTGGACGGCCTGACCAAGGCCGACGGCATCGCCAAGATCATCGAGATCCTGGAGGTCGAGGGCCGGGGCGAGGGCGCGATCAACTTCCGGCTGCGCGACTGGCTGCTGTCCCGCCAGCGCTACTGGGGCACGCCGATCCCGATCATCCACTGCCCCGACTGCGGCGAGGTGCCCGTCCCCGACGAGCAACTGCCGGTCACGCTGCCCGACCTGCGCGGCGACGCGCTGGCCCCGAAGGGCGTCTCCCCGCTGGCCAGCGCCACGGAGTGGGTCAACGTCGCGTGCCCCAAGTGCTCGGGTCCCGCCAAGCGCGACACCGACACGATGGACACGTTCGTCGACTCGTCGTGGTATTACCTGCGCTACTGCTCGCCGGGCTACACCGACGGCCCGTTCGACGTCGAGCAGGTGCGTAAGTGGGGCCCGATCGACCAGTACGTCGGCGGCATCGAGCACGCCGTGCTGCACCTGCTGTACTCCCGTTTCTTCACCAAGGTCCTGCACGACATGGGCATGGTCGACTTCAACGAGCCGTTCGTGCGCATGCTGAACCAGGGCCAGGTGATCAACGGCGGCAAGGCCATGTCGAAGTCCCTGGGCAACGGCGTGGACCTGGGCCGGCAGATCGACGACTTCGGCGTCGACGCCGTACGCCTGACCATGGTGTTCGCCGGGCCGCCCGAGGACGACATCGACTGGGCGGACCTGTCGCCGGCCGCGTCGCAGAAGTTCCTGGCCCGCGCGCTGCGGGTGATGTCGGAGGTCGAGAGCGAGCCGGGCGTGTCCTTCGAGGGCGGTGACGTGGCGCTGCGCAAGGTCACGCACCACACGATCGACGAGGCCACCAAGCTGGTCGACTCCTACCGCTTCAACGTCGCGGTGGCGCGCATGATGGAGCTGACGTCGGCCGCCCGCAAGGCCATCGACTCCGGTCCCGGCGCGGCCGATCCGGCGGTGCGCGAGGCCGCCGAGGCGCTGGCGGTCATGTTGTCGCTGGTGGCCCCCTACACCGCCGAGGAGGGCTGGGAGCGGCTGGGCCGCACCGGCTCGGTGGCGTTCGGCGGCTGGCCGGTGGCCGATCCCGCGCTGCTGGTGCAGGAGTCGGTGACGTGCGTGGTGCAGGTCGCCGGCAAGGTGCGCGACCGCCTGGAGGTCTCGCCCGGCATCAGCGAGGACGATCTGCGCGAGCTGGCCCTGGCCTCGGAGAAGGTCGCCCCCTACCTGCGGGGTGTGCCCCGCAAGGTGATCGTGCGGGCGCCCAAGGTCGTCAACATCGTCCCCTGATCACAGGCTCCGCAGCGCCGGCAGCAGCTTCTTCTCCGCCCACTCGAAGAAGGGCTGCTGCTGGTCGTGGCCGATCTGCACGAGCGCCACGTGCGTGTACCCGGCGTCGGCGAACTTCTTGACGCCCCGCACGACCGCGTCCACGTCGTCGCCGCACGGCACGCTCTTGGCCACGTCCTCGGGGCGCACCGTGCCGGCCGCCGCCGCGAAGTTCACCGGGCCGGGCAGCTCGGCCATGACCTTCCAGCCGCCGACGCCCGACCAGCGCCACAACCGGTGGGCCCGCTGCTTCGCGGCCTCGGCGTCGGTGTCGTAGGCGATGGGGAGCTGGCCGTAGACGGGCTTGCCCGCGCCGCCGATGGCCTGGAACTGCCGGACCACGTCCGGCATCGGCTCGTTGATGACCAGCGCGTCGCCGTACTCCGCGGCGATCTCCGCCGACTGGCCGCCGGAGGCGGCGATGCCGATCGGGACCGGCTGGTCCGGCAGGTCGTAGAGCTTGGCCGAGTCGACGTCGAAGAACTCGCCCTGGTGGGTGATGTAGTCGCCGCTGAACAACTTCTTGATGATCTGCACGGCCTCGGCGAACATCCGGTGCCGGGTGTCGACGGGGGGCCAGCCCTCGCCGATGACGTGCTCGTTCAGGTTCTCGCCCGCACCGAGGCCGAGCGTGAACCTGCCCTCGCTCAGCACGCCCATCGTGGCCGCCTTCTGCGCCACGACCGCCGGGTGGTAGCGCATGATCGGGCACGTCACGTACGTCATGAGCGGCAACCGCTGGGTGACCTGGGCCACGGCGCCCAGCACCGACCAGCAGTAGGGCGAGTGCCCCATCTCCTCGATCCACGGGAAATAGTGGTCGGAGATGACCGCGTAGTCGAAGCCGGCGCGCTCGGCCGCCGCGGCGTAGTCGACCAGCTCGCGGGCCGGGGTCTGCTCGGACATCAAGGTGTAGCCGATATGTACCATGAGTCCGCGCTACCCGGCTATATCCGCTTTAGCGGACAAGAATGGCAGATCATCGATGGCCGAGCTCCTCGACCATCAGCCCCAGGCCGATGCCCAGCAGCCAGACGTCCTTGGCGACGCCGACGCCCTGCTGGGCCGGGCGCAGACTGCCTTCCTGACGCATGCCCGGCGTCTTGAGGTAGAGCCCGAGCAGGCCCGCGGCGAACCCGGTCACCCCGGCGCCGACCAGCAGTGACGGCACGAAGGGGATCAGCAGGGCGGTGCCGAGGACGATCTCGCCCTTCGAGAGCAACCGGGTGAACAGGACGGGGTCCAGGTGCCGGAGGAACGGATAGGTGCCGACGGCCATGCCGTGCAGGGCCACCGCGGCCTGCTCGTCGGCGTGCGCCTTGCTGAGGCCGGAGTGCAGGATGATGGCGGCGGCGGCCAGGCGGGGCGGAAGCTGGTGAACGCGAGCGAGGATCCTCATATATCCCTGCCTTCCCGTACATGTCCGGCACACCCCGCACTTGACCGTTCCGGGGACGCCGCCAGGGGGCCGCGAGGAAGATTTTTGGGCTCACCTTGGTGTGGCGCATTACTGTGCTGCTGTGACAAATGGCGCATACCTGAGATATCCGCACCTGCATGATGACGTGGTGACCTTCGTCGCCGACGACGACGTCTGGCTGGCCCCGCTGGCCGGAGGAAGAGCCTGGCGGTTCACCGCCGACCGCGTACCGGTGTCGCATCCGAGATTCTCGCCCGACGGCGCCCGCATCGCGTGGACCTCCGCCAAGGAGGGCGCTCCCGAGGTGTTCACGGCGGAGATCGACGGCCCCGAGGGCGAGCGGCTGACCCACTGGGGCGCCTCGACCGGCGCCCGTGGGTGGACACCCGGCGGCGACGTGCTCGCCGTCAGCACGACCGGGGAGAGCGGGCGGATCAGGTTCTGGGCCTACGCGGTGCCGCTCGACGGCGGACCGGCGGCGCGGCTGCCGTACGGGTGGGTCAGCGACGCGGCCGTCAGCGGCGCCAAGGTCGCGACCGTGTCGGCGGTGTGGCGCGAGCCGTCGCAGTGGAAGCGTTACCGGGGCGGCACCGCGGCCAAGATCTGGACCGACGCCGAGGGGAACGGGGAGTTCACCCGGCTGTTCGCCGGCAGCACGGCGCAGTACTGGTCGGTGAGCTGGGTGGGGGACCGGATCGTGTTCCTGGCCGACATCGACGGGGTCGGGAACCTCTACTCCGCGCTGCCCGACGGGTCGGACCTGCGCAAGCACAGCTCCCATGAGGAGTTCTACGCCCGCCACGCGACCAGCGACGGGCAGCGGGTGATCTACTCCCACGCCGGGGACCTGTGGGTGCTGGAGAGCCTGGACGCGGAGCCGTACCGGCTGGACGTGAAGCTGAGCGGGCCGCGGCCGGGACGCTCCAAGAGACCCGCGCCGTTGCGGCTCGGGTCGTACGCGCCGGACGCGACCGGGCGGGCCAGCGTGGTGGAGATCCGCGGGACCGCGCACTGGGTGACGCACCGCGACGGTCCCGCGGGCGTGTTGCGGGCGCAGCCCGGCGTGCGCGTGCGGCTGCCGCGTGTGCTGAGCGCCGACGGGCGGGCCGTGTGGGTCTCGGACGCCGGCGGCGAGGACGGGCTGGAGGTCGGCACCCCCGGCGGCGAGGTGCGGACCCTGGCCTCGGGGGAGCTCGGGCGGGTGCTGCAACTGGCGGCGGCGCCGGACGGCAAGCACGCGGCGGCGGCCACGCACGACGGGCGGCTGCTGGTCGTGGACCTGGAGTCCGGCACCGTCCGTGAGCTCGACCGCACCACGCAGGGGGACATCAGCGGGCTGACGTTCTCGCCCGACTCCGGCTGGCTGGCCTGGGTCCATCCGCATCACGAGCCGCTGTCGCAGATCAGGATGGGGCGGGTGGACGGGACGTCCGTGATCGACGTGACGCCGGTGCGCTTCGCCGACTCCAACCCGGTGTTCACCAAGGACGGCAAACATCTGGCGTTCCTGTCGGTGCGGACGTTCGATCCCGTCTACGACGCGCACGTCTTCGACCTGTCCTTCCCCGTCGGCTGCAAGCCGTACATCGTGCCGCTGCGGGCCACCACGCCCTCGCCGTTCGATCCGTCGTTGCAGGGGCGCGGCTTCAACGGTGAGGGCGACAAGCCCGCCAAGGACGACAAGAAGGACGACACGCCGCCGCGTACGGAGGTCGATCCGGACGGGCTCGCCTCGCGCGTGGTGCCGGTGCCGGTGCCCGCCGGGCGCTACGGGAACCTGCGTACCGCCAAGGACGCCCTGCTCTGGTTGCGTCACCCGCTGGCGGGGCAGCTCGGCGACGGCAGCGAGGCGGCGCACGAGAGCGTGCTTGAGCGCTATGACTTCAAGAAGCGCGCCAAGGCCGAGGTCGGCAGGGAAGTACGCTCGTTCGAGGTCACCGCTGACGGCGGCAGGCTCGTCACCAACGGCAAGAACGGCCTGCAGACCCGCGCCGCCACCGAGGGCGACGAGGTCGTCACCATCGAGCTGGACCGGATCACCGTGCAGCTCGACCCGGTCGCCGAGTGGCGGCAGGGCTTCCGCGAGGCCGGCCGGCTCATGCGCGACCACTTCTGGCGCGAGGACATGAACGGCGTCGACTGGCAGGCCGTCCTCGACCGGTACGAGCCGCTGGTCGACCGGATCGGCACGCATTCCGAGCTGATCGACGTGCTCTGGGAGACGCAGGGCGAGCTGGGCACCTCCCACGCCTACGCCGTCGCGCCGGGCGGCGCCCCCGACCCCCGCCGCCGCCAGGGCCTGCTCGGAGCCGACCTGGAACGGGACGCCGAAGGGGTGTGGCGGGTGCGGCGCATCCTGCCCGGCGAGTCCTCCGACCACGCCGCCCGCTCGCCCCTCCTGGCGCCGGGCGTCGCCGTCCGTCCCGGTGACGCGATCCTCGCCGTCGGAGGGCGGCCGGTCGACTCCGTCCGCGGGCCGCTCGCCCTGCTCTCCGGGACCGCGGGACAGCCCACCGAGCTGACCGTACGGCCCGCGTCGGGCGGTGAGCCGCGGCGCGTCGTGGTCAGCCCGATCCCGGACGAGGCGCAGTTGCGTTACCACGACTGGGTGGAGAGCCGGCGCTCCCACGTCCGGGAGGTGTCGGGGGGCCGGCTCGGCTACCTGCACGTGCCCGACATGGTGGCCTCCGGGTGGGCGCAGTTCCACCGCGACCTGCGGACCGAGATGGCCTTCGAGGGGCTCGTCGTGGACGTGCGCGAGAACGGGGGCGGGCACCTGTCGGAGCTGGTGCTGGAGAAGTTGTCCCGCAAGGTCACCGGATGGGCGCGGGCCCGGGGGTACGAGCCGATGCGCTACCCCGAGGACTCGCCCCGGGGGCCGATCGTGACGGTCACCGACGAGTTCGCCGCCTCCGACGGGGACATCGTGAGCGCCGGGATCAAGAACCGGGGCATCGGGCCGCTGATCGGGACCCGCACGTGGGGCGGGGTGATCGGGATCGACTCCCGGTACTCGCTCGTGGACGGGACCCGGGTCACCCAGCCCCGGTACTCGTTCTGGCTCGACGGGCCGGGGTGGGGCGTGGAGAACTATGGGGTGGATCCGGACATCGAGGTGGTGATCACGCCGCAGGATCGAGTGGCGGGGCGGGATCCGCAGTTGGAGCGGGCCATCGAGATGGCGCTGGCCGCCCTGGAGGAGCATCCGGCCGCGACGCCCCCCGACCTCCCGCCCCTGACCTGACGGCGGGTGCGGGGAGGCCGGGTGGTCACCGCGGGGCGCTGATCTGACGGCGGTGCGAGAGGGCCTGGTGGTCAGCGCAGAGCGGCCAGCCGGTTGAGGATCTCCGCGAGGACGGGTTCGGTGGTGGCGAAGTTCAGGCGCACGTGGTGCTCGCCGCCGGGCCCGAAGCCCGCGCCGTCCGTCAGCCGCACCCGGGCCGCCCGCTCGATGGCCTCCGCCATGCCGGGCCGTCCCACGTGCAGCCACGCCAGGTACGTCGCCTCGGGGACCCGGTAGGTGAACGCCTCCGGCAGGAGCCGGGCGATCGTGTGCCGGTTGCGGTCGAGCAGGGCACGGGTGCGTTCGAGCCAGGCGTCCCCGTGCCGCCAGGCCGCCACCGTGGCCTCGACGCCGAACAGGTTCGCCGAGCCGTACACGAAGGGCGGCTGCTCCTCCAGGGCCTTGCGGGCGCCCTGGTGGCCGAAGTGGGCGACCGAGCAGCGGATTCCGCCGAGGTTGAACGCCTTCGTCGCGGAGGTGACCGTCACCGTGCGTTCGGGGAGGATCGTGGCGAACGGGATGTGCCGATGCGGCTCGAAGGTGAGGTCGGCGTGGATCTCGTCGGCGATCACCAGCAGGTCGTGGCGCTCGGCGTGCTCGGCCAGCTCGTTCAGCTCGTCACGGGTGAGCACGCGGCCGGTCGGGTTGTGCGGGTTCACCAGCAGCAGCACCCGGCAGCCCGACAGGTCGGGCACCTCGAAGCGCCACGACCCTCCGTCGGGTTCGAAGCGGATGGGGTGCAGCGGGCGCTTCATGACCTGCAGCGTCGTCAGGAACGGATGGTAGGCGGGCGTGTGCACGGCGACCCCGTCACCGGGCCGGGTGCAGATCTGGAGCAGCACCTGGAGTGCCTGGTTGATGTCGCTGAACGAGCGGACGAGTGCGGGGTCGGGTTGCCAGCCGTACCTGGTGGTCATGCGTTCGGCGAACGCGTCGGCCAGGGGTCCGGCGTTGGGCTCCATCAGCCAGGACGGGTAGCCGAGATCTCCGGTGGCGCGCCGGCTGAGCGTCTCGATCACTTCGGGCGCGGTGGGCAGATCCATGTCGGCGATCCAGGCTGGGATCACGCCGGGCGGGACCGCTGCCCACTTAAGGCCGTCATGTGAGTACTTGAGGTCTTCGGGGGTGTATGCCTCATTCACCCGGCTATTCTAGAGTTGTCGATTGTGATGAGGCGGTGAGGTCGGTTGTGGCAGGCTGGGCGGCCATGACGCCCCATCCGAAGATCGATGCCATGGTGGAGACCTACCTGTCGGTGGCCGACGCGGAGGCTCCCGGACTGGTGGAAGGGCTCTATCTGGAGGGCTCGGCCGCCCTGGGCGACTACCATCCCGGCACCAGCGACGTGGACTTCGTCGCGGTGACGGCCGATGAGCCGCCGGCCGCGGTGCTGGAGCGCATCCACGCCGGGCTCGGGGCGTACCCGTTCGAGGGCGTCTACCTCACCTGGAAAGACCTCGGTCACGACCCCTTGGAGCTGGGCGTACGTCCCCGCGTGCAGGCCGGGCGGCTCAACCGCCGCGGCGGGCTCGATCCCATCACCTGGCACACGCTGGCCCGGCACGGCCTCGCGTGCCGCGGCCCCAAACCGGGCGAGCTGGAGATCTGGAACGATCCCGCCGCCCTGGCCGCCTGGACGGACGGCAACCTCGACCGCTACTGGCGGCGCCTGGTGAACCGCGGCTCCCGGCTCGCCTCGCCGTGGGGGCTGCTCTGTCTCGGCGGGTACGGCGCGGTGTGGGTGGTCACCGGCGTCTCCCGGCTGCACTACACGCTGGCCACCGGGGGGATCGCCTCCAAGACGGGGGCGGGGCGGCATGCGCTGGAGGCGTTCCCGGACAGGTGGCATCGCGTCGTGAACGAGGCGCTGCGGCTGCGTGCGGAGGACAGTGCGCTGCCGTCGATCGCGGGGGTGGTCTCTGGGCTGGGGGATCATTTCGGCGCGCCCCGGGAGTCGTTGTACGGGTCGCCGTTCGAGCGGCGGCGCGATGTGCTCGCCTTCGCCGACGCGGCGATCTCGGCCGCCCACGACCTGTACACCTCCCGCCCGAAGTAGCCCGCCCGAAGTAGCCCGCCCGCCTCGCCCGTCCCTCTGCCATGGGCCCCAGTAGTACTGCACAGTGGATGCGTGCCGGCGTCGCCGGGGATTGACGGCTGATCGTGGCCGGGATACGAATACCCGCGAATGCCATCACCGCCCGGTCCTCGGCGCGGTGAGATGTTAACGCTAACACTCGCGGAGGGCCGCTGGATGCGTACACGTCGAGGCAATCCGAGGGCGTCGGCCGGCGTCATGGCGCTGCTCGTGGCCATCGCGGCCGTGATGTTCGCGCCCCCCGCCCACGCCGTCGGCCCCGTACCCCACTACCTGATGACCGCGTTCACCAACAGCAGCGAGTCGAACATGTACGTCTACGACTCGCCGAACGCCACCACCTACAACCTCGTACGGGCCAACGCCTACACCCCACCCTCAGGGCTGATCCGCGACCCGAGCGTGTTGCGGCACACCGACGGCTACTACTACCTCGTCCACACCACCAACTGGACCGGCAACACCATCGGATTCGCCCGCAGCGCGGACGCCGTGAGCTGGACGTTCCTCCGCAACGTGACCGTGGGGCTGAACGGCGCCACCGGCAGCACGTGGGCGCCCGAATGGTTCAAGGACTCCGACGGCAGCGTGCACGTGATCTTCTCGGCGTCCACGACGGGCACGGCGGGGCAGTTCAGGCCGTACCGGATCACCGCGACCAACAGCGCGCTGTCCTCGTGGAGCGCCCCGGTGGCACTCGGCATCCCGGCGAACTACATCGACAGCTTCGTCGTCAAGTCCGGCTCGACCTACCACAACTTCCTGAAGAACGAGACGACCAAGTACATCGAACACGCCACCGCCACCTCACTCACCGGGCCGTGGACGTTCACCGGCACCGGCAACTGGGCGGGCTGGGGCTCCGGCCTGGAGGGGCCGGCGCTGACGCGGCTGCCCGACGGCAGGTGGCGCCTCTACTTCGACAACTACACCGGTGGTCGCTACTACTACGCCGACAGTTCGAACCTGACCTCGTTCGGGACCAAGGCGGAGCTGGCCGGACTGTCGGGGACGGCCAGGCACTTCACCGTGCTGCGCGAGGACGTCGGCGACACGACCGCCGTCGCCACCGGCAACAGGTCGCTGCGTTCGGCGAACTTCCCCGACCGATACGTACGCCACCGGACCGCCCTCGCCTACGTCGACCCGCTGTCCGCGTCCAGCCCGCTCGCCGACCGTCAGTCGGCCACGTTCACCGTCTCCGCCGGGCTGGCGCAGTCCGGTTGCTACTCCTTCCAGTCGGTGAACCAGCCCGGGTACTACCTGCGCCACTACAACCTGCGGCTGACCCTGCAGCGTGACGACGGCTCGGCCATCTTCAAGAGCGACGCCACGTTCTGCGGCCGGGCGGGGCTGGCCGGTGGGGGGACCACGTCGTTCGAGTCGTACAACCTGCCCGGGCGCTACCTGCGCCACTACAACTACGAGATGCGGCTGGACCTCAAGGAGTCGACCTCGGTGTTCGCCTCCGACGCCTCGTACACCGTCACCTCACCGCTGGCCTGAACCGGAAAGGACGGGCCGATGCCCCGCGTACGCACTCATCTCCGCACCCCGTTGATCATCGTCGTGACTACGCTGCTCGTCATGGTCGCCAACCTGCTCTCCCCGGGCGCCGCCCACGCCTCGCCCGCCGTCCAGTACACCAACCCGCTGGCCGCGCAGCGCGCGGACCCGCACATCTTCCGCCACACGGACGGCTACTACTACTTCACCGCGACCGCCCCCGAATACGACCGCATCGTGCTGCGCCGGGCCACCACCATCCAGGGACTGGCCGGCGCGCCGGAGACGGTCATCTGGCGCAAGCACGCCAGCGGCGAGATGGGCGCGCACATCTGGGCGCCGGAGATCCACTTCATCAACGGCAAGTGGTACGTGTACTTCGCGGCCGGACGGGCCGACGACATCTGGCGTATCCGCATGTACGTCCTGGAGAGCTCCAGCGCCAACCCGCTGACCGGCGCCTGGACCGAGCGGGGCCGGATCACCACGCCGTGGGACACCTTCTCCCTGGACGCCAGCACGTTCGTCACGGGCGGCGTGCGGTATCTGCTGTGGGCGCAGCAGGAGCCGGGCATCGCCACCAACTCCAACGTGTACATCGCCCGGATGGGCGCCAACCCGTGGACGATCACGGGCGCCACGACCCGGCTGACCGTGCCGACGCTGGCGTGGGAGACACGCGGCTACAAGGTCGCCGAGGGGCCCTCCGTGCTGCAGCGCAACGGGCGGCTCTTCCTCACCTACTCCGCCAGCGCCACCGACGCCAACTACTGCCTCGGCATGCTGACCGCCTCCGCCTCGGCCAACCCGCTGCAGGCGTCCTCCTGGACGAAGAGCGCCAACCCGGTCTTCGCCACCAGCGCGGCGACCAGTCAGTACGGTCCCGGACACAACTCCTTCACCGTCTCGGAGGACGGGCAGAGCGACATCCTGGTCTACCACGACCGCAACTACCGCGACATCACGGGCGATCCACTCAACGATCCCAACCGGCGCACTCGGGTGCAGAAGGTGCACTGGCGTGCGGACGGCACCCCTGACTTCGGCATCCCGGTGCCTGACGGGGCAACGCCGGCGCGGCTCATCTCCTACGACACGCCCGGGCAGGCGGTGCGGCACTGGGAGTTCCGGGGCCGTCTGGAGGCCAACGTCTCACCCCTGGCCGACTCCCAGTTCCGGCTCGTCCCGGGCCTGTCCGGGTCGGGGACGATCTCGCTCGAATCGACCAACTTCCCTGGGTACTACCTGCGGCATCGCAACTATGAGGTGTGGGTGGAGAAGAGGGACGGAACCAGTCTGTTCAACACCGACGCGACCTTCACGCGCCGCACCGGCCTGGCCGGGTCGGGGACGGTATCGCTGGAGGCGGCGGGCTTCCCCGGCTACTTCCTTCGCCATCGGGGTGGCCTGATGTGGGTCGAGCAGAACAACGGCACCGGCAGCTTCGGGGGGAACGCGAGCTTCATCCTGGAGTAACAGGCCAAGGCAGCACGGGCCTACGCCCAAAGGGGCGCGCCTTGCGCAGACCAACCTGGGCGCGTCGTGTCCGGGCGAGGCCGCCCACGGTGTGTCGAGTCTGGCATGTCGCGTCCGGGCGAGGCCGCCCAAGGCGTGTTGCCCACGGCGTGTCATGTCCGGGCGAGGCTACCCACCGCATGTCGCGTCCGGACGAGGCGGCTCACGGCGTGTCGGCGTCCTGGTCGGGCCTGACCTGACCGCTCGGTAGCTTACAGCTTGGCGCGCGCCGGAGCGCGGCGCGGCGATAGGACGCGCGCCCAGCCTTCGTCCGACTACAACCGGCGAAGGACCGCTACGACCTTGCCCAGAACGCTCGCCTCGTCACCGGGGATGGGCTCGTAGTTGGGGTTGTGGGGAACCAGCCAGACGTGGCCGTCCTTGCGCTTGAAGGTCTTGACGGTGGCCTCGCCGTCGATCATGGCGGCCACGATGTCACCGCTCTCGGCCACGGGCTGCTGGCGTACGACGACCCAGTCGCCATCGGCGATGGCGGCCTCGATCATCGAGTCACCGGCGACCTGCAGCAGGAACAGCGTGCCCTCACCCACGAGCTGCTTGGGCAGGGCGAAGACGTCCTCGACGCTCTCCTCGGCCAGGATCGGCCCACCGGCCGCGATCCGGCCGACGAGCGGAACATAGGCCGCCGTGGGGCGATTCACCGTGGGCTCCACGTCGCTGCTCTCAGGGTCGACCCAGAGCACGGGCTCGCCGGGCAGACGCACCTCAAGGGCGCGCGGCCGGTGCGGATCACGCCTCAGGTAGCCCTTGCGCTGCAGCGCCGTCAACTGGTGCGACACGCTGGACGTGCTGGTCAGTTGCACCGCCTCGCCGATCTCGCGCATGGAGGGCGGATATCCGCGCTGCTGCACCGAGTCGCGGATCACTTCAAGGATCTTGCGCTGCCTGGGCGTGAGGCCCAGGGAGTCTCGTCGGCGCACCGCGAGGTCGCTGACCCCGTTTGCGTCATCCCGCTCGGTCATGCTCTTCCTCCTCGCCTGGCGGCCCGCCTCACCGGCGCACCTCCCGGTCCGTGGTCCTGATGTCGCACACAGCGACCGTATCGCTGTTGAAGATCATCTTCAAACAATTGTTCGAGTCTTCCTCGAAATTGTGGCCAGCGTGGTGTACAACATCGTACGGGAGTTCGATCGACACCGTGTTCGATTTGCTGATCTTTATTCGGCCTTTCCTCAGGCCACACGGCAGGAGGTCAATCATGCGAACGCCCACAAACAAGGACACAACCAGCGAAGACGTCAACCAGCTCACCCTGATCGCCGACGCAACGCAGAGTAACGATCGACGTGCAGACAATACGCGTACGGAGACCGGCGCTTTCGGAAAATCAGGCAAGAGGTTGGGGTTCCGTTCGAGTGGCGGAGGAAGGCGCGCAAGCTCTTCTTCCGGCGGGGGTACGCCTCGCGAACGGAGAAGAGCCCATTTGCGGCTGGTTCCACCACCTCGTCCCGGCGACCAGGACCCGGCATCGCGTTCCGGCGACGAGAGCGACGACACCGTGCCGCGAGGGCGGCCACCTTCGACTCGCCCCCGCGTCGAGCCAACGGCCCTCGGCCGCCGCAGAAGCAAGCCGGCAGCGGGGGCCCGGGGCTCCAGCGGAAGCAAGCCGACGACGGGTGCCCGGACGTCTGGTGGGGGAAAGTCGGCTATGGGTGTCCAGGGCTTTGGCGGGGGCAAGTCAGCGGCGGGTGCCCGGGAGTCTGGCGGGGGCAAGCCGGCGGTGGGTGGTCGGGGCTCTGGCGGGGGCAAGTCGGCAGCCGGTGCCCGGAAGTCTGACGGAGGCGGACTGACGGCCTCGGTCGAGGGGTGGCGAGGGTGGCGGGCGGCGAATCGGCGGTGTCGTCAGCGTGAGGTGGCGGGGCAGCGGGATCAGCGTGGGGTGGAGGGGCTGCGAGGTCAGCACAAGCGGGGGGTGGAGAGGCGGCGAGGGCGGCGGCTGGCGAGTCGACGGTGGGGTCGGCGCGTGACAGGCGGGCCATGGGGTCGGCTCGTGGCTGGGTGGCGGGATCGGCGAATGGCGGCGCGGCTCCGGCGACGGTCCGCTCCGCCGGTGCGGCTGACACGCCGTGGGCGTGTCGTTCTGGTGGTGGCCGTGGCGATGTTGTCGCTGGGTGGGTTCTGGCTTGGCACGCGGGCGGTAGGGCATGCCGAAGTGCGGGTCGTGGTGGCCAGTCATGTGGGGCTGCCTTGGGTGGAGGTTCAGCAGGGGGACACTTTGTGGGAGATCGCCGACGCGCTGTCTCAGGACGGGGATCCTGGCGTCGTGGTGGCGGAGATCAAGCGGCTGAACGGGCTGGCCGACTCCATCATTCAGCCCGGTAGCCGTCTTTACGTCCCGCGCGACACCGCAGCCTTACGGTGACCAACTCGGCCGCCCGGGCCTGCGTGGCGGGCGGCAGGGAATGTGACGAAGGTGACACGAGCGTAGGTGTCCGGGGTGCGGGGCGTTGGGGATCGTGGCCGGGGTATTGACGTTGGGGGTCGCTCGGATGTGTCCCGGGTGCGAGGGTGTGGGGCTGCACACGGGCTGTGGCCGGGGTGTGCGGACGATGGCGGCGCGAGAAGCGTGTCCCGAAGTGACCGTGCAGCGTAGGTGGGTTCGGGTGTGGGGGCTGGGGTGTGGTGGGGGCCTAAGTGGTCTTGGTGGTTGTTCGATAGCGTTGTGAGGTTTGTTCACGAACGAGGTCGTGAGCAACGGATGTGACGCCCTCAACTGCGGGAACAACGGTCAAGCCCTCCGTGTTGACGGCGACACGCCCGGGGCCGGCGGGGACAGTGGGCTGATCAGCGACTTCAGCTCGATGGGGTTGCTCAACTTGCGTTCATGGTCGCGCGCTTCTACGGTTGGACCACAACATCTAGTAGTTACACCGATGTAGTTCACCACACCTTGTGTTTCCGTGACCGCTCCATGGCCAGCCGTGGAGTGAGCGCGAGCGTCCCGTGACGAGGGTTCTGCGCGTGTGGTGGCCCATCAGGTCTTAGGAGGCGAAAGCGTGCATTGTCCGTTCTGTCGCCATCCTGACACGAGGGTCATCGACAGCCGTTCGACCGAGGACGGGGCGGCCATCAGGCGTCGGCGCACCTGTCCCGAGTGCGGGCGCAGGTTCACCACGCAGGAGACCGTACTGCTCATGGTGAACAAGCGCAGTGGAGTGACGGAACCATTCTCGCGGGACAAGGTCGTCGCGGGCGTGCGGCGGGCCTGTCAGGGCAGACCGGTCAGTGAGGACTCGCTGGCGCAGCTCGGGCAGCGGGTGGAAGAGGCCATCAGGGCGAAGGGCGCGGCAGAGATCCCGTCCAACGAGGTGGGCCTGGCCATTCTCGGCCCGCTGCGGGAGCTCGACGAGGTGGCCTACCTGCGGTTCGCATCGGTATATCGCGGTTTCGAGAGCCTGGCGGACTTCGAAGCCGAGATCACACAGTTGAAGGCGGAGAAGGGGGAGTCATGACGGAGACGGCCAGCGGTTCAGTGGAGCGCGGGGGCAGGCGTCCGCGTAAGGGGCTGAAGATGAAGCGGATCTTCACCAAGCCGGGCGTGCACCCGTATGACGAGATCAAGTGGGAGCGCCGCGACGTCGTCATGACGAACTGGCGCGACGGTTCGATCAATTTCGAGCAGCGGGGTGTCGAGTTCCCCGCGTTCTGGTCGGTCAACGCGGCCAACATCGTGACGACCAAATACTTCCGCGGCGCCGTGGGCACCCCGCAGCGCGAGTGGAGCCTGAAGCAGCTTGTCGACCGGGTCGTCGGCGTCTACACCAGGACGGGGATCGAGCACGGCTACTTCGCCAGCGACGAGGACGCCGAGATCTTCGACCACGAGCTCAAGCACGCGCTGACCCATCAGGTCTTCGCGTTCAACTCGCCGGTCTGGTTCAACGTGGGCACCCAGTCGCCGCAGCAGGTCAGCGCGTGTTTCATCCTCTCCGTGGACGACCAGATGGAGTCGATCCTGGAGTGGTACAAGGAAGAGGGTGTGATCTTCAAGGGCGGCTCGGGCTCGGGTGTGAACCTGTCCAGGATCCGTTCCTCGAAGGAGTTGTTGTCCAGCGGCGGCACGGCCAGCGGGCCGGTGTCGTTCATGCGCGGCGCGGACGCGTCCGCCGGGACGATCAAGTCCGGCGGCGCCACCCGCAGGGCGGCCAAGATGGTGGTCCTCGATGTCGATCACCCCGACATCGAGGAGTTCATCGAGACCAAGGCGCGCGAGGAGGACAAGGTCCGCGCGCTGCGTGATGCCGGGTTCGACATGGACCTGGGCGGCAAGGACATCGTCTCCGTCCAATACCAGAACGCCAACAACTCCGTGCGCGTCTCCGAGGAGTTCATGCGCTCGGTGGAGACGGGCGGCGACTTCGGCCTGCGCGCCCGCCTGACCGGCGAGGTCATCGAGACGGTCGACGCCAGGGGCCTGTTCCGCAAGATGGCCAAGGCCGCCTGGGAGTGCGCCGACCCCGGCGTGCAGTACGACGACACGATCAACGACTGGCACACCACCCCCGAGACGGGGCGGATCACGGCCAGCAACCCGTGCAGCGAGTACGTCCACCTGGACAACTCCTCCTGCAACCTGGCCAGCATCAACCTGCTGAAGTTCCTGAAGGACGACAACTCCTTCGACGTCCAGAACTTCGTCAAGCTGACCGAGCTGATCATCACCGCGATGGACATCTCGATCACGTTCGCCGACTTCCCGACCGAGAAGATCGGCGCGACCACGCGGGCCTACCGGCAGCTCGGCATCGGCTACGCCAACCTGGGCGCGCTGCTCATGGCGACCGGTCACGCCTACGACTCCGACGGCGGACGGGCCGTGGCCGGGGCGATCACGTCGCTGATGACCGGTGTGTCCTATCGCCGTAGCGCCGAACTGGCCGGCGTGGTGGGCCCGTACGACGGATATGCGCGGAACGCGGAGCCGCACAAGCGCGTCATGCGCAAGCACGCGGCGGCCAATGACGACCTGCGGGCGGTCGGCTCGATGGACGCCAAGATCCACGCCGAGGCGTCGCGCCAGTGGGTGGACTGCCTCAAGATCGGCGATCGGAACGGCTACCGCAACGCCCAGGCCAGCCTGCTGGCTCCCACGGGCACCATCGGGCTGATGATGGACTGCGACACCACCGGCATCGAGCCGGACCTGGCGCTGGTCAAGTTCAAGAAGCTCGTCGGCGGCGGCTCCATGCAGATCGTCAACCAGACGATCTCGCGCGCGCTCAAGCAGCTCGGCTACCAGCAGGAGCAGATCGAGGCCATCGTCGAGTACATCGGCGAGCACGGCCACGTCGTCGACGCGCCGGGCCTGCGTCAGGAGCACTACGAGGTGTTCGACTGCGCGATGGGCGAGCGGGCGATCGCGCCCATGGGCCACGTGCGGATGATGGCGGCTGCTCAGCCGTTCCTGTCCGGCGCCATCTCCAAGACGGTCAACCTGCCCGAGTCGGCCACGATCGACGACATCGAGCAGGTCTACCTGCAGGGCTGGAAGCTGGGGCTCAAGGCTCTGGCCGTCTACCGCGACAACTGCAAGGTCGGCCAGCCGCTGTCGGTGGGCAACGGCTCCAAGAAGGAAGAACCCAAGGCTGTCGCCGTCCAGGAGCCTGAGGTCAAGGTCATCGAGGTCAACCGGCCGACCCGGCGGCGCATGCCGAACCAGCGGCCGAGCATGACCACCCGCTTCACGGTCGGCGGCGCCAAGGGTTACATGACCGCTTCGTCCTACCCTGACGACGGGCTCGGCGAGGTCTTCCTCAAGATGTCCAAGCAGGGATCGACGCTGGCGGGCGTCATGGACGCGTTCTCCGTCGCGATCTCCATCGGGCTCCAGTACGGCGTGCCGCTGGAGACGTACATGAGCAAGTTCGTGAACATGCGGTTCGAGCCCGCCGGGATGACGGACGACCCGGACATCCGGATGGCCACCTCGGTGATGGACTACATCTTCCGCCGGCTGGCCCTCGACCACCTGCCCTATGACGAGCGGGCGGCGCTGGGCATCTTCTCGGCGACGGAGCGGGCCGCGCAGCAGCGTGGCGAGGACCCCGCCGCGCTGCAGGAGGCGGTGGACCGGGAGGCGCTGGCCCAGTCGGCGCCCATCGAGGAGAAGCCGAAGGAGACGGCGGCCGAGCAGCCGGCGGAGCCGGTCGGCAAGGAGCTGACGCTGGAGAGCCACCAGCGGTTCACGGCCGACGCGCCGCTCTGCATGACCTGCGGGACGAAGATGCGCCCGGCTGGAAGCTGCTACGTCTGTGAGGGTTGCGGCTCCACGAGCGGGTGCAGCTAGCTTCGGGCGTAGAGAGCGAGAAACACCTGGTCAGGGCAGGGCGCCTGCATCTTCTCGGCTCCCTGCCCTGTGCTGTGGCTGACGGTGGTCGTATCGCACACAACGTTACGAGTCACTCTCGCGAGTCATAAGTACGTCAAGTACTTGGCGTACTTATCAGGATGGCACTCTGGAGCAACTAACGCTGGAGGTGCCGCCATGGCCGTCATTCACTTCGACGGCTATAGGTCGCCCACCACGTCACGTATGAGCTCGATCTTCCTGACGGCAGGATACTGAGCACCCGGATCTCTCAGCCGGTCGATCGCAGTACCTATGGTCCAGGTATCTGGAGTCATATTCTCCGTGATCAGCTTCAGGTGGATGAGACGACGTTCTGGTGCGTGTGTTCAGAATGACGTGAAACCCGATCGCGGAGCGCCCGAACTACCGGCGGAGGCGTTGCCCGCCGATCTCGTTTTCATGTTGATCTCAAGGGTGGGTCTCGACGAGATGACGGTCGCAGCGATGAGCAAGGACGAGGCCATCGTCAGACTGCAGAAGTACTGGATCGACGGCACCTGATCCGAGGGAAGATCACACCCTCCGAATAAGTGCACTGCCCCAGTGCCGATGGTTCGAGGGGCAACGGGGTGTTCGGTGCCCCTCGTTCGTGGGTGACCGGTTACGGGGTGGGGCGTCCGGGTTTGGGGTGTGAT
The DNA here is from genome assembly GCF_053592075.1 of Nonomuraea sp. NPDC002799. Classification (NCBI taxonomy): domain Bacteria; kingdom Bacillati; phylum Actinomycetota; class Actinomycetes; order Streptosporangiales; family Streptosporangiaceae; genus Nonomuraea; species Nonomuraea sp. NPDC002799. Next base: position 178,300 of record NZ_JBSFVA010000009.1, read on the forward strand.
GTCGTCTGGTGGCCAGGTGCGGCCAGCGGCTGGATCCGGCGCAGGGGTGTCGGCCATGCTCGTAGCATGAGGCGCGTCGCTGGGTGCGCTCTGGTGATCGGGGTTCTGGCGTACCTCTGGCACCGGCTCGGTCAGGTGGTGGTCGCCAAACTCCTCGGCAACCAGGACATGATCGTCGGGTTCGACTGCTGCCTGGACTATCACCGGAACGTTCCCGACCTGTGGGGAAACGTGCTCGTCGCGATCTCGGGGGTGATCTTCACGCAGGTGGTCGTGTGGCTGGCCGTCGCTCTGCTGGCCGCTCGGCGCGGGCCCGCGTGGCTGCTCATGACCGTGGTGGTGACCGGGTTCGTGGTGAGTCCGGTGGTGCAGCTCATCGTGTACGCGGTGTGGCACCGTGCCGAACGGGACTACGTGGCGGTGATCGATTATTCGATGGACGCGAGCGGACTGCCGGAGCAGGCGATGGTGGTGCTGATGCTGGGCATGTTCGCCGGATATTCGCTGGTACTGGGGCTGGCGGCGCGGTGGGCTTGGGAGCGGGCTCAGGGGCCGGGCGGGTTCAGGCGCCGAGCAGGCCGGACAGGACGTCGGGCCGGTTGGTGATGATGCCGTCCACCCGATAGCCGAGCATCCGGCGCATGTCGCTCGAATCGTCCACCGTCCAGGCGAGAAGCCGCAGGCCGAGGCCGTGCACGCGCCGGACGTAGGAGGCGGTGAGGGTGGTGTGCTGCGGGTTGACGAGGTCGGCGAAGGACGCCAGCTCGGGCAACTGCGCTGAGGTCGGCGTGCCGAGCAGCCCGATCGGTACGTTCGGCAGCAACCGGTGGAAACGGCGCATCGCATCCCAGGCGAACGACTGCACCACCACCCGCCCCGGCCGGAGCCAGCCCGGGTTGTTGCGCAGCTCGTCGGCGATGCGAGCCTCGATGCCCGGGTAGAGCTCCGGCGACTTGACCTCCAGCAGCAGGCCGAGGCCCGAGCCGCCCATCTCGCGCAGCGCCTCGCCGAGGGTGGGCACCGGCTCGCCGGTGTAGTCGCCGGAATGCCAGGAGCCGGCGTCCAGCTTGCGGACCTGGGCGAGGGTGAGGTCGCCGGTGTTCCACGGGGACAGATCCGGAAAGACCCGCTCGACGTCGGTCGTGCGGGTCAGTGTGGTGTCGTGCATGAGGATCAGTTCGTGGTCCTTGGTCTCCTGGACGTCGAGCTCGAACATGTCGGCGCGCTGGTCGGCCGCCAGGCCGAAGGCCGCGAGCGTGTTCTCGGGCGCGTACGCGGAGGCGCCCCGGTGGGCGACGTTGATCACGCCCGCGGCGGCGCCCCGGTGGGCGAGGTTGGTCACGCTCCCGGTGGTGTTCCGCGGGGCGACCTTGGTCGCGGTGGTGTCCCGCTCGGCGACGTTGGTCACGGTTGCAGGGGAGCTGACGCTGGTGGCGGTTGTGGCGGAGGCGGGGGAGGCGATGGGGGAGAGGGAGAGGGCGGTCACGATGACGAGGGCGAATCGCCGGAGCATGGGTCTCCTACGAGGGGGAGAGACAGACGACTCGACGATGACTCCGTCCCGTGACAGGCAGTTGAGCGCAGAGTAGCGCGGGGATGCCCGGCCGGTGAGCATTCGACACGCGGGGCGGGGACCTGGCGCCCCCGCCCCGCTCAGCTCACCTGAGACCCGTGTCCAGCGCAGTGGTGAGAACGCCGGGATCGCCCGACATCTCCCAGATCATCGCGCCGAGCAGGCCCTTGCTCCGCAACCAGGCCGTCTTCTTGCCGATCGACCAGGCGTCGTCGAACGTCCACCACTGGCCGGTGCCGCCGGTGTGACAGTAGGTGGCCACCGCCTGCTCGTCATGCCGGACCGTGCAGCCGGGGACCATGGCCAGCAGGTTGCTGTAGCCGCGGGTGCCCGCCTCCTCCTGGAACTGGCCGGGGGCGGCGCCGCCGGCGGGCTGCCATTCGCCGTACTTTCCGCCGTCGGGCACCTGCTGCCAGCCGCGTCCGTAGTACGCCAGGCCGATGGTCAGCTTGCGGGGATGCACCCCGGCCTGGAGGTAGACGTCGACCGCCTTCTCGACGCTGAAGTCCGGGTCGTACGGGCTGTCGCTGTCCAGGTAGAGGTTGCCCTGGTGGCCGGTGCGGTTCGGTTCCCAGGAGTTGTCGCTGCCCGCGCCGTGGAAGTCGTACCCCTGCACATTGAAGATGTCCAGATATTTCGTGACTTCGGGGAGGTCCCAGCCGGCCGCGATCTTGGCCGGATCGGCCGGGGTGAACGCCGTGAGCTGATACCGCCTGCCCGTCGTGACCGTCAGCGCGTCGAGCTGGCGGCGGAACTCGGCGATCAGCAGCGTGTTGTTCGCCCTGTCGTTCGGGCTGACGTGGTTGCCCGCGTGCCCCTCGGCGCCCGGCCACTCCCAGTCCAGGTCGATGCCGTCGAAGATGCCCGTGCCCGTCCCAGCGCCGCCGGCGGCGTTGTAGGCGGGCAGGTTGCCCTTGATGTAGACGTCGATACAGGACGAGACGAACTTCTTGCGGGCCGCGTCCGTGGCCGCGACGTCGGAGAAGTACTTGGAGTACGTCCAGCCGCCGAGCGAGATCAGCACCTTCAGGTGCGGATGCTTGGCCTTGAGCTTCTTGAGCTGGTTGAAGTTGCCGCGCAGCTTCTCCCAGCCGGTGTCGGCCACCCCGTCCACCGACTGCGCCGCGCCGAACGGCCGCCCGTAGTCGGCCTCGGCGTCGCCCGCGCCGTCGCCCTGGTTCGGATCCTGCGGGTTGGCGGTGGTGCCCTTGGTGACGCCTTGCAGGCAGGTCAGGTTCTGCGGGTCGATGTTGGCGAAGGCGTAGTTGATGTGGGTGAGCTTGGCGGCCGCGCCGGTCGTGTCGAGGTTGCGGACGAAGTACTGGCGGCCGTAGATGCCCCATTGCACGAAATATCCGACGCGGGCGTAGCCGGCCTCGACGATGTCCGCCGTCGTCGCCTGCACCGCCGCGCCGGCCGCGGAGACGTTGTCGTACAGGTCTCTCGCCCGGACGGTGAACGTGTACGCGGTCGAAGGCGACAAGCCGGAAATGACCGCCGTAGTGCCAGTAACGGTCGCCGCGACAGAAGTGCCGATATATACGTCGTAGTTCGCGATGCCGGAAGTATCGGTTGATGCCGTCCAGGCCAGCGTGACGGTGGACGACGTCCTGGCGGTGCTCCGCAGGCCGGTCGGCACGGTCGGCGGCTGGGTGTCGTCGGCCGGATCGCGGGTGGTCACCTGCAGGGGCGCGGACGCCGGTGACAGCGTGCCCTTGCGGTCCTTGGCCTTGACGGTGAACGTGTACGCGGTCGAGGGCGTCAGCCCCGTGACGGTCGCCGAGGTCCCGGTCACCGAGGCGGCGGGGGCGGCGCCGTTGTAGACCTCGTACCCGATGATCGGCAGGCTGCCCGGCGTGGCCGCGTCCCAGGCCAGCGAGACGGTCTTCGTGGTCCTGACGGGGGAGCGCGGGTTGCCCGGCGCGCCCGGCGGCGTGTCGGGGGTGCCGTCGCAGTTCACGTCGTTGACCCGGCAGTTCGCCGGCTCGGCGTTCGCGGTGCTGAGGGTGAAGGACGGGCTGTAGGGCTCGGTGGTCGCGCCCGCGTTCACGGTGCTGTTGTAGTGGGCGGGCGTCAGCGTCACCGTGCGGCCGCTCTGGCTGAGCGAGCCGTTCTGGGCGTTGCCCGCGGTGACCCCGGCCGGCAGGTCGAAGACGATCGTCCAGCCGTTGAGCGCGGCGGTCCCGTTGTTGGCCACCACGAACTTGGCGGCCGTGCCGCTGACCTCGTACGTGGCGCTGACCGGCGGCGGCGCGGGCGGATCGCCGCCGCTGCCGTCGCAGTTCGCGCCGTTGATCAGGCAGCTCACCGGCTGGACCGCCGAGCTGAGCGTGACCTTGGGGCTGTACGGCTCGGTGTCGCGGCCCGGCTGCACGGTGCCGATGTAGTAGGCGGGGGTCAGCGTGACCTTGGTGCCGCTCTGCCGGACGGTGGCGTGCTGGGGGTTGCCCGCGGTGACTCCGGCGGGCAGGTCGAAGACGATCGACCAGCCGGTCACGGCGGTCGTGCCCGGATTGTGCACGACGAACGTGCCCGTGGTGCCGGACAACGCGAACGTGGCGACGAGGCGGCTGGCGGCCTGGGCCGGCATCCCGCACAGCGTGCTGATCACGAGAATGGCGATCGGGAAGATTGCTAATCGGCGCACGTCAGAGTCCTTCCATTAAAGAAAGTTTCCTAACAATTAGGCGGATCGTAAGCCTGGGTCGCCGGGCTGGCAAGGGTCCGGTGCTTTCCGGGGATTCATGGGGCTTTAGGATGAAAGTCGTGAAATTGGCGGTTCTTCTGTCGGCGTGGTTCATGGCCCAGTTCGACTTCTTCGTGGTCAACGTGGCGGCCCCGTCCATCGAGCGGGATCTGCACGCCGGCCCGGCGGCCCTGGAGCTGATCGTCGCCGGCTACGCCTTCACGTACGCGGCCGGCATGATCACCGGCGGCCGGCTCGGGGACCGCTACGGCTACCGGCGCATGTTCGTCTGGGGCGTGATCGCGTTCACGATCGCGTCGGTGTTGTGCGGCCTGGCCGTGAACCCGGGCCAGCTCGTGGCCGCCCGCCTGCTCCAGGGCCTGGCGGGCGCCGCGATGGTGCCCCAGGTGCTGGCCACGATCTCGGCCGGGTACCCGCCGGAGGAGCGGGCGCGCGCGCTCGGCTGGTACGGCGCGGCCGGCGGCCTCGGCTCGATCGCCGGGCAGGTCCTGGGCGGGCTGCTGCTCTCCGCCGACGTGCTCGGCCTCGGCTGGCGGGCCGTCTTCCTCGTCAACCTGCCCGTCGGCCTCGTCGTCGTGCCGCTCGCCCTGAAGGTGCTGCCCGAGGTGAAGACCTCCCGCCGCGCCCGGCTCGACCTGCCGGGGGCGGCCGGGCTGGCCGCCGCCCTCGCGCTGGTGCTGGTGCCGCTCGGCCTCGGCAACAGCCTGGGCTGGCCGCTCTGGACCTGGATCTGCATGGCGGCGAGCGTGCCGGTGTTCGTGCTGACCTGGCGCCGGCAGCACGCGCTCGCAGCGCGCGGCGGGCAGCCGGTGCTCGACCTGGCCCTGCTCAGGGTGCACTCCTACCTGGCGGGCGTCGGGTCGATCGTGGCGTTCATGGCCTACTTCGCGTCCTTCATGTTCACGCTGACGCTGCTGCTCCAGGGCGGGATGCGGCTGACGGCGTTCGAGGCGGGGCTGGCGTTCGCGCCGATGGGGGTGCTGTTCACGGTCACCTCGCTCCTGGGGACGAGACTCGTCAGAAGGCACGGCCTGGTCGTCGTCATGATCGGCGGCGCTGTCGCCCTGCTCGGTCTCGGCCTGCTCATCGTCTCGGCCGGCGGCGGCCTGCCGGCCGTCATGGTCGCGCTCATGCTCGTCGGCGCCGGCAACGGCCTGGTCCTGCCGCAGCTCATCGGGGCGGCGCTGATCGAGGTCGAGCCGCACCAGGCGGGCATCGGGTCCGGCATCCTCAGCACCGCCCAGCAGTTCGCGGGGGCCGGCGGCGTGGCGGTGATCGGCGCGGTCTTCTTCGCGGTCGCCGCCGGCGACTCCCATGCCGCGGCCATGCGCTGGTCGGCGGCCATCGACGTGGTGCTCGTGCTGGCCGTGATCGCGACCGTGGCCTACAACAGGCGGCGGGCTAGGCGGAAGGCATGGGCAGAGCGGTCCCGTACAGCCGCGACACCCTCAGCCTGATCACCAGCCGCCGGTCGGCGACCATCTGCCGCAGGAACGCCTGCGCGTCGGCCGGCTCGGCGAAGGGCGGCTGCATCTCCAGCAGTTCCCGGCCCATCTCGTCGCCCGGCTCGGTGCTCACCGGCGACAACTCCGCCCGGCCCTCGGCCACGGCGTAGGACGAGAAGTCGTCGCTGGCGACGTAGAGGGCGCAGCGCGGCTGCTCGTGGAGATGGCGCACCTTGAGCCGGTCGGCGATGGTCGAGATCCGCACCACCCGCCGATCGGGGTCCCAGGTGTACACGATCGTGGACAGGTGCGGATGGCCGTTGCTCTTGGTGGTGGCCAGCGCGCCGAACCGCTGCGCGCTCAGCAGGCGCGAGAGCTCCTCGTCACCCAGTGACTGAGGGCTCGGCCCCGCGCCTGGCCCGTACTCCTGCGACATGCATCTTCTCCCCGTACGTATGCGGAGATATCAGCCTATTGCCAGCTCCCGGGCGAGGTCGACGTCACCGTTCCACCTGTCGAGCCGGCGTTCGTACCGGTCGGGAGTCCTGGAGGCCCACTACCCGCCCACCTGTAGGTTACGACTCATGAATCTTGCTATTACCAGCGGATATGTCGTACCGATCGACGGCGACCCCATCGAGGGCGGCACCGTGCTCATCGTCGACGGGAAGATCGCCGCGGTCGGCCGGGAGGTGGCCGTGCCCGAGGGGACCCCCGTGGTGGACGCCGCGGGCGGCTGGGTGCTGCCCGGCTTCGTCGAGGCCCACGGCCACCTGGGCGTGCACGAGGAGGCCGAAGGGTGGGCCGGTCAGGACACCAACGAGATGACCGACCCCAACGGCGCTCGCCTGCGTGCCCTCGACGCCATCAACCCCGCCGACCTGGCCTTCGCCGACGCCCTGTCCGGGGGCGTGACCACCGCCGTGATCAAGCCGGGCTCCGGCAACCCGATCGGCGGGCAGACGGTCGCGATCAAGTGCTGGGGCAGGACCGTGGACGAGATGGTGCTCAAGGAGCCGACGAGCGTCAAGAGCGCGCTCGGCGAGAACCCCAAGCGGGTCTACGGCGACCAGAAGAAGTTGCCCTCCACCCGGCAGGGCGTGGCCGCGGTGATCCGCGACGCGTTCATGAAGGCGCAGGACTACAAGGCCAAGCGGGCGGCCGCCGAGGAGGAGGGCAAGCCGTTCGACCGCGACGGCACGCTGGAGATCCTCGTCCGCGTGCTCGACGGCGACCTGCCCTGGTGCCAGCACACGCACCGGGCCGACGACATCGCCACCGCGCTGCGGCTCGCCGACGAGTTCGGCTACCGCCTGGTGATCAACCACGGCACGGAGGGGCACCTGCTGGCCGACACCCTGGCCGAGAAGAACGTGCCCGTCATCATCGGCCCCCTGTTCACCAGCCGGTCGAAGGTGGAGCTGCGGCACCGCTCGCTGCGCAACCCCGGCATCCTGGCGCGGGCGGGCGTCGAGCTGGCGATCACCACCGACCATCCCGTCGTGCCGATCCACTTCCTGGTCCACCAGGCCACGCTCGCGGTCAAGGAAGGGCTGGACCCGGACGTGGCGCTGCGCTCCATCACCCTGAACCCGGCCCGCATCATGGGCCTCGACGATCGGGTGGGCGCCCTGCGTCCCGGGCTCGACGGTGACGTGGTCATCTGGTCGGGGGACCCGCTCGACGTGATGAGCCGGGCGCTGCGGGTGTTCGTGTCCGGGCGCGAGGTGTACACGTACACGGACGGAGAGCCCGTGGTCGCCGACCCCTACTACCGCGAATCAAGTAACCGTTAAGTGACTGTAGACGCGGCGGGCGCATAGTGGTCGGACTCGACGGGAAGAGAGGCACCACGATGACAGCTCCCCTCCTCGCTCAGCGTCCCAGCAAGGCACTGCTCATCGGCCTCATCGTCTCGGGCGCCCTCGCACTGATCACGCTCGCCGTCATGCTGGTGACCGGCGGCCCCGTCGGATTCGGCCTGTCCGCGCTGCTGGCCGTCGCGCCGCTGCCGGTGCTCCTCGCGGCCGTGCTCTCGCTCGACCGGCTGGAGCCGGAGCCCAAGCTCAACCTCGCCTTCGCGTTCGCGTGGGGCGCCGGCGTGGCGATCGTGCTGGGCATCGCGCTGACCCTCCTGGGCCAGGAGCTGTTCAGCAGCGCCGGCTACGACTCCGCGGTGGTCAAGGACGTCGGCACGGTCCTGCTCGCGCCCGTGATCGAGGAGGCGCTCAAAGGCTCGGCGCTGCTGCTGCTCCTGCGCAGGAGGGCCGAGATCGACGGCCTGACCGACGGCATCGTGTACGCCTCCATGGCCGGCCTCGGCTTCGCCGCCGTGGAGAACGTCGGCTACTACCTGCTCGCGTTCGGGGAGGACGGCCCCAAGGGCGTGGTCCAGCTCTTCGTCCTGCGCGGGCTGATCGACCCGCTCGGCCACCCGATCTACACCTCCATGATCGGGCTCGGCGTCGCCTACGCGCTCACCCGCCGCACCCCCGCCAGGCTCGCCGCGATCCCGCTCGGCTACCTGGCGGCCGTCTCCCTGCACGCCCTGTGGAACGGCGCCGCCACCACCGGCTCGCTCGGCTGGCTGGGCAGCGCCTACCTCGTGATCATGGCGGCGCTTGTCGCCCTGATCATCGTGACCGTCCGCGAGCGCCGCCAGCTCGTCGCCAAGATGAGCCTCTACCTGCCCGCCTACCAGCAGACCGGCCTGGTCACCGAGGCCGACGTCCGGATGCTCTGCACTCTGGCCGGGCGCAAGGCCGCCCGCAAGTGGTCCAGGAAATCGGGGCTCGGCCGGGCCATGAGCGACTACCAGCAGGCGGCGACCGAGCTGACCATGGTGCACCTGCGGGCCGAGCGCAAGGGCATGGAGCCGGCCAAGTTCGCGGTCGAACGGGACGGCTACCTCGCCGCGATGGCGCACGCCCGCAGGTGGTAGTCAGGCGGGCAGCAGAAAGTCCATGAGGTGGGCCAGCACGGCGTCCGGCTGCTCCTCCGCCAGGAAATGCCCGCACTCCGGGATTTCGGCCCCTCGCACGTCAAGGGCGTAATCCCGCCAGACGTCCAGCACGGGCACCTCGGCGGGCAGCCCTGCCGCTCCCCAGAGCGCCAGCACCGGCATCTCCAGCCGCCTGCCCTGCTCCCAGTCGGCGTCGTCGTGCTCGGCGTCGTGCGGGAAGGAGGCCCGGTAGTCCTCGAACCCGGCCCGCAGGGTGCCCGGCCGCTCGAAGGCCCGTACGTACTCCTCGATCTCCAGCCGCGACCGCTGCACCGTCCACTGCTCGAAGAAGTGGCCCAGATAGCCGCGCACGTCCTGGCCCGCGAGCCGCTCCGGCAGGTCGGGCTGCAGGTGGAAGACCCAGTGCCAGGTGCTCGCCGCCAGCCCGGTCCTCATGTCGAACCGCTCCCACACCGCCCGCGTCGGGATGATGTCCATCACCACCAGCCGCTCCACCTCGTCCGGGTGGTCGAGCGCGTAGCGGTGGGCGACCCTGGCCCCCCGGTCGTGGCCGGCGAGCCGCACGGTGTCGTGGCCCAGCGAGCGGGCCAGCGCCCGGAGGTCGGCCGCCATCGTGCGCTTGTCGTAGCCGGTGGCCGGCTTGTCCGTCCTGCCGTAGCCGCGCAGGTCGGGCGCCACCACCGTGAAGTGCTCGGCCAGGGCCGGCATCAGATGCCGCCAGCAGTGGCCGGTCTGCGGCCAGCCGTGCAGCAGCATGAGCAGCGGGCCGTGACCGTCGATGAGGTAGTGCGTCCGCAGGCCGTCGAGGTCCGCCATCCGCGATTCCGTCATGGTGTTAACTCCATCATGGGGTTACCGGTAACTCCATCATAGAGTTAGGGCATGGACTGGGTGTGGGACGGGGGGCGGCCGAGCCTCGATTTCGTGAACACGTACCGGAGCCGGAAGAGCGGCGGCTGGGAGTTGCTGCGCGAGCCCGCCGACCTGGTCGCCTGGCTGACGGCGGCCGGTCACGGCACGGCGCGGGCCGACGGCGCACGGCTGGCACGGGCGCGGGACCTGCGGGAGGCGATCAGCCGGTGCGTCGACGCCGCGCTCGCCGCCACGGTCCCGGACCCGGCGGACCTGGAGCTGGTCAACGACTGGGCCGCGCGCCGGCGGGCGGCCGTGCTCCAGCTCGCCCCCGATCTCTCCCTGGTACGGCTGCCGCCCCCGGACCCGGGCGAGGCGGCGCTGGCGGAGATCGCGTACGACGCGGTGGCCCTGCTGGGCGGCGACGAGCGGCGGCAGCTACGCGTCTGCGCCAGTGCCACGTGCGGCCTGCGCTTCACCGACCGCTCCAACGCGGGCAAACGCCAGTGGTGCTCGATGAGCCGGTGCGGCAACCGGGAGAAGGTCCGCCAGCACCGAGCCCGCCACAGCACCAAGGGACCTGATTTCCTGACAAAATAGTGGAAAACCCCTGAAACAGGAGATCACATGAGCTGGGCTGAGATCGGGTCGGAGGCCGAACTGCGCGAACTGCTCGGCGAGGTGATGCCGAGGGCCGTGACCAAGGAGCGCCCGCGCCTGCATGAGCGCGACCGGGAGTGGCTGGCGGCCTCGCCGTTCTGCCTGATCGCCACCTCGGACGACGTGGGCAACTGCGACGTCTCGCCGAAGGGTGACCCGGCCGGGTTCGTGCACGTTCTCGATGACCACACGATCGCCATCCCGGACCGCCCGGGGAACCGCAGAGCAGACGGATTCCTCAATATCCTGAAAAATCCGCATGTGGGGTTGATCTTTGTCATCCCCGGGCGCAACGAGACCCTGCGCGTCAACGGCCGGGCCCGGCTCGTCCGCGAAGCCCCGTTCTTCGACGACATGGTGGTCAAGGGCCACCGGCCGCACCTCGCGCTCGTGGTCGACATCGAGACGATCTACTTCCACTGCGCGAAGGCGTTCATGCGCTCCTCGTTGTGGCGGCCCGAGAGCTGGGAGCCCGACGCCCTGCCCTCGCACGCGCGGCTTGTGAAAGACGTGCAGAAGGTGGAGGAGACGGTGGAAGAGCTGGAGAGCTACTACGGTCAGCTCTACGCCAAGAAGCTCTACGGCTGATCCCACGTCGCCGGCCCAGGCCCGTCACGGCCTGGGCCCGGATGGCGTCAGGCGGCGGGCGTGGGACCGCCGGGGAAGTGGATGACGTTGCGCCCGGCGTAGGCCCGTATGTCGATCACCTTGGGATCGGCGGGCGGCTTGCGGCGATCGGTGGAGCGAATGTCGCGGACCTTGTGCCTGGCGACATGTGGCGGCACTGCCACAAGCCTCTTCATCGTGCGCCCCCCGTGATGTTCTTGTTATCTATGTTATCTACAGATACCCCCGTAAGTTTGCTGTAAGGAGTATGTCAATAGGGAAGATTGCGGCCCGCCGGTGAACGCAGGTCCAACCCCGGCCGCGGGCGCCGCCTGGGCACCGACTTCCTGACTCTGACGCGTTTCATGCTCTGCCCCCGCATCGCTGGCAACGCCGCGCCGCCCGGCGCCGGCACGGCGGGCCGGTGACCCGCCATGCGCGACAACCTAATCCGGGTGCCCGGCATCGCTCAACGCATTTCTGCGCAGTGGTACGGCCCCGATCCGGCGCCTGGCGAAGAGCTATCCCTTGCAGTTGCCCCAGGACTTCCGGCCGCCCCACGCCTCGACGCGGTTGCCGGGGTCGCGGGTCCACCCGGCGTACCGCACGCACTTCCAGCTTCCGTCGATGTGGCCGGTCTCGGCGTAGTAGCGGTACTTCTGCGCGTCCTCCGTCTTGCCGCCGCCCCGGACCTCCAGGTAGGCGCCGGTGACCGTGCGGGTGCCCAGATAGGCCGTCTTGATCGCGGCTACGCAGTTCTTGCCGCTGCGCTTGCTGTACATCAGGTAGACGTGCCCGAACACGGCTCCCGCGCGGGTCTTCATCGCGCGGTGGCCGTCCGTGACTCGGTGGAAGCCCTTGCCGCAGATCCGCTCGGGTGTGTAGGCCGCCGACCCGGCGTACGCGGCGGAGGGGATGGCGGCGATTCCGGCGGCGACCAGGGCGGCCGCGATGACCGTTCGGGTGAGCACGATCGTCCCTTCGGTGGGGGGTACAAAGGTCAACGACGATCTTTACGGGGCTCTGACCGAAATTTCAAGGGTTGCTGGTAAATGCCGCGCATCGCCGGTCTGAGCGTCTGGCTCGGACTCCCCGCCGCGCCGGCCGCGCTCGGGCTCCTGGGCCTGCCGCTGCCGGCCCGCTTCGTGACCGAGCGCCCGGGACGGGGTGACGCGGCCTGAATATGGTGGTTCTTTGAGGAAGAGAGACCACGGAACCGGGTATCCCCCCGGCGGATCGACTGCGATAAGGGGATCACCATGGCTGTCTGCGAGACCTGCGGCAACGACTACGACATGGCGTTCGAGGTGCACGCGCAGGGAGCGGTGCACACCTTCGACTGCTTCCAGTGCGCGATCGAGGCGATGGCCCCGATCTGCGAGCACTGCGGCACGAAGGTCATCGGGCATGGGGTGCAGTCGGGCGAGCACTGGTACTGCTGCGCGCACTGCGCGCGCGAGGAGGGCAACAAGGGCATCGTCGACCGCACCGTGGTCGGCAGCTCCGCCTGACCTGCCCCGCGCCCGGCGGCTCTCGCGCGCACGCCATCGGCCGGTCCGGTGTGGCGGGCCGATGGCGTGCGCGGTGTGGATCAGCCGGTGAAGCCGATGTCCTCGTAGCGGAGGTCGTAGAATCCGCGCGCCCCCACGTTGGCGAGCGTCTGCCGGGTCGCGACGTTCTGCGGGCGCTGGTAGAGCGGCAGCACGTTCACGATCTGCCAGATCAGCTTGTCGGCGGCGTTGGTGAGGGTGCGGGCCTGCGCCGGATCCAGGCTCTGCGCGGCCCGGCTCATGGCCTCGTCGATGGCCGGAGATCCGGTACGCCCGAAGTTGGCGTTCCACGTCTTCCCATCGGCGGCGTTCGCGTAGATCCCATAGCTGCTCGAAACGGGGAACGGCGTACCGATATAGGCAAAGGGCGTGATGTCGAAATTGCCGGGAATGACGTACTTGGTGAAGAAGTCGTCGCTCGGCACCGCCTTGATGGACAGCTTGACGCCGATCTGCGTCAGCATGCTCTGCGCCAGCTCACCCTCGGCCTTGCTGAGCTGGACCCCCGACGGCACCACGAACCGCAGGTCGAGCGTCTTGCCGTCCTTCTGCCGCACCGACCCGTTCAGCTTCCACCCGGCCGCGTCCAGCAGTTGCCGCGCCTTGCCCGGGTTGTAAACCCCCAGGCTCCCGGCGTTGTCCTGATACCCCTCCTGCGTGTTCATGAAGAAGTGGTTGTTCAGCAGCGCGATCGGCCAGTCGAGCCCTTGCAGGTCGGATTGCGCGATGGCCTGCCGGTTGATGCCGAGCTGGATGGCCTGCCGCACATTCTGATCCGACAACAACTCGCTGGACCCATTAAAGGTGAAATGTCGGAAATCGGGCCCGGCTGCCTGCCGCACCTGCGCCCCCGCCGTGGCCTTGGCCCGCGCGTAGTCGGGCGCCGACGGCCCGACGTCGATGATGTCGAGCTCGCCGTTGCTGAACGCCCCGATCAGCGAGTCCTGCTCCGACGACCGATAGATGATCTTGTCCAGCTTGGCCCGGGCGCCCCACCAGGAATCGTCGCGCACCAGGGTGATCGTCTTGGCGGTCTGGTCGAACCCCCCGAACTTGAACGGCCCGGCCGAGGCCGGGATCTTGTTCAGCCAGGCGTTGTTGAACGCCTCGGCCGTCCGGTTGGTGGCGGCGGGCAGCAGCGGCCCGAACAGCGACTGCCAGTCGCCGAACGGCCTGGTGAACGTCACCTCCACCTCATAGTCGTCCTTCCCCCGCGCCACCTTCGCGATGTCCTGGTAGCCGGTGGAGGAGACGATGTGGAAGGCGGGGTCGCGCCCGTTCAGCGCCTGCCACTGCGCCTGGTAGTCGGCCCACGTGATCGGCTTCCCGTCGGACCATTTGGCCTTGGGATTGAGCGTGTACGTGACCGTCTGCTTGGGCTGCTGCTGGGTCACCCTGGCGTCGAGCACGTAGTCGCGATCGACCGAGATCTCCGCCTTCTCGTTGGAGTGGAACGGCGACGGCAGCAGCGCGTTGCTCACCACGGCGGCCATCGCCAGGTTGCCGTCGACGTGGCTCCTGTTCCACTGGGCGGGGAACTCGTTGATGCCCCAGCGCAGCGTCCCGCCGTCCTTGACCTTCTCGCGCGGCTGCGGATTGATGTCGAAGGCCTTGAGCGTGCGCCCGTCTCCGGCGCGGTCCTGAGCCTTCGGGCCACTGGCGCCGCCGGTGCCGCCGGTGCCGTTGCCACCGCAGCCCGCCAGGCACAGCGAGCCCGTCACGGCGACGGCCACGACCAGACGTGATGGTTTCGTCAAGCGAATTCCTCCTGATTCAAACGACTTCGCGGCTCTCGGCGTAATGGCAGGCCGCGCCCTGGTCCGCGCCCAGGAGCCGCACCTCGGGCTCCACGTGCACGCAGAGCCCCCGCTCGGCGTCGGTGAGCTCGGCCCGGAACTTCGGGCACCTGGTGCGGAATCGGCAGCCCGTCGGAGGGTTGGCCGGGCTGGGCAGGTCGCCTTCGAGCAGAATGCGCTCGCGCGAGCGCTCGCGTACCGGATCGGGCAGCGGGATCGCCGACAGCAGCGCCTGCGTGTACGGATGCATGGGCGCGTCGTAGACCGCGTCCACCTGACCGATCTCGGCGATCCTGCCGAGGTACATCACCGCCACCCGGTCGGCGATGTAGCGCACCACGGCCAGATCATGCGCCACGAACAGGTAGGACAGCCCCAGCCCGGCCCGCAGCGAGTCGAGCAGCTTGATCACGCCGGCCTGGATCGACACGTCGAGCGCCGAGACGGGCTCGTCCAGCACCAGCAGCCTGGGCTCCAGCGCGAGCGCCCTGGCGATGCCGATGCGCTGCCGCTGCCCGCCCGAGAAGTCCTGCGGGTAGCGGGCCGCGTGCGCGACGTCGAGCCCCACCAGGGTGAGCAGCTCGGCGATCCGCCGGCCGGGACGCCGGTGCCCGTGGGTGCGCAGCGGCTCGGCCAGGATGTCGTGCACGGTCATGCGCGGATCGAGCGAGGCCATCGGATCCTGGAAGACGACCTGCATGTCACGCCGGATCTCGGTGCGCTCGGCGGAGGTGAGCCGCGCCGTGTCGTGGCCGAGCACGACGACGCTGCCCTCCTGCGGCGGGACCAGCTCAAGGATCTGTGTCAGCGTGGTCGTCTTGCCGCTGCCGGACTCGCCGACCAGCCCCAGCGTCTCGCCCTGGCGGATGTCGAAGCTGGCCCCGGCCACCGCCTGCACCGTGCCGATCCTGCGCTTGAACAGCGCCCCCTTGAGCAGCGGAAAGTGCTTGACCAGGTCGCGCACCTCCAGCACCGTCCGCTCGCCGCGCACCCGCGGCCCCCGCGTCTCGGCCGGGGCCGGGCGCGGGCCCGGCCGCACCTCGTCCCAGCGGATGCAGGCGGCCCGGTGCCCCTCCGCGACCTCGAACAGCGGCGGCTCCCGCTCGTCGCACGCGTCGATCCGCATCGGGCAGCGGGGCGCGAACGGGCAGCCCGGCGGCAGCGCGGCGGGAGAGGGCGGGTTGCCCTCGATGGGCGTCAGCGGCTGGCGGCCGTCCCGGTCCACACGCGGGATCGAGCCGAGCAGCCCCGCCGTGTACGGCATCCGCGTCCGGTAGTAGATGTCGTCCACGTCGCCCACCTCGACCGGGCGCCCGGCGTACATGACCAGCACCCGGTCGGCGAAGCCGGCCACCACGCCGAGATCGTGCGTGATCATGATGATCGCCGCGCCGGTCTTGCGCTGCGCCCGCTTCAGCACCTCCAGCACCTGCGCCTGGATGGTGACGTCGAGCGCCGTGGTCGGCTCGTCACAGATGATCACGTCGGGGTCGTTGGCGATGGCCATCGCGATCACCACGCGCTGCCGCATCCCGCCCGAGAACTCGTGCGGGAAGGCCAGCGCCCGCTCGGCGGGATGCGGGATGCCGACGAGTTCGAGCAGCTCGATGGCCTTGACCAGGGCGGTCTCCTTGCTGACCCGCTGGTGCACGCGCACGGCCTCGGCGATCTGGTCGCCCACCCGGTAGACGGGCGTCAGCGCGGACAGCGGGTCCTGGAACACCATCGACATGGCCTTGCCGCGAAAGGACGTCAGCTCCCGCTCCGAGGCCCCGATCAGCTCCTTGCCGTGCAGCCGGACCGACCCGGTGACCCGCGCCCCCGGCGGCAGCAGCCCCATGACGGCGGCCGAGGTGACCGACTTGCCCGAGCCCGACTCGCCGACGATGCCGAGCACCTCTCCCGGGCGTACGGCATAGCTGACCCCGCGCACCGCGCGCACGTCGCCGAAGGAGACGTTGAGCCCGCTGACCTCCAGGACCGGCTTCATCGCGCCCTCTTCGACGACGGGTCGAACGCGTCCCGCAGCGCGTCGCCGATCAGGTTGACCGCGAGCACGGTGACCACCAGCAGCCCGGCCACGAACCAGAACGTCCACGGCGCGTAGACGGCCGTCTTGGAGCCGTCGGCGATCAGCGTCCCGAACGACACGTCGGGCGGCTGGATGCCGAACCCGAAGTACGACAGCGAGGTCTCGGTGAGGATCGCGGCGCTGACGTTGAGCGTGGCGTCCACGATCAGCAACGACGACAGGTTGGGGATCACGTGCCGGAAGATGATCCGCACCGGCGGCACCCCCATGTAGCGCGCGGCCTGCACGAACTCCCGCTCCTTCAGTGAGATCGCCATCCCGCGCACGATCTTCGAGGTGACCATCCACAGGAACAGTGCCAGCATGATCACGAACAGCGGCCACTGCCCCGACCCGAACAGCGGCGACATGATCGCCAGGATCAGGAACGCGGGCAGCACCAGCAGCAGGTCGGACACCCAGGTCAGGGTCCGGTCCGTCCACCCCCTGAAGTAGCCGGCGAACGCGCCCACCACGGCGGCCAGCGCCGTCGACACCAGCGCCGCCAGCAGCCCGACGACCAGCGACTTCTGCATGCCGCGCAGCGTCACCGCGTAGACGTCGGCGCCCGTTTGGAGCGTTCCGAACCAGTGGGAGGCCGACGGCGGCTGCAGGAACGCGGTGAAGTCCTTGTCGGTGTAGGTCCATGCGCTGAACAGCGGCCCCGCGAAGGCCAGCAGGAACATGAACGCCAGCACCGCGAACCCGGCGCGTCCCTGCGCGGAGCGGAAGAAGCGCCCGGCGACCACCCGCACCCTGGACGGCACCCTGGTCGTGACCTCGCCGGTGAGGTTCTCGGCCAGCTCCTCCTCGGACAGCGTCATCAGGCCCGCACCCTCGGGTCGAGCGCGGCGTGCAGCAGGTCGGCGGCGAGCGAGGCGCACAACACGGCGACGGCCGCGAGGCACGAGATGGCCGCGACGGTGTTGACGTCGTTGGTGAAGATGGAGTTGATGAGCTGCTCGCCCAGCCCGTGCCAGCCGAAGATCTTCTCCGTGAACGTCGCCCCCGTCAGCAGCGACCCGAACGTGAACGCGAAGTAGGTCGCCACCGGGATCAGCGCCGTCCGCAGCGCGTGCCGGATGAGCGCCTGGCTCCTGCTCAGTCCCTTGGCCCTGGCCGTGCGGACGTAGTCGGCGCCGAGCACGTCGAGCATCATGTTGCGCTGGTAGCGGCTGAAGACCGCGATGAGGCCCACCGCCAGCGAGACGGTCGGCAGGATCAGGTGCTGCAGCCGGTCGAGCGCCTGCCCCCAGAAGCCGGTGGTCAGCCCGACGCTGTATTCGCCGGAGACGAGGAACACCTGCCGGCCGAACACCCGCTCGTTGGCCCACGCGGCCAGCAGGATCAGCATGTTGGCCAGCACGACCACCGGCACGGCCAGCACCACGAAGGACAGGGCGGTCGAGATCCGGTCGAACCATCCGTACTGGTTGACCGCCGCCAGGGCGCCGGCCAGCACCCCCAGCAGGCTGCCGAAGATCAACCCGAGCATGACCAGCCGGAAGGTGACGCCCATGCGGCGCTTGAGGTCGGCGTTGACCGGCGAGCCCGCGACCGAGCGGCCGAAGTCGCCGTGCAGCACGCCGCCCGCCCAGGTGGCGTAGCGCTGCAGCAGCGGCGTCTTGTCGTTGAGGTTGAGCGCGGTGAGCTGGGCGTCGACGACGGCGGCCGGCGGCTTCGGGGTGCGGTCGGCGTAGTTGGAGCGCGGGTCGAGGGCCGTGGCCGCGAGCAGGTAGGCGAGACTGGCGGCCACCGCGACGAGCACGACGTAGTTGAGCAGCCTGCGGGTCAGCCATCCCGCCATCGATCCCCCTCCGACGCGCAGGGCACGTAGGTGCGGCCCACTCCAGCAGGCCGCCCGTCACGACCGACGGTAGCTATATTGCTACACCATGTGATTGTCGTGGCGCACGCAACCGCCAAAGATGGTCAACGTCCGGAAAGTTCGTCCACCGCGGTGCGGACGTCCTCGCTCATGATCGTCGTCAGGTCGGCCGAGCTGGCCGACCCCCCGCGCGAGGCGTGGGCGGCCAGCCGCACGTCACGCCGCATGGCGGCCCGCTCGAACAGCGACCTGGCGAACCGGCCGTTGCCGAGCCCGTCGATCAGCCGCTCCTCGCACACCCAGGCGAACACGTCGTCGAGGTCGCGCAGCGCCTCGGCGTCGAAGGAGTCGCCCGACTTCTCCGCCAGCAGCACCGCGATCTGGGACAACTCCTGCGGGGAGTAGCTGGGGAAGGCCACCCGCTGGCTGAACCGGCTGGCCAGGCCGGGGTTGCTGGTCAGGAAGGAGTCCATCTCGCGCTGGTAGCCGGCCAGCACGATGACGAGCCGGTCGCGGTCGTCCTCGGCCCGCTTGAGCAGGGTCTGCACGGCCTCGGAGCCGAACGCGTCGCCGCCCTGGTAGCCGGGGTTGACCAGGCTGTAGGCCTCGTCGATGAAGAGCACCCCGCCGAGCGCCCGGTCGACCAGCTCGTTGGTCTTGATGGCGGTCGCGCCGAGGTGCTGGCCGACCAGGTCGGCCCGGTGCGCCTCGATGACGTCGGGCCTGGCCAGCAGGCCGAGCGCGGCGAAGATACGGCTCAGGACCCTGGCGACCGTGGTCTTGCCGGTGCCGGGCGGGCCGGCGAACACGAAGTGGCGCATCTGCGGCGGTGTGGGCAGCCCGCGCTCCTGCCGCATCCGGGCCACCTGGAGCTGGGCCGCGATGGCGTGCACCTGCCGCTTGACCGGCGCCAGGCCCGCCATCGCGTCGAGGTCGGCCAGCGCCTCCTCCAGCGTCGGCGTGGCCACGTAGCCGCGGAAGCGCGCGGTCAGCTCGTTGAACGCCTTGGTCACGTCGGGCGTGGTGGTGGTCACCAGGTCCTGGGTGGTCGGGGTGCCGCCGGCGCCGACGACGCGGACGTCACGGGCCTGCGCCGCCGCCTCGACCAGGCTGCGCGCGAACCTGGCGTTGCCCAGCTCGTCGATCAGGCCGCGCCGGTGTACGTCGTCGTAGCGGCTGAGCAGCACCTGCTGGGTCTCGGCGTCCATCGTGTCGCCCCTGCGCCGCTGGAGCAGCTCGGTGACCTCGACCAGCTCGGCGGGGGAGTAGCCGGGAAAGCGCACCCGCGTGGCGAACCTGCTGGACAGGCCGGGATTGCTGGACAGGAACGAGCCCATCTCCTGCTCGTAGCCCGCCAGGATGATGATCAGCCGGTCGCGGTCGTCCTCGGCCCGCTTGAGCAGGGTCTGCACGGCCTCGGAGCCGAACCGGTCGGGCTGGCCGTCGGAGGAGTTGACCAGGCCGTACGCCTCGTCGATGAAGAGCACCCCGCCGAGTGCCCGGTCGACCAGCTCGTTGGTCTTGATCGCGGTCGCGCCCAGGAACTCTCCCACCAGGTCGGCGCGCTGCGCCTCGACCACGTAGGGGGTCTCCAGCAGGCCGAAGGCGTAGAAGATCTTGGCGAGCGCGCGGGCCACGCTGGTCTTGCCGGTGCCGGGCGGGCCGACGAAGACGAAGTGCCTGGTGGGCCGATCGGCGGTGTAGCCGGCCTCGGCCCGCAGCCGGGAGGCCTCGATGGAGGCGGCGATCGAGCGTACCTGCTCCTTGACCGGCGCCAGGCCGATCATGCTCTCCAGCTCGCTGAGCGCCTCCTCCACGGAGATCTGCGGCGGCGCGGCGGACTTGTCCTGCGGCGACTCCGGCCGGCCCTCGCGCGCCCTGACCCGCACCTGGTCCTCGACGGCGACGCTGGCCGCCTTGGCCCGGCGGGCGAGGAGGAAGCGGTAGACCAGGACGGCGGCCGCGGCGGCATAACCGGCCCAGACCGCGCTCTGCTCGGCGACGGGCGAGACGGCGGCGGCCAGCAGGCCGGCGGGCAGGAGCGCCATCAGCGTGGTCACCCACGGCGTCACCCAGCGGATGAGGTGGGCGGCCGCGGCGACGGGCAGGGCCAGCGCCACCATCAGGTGCACCGCGGTGGAGCCGGGGGCGAACAGCCCGGAGAACACGATCAGCGCCAGCGGGGCCCAGCCGGCGACGACGAGCGCGGTGGCGGCGGCGCGGGGGAAGCGCATGGTCAGCGCGATGAACGCGAGCAGCAGCAGGACCAGGGGGAAGGTCTTGAGCAGGTCCCAGCCGAGCGCCGCGCCGATGCCCATGGCGACCACCAGCACGACCACGTAGAGGACCCGGCGCACGGCCTGCGGGACGTGGAAATAGCGCAGCCGCACCTTCTCGAACAGATCCCGCGCCGCGGCCCGTCCCGCCGGCTGGGCCCTGTCGGACTCCTGCATCACGCCTCCCCGGTCCGCCCCCGGTTATACCGCACCAGACCACCTGTTGGGCGGTCCTGACACGCTAGGTGGAGGTCACGAAACCGGCTATGTGACGCCCGAGCTCGGAGCCGGCGTCCTCCTGCAGGAAGTGTCCGGCGCCCTCGATCACGGGATGTGCCAGGCCGGACGTGCCCGAGATCGTTCTGCGCAGAATGGGCGCCATGCCCCCGGTGATGGGATCCCCGTCGGAGAACGCCACCAGGAAGGGTCTGTCGAGGGTGGTGAGGATCTGCCAGGCAGCGCGGTTGGCGGGCGCGGCGGGATCGTCGGGCGTGATCGGCACCAGGCCGGGCATGGCCCGCGGGCCCGCCTTGTACGTCTCGTCGGGGAAGGGCGCGTCATAGGCCGCCCGCACCGGGCCGGGCAGCTCGCTCCGGCACCCGGCCTGGACCAACCTGGCGATATCCAGCGAGGGCGCCGTGAGCACCGCGTTCCTGAACCGATGCCACACCTCGGGCATGGGAATGTCACCCGTCGGCAAGCCCGTGTTGGCGGCCACGATCCTGGCGACGCGCTCGGGGTGCTCGGCCGCGATCCGCAGCCCGATCAGCCCGCCCCAGTCCTGGCCGACGATGGTGACGCCGCTCAGGCCGAGCGCGTCGAACAGCAGGGCCCGGGTCCACTCGACGTGCCTGGCGTAGGTGTGCGCGGCGAGCTCGACCGGCTTGTCCGAGCGGCCGAACCCGACCAGGTCGGCCGCGATGGCGCGCAGCCCGGCCGCGGCCAGCTCGCGCATGACGTGCCGGTAGAGGAACGACCAGCTCGGCTCGCCGTGCAGCAGCACGACGGGCTCGCCGTCGGAAGGGCCCGCTTCGACATAGGCCATGCGCAGGCCGCCGGCCACGTCGGCGTAGTGGGGCTCGTAGGGGAAGCCGGGCAGGTCCGCGAAGCGCTCTTCCGGCGTGCGCAGGATCTCCATGGAACAAAACTCTAGTCAGCGCCGCTGGTGCCGCCCAGGGTATTCGCCCACGAGCACTTGCTTGGGAGTGACCCGCAGGGCGTCGGAGCCGGCCACCGCGATCCCGCGTACCTCCACCCAGAACCGCCGCTGCAGCGGATCCGTCGCGAACACCGCCACCCGCGGATCGGCCTCGATGGCGTCCCAGGTCTCGGGCTCGACGATCAGCCGCAGCTCGCCCCCGGACGTCACGGACGCCACCGCGCCCACGACCCGCGGGCCGAGGGGGCCGCCGTAGGACAGGACGATGCTGCGGGCGTAGGAGAAGGTCTGGCGTACCTCGGGCTCCAGCGGGACGGAGGGTTCGGCCCCCATGGGCAGGTCGCACATGATCAGGGAGGTGCGCCACGGCCCGGGGCCGCCCCGCCACCAGGCCCGCGCCGCCCGCGCCGCGAACACGACCAGCGCCGCCCCCAGCGCGCCGAGCCCGATCCGCCACGCCCAGGCCGATCCCAGCAACCCGCCCGCCGCGCAGGCCGCGGCGGACAGCACGACGAGCCCCGTCGCCGGCCGTAACCACCGATCGTCCCCGTGACGGGCCCGCAGGAAGCCGCGCACCAGCGGGTACGGCACCGCCAGCGCCACCACGGCCGCCCTGGGCTCCACGGCGAGCGCCCCGCAGACCAGCGGCACCAGCACCGACCAGGTCCTGCCGAGGATGATCCAGAGCGTCACGCCGGCGTTCCTCCTGGCGGTGCGCTCCCCGGCCGCGACCGCCGGCGCGTGCGGACGCTCCCCGGCCGCGCCCGCCGTCCTCTGGGCCGGTGCGTGCGGATGCTCCCCGGCCGCGCCCGCCGTCGTCTGGGCCAGCGCGCGCAGCGGCCGGCCGCGCCACGCCTCGGTCAGCGCCCGCACGCCCGCCAGCGCCGACCGGCCCAGCACCACGAGGCCCGCCAGCCCCGCCCGGACCGGGTCGGCGAGGGCGGGCATCGCTCCCAGCAGCAGCCAGACGCCGAACGCGACCACCGACAACACCGCCGAGACGACCGAGGCGCCGAGCCAGGGATCCCGGCCGAGCATCGCCGGCACGTACGGCCACAGGCCCACCCGCCGCGCCTGCCTGACCGTGAGCGGCACCAGCAGCACGAGCACGGCGAAGCCGCCGAGCCGGGCCCGCGCGCCCCAGTCGAGATAGAGCGCGCACACCGCGATCACGACCGTGGCGAAGGCGGCCAGAAGGTGAGCCTGACGGGACCAGACCTCCAGCGCCCGCCTGGCCCGGCTCGTGTCGCGCGGATCCACCGGCCAGGCCGGGTCGTGGTGCGGGCGCGGGCGGTCCCAGCGCAGCAGCGCCAGACCCAGGTTGACGCGGGCCTGCGGCCGGCCGGGATCGAGGGCGAGCGCGGCCCTGTAGGCCCGCTCGGCGCGGGCGTGGTCGCCGCGGAGCAGGGCCAGGTCGCCCAGCAGGACCTCGGGGCCGGGCTCCTCCGGCGCGAACCGTGCCGCCGTCGTGGCGTGCTGGACGGCCTCCTGCCACCTGCCGGGGACCCGGCGCAGGATCGCGGCCAGGCGCACGCGGGCCGGCCAGGAGCCGCGGGCCAGCTCCACGGCCCGCTCCGCGGCGGGCAGGGCGTCGGCGTCGCGGCCCAGCCGCTCGTGCGCGAGGCTGATCAGCCGGTACGCCCATTCGGAGCCCGGATCGAGGTCCGCCGCCCGCCGGGCCGCCTCCAGCGCGGACTCGGGGCGGCCGGCGTTCAGCCTGGTCAGGGCCTCGTCACACCATTCGCGTGAGGGCCGGTCGGGTGTCGTGCCTGGTCTGCCATGTGGATCGGTCCCCACGCGTCCCATGATCGGCTGGCGGACGATCGTTTGGATAGATACCGACATATGGCTGTATCTCTCTAGAGAGGTCCGAGAGCCGCGGATCAGTCGATACCGCTATGACAAGCGCGGGCCATGGCCTAAGCTGCCACGCAAGCCGGAGCGCCGCAGTCAGGCGGCCGAGCCCGGGAGAAGCGAACCCCGGGCCATGGCTGCGACGCCACCGATGACCAGCACGTGCGGGCCCTGTGAACGGATCGGCCCGCAAGGAGGGCCATGACCGTCACGCAGGCCGCACCCCTCGCGCAGCCCGCCGATCAGAAGCAGGGGACCCATCGCTGGGCCGTGCTCGTGCTGCTCAGCGCGAGCCTGCTGCTGATCACGGTGGACGCCACGGTGCTGCACATCGCGGTGCCCGCCCTGACGGCCGCGCTGGAGCCCTCCGCGGTGCAACTCCTGTGGATCATCGACATCTACTCGCTGGTGGTCGCGCCGCTGCTGATCGTGTTCGGCACGCTCGGCGACAGGTACGGCCGCAAGCGGCTGGTCCTGGCCGGCTTCGTGCTGTTCGGCGTGGCCTCGGCCGCCGCCGCGTGCGCCCCGACCGCCCTGACGCTGATCCTGGCCAGGGCGCTGCTCGGCGTCGGCGGCGCGATGATCATGCCGGCCACGCTCTCCCTGATCCGCCAGGTGTTCACCGACCGGCGGGAGCGGGCCATCGCGCTGGGCGTCTGGAGCGCCGTCGCGGCGGCCGGCGCGGCCGTCGGGCCGCTCATCGGCGGCGTGCTCGTCGGCTTCTGGTGGGGCGCGGTCTTCCTGGTCAACGTGCCGATCCTGCTGGTGTTGCTGCCCGCCGCCGTCCGCCTGCTGCCGGACTCCCGCCCGCGCCGTGGCCTGCCCTGGGACGTGACGAGCGCGGTGTTGTCGGTGCTGGGCATCCTCGCGCTGGCCTTCGGGCTGAAGGAGGCGGGCTCGGGCGGCCTCATGCCGCTGTGGGCGGCCACGCTGGTGTTCCTGACCGGGCCGGCGCTGCTCATCGTGTTCGTACGGCGGCAGACGCGCCTGGCCGCGCCGCTGCTCGAAGTCGGGCTGTTTCGCCGGCGGGGGTTCACCACCGGGGTCGTGGGCGTGCTGCTCGGCGTGTTCGCGCTGGTGGGCCTGCAGCTCATGCTGGCTCAATACCTGCAGCTCGTGCTCGGCGACAGCCCGCTGCGGGCGGCCGTGCGGATGTTGCCGCTGGTCGTCTCCGCGATCTCCGGCGGGCTGGCCGCCGCCCACATCCTGCCGCGGATCGGCATGCGGGCCACGATGAGCGGCGGGCTCGGCCTGGTCGCGCTGGCCCTGACGCCCACCCTGACCTGGGGCGTCGAGGGGCATCCCGTGATGTTGTCGGTCTGCTTCGTGGGCATCGGGTTCGGGGTGCAGGTGGCGCTGCTGGCCGCCTCCGACACGATCATGTCCGCGGCCTCCGAGTCCCAGGCGGGCGGCGCCGCGGCCATCGAGGAGACCGCGTACGAGCTGGGCGCCGGACTCGGCGTGGCCGTGCTCGGCACGATCACCACCATCGTGTACGCCCCCGGCCTGCCCGCCGTGCCCGGTGTGTCCACGGGCGGCATGGACGCCGCCCGGCAGTCGCTCGCCGCGGCCGCGCACGTCGCGCACCAGATCGGCGGCAGCTCCGGGGCCGCGCTGCTCGACGCCGCCCGGTGGGCCTTCGTCAACGCCCTGCACACGACCGTGGTCGTGAGCGTCATCCTGCTCAGCCTGACCGCCGTCGCGGTGGCCATGCTGCTCCGCCGTGATTGAGGTGTGCCATGTCCCGATTAGGGCAGACAACAACCGTGAAACAGGTCCTTCGTGATCTTGCCGCTTTAGTCGCCCGCATCGGTGTGGGCGGTATTTTCTTCGCCAATGGCTGGACCAAGCTGGAAGACGGACTGAAGATCACCGGGGCGAACTTCCAGAAGCAGGGCGCCCCCGCGCCCGGCGCCTGGGCCACGGTCACCATGCTCACCGAGCTCATCGGTGGCGCACTGCTGATCGCCGGGCTGGCAGTCTCGATCACCGGTCTGATCCTGTTCGCCGAGGCGCTCGCGGTCTTCCTGGTGGCCCCGCCGCTCAATCCGATCAGCCTGAACGAGCTGATCCTCCTCGGCGCCGCCGCGCTCCTGCTCGCCGTGGTCGGCGCGGGACGGGTGTCGGTGGACCACATGGTGGTGATCCGCCGGAGGGAGTCGGAGGCGGCGAACGAGTTCGCCGCCGACAACGAGGCCGACCAGGTCATCGCCTCGCTCAGAGAGCCGGACGAACCCCAGCGCACGCCGGAGGAGTCTCCCGCGCCGGCCGGCGACGACACGGCGCCGCATCCCAGGCCGCGCGCCCAGAGCGCGGAGGCCAAGCCCGCCGAGGCCAAACCGGCCGAGGACCCGTCTCCGGTCCCCGGCGACACGCTGGTCGCCGGCCGCAAGAAACCGCCGCCCCGCAACCGCCGCCCGACCACCGACTGACCCGCCCGGCCGGCGCGGCGATCCTGCCCGGCCGACTGATCTGTGCGGCCGGTGCGGCCATCCCGCCCGGCCTGGCGTGGCTATTCTGGCGGCAGGTCGGAGCAAGGGGCGTGGATGGCCAGGGCGGGCAGGACGCGCGCGACGGTACGCGACGTCGCGGCGGAGACGGGCCTGTCCATCGCCACCGTCTCCCGCGTGCTCAACGGCCGGTCCAACGTCGCCCCGCACACCCGCGACCTGGTGCTGCGCGCCGTCGGCCGGCTCGGCGACCAGGCGCCACGGCCGCGCGTGCCGCAGGAGCGGCCGGACGGCGCGGTCTACGTGCGCTGCCCGTATCTCCTGACCGACTACTTCGGCCTCATCGTCTCCTCGGTGGGAGAGACGATCGAGCTGCACGGCAGGCAGATGATCCTCGGCGCGGGGGAGACGGCGCAGGACAACCCGGTGCTGCCGGGGCTGCCGGACCGTCAGGGCGTCGCGGGCGCGATCCTCATCCTGCCCCCGGAGCCGGGCGAGGAGCTCGTACGCCTGCGCGACCGCGGCTTCCCGTTCGTGGTGATCGATCCCCGTACGCCGCCGCCCAAGGACATCGTGGCCGTGTCGGCCGCGCACTTCGCGGGCGGACGCAAGCTGATGGCCCACGTCGTGGGGCTGGGCCACCGCCGGGTCGGGATCATCGGCGGCCCGGTGCGGTGGCTGCCGAGCGAGGCCCGGCTGGCCGGCTACACCGCCTCGCTGGCCGACGCGGGCGTGCTCCCGGCGGCGGAGCTGCTGCGTCACGTGCCCGAGCCGAACACCGAGCACGGCTACCGCGCGGCCGGTGAGCTGCTCGACCTGCCTGAGCGGCCGACGGCGCTGGTGGCGTTCAACGACAAGATGGCGGTCGGGGCGCTCTGGGCGGCGGCCGAGCGCGGGTTGAGCGTGCCCGCCGACCTGTCGGTGGCGGGCTTCGACGACATCGACGTCAGCAGGGCCACCTCGCCGGCGCTGACCACGGTGCGTCAGCCGCTGCAGGAGATGGGCCGGATGGCGGTGACGCTGCTGATGCGGGTCCTCAGCCGGCACACCCTGGAGGCGCTGCACGTGTCGCTCGGCACCGAGCTGATCGTCCGCGGCTCCACGGGGCCGGTTCCGCGCTGAGGCGTTTCATTTGTTTCATCGATTGACGGGCCGTTTGACTCGTGCTGTGCTGCCGGGTGAAAGCAGCGTTACAGGATTGTTTCATTTGTTTCAAGGGCACCACCCCCCGCTGTGAAAGGACCGCAGCCGTGTCCAGGATCCTTCTCGCGCTCGCCTGCGCCGCCGCCTTCTGGGCGCCCGCGCCCGCTCCGGCCCTCGCCGCCGACGAGCCGGTGAGCGTCTGGCTCACCACCACCTCCGACGCAGGGGGCCGCACCGTCACCCGCGGCCTCGCGCAGCAGCCGCAGCTCGCCTTCGGCCCCGCCGGGGGCACCGCGAGCCACACGATCACCGTCAACGAGGGCACCACGTACCAGCAGTTCGAGGGCGGTGGCGCGTCGATCACCGACACCACCGCGCACCTGCTGCGTGGCGGCGCCGTCAGCGCCGCCACGCGGGACGCCGTGATGCGCAGGCTGTTCTCGCCCGCCGACGGGATCGGCCTGTCCTTCGTGCGCAACCCGATCGGCGCCTCCGACCTGTCGCGCCCCGGCATGGTGTCGCTGGACGACACCTGCTGCGACCTGAACGACTTCGGCGCAGGCGGCTACGACACGAATGTGCGCCTGCTGACCGCCCAGGCCAGGCAGCTCAACCCCGCGCTGCGGGTCAAGGGCGTGCCGTGGAGCGCGCCCGGCTGGATGAAGGACAACGGCCGGATGGACCAGATGGGCTGGCTGAAGTGGGAGTACTACGGCATGTACGCCCAGTACCTGGTCAAGTACGTGCAGAGCTACCAGGCGGCCGGGATCCCGGTGAACTACGTCTCGCTCCAGAACGAGCCCAACTGCTGCCAGGCGTCCAATCCCACCGCGATGAACTATCCGGGCATGTCCTGGAACGCCGCCGGCCTGATCGAGCTCACCAAGAACTTCGTCTACCCGGCCTTCCGCGCCGCCGGGATCACCACGAAGGTGCTCGTCCACGACTGGAACTACGGTGACCACGGCCAGATCGGCGCTCCCATCCTGGCCGACGCCGCGCTCCGCAACGACCCGCTGTTCGGCGGCATCGCCTGGCACGGCTACTTCGGCGACCCGGCCGTGGGCACGCAGGTGCACAACCAGTATCCGCAGGTCTCCCAGTTCAGCACCGAGCACTCGGGCGGCACCTGGGTCGGCAACCAGCACAACGAGGACATGACCGACATCGTGACCTACGCCCGCAACTGGAGCCGCAGCCTGGTCAAGTGGAGCCTCGCGCTCAACCAGAACATGGGCCCGCACAACGGTGGTTGCGGCACCTGCACGGGGCTGATCACCGTTCAGGAGGGCGGCTCCCGCGCCGGTCAGGTCGACTACACGATCGAGTACTACACGACCGGCCACCTCACCAAGTTCGTCCGGCCGGGGGCGTACCGGATCGACTCCACCGCGAACGGCACCGTCCAGAACGTGGCCTGGCGCAACCCGGACGGCTCCAAGGCCCTGATCGCCCACAACGGCGGCGGCTCCGCCCAGTCCGTCAGGGTCAACTGGGGCGGCCAGTCCTTCGTCTCCACCCTGCCCGCCCGCACCACCGCCACGTTCACCTGGTCCGGGACGCCGGGCTCGGGCGGCGGCGGCACCCAGGGCACGATCACGGGCCTGGGCGGCAAGTGCGCCGACGTGGCCGGCGGCAGCAGCGCCGACGGCACCGCCGTGCAGCTCTACACCTGCAACGGCACCGCCGCCCAGCAGTGGACCCGGCCGGGCGACGGCACGCTGCGCGCGCTCGGCAAGTGCCTCGACGTGACCGGCCACGGCACGGCCGACGGCGTCAAGCTCCAGCTCTGGACGTGTACGGGCGCCCCCAACCAGCAGTGGACCCCCACCGCGGCCCGCGACCTGGTCAACCCCGCGGCGAACAAGTGCGCCGACGTCACCGGCGACACCAGCGCCGACGGCGCCCGCCTGCAGATCTGGACCTGCACGGGCGCCGCCAACCAGAAGTGGACCCTGTCCTGAGCCCTGATTCCGGGTCCCGGTCGCCCGGCTCACATCTGCGCGGTGAGCCGGGCGATCACCCGCATCTTGTTCATCGCGTCCAGCGCGGCCACCTTGTACGACTCCGCCAGCGTCGGATAGTTGAACACCGCGTTGACCAGGTAGTCGATGGTGCCGCCGCACCCCATGACCGTCTGGCCGATGTGCACCAGCTCCGTCGCTCCCGTGCCGAACACGTGCACGCCCAGCAGCCGCCGGTCCTCGGAGGAGACGAGCAGTTTGAGCATCCCGTACGAGTCGCCGATGATCTGCCCTCTGGCCAGCTCCCGGTAGCGCGAGATGCCCACCTCGAACGGCACCTTGTCCCTGGTCAGCTCGTCCTCCGACTTCCCGACGAAGCTGATCTCCGGAATGCTGTAGATCCCGATGGGCGGCAGCTCGCGCACGTCCTCGACCGGCTCGCCGCACGCGTGCTGCGCGGCCAGCCGGCCCTGCTCCATCGAGGTGGCCGCCAGCGCGGGAAAGCCGATCACGTCACCGACGGCGTAGATGTGCGGCACGCTCGTGGCGTAGTTGGCGTCCACCGAGATCCGGCCGCGGTCGTCGGCGGACAGGCCGGCGGCCTCCAGGCAGAGCTCGGTCGTCTTGCCCTGCCGGCCGGCGGAGTACATGACGCAGTCGGCGGGGATCTTCTTCCCGCTCTCCAGCAGGGTCAGCGCGCCGCCGGGACGGCGTTCGACGGCGGCCACGCTCTCGCCGAACCGGAAGGTCACCGCCAGGTCGCGCAGATGGTATTTCAGCGCCTCCACGATCTCCAGGTCGCAGAACTCCAGCATGCGCTCGCGCCGCTCCACCACCGTGACCTTGGTGCCGAGGGCGGCGAACATGGAGGCGTACTCGATGCCGATGACCCCCGCCCCCACCACGACGAGGGTCTCCGGGACCCGGTCGAGGCGCAGGATCGCGTCGGAGTCGATGACCGTCCTGTCGTCGAACTGCACGCTGGCGGGCCTGGCGGGCGAGGTGCCCGTGGCGATCACGATCTTCTCGGCGGTGACCTTGGTCTCCTCGGCCTTGCCCTCCTCGTCGGTGATCCCGATCGTGTGCGCGTCCAGGAACCTGCCGGTGCCCTGGAGCACGGTCACGTGGTTGCGGCCGAGCTGGCTGCGGATCACCTGGATCTCGCGGCCGATCACGTGCTGGGTGCGCATGCCCAGGTCGGTGACCGTGATCTCGTCCTTGACGCGGTAGCTGGCACCGTACAGGTCGCGCTGGTTGAGCCCGGTGAGATAGAGGACCGCCTCCCGCAGGGTCTTCGACGGGATCGTGCCCGTGTTGATGCACACGCCGCCGAGCATGTGCCGTCTCTCGACCATCGCGACGCGCTTGCCGAGTTTCGCCGCCGCGATCGCGGCCTTCTGCCCACCAGGTCCGGAACCCAGGACCACAACATCAAAGTCCGCCACACCGTACAGTCTGCGGGTGGCGTGTTAACGGGAAAAGACCTGTCTGCCAGACTCCGGGATATGTTGCGCCCCTTCACGCAGGTCGATGTCTTCTCCGCCACGCCGTACCAGGGCAACGCACTCGCGGTCGTCCTGGACGGCGAAGGTCTGAGCACCGAGCAGATGCAGCGCTTCGCCGACTGGACGAATCTGTCCGAGACCACCTTCCTGCTGCCGCCCAGCAGGCCCGAGGCCGACTACCGGGTGCGGATCTTCACCACCGAGAGCGAATTGCCCTTCGCCGGGCATCCGACGCTGGGCTCCTGCCATGCCTGGCTGGAGGCCGGCGGCAAGCCGGGCAGGGACGGCGAGATCGTGCAGGAGTGCGGGGCCGGGCTCGTCCGTCTGCGGCTGACCGAGCACGGGCCGGCCTTCCAGGCGCCGCCGCTCATCCACTCGGGGCCGGTGGAGGAGGAGCTCGTCGAGCGGATCGCCGCCTCACTCGGGATCGGGCGGGGCGACGTCCTCGCCGCCGAATGGGCCGACAACGGGCCTGGCTGGGTCGCGGTGCTGCTCGCGGACGCCGCGGCGGTGCTCGCGCTGCGTCCTGGAGCGGTGCAGGAGGACGTGGGCGTGGTGGGACCGTATCCGGCGGGGTCACCGTTCGCCTACGAGGTGCGGGCGTTCTTCCCGCACCAGGGCGGCACCGTGGAGGACCCCGTGACGGGCAGCCTGAACGCCTCTCTGGCCCAGTGGCTGCTGCGCACCGGCCGGGTCGAGGCCCCCTACGTGGCCGCCCAGGGCACGGCGATGGGGCGCGCGGGCCGCATCCACATCACCACCGACTCCGAGGGAAACGTCTGGGTCGGCGGCACCGTCATCACCTGCGTCACCGGCCAGGTGGAGCTGTGAAGAGCGCCTCGCCTCACGTCACCTGTGAAGAGCGCCTGGCCCCATGTCATCGTCGCGTTCTGAAGCGCACCTCGTGCGTCACCGGCCGGGTCGCGTTCTGAAGCGCACCTCGTCGCCCGGCCTGAGCTGGGCGGCGATGGGCAGCCCGGCGGCGCGTACGACGCCGATGACCGGATAGCCGCCCGTCGGCGGATGGTCGGCGAGGAAGATGATCGGCTGCCCGCTCGGCGGCACCTGGACCGCCCCGGCGACCATGCCCTCGCTCGGCAGCTCGCCCGCCCTGACCCGCGCCAGTTCCGGGCCGCGCAGGCGGACGCCGACGCGGTTGCTGTCCTGGCTCACCACGTAGGGGCGCCCGCACAGCTCGGCCAGCGCGCCGGCAGCGAACCAGTCGTCGCGCGGCCCCGGCAGTACCTCCAGCACCGCGGGCGGCGGCTCGGGCGGCGGCGCCAGGTCCACCGAAATGACGCCTTCGGGCCGGCCGACGGGCAGCAGCGTGCCCGCCCGCAGCGGCGCGGGCCCCAGCCCGGACAGCGAGTCGGTGGCGCGGCTGCCGAGCACCGGCTCGACCGCGATCCCGCCGCGCACGGCCACGTAGGTGCGCAACCCCCAGGAGGGCGCGCCGAGCCGCACCTCCGTCCCCGCCGGCGCCCACACCGGGGCGCCCATCCCAGGCCCGCCCGCCAGCGGCGCGCCGGCCAGCGCGATCCACGCCCCGTCGAGGAAGCGCAGCCTGGCCAGCCCGAACGTCAGCTCGATCCCGGCCAGCCCCTCGGCGTTGCCCACCAGCCGGTTGGCCAGCCGCAGGCTCGGCGCGTCGGCCGCGCCGGAGCGGGGCACGCCCAGGTGGGCGTAGCCGGGCCGCCCGAGGTCCTGGACGGTCGCGTACGGACCGGGCGCCAGCACCTCGATCATGCGGGCTCGAACCGCACGCGCATGCCCGGACGGAACAGCGAGGGCGGATCGCCGGCGACGTCCCACACTCGCGTCGAGGTACGCCCGAGCAGCCGCCACCCGCCGGGCGAGGCCGTCGGATAGACCGCCGAGTAGGGCCCAGCCACCGCCACCGACCCCGCGGGCACCGACGTGCGCGGCGTGTCCAGCCGGGGCGTCTCCAGCGCCGGATCGAGTCCGGTCAGATAGGCGAACCCCGGGGCGAACCCCAGCCACCCCACCACCAGCTCCCGCCCCGAGTGCCGCGCGACCACCTCGTCCACCGAGAGCCCCGCCAGCTCCGCGACGGAATCGAGATCGGCCCCGTCATAGACCACGGGAATGGTCACCGCGGCCCCTTCGACCGTCCGGACGCCCGCCAGGTCGCCGGCGACCACCTCCGCCAGCCGCGCGCGCAGCCGGGCCTGGTCCGCGCCCGGAGCCACCACGAGCACGGTGGCGGGCCCCGGCACGATCTCCACGACACCCGCCGGCCGGTCCGCGCGCAGCGCCGCGTCCAGCCGGTGCGACAACTCCAGCGAGCCGGTCTCCACGAGCAGCCCGTCCTCCCCGGCCGCCCGGATCACGCGAACGTCCGCAGAGCCGCTCGCGGGGCCGTCCGCAGAGCTAGTCGCGGGGCCGCCCGCAGAGCCGTCCGCGGGGCCGCCCGCAGAGCCGCTCGCGGGGTCGTTCGCGGGGCTGCTCCCGCTCACGCGAACGCCTGCAGGGCCACTCCCGCCGACAACAGCGTGTCCCGGACGCCCTGCGCCAGCCGGACGGCGTCAGGCGTGTCTCCGTGGACGCAGATGGAACGGGCGGAAATCGGCACCGAGCTCCCGTCAGCGGCCGTCACAGAGCCGTCCACGGCCATCTGGCGGGCACGGGCGGACACCGCGGCCACGTCGTGGATGACCGCCCCAGGCTCCCTGCGCGAGACGAGCAGGCCCGCCGCGGTGTAGGCGCGGTCGGCGAACGCCTCGCTCACCGTCGGCACGCCCTCGGCCGCCGCCACCTGGTGCACCACCGAGCCGGGCAGCGTGAGCACCGGCAGCGAGGGGTCGTAGTCGGCCACCGCGTCGATCACCGC
Source organism: Nonomuraea sp. NPDC002799 (assembly GCF_053592075.1). Lineage (NCBI taxonomy): Bacteria > Bacillati > Actinomycetota > Actinomycetes > Streptosporangiales > Streptosporangiaceae > Nonomuraea > Nonomuraea sp. NPDC002799. The sequence continues at coordinate 211,552 of NZ_JBSFVA010000009.1, forward strand.
CGCCGCCTGGACCTCGTCGCGGCAGATCCGGTTGTAGAGCGCGCCGTGCGGCTTGACGTACGCCACCCGCCCGCCCATCGCCCTGGCGATGCCGTCCACGGCCGCGAGCTGGTAGAGCACCTCGGCGCACAACTCCTCCGGCTCGACGTCCATCTCCCTGCGCCCGAAGTGGGCCAGGTCGCGATAGGACACCTGGGCCCCGATCGCCACGCCACGGTCGACGGCCGCCGCGCACGTGCGCCTGATCGTCACGGGGTCGCCGGCGTGGAAACCGCACGCCACGTTGGCGCTCGTGACGATGTCGAGCAGTGCGAGGTCGTCGCCGAGCTGCCAGACGCCGAAGCCCTCGCCCAGGTCGGCGTTGAGGTCGATCACCATGGCAGTAGAGGCTATCTCGGCGCGACGAAGAGCGTCTGCGTCGCCGTGCCGACCTCGCCGGCCGAGTCGTACAGGGTGGAGCGGGTCAGACCCCGGCCGCCGGGGCCGATGACGGTCTCGGCGTCCATGCAGATCCACTCGCCCTCCGGCGTGCGGAACAGGGAGATGGTCAGGTCCACGTTCGCGAACAGGTGCGTGGCGAAGTCGACGGCGAAGCTGACCCCGTTGCCGCTGTCGGCGAACACCGCCAGGCGCTCCAGCGGCGTCATCTCCTCGCCTTCGACCAGCGGCATCGTCAGCCTGCCCCAGACCGTGGCGGGGCCGATCTCCATGGGACCGCCGGTGACGAAACGCCAGTCGAGCGCCCTGCCGTACCCGAAGCCGGAGCCCAGCCACGAGCGGGCGTGCTCCTCCGATCGCGGCGGGACGGGCGCGGGCGGCCCGGAGACCGGCGTCGCGGGGGTGGCCGACTCGCGGATGCGCCACGCCGTCGCCCTGGCGTACTCGCGGCCGCCGGAGGAGACGCTCGCCGACAGGCACTGCACGCGCTTGCCGTCGCGGGCCACCTCGGTCGTGACCTCCAGCTCCGCCAGCGGCACCGGCGCGAACACGTCCACCACCAGCCTGGACAGCTCCAGCCCCGGGCGCGGCGCGGTCAGGGCGAGCTCGTGGACGACGAGGGCGGTGACGGGGCCCATGTGCTGGGTGGCGGGGTCCCAGGGGCCCTGTGTGTGCTCCGACGCCAGATAACGGCCCTCGCCCACACGGCTGTACATCGACATAGAACTAAATTCTAGTCACCGATCTAGAACTCGTCGGGGATGTCGGCGATGTCGTCGAGGGCCGCCGCCAGCTCGTCGGGGTCGCCGCCGATCCGCTCGGCGATCTCGATCAGCACGTGCAGCACGTCGTGGCGGTCGTGACCCAGGTCGAGCAGGCGCTGCGCGGCCTCCCAGAGCTGCGGCGGATCGCCGTCCCACAGCCGGGTGGCGATCTCCTCGTGCCAGGCCAGGTGCTCCTGGTCGATCGTGCCGCCATGGTCGATCTCGAGTAACGTACGGCGGTCGGCCTGGTCGGCCGGATCGAGGCGGTCGAGCTCGATCCCGCCGTGCGTGCCCTGCAGGAACGGGAACGCGAAGACCCGCCGGGCCAGCGCCGACAGGTCGCCGTCGGGCAGCAGCCGCTCCAGCAGCGGGCGGTCGAGCCCGAACGACGTCGGATCCCGGTAGGCCTCGGGGAACTTGCCGATCGCCTCCCACACCGCGTCCAGCGTGGCCTTCAGCCCCTGCTCGGGCAGCCCGGTGCGGTGAGCGGCGAAACGCACCCACGCCGCCAGCGCGTGCGGCATCGCCTCCTGCTCGGCCACGCTCAGCATCACCTTGCGCGGCAGCCAGTCGAGCAGGAACGTCTCGCACTTGGTCGGGCTCACCCGCAGCGGCCGGTTGAAGTCCTGCTCGCAGCCGTAGTCGATGATGTGGTCGGCGCAGCGCGCGGCCGCCGACGGGTCGGACAGGTGCTCGGCCGCGTCGGAGGCGAGGAACTCCGCCGCCAGCATGGCCCGCCGCTCCCTGCTGTAGGGCGCCTCGATGTGCAGCGGCGCCGGCCGCTTGCGCCCCGGGGGCAGCGCCTTGAGCCGGGCGCGGGCGAAGGCGTGGTAGGCGCTGTAGCTGTCGCTGACCGGCGGCGGCGTCTTGGGCTCCCTGGTGGCCTTCATGGCCGACTCGAGCAGCGCCCTGGCCTGCTCCGGCTGGATCTCCTCGAACAGCAGCAGCGGGTTGCCCGCCGTCTCCGCCCTGGACTTCTCCAGCAGCTCGTCGACGTGCGAGGACACCCAGGCGTCGCGGGCCATGCCCATCATGTTGTGGTCGACGACCATGACCAGCGCGTGCCGGTCCGTCGGCTGGGATGCCTCGTTCCAGCGGTAGGCGAAGGTGCAGATCACCGTGTCCTGGTCGCCGTAGGCGTCGCGGGAGACGTAGCAGCCGGCGGGTTTCACGGCGCCGACCTTGTCGGCCCAGCCGGGCCTGGCCACGCCGGACTCCATCATCGCCAGCGCCGCGCCCTCGGCCTTGGCGCCCTGGCGGGCGGTGCCGAGATAGGCCAGGCAGATCAGCAGGGTCAGCGAGGCCGGCGTGCCCGCCTTGGCGGCGTAGTCGACCAGCCCCTCGCCGAGCACCTGCTCCACGTCGCCGCCCCTGACCCGCCTGCCCCACCAGGCGCCGATCATGCCGGAGACCATCAGCTCCGCGTCCAGAGGCGTGCGTACGGCGAGCAGCTCACGGGCCGCCTGCACCATTTCCTTGAACACGTCGTCTGGCGGGGTGCTCTCCCGGGGATCTCGTCGGTGTCGGCGCACACCCTCACTCTCTCGTATTCCAGGCGCAAAAGGTGCGTAGAACTCCGCCTGGTGACCCCGATGTTATCGGGGGCCGCTGTCAGCGGGGGCCGCGCCGCGGGCGCGCTGACGCGTCGTCCGGCGGCCCGTCCGTCGCCTCAGCGCGGACTTCGGGGCGGTGGCGCGGAGTTCACGATCGCGAGCAGGTGCTCGCGGGCGATGCGCTCCACGATCTCGGGTGTCGCTGAGACGCCCAGATGCTGCGCACACGCGCACACGTCCGCCACGCAGCGGTCGATCGTGTCCACGGGTACGGTCAGGAACTCTTCGGCCAGCCGGAGACTGACCGGCTCCCGCAGGAACCGTGTGGCCAGAGCGAGCATAGATGTGAGATTCCTCTGGAGACCCGGGGGCAAACCCCCAGGAATGTCTGCAGGGCGACTTGCGCTCTCATTTCATCTTTTCTCGCGCCGGTGTCAAGCCTCCGCAGAGCCTGTGTTCACTTCACCGGGCGCCCTTTCGTGCGAAGCTGGTCCCATGCGCATCCAGCTCGCCCAGCGGAGCGAGGCAGACGAGCTCCTCGGCCGCAGCCCGCTCGCCCTGCTCGTCGGCATGCTGCTCGACCAGCAGATCCCCATGGAATGGGCGTTCACGGGGCCATACACGATCTCCGAGCGTCTGGGGCACGATCTGACCGCCGAGGAGATCGCCTCCTATGATCCTGAGGCGTTCACCGCGCTGCTGGCCGGCAAACCGGCCGTGCACCGCTACCCCAAGTCGATGGCGGGCAGGGTGCAACAACTGGCAACCTACCTTGTCGAGCACTACGACGGACAACCAGCGAAGATCTGGGCGAACGCCGCTGACGGGAAAGAGTTGTTGAATCGACTCATGGCCCTTCCCGGATACGGCAAGCAGAAGGCCCAGATTTTTCTGGCGTTGCTGGGGAAGCAGATGGGGGTCCAACCCCCAGGCTGGCGCGAGGCAGCCGGACCCTATGGCGAGGAGGCGTCACACCGATCGGTCGCCGACGTGGTCGACGCTGACAGCCTGGCTCGCGTTCGCGCCGCCAAGCAGGAGGCCAAGCGCGCGGCGAAAGCCCAGTAGCCGGGTCGACATCCAGGCCCGCCGGCCGGGCGCTGTAACCTGATCTTGCTGCGCGATGTGGAGCGACTTTGACAGGATGCGTAGACCCTAAAGGCGACCAGGCCGCGACGGGGGCTTCCGTCCGCACCTGCCCATCGCCGATGATGTACTGCAGAATCCGGTCGCCCGGAGCTGCGCTACGCCGAGACACGACTATGGAGATGTGCCGCGTGGGAGACCCTGGCACGCGACGGAGGTGCCGACCATGAGCGCCGAGACCTCCGTTCCCCGTCCCCGGGAGTCGGATGTGGACATCTCAGACTCCGCCCTCTTCAAGGGCATGCTGTCGGAGGCAGAGTTCGCCTTTGCCTTCTTCGACGCCGATGGCCGCGTTCAGCGGGTCAACGACGTGTTCAGCGATGTCGTCAACGTGCCTGCCGACCGCATGGTCGGCCGGCCCCCCGTCGAGGTGCTCGCCGCCGACCTCAGCCAGGTCATCACCCACGCCGTCCAGGCCGTGATCGAGAGCGACGCGCCGGTCACCGAAGGCCGCGTGCGGGTGCGCTCGGCCGAGGGCGACACCAGGCACTGGTCGTTGTCGTTCTCGCCGGTCCACGATGACGCGGGCGAGTTGCGGGCGATCGCCCTGGTGGGGCTCGACGTGACCGAGAGCCGCCAGACCGAGGAGGCGTTGCGCCGCAGCGAGGAGCGCTACCGCTCGCTGGTCGAGGCGCAGTCCCAGCTCGTCTGGATCACCTCGCCCACCGGCACCGTGGTGGAGGACGCGCCGCAGTGGCGCGCCATCACCGGCCAGGGCCTGGAGGAATACCTGGCCACCGGCTGGCTGGAGGTCGTCCACCCCGAGGAGCGCCAGCAGACCGAGGAGGCCTGGAAGGAGGCGCTGCGCGGCCGCACCATGTTCGAGTGGAACTACCGGGTGCGCACCAGGGCCAGCGGTTATCGCCACTTCGAGGTGCGAGCCGTGCCGATCATCAGGCACGGCCGGGTCGTGGAGTGGGTCGGCGCCAACACCGACGTGACCCCGCAGCGTGAGGCCGAGGAGATGCGCGGCAGGCTGACCGACCAGCTCGGCGCCGCCGCCCTGCGCACCGCCCGGCTGCAGGGCGCCACGGCCATGCTGGCCGAGGCCCTGACGGTCGAGCAGGTGGTGCAGGTCATCATCGACGTGGGCCGCACCGCCCTGGCCGCCGACCGTTCGGCGGTCGCGTTGCTCGACCCCGACCGCGCCGCGCTCAAGCTGATCAACGGCGAGGGCATCATGGAGGCCTCCGGCGTCACCGGCGACGAGATCCCGCTGTCCCACTCCAACGTGATGACCATGGCGGTCAACAGCCGCCGGCCCGTGTTCGCCGAGTCTCCCAAGTCGCTGAAGGCCCAGCTCCTGGAGGCGGGCGGCGACGACGAGGAGCTGTCCGGATTCCTCGCCCACGGCGACGAGCGCGCCTGGGTGGGGCTCCCGCTGCTGGCCGCCGGCCGGGCGCTGGGAGCGCTCCGGTTCTCCTTCACCCGGCCGCAGAAGATCTCCCAGGAGGACGGCGTCTTCCTGGAGGCGCTGGCCGGCCAGTGCGCGCTGGCGGTGGAGCGGGCCACGCTGTTCGAGCGCGAGCACCGCACCGCCGAGACGCTGCAGCGCAGCCTGCTGCCCGACCGCCTGCCCGTGGTCAAGGGCCTGGTGCTGGCCCAGCGCTTCCGCTCGGGCAGCCGCCACGTCCAGGTCGGCGGCGACTGGTACGACGCGTTCGTCCTGCAGGACGGGCGGGTCGCGGCCGTCGTCGGCGACGTCATGGGCAAGGGCGTCAAGGCCGCGGCGGGCATGGGGCGCATCCGCAACGCCATGCGGGCCCTGGCGCTGACCAACCCGCCGCCCGCGGCCGTGCTCACCGGACTCGACCGGGTCTTCGAGGCCACGGAAGAGGAGGAGCAGGTCACGACTTTGGCGTACATGGTGGTCGAGCCCGTCACCGGCGAGGGCACGCTGGCCCTGGCCGGGCATCCGCCGCCCGTCCTGGTCTCACCTCAGGGCACGGCGATCCTCTGCGACGCGGAGCCGGGCACGCCGCTGGGCTGGCCGACCAGCCGCCGGCAGTTCCGGTTCGTGGTGCCGCCCGGCCACACCGCCGTGCTCTACTCCGACGGTCTCGTGGAGAACCGGAAGCGCGGGCTGGATGCCGGACTCGCAGAGATTTGCAGTGTTGTGACCGAAGCGCCGCCTGAGGTGGTGAGTAGTCCGCACATGTTGCTGGACTTCCTGGTTGACCGGATGTTGTCTGGATATGAACAGGATGATGACGTTACCGCCCTCGCCATTCACGTACCGCCCGCCACGAAGAGTGACTGAATGAAACAGTCATAACGGTTGCTTTCGGGTATCGGTGCCCCGCTTACGTACGCACTACTGTCTCGGTCGGCCTAGGGTGGAGGTCAACCGCCGGGAGGTGGCCGTATGGAGTGCGGGGTCGTGCCAGAATGCTGTGCAGGTCCGTCGCGGTCCGCACGGCCTCACCGATCTCCGAGAGAGGCAACAGCCCCCCAGCGGGCATCTGGTCCATTGTCGCCACGCGTTCGTTCGAGAGGTGTTCGTGTCGCCTGCAAGTTCGACTCGCTCGAAGCCACAAGAGCTGAACGAGCCCGTCATTCAGCGACTGCTCGAGCGTGGGCGCTCGCAGGGTTTCCTCGAGTCTGAGGATGTCCGTCAGGCCTTCGAGGAGGCGGACATCCCCATGTCGCACGCCGCCGCATTCTTGCGGAACCTCAGTAAAGAGGGCGTGACCGTGGTAGTGACCGCCGCGGATTCGGCTGCGCCGAAAAAGTCTCGTGGTCCAGCAAAGCGCCGCACCGCCGCCCCCGTCAAGACCAAGACGGCGGCGGCCGCCAAAGAGCAGCAGCCTGAGACCGTGACCGCGGTCGTGGGCACCGCTGAAGCCGAGCAGGCCGCCAAGAAGGCGGCCCCTGTCAAGAAGGCCGCTCCGGCGGCGAAGAAGGCCGCGGCTCCCGCCGCCGCCAAGAAGGCCGAGCCGAAGACCGGTGGGCCTGCCGAGACCAAGCCGAAGTCGTCCGAGTCCGGGGTCGACGACGAGGACATCGAGCTCGACGGCGACGTGGAGCTCGAGGACCTCGAGGACATCGACGTCGAGGACGAGGAGATCGTCGCCGAGGCCGAGCCTGAGACCGAGACTGACGACGAGTCCGAGGAAGAGCCCAAGGCCGTGGCCGAGGTCGTCGTGGAGAAGACCGAGGACGAGGTCCTCATCCTCTCCGACGACGACGATGACGCTCCGGTGGCCCAGGTGGCCGCCGCCGGCGCCACGGCCGACCCGGTCAAGGACTACCTCAAGCAGATCGGCAAGGTCCCCCTGCTCAACGCCGAGCAGGAGGTCGAGCTCGCCAAGCGCATCGAGGCGGGTCTGTTCGCCGAGGAGCAGCTCGGCGGCGGCGAGACCGAGGGCCTGCCCGTCGACGTCAAGGCCGAGCTGGAGTGGATCGCCGAAGACGGCCGCCGCGCCAAGAACCACCTGCTGGAGGCCAACCTCCGGCTCGTGGTCTCACTGGCCAAGCGCTACACCGGGCGCGGCATGCTCTTCCTGGACCTGATCCAGGAGGGCAACCTGGGCCTGATCAGGGCCGTCGAGAAGTTCGACTACACCAAGGGCTACAAGTTCTCCACCTACGCCACGTGGTGGATCCGGCAGGCGATCACGCGTGCCATGGCCGACCAGGCGCGGACCATCCGCATCCCGGTCCACATGGTCGAAGTGATCAACAAGCTGGCCCGCGTCCAGCGGCAGATGCTGCAGGACCTGGGCCGCGAGCCCACGCCGGAGGAGCTGGCCCGCGAGCTGGACATGACGCCCGAGAAGGTCGTCGAGGTCCAGAAGTACGGCCGCGAGCCCATCTCTCTCCACACCCCGCTGGGTGAGGAGGGCGACAGCGAATTCGGTGACCTCATCGAGGACTCCGAGGCCATCGTGCCGGCCGACGCCGTCAGCTTCACGCTGCTGCAGGAGCAGCTGCATTCCGTTCTCGACACCTTGTCGGAGCGCGAAGCGGGCGTCGTGTCGATGCGTTTCGGCCTCACCGATGGGCAGCCCAAGACGCTGGACGAGATCGGCAAGGTTTACGGGGTGACCCGTGAGCGCATCCGTCAGATCGAGTCGAAGACCATGTCCAAGCTGCGTCACCCGTCCCGGTCCCAGGTGCTTCGCGACTACCTGGACTAAGCCGGCCGCAGCCGCGAGATCAACGAGCCCCGCACGGATCCTTCCGTGCGGGGCTCGGTCGTCTCCTGGGCCGGTTCCTCGTTGAGTCCGAGGCTGGTTCGTCCTCTTTGGGGCGGTTGTTATGCGTTTGTAACGCGGGGCTCGTGATGACCACGGGGTGCGACGAACGCGGCTTGGCGCCCAGGTTCGTGACACGACCAGAATCGTCGTCCGTGACGATCTCGCGTGCCGGCAGTGCGGTCGCCTGCCCTGACGGCAAGGTCAGTGCGGATGGGCCTTTTCGTGCGCCTCTTCGAGGGAAGCGCCCGCCAGGAGCGCCGTGACCCCGGTGGCGAAGGCGGGGCACGCGAAGATGTCCTCGTGCGGGCAGGCCAGGCCATGGGCGACGGCGGTGCGTGCCACCTGAGCCTGGGCGATCCGCTGGTCCAGCTCGGTGAGCTTACGTCGGTACAGCTCCCGCCGGCCGTCGCCGGCCGGCGAACGAGACGCGATGAACGTTTTGACCTCGCGCAGCGTGAAACCCACATCCCGCAGCAGCAAGACCACGCCGACCAGCTCGACCGACGAGGGCGGATAACGCCGCCGGCCGGAGACCCGGGCCGGCGCCGGGAGCAGGCCGAGCTCCTCCCAGTAGCGCAGGGCGGAGGTGGCGACGCCCGTGCGGCTCGCCGGCTCACCGATCGTCCACTGCGATCCGCTCGATGTCATCCTCGCCGTCAACTCCGTCGGGTTCTGGCCGGACCCGGTGCAGCGGCTTCGCGAGTTGCGCCGCCTGCTCCGCCCAGCGGGACGCATCGCGCTCGTCAGCCAGCCCCGCTGCCCCGGCGCCACCCGGGACACCACGGCCCGAGCCGCCCAAGAGCTCCAGGACCTGCTCACCCAGGTCGGCTTCACCCGGCTCCGGGTCGAGACTTTGGAGCTCGACCCGCCCGTCGCCTGTGTGCTCGCCGGCAATCCGCCCGGCATGCCGTCACATACCGATCGGGAGGTGTAGCCGCCGGTTCGGGTTGTCGCAGCGGAGGGCCGTCAGGTCAGGGTGACGTCCAAGGTCCACTGGCGGGCCGGGCGAGGCGGTGGGGTGAGATCGACCGTGTAGCCCAGGTCTCTCACGTGCTCGGCCAGCTCGTCGGGAGTGGCCGGATCACTGCCCGAGAGCAGGAGGGCTCGGGCGAGGTCGCCTCGGGTGGCCTTGGCCATATGGCTGACGACCTTGCCATCCTTGAACACGCGCACCGTCACGGCACGTGATCCGGGCTGCCAGGCGCCGGCGTACGTGGCCGAGCGCATGTCCACGACCAGCCCGGGGGCCGCGTCCAGCGCCTGGGAGAGCTGCGGCCGCCAGAGCGAGGCCAGCCCGCCCAGCGGCGGCAGGTTGACGCCCATCGACAGGCGGTAGGGCGGGATCCGGTCTGTGATCCTCACCACACCCCAGAGGCCGGAGAAGATGAGGATCGACTCCTCGGCCCGCGCTCTCGCGTCGTCTTCCAGCGTGGCCAGCCCGAGATGGTCGTACAGGACGCCGGTGTAGAGGCCGGCCGCAGGGAGGGTCGGGGCTGTTCGCAGCACCGCGTTCTTGGCCAGATCACCCGCCAGGCCCGGGGTGAGGCCCAGCATGTCGAGCGCGTCACGCCGTTTGGAGGCGCGCGTGAGCGCGGTGATCACCCGGTTGCGGGTCTTGGTCAGAGCGGGGAACGTCAGCTCAGCCAGGGGCGGACCGTCCCCTTCGCTCGCCTTGCCCTCGGACGGCGGCAACAACATCAGCACGGTCTCCAACCTTAGGACGTCGGGGGATGAGCCCGAACCGGCACCGCCGGTGCTGCTGACCAGCACCTCCGTCACACGCCCTCGGGCTGCGGGGCTGGGTGGTTGGTCGGTCCGGGTGCTCGATTAGGCTGCGCCAATGAGTTTCGACCTGCTTGTCCATGAGGCTTGGCCTGCCTATGAGCAGCGGATCCAGGACGGCTGGGTGTTGCGGTACGCCGGGGGAGTGACGAAGCGGGCCAATTCGGTGCTCGCCCTGGGGGAGCCCGCTGATCTGGCGGCTGCGATCGAGGCGGCGGAGCGGTTCTACGACGAGCGGGGGCAGCGCTGTGTCTTCTCCGTCGGGCCGGACGCCACGCCCGGGCTGGACGAGGAGCTGGGACGGAGGGGGTACGAGGTGGTCGATCCCACCGTCATCATGGCCGGATCCCCTGGCTCCGCGCCCGCTCAAGAGGTCAGGATCGAGGATCGGCCCTGGGCCGGCTGGCTGGATGCGTGGTGGGAGGTCGACGGCCGTTATGACAGCGGGGTGGCGGAGGCGGCCCGCATCTGCACCGGCGTACCGGCTTGGTATGGGGCTTATGAGGAGAATGGTGTGGCGCTGGCGGTGGGGCGGGGTGTTCCGCAGGGGGACACCCTCGGCATCTACTGCATGGCGACACGCCCGGAGGCGCGTCGGCGTGGATTGGCTCGCACGGTGCTGCGGGCCCTGGTGCGGCAGGCGGGGGCCGGGTCGGCTTATCTGGTGACAACCGCTCCCAACCAGGCGGCGCAGGCGCTGTATCGCAGTGAAGGCTTCGAGGTCGCAGGCCGGTATCACTACCGGGTGCGCTGAACGGACGGGTTTCAACGCAGAACGGCGACTCCGGGCGTGCCGGGATCGCCGTTCTGCGTTGTGCAATATGTATTTATCTCAGGACGAGCACCTGTCAGCGCTCGTCGTTGGGGGCCAAGGTAGGGGTTGGTTCGCTGAGTCGAGCCGACTCGTCCAGGATGTCGGCACCCTTCTCACGCAATGCTGCGATGTGCTGACGCCCGTGGTGAGCGCAGAACAACAGCTCCCCACCCACAGGGAGGGTCGCGCGAATGTAGGCTTGGGCGCTGCATCGGTCGCAGCGGTCAAGGGCCGTCAGCGGCTTAACGGGGGCGAGTGCTCCAGTCACGTATCGCCTTTCGGGTCACCCCCGCCGAAGCGGGGATCTGGCGTTGGCGTCAGTCACTTGGAACAACATCTAACCGGACGTGGACGTTCCCAACCGCCCCCCCGCTACGCCCAGAGCAGAATGTGTCCGAAAGTAATGATGATCAGCCGGTTGGTAACGGCAAACGTGTCGCCATGGCAAGCTTGTACGTGCGCGTAGGGGAAGAACGGTAGGCTACGCACACGTGTTCGAGGCCTAGACCAGGGGAGCTGGAGTGACGCTAGTGGAGGCGGGTTACACAGCTCGTCACCTGTCGGTGCTTGAAGGGCTCGAGGCCGTTCGCAAGCGCCCGGGCATGTACATCGGGTCCACCGACAGCCGCGGGCTCATGCACTGCCTCTGGGAGATCGTGGACAACGGCGTCGACGAGGCACTGGCAGGGCATTGCGACCGCATCGAAGTCGAGCTGCACGCTGACGGCTCCATCGAGGTCCGCGACAACGGCCGGGGCATCCCGGTCGACGTCGAGCCCAAATCCGGCCTGGCCGGCGTGGAGCTCGTCTACACCAAGCTGCACGCGGGCGGAAAGTTCGGCGGCGGCTCCTACGGGGCCTCCGGCGGTCTGCACGGCGTGGGCGCCTCCGTGGTCAACGCCCTGTCCGCGCGGCTCGACATCGAGGTCGACCGGAACGGCCGGGTGCACGAGATCAGCTTCCGGCGTGGCGTCCCCGGCGTCTTCGACGGCGAAGGGCCCACGGCCAAGTTCAAGAAGAAGTCCGGTCTGCGCCTCGGCGACAAGCTGCCCAAGGACGTCACCGCCACCCGCGTGCGCTTCTGGGCCGACAAGCAGATCTTCCTGCCCGACGCCGAGGTCTCGCTCGACGAGATCCACGTGCGCCTGCGGCAGACCGCGTTCCTGGTCCCGGGGCTGACGCTGGCCGTCCGGGACAGCAGGCACGAGGAGCCGGTCGAGGAGGAGTTCCACTTCGACGGCGGCATCTCCGAGTTCACCGAGTTCCTGGCCCGCGACGAGGCCGTCTGCGATGTGCTGCGCCTGCAGGGCGTGGGCCACTTCCACGAGACGGTGCCCGTCCTCGACGACCAGGGTCACATGACGCCCACCGAGGTGCAGCGCGAGCTGAGCGTCGACGTGGCGGTCCGCTGGGGCAAGGGCTACGAGTCGACGGTGCGCTCGTTCGTGAACGTGATCTCCACCCCCAAGGGCGGCACCCACCTGACGGGGTTCGAGCGCGGCCTGGTGCGCACGGTCAACGAGCTCCTGCGGGAGACCCGCCTGCTGAAGAACGGCGACGACCCCGTCACCAAGGACGACATCTCCGAGGGCCTGACCGGCGTGGTCACCGTGCGGGTGCCCGAGCCGCAGTTCGAGGGGCAGACCAAGGAGGTGCTGGGCACCTCCGCGGCCACCCGCATCGTCTCCCACGTGGTCTCCCGCGAGCTCAAGGAGCTCTACACCAACCCGCCGCGCGGCTACAAGCAGCCGCTGCGGGCCGTGCTGGAGAAGATCGTCGCCGCCGCCAAGGCCCGCATCGCGGCCCGCGAGCACCGCGACAACCAGCGCCGCAAGACCGCGCTGGAGAGCTCCGCGCTGCCCGCCAAGCTGGTCGACTGCCGCAGCGACGGCGTGGACCGCAGCGAGGTGTTCATCGTCGAGGGCGACTCGGCGCTGGGCACGGCCAAGCTGGCCCGCGACTCCGAGTTCCAGGCGCTGCTGCCGATCCGCGGCAAGATCCTCAACGTGCAGAAGGCGTCCGTGAGCGACATGCTCAAGAACGCCGAGTGCGCCGCCATCATCCAGGTGGTCGGAGCCGGCTCGGGCAGGTCGTTCGACATCGAGGCCGCCCGCTACGGCAAGGTCATCCTCATGGCCGACGCCGACGTGGACGGCGCCCACATCCGCTGCCTGCTGCTGACCCTGTTCCATCGCTACATGCGGCCGATGGTGGAGGCGGGGCGCGTGTTCGCCGCCGTTCCGCCGCTGCACCGCATCGAGCTGACCAACCCGGGGCGCGGCAAGGACAAGTACATCTACTGCTACTCCGACGCCGAGCTGCAGAAGGTGCTGCGGGATCTGGAGCGCCGCGGCAGGCGGTGGAAGGACCCGGTGCAGCGTTACAAGGGTCTGGGTGAGATGGACGCCGACCAGCTCGCCGAGACGACCATGGATCCGCGTCACCGGATCCTGCGCAGGGTCAGGATCGAGGACGCCGAAGGTGCCGAGGGCATCTTCAATCTGCTGATGGGCAGTGAGGTGGCGCCTCGGCGCGAGTTCATCGTGAGCAGCGCCGCCGAGGTGGACCGCGACCACATCGACGCCTAGGACCGATCCGGCGGGCTGCCGCCGGGTCGGGATCGTGGGTCATGGCCGGGACGTGCGGGTCCTTCGGGCGCTGAAGGGCTCTGCTGGGCGCTGAGAGGCGTTCAGGGGCTCGTTCGAAGATCTGTTGGGAGTCCTGGAGGTCCAGGGGCGGAGCGAGGCGCAGAAGCCCGCTCCGCCTTTCGCTTGTCCGGGGCAAGGAGGCGGGAGCCCGCTCCGCCCTTCTGGTCGTCCGGAGACGGGCGCTCCGATTCTGGCTCGTCCGGAGGCGGGCGGGCTCTTGCGCGTCAGTAGTCGGTGGGCGTCAGACGGCCCGTACGGACGTCGTAGACGGCGCCGGCCACCGGCATACCCTCTGGCAGGAACGGGGTGCTCCTGATGCGGGTCAGGTCGTGGCGGAGCGCCTTGTGCTGGTCCGGCACCGTGTGGAACTCCAGGCTGCGGGTGTCCACCCCGCGTTCACGGGTGAGAGCGTGCACGTCCAGGTCCGTCACCTTGGCCATGCCGCAGTCCGTGTGCGGCATGATGAGCACCCGCTCCACCCCGAGCAGGTAGACGGCGAGCACGAGGGTGCGCAGCACGTCATCCGTCACCCGGGCGCCGGCGTTGCGCAGGATCTTGGCGTCGCCTGCCTGCAGGCCCAGCAGGCCCAGCGGGTCGATGCGGGAGTCCATGCAGGTCACGACGGCCAGTCCGCGGGCTGCCCGGCCCGTCAGATCGGAGTGTCCGAACGTCTCAGCGAACTTCGCGTTGGCGGCATACAGGTCGTCGAACACACTCATGTCACAAATGATCCCTCATGCCACAAAGGTGGCTGTTTCCGGGGTGCCGACAGGCCGGACTTGGCAAACGTCCCGCACAACGGCCTCACTCTGAGTGATGATGTCGTTGCCGTGCGTACGTGGTCGAAGGAGGTTGTCGTGAGTAGGTCTGAATCGCTCGCCGCCTATCTCCGTGCTCAGGCTCGGCGCCGCCTCGACCGCGTGGAGTCGAAGGATGACGGCCGCAACGCCAAATGCGCCCTGGCCCTGCTGGACACCGCCGCCTATGCGGCCAGCCTGCCCGACGACGACCCGCTGATCCTCATGCTGGACCAGGCGGGTTGTTACGGGCCCCTGGGGTGCGAGAGCTTCGACCCAGGGGAGGCGGGCACCCGGCTGATCCGGCAATGGCCGGGTGGTGAGCCGCACGAGCTGCTGCTCGCACTGCCGTCCGCGATCGCCGCCGCGACCGGCCCCTGACGCTGCGACGATCAGGCGGGGGCGTTGCCCGGCTTCCATTTGATGCCGCAGCCGAGCGACGGGACCTGCTCCTCGGCCACCGGGACGCCCTCCAGCAGGGCGTCGATGGCCGCCCGCAACGACGAGCCGGTGACGGGCACGTCGTTGCCCGGCCTGGCGCCGTCGAACTCGCCGCGGTAGACGAGCTGGAACCGCTCGTCGTACAGGAAGAAGTCGGGCGTGCACGCCGCCCGATAGGCCTTGGCCACCTCCTGGGTGTCGTCCAGCAGGTACGGGAAGGGGAAACGGGCCCGCGCGGCCTGCTCGGCCAGGTGTGTCGGGTCGTCGTCCGGGTAGTTGACGCTGTCGTTGCTGCAGATGGCGACCACCGACAGTCTCGCGCCGTAGCCGGCGGCCAGGGCGCCGAGACCGCCTTCGATGTGCCGCACGTACGGGCAGTGATTGGACAGGAAGATGACGAGGGTGGCGGGGGAGCCCTTGAGGTCGCCGAGCGAGACGCTGCCGCCGTCGATGGCGGTCAGGTCGAAGGCGGGCGCGGGAGTGCCGAGCGGGACCATGAACGAGTTGGCAGCCATAGCCATCATTGTCGTCTGCGGACGCGCCGGCGAACGAATCCGAAAGGTGATCGATGAGCGGCATCGCGGAACTCCGGAGCATCGTGCTCGACTGCCCCGACCCTGCGGCACTGGCGGATTTCTACTCCAAGCTGCTCGGCTGGCCGGTCACCTCGGTCGAGGAGGACTGGGTGGTGGTGACCGACGGCGGCTCGCCCAAGCGGCTGGCGTTCCAGCTCGCGCCCGCCTTCCAGCCGTCGACCTGGCCGGGTCCCGGCCGGCCGCAGCAGTTCCACCTGGACCTCACCGTGGGCGACCTGGACGAGGCCGAGGTGCGGGCGATCAAGATCGGGGCGGTCAAGCACGAGCACCAGCCGAGCGAGGACGACAGCTTCCGCGTCTTCCTCGACCCGGCCGGGCACACGTTCTGCCTCTGCCGGGACGTCTAGCGTCAGACGTCCCGGACCTGGCCGCGGGTCAGCGGGCCGCCTGGGCCAGCAGGTCCACCGCCTTTCTCAGGTTGCCGGACGCCAGCTCGTGATCGGCCGTCGCCTGCAGGTCGGGCCGCCGCCCGGCACTCTGCGCGACGTCCCTGGCCACCGAGACGACGGCGTCGCCCGTGGCGGGGGAGTCGCTGCCCGAGCGTTCGAGCAGCGCCGCCGCCGTGCCCAGCGCGCCCAGGACGGCCCGGCTGTCGCGGACGGACCCGCCGGCGTGCCAGTTGCGGCCCGCCAGGGCGAGGGTCAGCGTCGCGGCCGCCGCCCTGGACGGGCCGTCGCCGGAGGCGAGCGTGTCACGCGCCGCCATGAGCCGGTCGCGGCCCCGGTCGGTCCGCAACCCCCAGCCGTACGGGAACAGCGGATCGTAGGAGGCGTCGCCCACGTTGATCGGGATCTGCGCCACCGAGCGGAACCAGGTGAACGGCAGCCGCCCCGTGTACGGCACCGCGCCGAACAGCGGATCGGCCACCCCGTCGCCCTCGGTGCCGGGCAGCCAGGCGGCCACCACGGCCTCGACGCCCGACAGGTCGCCGAGCTGCAGGGGACGTCCCGAGACGACCAGGACGACGCACTTCATCGCCCCGCACACCTTGTCGACCGCGGCCCGGTCGGCCGCGGACAGGTCCAGCGTGCGGCCCGCGCGGCCCACGTCGCCCTGGCCTTCCGCGTACGGCGTCTCGCCCACCACGACGACGCCCACGTCATGCCCGGCCAGCTCGGCGGAGGCGTCGCGCGAGTACGTCACCGAGGCCGCGCGCGACCGGACGGCCTGCAGGATCGTGGTGCCGGTGGTGATCGGCCCCGACGAGCCCTGCCAGGTGATCGTCCAGCCGCCGGCCTGGTTGCCGATGTCGTCGGCGTTGGAGCCGGCCACGTACACCTTGGCCGTGCGGCGCAGCGGCAGCAGGCCGCCGTCGTTCTTCAGCAGCACCTGCGACCTGGCCGCGGCGGTGCGGGCGACCGCGCGGTGCGCCGCCGAGCCCACCTCGCCGATACGGGAGCGGTCGGCGTAGGGGCGCTCGAACAGCCCCAGCCGGAACTTCTGCGTCAGGATCCTGGCCACCGCGTCGTCCACCCGCCCCACCGGCACGCGCCCGGCCTCGACCTCGGCCTTGAGCGTGCCGGTGAACGCCGGGTACGCGTACGGCACCATGATCATGTCGAGCCCGGCGTTGATCGACGTGCGCACGTCGCTCGGGTAGTCGCCGGGGATCTGGTCGATCGCCTGCCAGTCGCTGATCACGAAGCCCTTGAAGCCGAGCCGGCCCTTGAGCACGTCGGTGATCAGCTCCTTGTGGGCGTGCATCTTGAGCGGCCCGTCGCCGAAGTCGACACTGGAGAACGACGGCATCACGGTGCCGGCGCCGCGCTTGACCGCCGCCTTGAACGGCTCCAGGTGGATCGCCTCCAGCTCCTGGCGGCTGACCTCGGTGACGCCCTGGTCGATGGTGTAGTCACCGCTCGCCGACGAGCCGAACGTGGTGCCGCCGTCGCCGACGTAGTGCTTGGCGCTGGCCAGCACCCCGTTGTCCTGCAGCCCGTCGATGACCGTGGTCATCGACGTCACCAGGGCGGGGTCCTCGCCGTACGACTCGTACGCGCGGCCCCAGCGGTCGTCACGCGACACGCACAGGCACGGCGCGAAGTCCCACGGGATGCCGGTGGCCTTGACCTCCCTGGCGGTGATCTTGCCCGCCTGTTCGGCCAGCCCCGGGTCGCGGGCGGCGCCGATGCCGACGTTGTGCGGGAAGATCGTCGCGCCGACCACGTTGTTGTGGCCGTGCACGGCGTCCACGCCGTAGATCAGCGGCACCTGCAGGCGGGTCTGACGCGCCTGGAGCTGGAACGCGTCGATCATGTCGGCCCACCCCTGCGGGGTGTTCTGGGCGGGCGTCGATCCGCCGCCCGACAGCAGGGAGCCGAGCAGGTACGCGGCGATGTCGCTCTGCTTGGCCAGCGCCCCGCGCTCGGCCTGCGTCATCTGGCCGATCTTCTCGTCCAGCGTCATCCGGCTCAGCAGGTCGGCGACGCGCTCCTTGACGGGCTTGCGGGCGTTCAGGTACGGGAGGCCGTGGGCGTTGATCACGATGATCGGCGCCTCGGCCGGAGGTCTGGTGCCCGTGCCGGACAGCTCGACCGGGATGGTCTCGGCGACCTCGTTCTGGCCGTCCTGCTTCGTTCTGACCGTGAACGACCTGGTCGATCCGGACGCCGTGCCCGCCGGGAAGGTGAGGGTGCCTTCGACTGCGGTGTAGTCGGCGCCGGCGGTCGCGGTGCCGGCGCCGGTCTTGTAGGTGACGGTCAGGTCGGCGTCGAGCGGCGTGCCCCTGGTCGTGGTCACCGTGACGCCGACCTTCGCCTCGCCCTTCTCGTCCACCGGGTAGACCGGCTTGCCGGTGCTCAGCCGCGCCGGGCGCGGGGGCGCGGTGCCGTAGAGCTCGAC
The DNA here is from genome assembly GCF_053592075.1 of Nonomuraea sp. NPDC002799. Classification (NCBI taxonomy): domain Bacteria; kingdom Bacillati; phylum Actinomycetota; class Actinomycetes; order Streptosporangiales; family Streptosporangiaceae; genus Nonomuraea; species Nonomuraea sp. NPDC002799. The sequence goes on from NZ_JBSFVA010000009.1 coordinate 229,568, forward strand.
CTGGTCCCACGACAGCGTGCCGCTGGTGGTGGGCAGGCGCATCCCGTAGCCCCAGACGGCGATCAGGTCCAGCTCGCCGTCGGTGGGGGCGCCGCCCGGCTGGTAGTCGGTGCGGCGGGTGAAGTCCGCGAACGGCACCTTGATCTGCCGCCAGCCGGCGGTGTCGTCGGTGAACGACGACTCGAACAGCTCCGCGTTGCCCGGGCCGCCGCCCCCGTCCTTGAGCTCGAAGAAGATCCGCTGCCCTGAGGCGGCGCCGTTCACCCAGAAGGAGAAGCCCTCGTACGCCGTCCAGTCCTGGGTGGCGGCCAGGTCATGGGACCAGCCGCCCCACTGGCTGATGGCGTAGACGCTGGTGAGAACCCGGTTCGACGCCGGCGCCCCTGGCCGGTCGGTGCCCGGCTCGATGGTGAGCGCGGGGGTCGAGGCCGCGTCGTTGCCCCAGGCGTACACGCCGGCCGGGACGCCGTCCGACTCGAAGTCGGTGATGGGGAGCGGGTCGGCGGCCGCCGAGGCGGGGGGCACGACGAGGAGCGGGGCCATCAGGGCCAGGGCCGCCGCCCATAACGGGGGTCTGGATCGGAACACGATACCTCCAGTAGGAGAGAGCGCTCTCTCAGGGAGATCGGTGGCGGCCCGCGATTCATAACAGCGACAAGGGAGGAAAGTGAGGCGAAACGTCAGGGGCCGGTGAGGATCGTCCACCCGTGGGCCGGCACGAGCAAGGGGTCGGCGGGCGCGCCGCCCTCGCCCGACGTAGCGGCGACGGTGAGACCGGCGCCGTCCACCGGGAACGCGCACGGCTCCGCGCCCAGGTTCAGCAGCGTCAGGAACCTGCCGCCGCCTGCGGCTTCGAGCGCGATGGCCGTGTTGGTCAGATGCCGCACCTCGGTGCGGGCCCGCGCCAGCCACGCGTGGCGACGCCGCAACCCGATCAGCCGCTGGTGCAGCCGATAGACCGGCCATCCCGCCGGGTCCAGCTCGTCTGGACGGCCGGGGAAGGCCGGGCGGATCTCGTCGTCGCCGCCCGCCCGCTCCTCCTTCAGCCCCCGGAACGCCTGCTCGTCCCCGTAGTAGACGCTGGGCAGCCCGCCCACGGTGAACAACACCGCGAGGGCGTGCCCGAGATGGCGCTCGTCGTCGAGCCGGGTCGCCAGCCTGGTCACGTCGTGGTTGCCGACGAACGTGAGCGGCAGGAACGAGCCCAGCAGGTCGTTGTGCCGCTCCAGGGCCCAGGCGAGCTCGAAGAGGTTGAGGTCGTTGAGCGAGCTCCAGATGGCCTTCCACAACTCGTACTGGGTGACCGAGTCCAGGCCGCTCTCCGCCACGTAGCCCGCGTAGTCGCCGTGGATCACCTCGCCGGCGAACCACGCGTCCGGATGGCGCGGGCGGACCTGGGAGAGCGCCTTGTGCCAGAACGCCGCCGGCATCGCGTACGCGGCGTCCAGCCGCCAGCCCGACGCGCCCCGGCCCAGCCAGTGGTCCATCACCCGTACGACGTGGTCGAGCACCTCGGGCTCGTCGTGGTTGAGCGTCACCAGCCCGTGATGCCCCTCGAACGTGCGGTGCCCGGACCCCTCGGGCACGAACCACCGCTCGAAGCGCGGATCGCCGAACATCGCATGCCCTCTGCCCACGTGGTTGAACACCCCGTCCAGGACGATCCGCAGGCCACGGTCACGGGCGGCGGCCACCAGCCGGTCGAAGTCCGCCTCGTCGCCCAGCCGGGGGTCGACGCGGAAGTGGTCGAGCGTGTCGTAGCCGTGCGTCTCGGAGGCGAAGATCGGGCCCAGGATCAGCCCCGAGCAGCCCAGGTCGACGGCGTAGTCCAGCCAGGGCTCCAGCCGCCGCAGGCGGTGGCGCACGGGTGTGCCCGGCGGCGGGGCCACCGGCTCGGCGCCGGCGAAGCCCAGCGGATAGAGGTGCCACCAGATCGCATGTTCAGTCCACGACGTCACTCTAGTGAGCCTAAGGCCCTGGTGGACCGTTATTTCGGCAGCAGGAGCTACCCCTGGGCCGCGCGGCCCAGGGGTGTAGCGGCTATGCGTCGTCGGAAGGTGCCGCCGCGCCCTCGCCGGAGGGCGGCTCCTCGGGCCCGGCGGCCAGAGCGCCGCCGATGGCGCCGATCGTGTGGGTCAGCCGCACCCCGGACCCGTCCCGGCGCCCGAGCTCCTCCGGCAACGGCACCGGCTTGCCCACCGCCGACACCGCCTTGGCCGGCGCCGGCCCCACCCACGCCAGCAGCAACTCGTCCTCACCCTTGAGGAACCGCTGCGCCCGCACGCCACCGGTCGCCCGCCCCTTGGCGGGGTATTCGGCGAAGTCGGACACCTTGCCGCCGCCGACCTGCGTCCCCGGCAGCGCCGTGGAGGATCCGGCGACCGTGACCACCTGCGCGGGAAGCTCGGGATCGACCACGCCGAACCAGATCACCCTGGCCGGGCCGTCCAGCCTGATGCCGGCCATGCCGCCGGCGGGCCGGCCCTGCGGGCGCACCAGCGCGGCGGAGAAGCGCAGAAGCTGGGCGTCGGAGGAGACGAACACCAGGTCGTGCTCCTCCGACAGCAGCTCCGTCGCGCCCACCACGGTGTCGCCGTCCTTGAGAGTGATCACCTCGAAGTCGTCGCGGTTGGCCGGATAGTCGGGCACCACCCGCTTGACCACGCCCTGTGCCGTGCCCAGGGCCAGCCCGGGGCCGTCGGGATCGAGGGAGCCCAGCCCGACGACCCGCTCGTCGGGCTGCAGCGAGACGTATTCGGAGACCGGATGGCCGCCGGACAGGGACGGCGGGTTGGCCGAGGGCGGCAGCGTCGGCAGGTCGACGACCTGGACGCGGATCAGCCGGCCCAGCGAGGTCACCACGCCGACCTCGCCGCGTACGGAGGTGCGGGCGACCGAGACGAGCACGTCGTGCGCCGAGCGGTCGCCGTCGCCCGCCAGCGGCGTGGCGTCGGAGGTGCGGGCCAGCAGGCCGGTCGAGGACAGCAGCGCCAGGCACGGGTCGTCGGCCACCTGGAGGTCCCCCACGGCGACGGCGGTGCGGGCGACGCCGGGCGCCTCCAGCAGGATCGTGCGGCGCGGCGTGCCGTACTTCTTGGCGACCTCGGCCAGCTCGCCGGAGACGACCTGGCGGAGCTTGGTCTCCGAGGAGAGGATCTCGGTGAGCTTGGCGATCTCGTCGCTCAGCGTCGCCTTCTCGCTGTCGAGCTCCAGCTTGTCGAAGCGGGTCAGGCGGCGCAGCGGCGTGTCGAGGATGTAGGCGGCCTGGATCGTGCTCAGGTCGAACACGTCCATCAACCGCGTCCGCGCCGCCGCCGAGTCGTCGGAGGCGCGGATGACCCGGATGACCTCGTCGATGTTGAGCAGCGCGATGATGAGGCCGTCGACCAGGTGCAGCCGCTCCTCGCGCTTGCGGCGCCGGTATTCGGACCTGCGGCGCACGACCTCGATGCGGTGGTCGACGTAGACCTGGAGCAGCTCGCGCAGCCCGAGGGTGCGGGGCTCGCCGTCGACGAGGGCGACGTTGTTGATGCCGAACGTCTCCTCCATCGGCGTCAGCCGGTAGAGCTCGTCGAGAACGGCCTCGGGGATGAAGCCGTTCTTGATCTCGATGACCAGCTGAAGGCCCTTGTGCCGGTCGGTGAGGTCCTTGAGGTCGGCGATGCCCTGGAGGCGCTTGCTGGTCACCAGCTCCTTGATCTTGGTGACGACGCGCTCGGGGCCGACGTTGTAGGGCAGCTCGGTGACGATGATGCCCTTGCGGCGCGGGGTGATCTGCTCGACCACGCACTTGGCCCGCATGCGGAACGTGCCACGCCCGCTCTCGTAGGCGTCGCGCACCCCCTGCAGCCCGATGATCGAACCGCCGGTCGGCAGGTCGGGCCCCGGGACGTACTTCATCAGCTCGTCGAGCGTCGCGCCCGGATTCTTGATCAGGTGGCGGGCGGCGGCCACGACCTCGGTGAGGTTGTGCGGGGCCATGTTGGTCGCCATGCCGACCGCGATGCCGCTCGTGCCGTTGACCAGCAGGTTGGGGAACGCCGACGGCATGGCCGTGGGCTCGGTCTCCTGGCCGTCGTAGTTGGGCTTGAAGTCGACGGTGTCCTCGTCGAGCGACTCGACCATGAGCATCGCCGCCGGAGCCAGCCTGGCCTCGGTGTAACGCATGGCGGCGGGCAGGTCGTCGGGCGAGCCGAAGTTGCCGTGGCCGTCGACGAGGGGCAGACGCATCGAGAACGGCTGCGCCAGGCGGACCAGCGCGTCGTAGATCGCGGTGTCGCCGTGGGGATGCAGCTTGCCCATGACGTCGCCGACGACGCGTGAGGACTTGACGTGGCCCCGGTCGGGACGCAGCCCCATCTCGCTCATCGAGTAGAGGATGCGCCGCTGCACCGGCTTGAGCCCGTCGCGCGCGTCGGGCAGTGCCCGCTGGTAGATCACCGAGTAGGCGTACTCGAGATAGCTGTTGCGCATCTCGGAGGAGACGTCGATGTCGACGATCCGCTCCTCGAAGTCCTCGGGCGGGGGTGCAGTCGTGCGTCGGGCCATGTCGAACATTGTGCCGAAGGTATTCGGGTGCCCGCGACTCGTCCGGGCAAGAGTCCGGTATGCGAGGCTTGACCAAGCAATTGCTTGGGTCGTACGTTCGGGTCGAGGTTTCCCCCGTCTCCGGAGGCGTGATGATCGAGTTCCATCCCATGACCAAGCACATCGGCGCCGAGGTCACCGGGGTCGATCTGCGCAAGCCGCTGTCCGAGGAAGAGGTCGCGACCCTGCGTACGGGCTGGCTCAAGCACCTCGTCCTGTTCTTCCGCGACCAGCACATCGACGACGAGCAGCACCTGCAGTTCGCCCTGAACTTCGGCTCGCTCAATCACCCCGCCTTCAAGAAGGACGCCGGAAGTCCCATCCACGTCCTCGACCAGACCGATCCCAAGGGCGAAGGAGGGGACGAATGGCACAGCGACAACACCTTCGAGCCCACCCCGCCCATGGGCTCCCTGCTGCGCTGCATGCAACTGCCCGGCGTGGGCGGTGACACCTGCTGGGCGAACACGTACCTGGCGTACGAGACGCTCTCGCCGTCCATCCAGCGGCTGTGCGACGAGCTGACGGCCGTGCACGACATCACCATGTCGATGAAGAAGGCGATCTCCAAAGGACACCCGTTCGACCTGGAGGAGGTCCAGGCGAAGTGGCCGCCGAGGGAACGTCCGGTGGTGCGCGTGCACGCCGAGACCGGCCGCAAGGCGCTCTTCGTCAACCGGTCGTCCACGACCCGGCTGGTCGGGCTGAACGATCGGGAGAACGAGGCGCTGCTGCCGTTCCTGATCGACCACATCCGGTCGCCGGAGTATCAGGTCCGGCTCCGCTGGCGCCCGGGCACGCTCGCGTTCTGGGACAACCGCCCGACCCAGCACTACGCGGTGGCCGACTACACCGAACGCCGCCGCATGCACCGCGTCACCATCAACGCCTTCCCCGAACACGCCGACAGATAGGCCCCTTTCCAGCTTTCGCCGGGCCGGAAGACCGGGTGCTCCCCGCGCCGCGATCCGCGGTTCCGACGGGCGAGCATCCGGCCGGCGTCGTCTTTCGTCGGCGGAAGCTGATAACAAGGGGAGCATGATTGACGCACCCGATGCGGCGATGCTGCGTGAAGAGGCCGAGAAGCGCCTGCGGGCGCTGGCGGGCGACCACGCCACGCTGCGCGAGGACCAGTGGGCCGCGATAGAGGCGCTCGTCGTCGACCGGCGCAGGGTGCTGGTCGTGCAGCGCACCGGCTGGGGCAAGTCGGCCGTCTACTTCGTGGCCACCGCCCTGCTGCGCGAGATGGGCGAGGGCCCCACGGTCATCGTCTCCCCGCTGCTCGCGCTGATGCGCAACCAGATCGCCGCCGCCGAGCGGGCCGGCATCAGGGCCGTCACGATCAACTCCGCCAACCCCGAGGCGTGGGAGGAGGTCTACGCCCAGGTCGCCGACGGCCTGGTCGACGTGCTGCTGGTCAGTCCCGAGCGGCTCAACAACCCCGACTTCCGCGACAACGTCCTGCCCGAGCTGGCCGAGAGCGCCGGGCTCGTGGTGGTCGACGAGGCACACTGCATCTCCGACTGGGGCCACGACTTCAGGCCCGACTACCGCAGGCTCGCCACGCTCTTCACGGAGCTGCCGCCCGGCATCCCGGTGCTGGCCACCACCGCCACCGCCAACGCCCGCGTCACCCGTGACGTGGCCGAGCAGATGCGCCTGCCCCCCGAGCTGCGGCCCGACGGCGAGGACACCCTCGTCCTGCGCGGGGCGCTGGAGCGGGAGAGCCTGCATCTCAGCGTCGTGCGCCTGCCCACGGCCGAGCAGCGGCTGGCGTGGCTGGCCCAGACGCTGCGCGAGCTGCCCGGCTCCGGCATCGTCTACACCCTCACCGTCGCCGCCGCCCACGAGATCGCCGGCTATCTGCGCGAGCAGGGCCTGGAGGTGGCCGCCTACTCCGGCCAGACCGAGCCGGCCGAGCGGCTGGCGGCCGAGGAGGCGCTGCTCAACAACAAGATCAAGGCGCTGGTGGCGACGAGCGCGCTCGGGATGGGGTTCGACAAGCCGGATCTGGGCTTCGTCGTGCACGTGGGCGCGCCGCAGTCGCCCGTCGCCTACTACCAGCAGGTCGGCCGGGCCGGGCGCGGCGTCGAGCGGGCCGAGGTGATCCTGCTGCCCGGCGTCGAGGATCGCGACATCTGGGCCTACTTCGCCTCGCTGGCGTTCCCGCCGGAGCCCGTCGTGCGCGCCACGCTCGAAGCCCTCGAAGGGCGCGGCGTCATGTCCACCCCGGCGCTGGAGACGGCCGTCGACCTGAGCCGCAGCCGCCTGGACATGATGCTCAAGGTCCTCGACGTGGACGGCGCCGTCCGCCGCGTCAAGGGCGGCTGGGAGGCCACCGGCCGGGAGTGGGCCTACGACGCCGAGCGCTACTCCCGCATCGCCGCCGAGCGCAGGGGCGAGCAGGAGGCCATGCTCGCCTACCTGACGACGTCGGAGTGCCGTGAGCAATACCTGCGCAGGCACCTCGACGACGACAGCGCCACGCCGTGCGGGCGCTGCGACAACTGCACCGGCGTGCACCGCTCACCGGAGATCGGGGCGCAGGCCGTCGAGACCGCGCGCGAGCGGCTGAGCAGGCCGGGCGTCGAGGTCGAGGCCCGCAAGCAGTGGCCCACCGGGCTGTCCGACCTGTCCGGCCGGATCAAGGCCGAGCTGGGCGCGGAGCCCGGCCGGGCGCTCGGGCGGCTCACCGACATCGGCTGGGGCAACCGGCTGCGGGAGTTGTTCAACGGCGAGGACGGGCCGATGGCCGACGACATGTTCAAGGCCGTGGTGCAGGTGTTGTCCTCCTGGGAGTGGCGCGAGCGTCCCGTCGCCGTGGTCAACGTGCCCTCCTCGACGCGGCCGCGGCTGGTGCGCGCGTTCGCCGAGCGGCTGGCGCAGGTGGGGCGGCTGTCCTACCTGGGGGAGCTGGGCTATCGGGCCGGGCCGCCCGGGCAGCAGTTCAACAGCGCCAAGCGGGTGCAGGCGATCAGGGGCACGCTGGCCATGCCCAAGGAGCTCGGCACGGCCATCGCCGAGTGCGGCGGGCCGGTCCTGCTCATCGACGACCGTGTCGACACGGGCTGGACGATGACGCTGGGCGCGGCCCTCGTCCGCCATGCGGGCGCGCCGGCGGTGTTGCCACTGGCCCTGGCCACCACCTCCTGACCCTGCCCCGCGTTACTGGGCGACGCCCATCGAGAGCAGGTCGTAGGTGCCCAGGAGCGGGCTGACGTGCACGTTCGTGGCCTGCCGGCCGCGTAGCAGCAGCGGGCTCTCCCAGGCCAGCGGAGCGAGCACGGCCTGCTCGGCCACCTGCCGCTCGACCTGCGTCCAGAGCTCGGCCCGCCTGGCCGGGTCGAGCTCCGCCCTGGCCTGGTCTATCAGGTCGTCGACCTGCGGGATCCGGACACTCACGTTGACCGGATACCGCTCCTTGTTGATCATCCTGCTGTCGGCGAGGAACACCTCGGGATCGGGCCTGGCCGTAACGGACGCGGGCCACGCATCCGGTCCCCTATGTCGCGTTACGGAAGGATCTATCCGCCATAGCGCCAGAGGGCCGTCTAGAACGGAGGCCGCGCGCCCAGATGCATGATCGCCTTGGCCGCCAGCCGGCAACCCGCGGCCAGCGCCTCGGCCGGTGGCTTGCCCGACAACCACGGCGGCAGGAACCCGGCGGAGAACGCGTCGCCCGCACCCGTACCGTCAACGATCTTGTCGACCGGCTCGGCGGCCACGCGGACCGGGTCGGGGCGGCCGTTGCTGTACCACAGCGCGCCTTCGGCGGTCATCTTGATCACGACCTGCGGGAACCACGCGGTCAGCACCTTGGCGGCGGCTTCCGCGTCGTCGCGACCGGTCAGCACCTTGGCCTGATCGATGTTGGCGAACAGCAGCTTGGCCCCGTTGGTCCACTCCAGGAACGGCTCAGCGCCCGTGCGCTCCAGCGGCGCGGACGAGGCGCAGTCGATCGAGATCGACATCCCGCCGCGCCTGGCCATGTCGAGCGCCGCGAGACCGGCGTCCCGAGAGCCCTCGTTGATCAGCGTGTAGCCGGACAGGTGCAGGTGCGTGCCGCCGGTGAACAGGTCACGCGGCAGATCCTCCGGCGACAGCGCCGCGTTGGCGCCGGGGTCGGAGAGCATGGTGCGCTCGCCCTTGTGCGTGACGAGCACCACGCAGGTGCCGGTCGGACGCTCGGGATCCATGACGAGCCGGGCGTCGACGCCGTAGCCCATCAGCTCCATGTCACGGTTGCGCCCCGTGATGTCGGCGCCCCTGCGGCCGATGAAGGCCACCTCGGCACCCTCGACGGCGAGCCAGGAGGCGATGTTGGCCCCGGATCCGCCGCCGTGCATGGTCACGATCGCCGGGGTGTCGCTCGCCCTGGCGAGAGCATAACGGGCGCGAGCGACCGCGTCGGTCATGAGATCGCCCACCACGACGACCCGCGTCATGATGTCACCACCTTGCTGCCTTCAGAACGAGCCTGGCCACGGCAAAAGTAACAGCTTCCAGGCGGTCCGTGGGGCGGACCCCCGACACCGGGTCGCCTTCGATGCACAAGCGTTGCCCAACGGGCCCTGCGGTCTTGGCATTTGGGATGCGGGTTTACGCTCGACTTCGTGGAGGCACATTATCCCGCCCACTGGGAAGCCGATGTCGTTCTGGCGGATGGTGGCACCGCGCACGTCCGGCCGATCAGGCCCGCCGACGCCGGCCGCCTCCGTTCCTTCTACTCGCGCCTGTCCGACGAGTCGATCTATTTCCGCTTCTTCGGGCCCCGGCCACGGCTGTCCGACAAGGAAGTCGAGCGGTTCACCAACGTCGACTACGCCGGCCGGGTCGCCCTGATCGCCACCATCGGCACCGAGATGGTGGCGGTGATCCGCTACGACCGCACCGGGCCGGGCGAGGCGGAGGTGGCCTTCCTCGTAGAGGACGCCCACCAGGGCAGGGGAGTGGCCTCCGTCATGCTGGAGCACCTGGCCGCCACGGCCCGCGAGCGCGGCATCGAACGCTTCGTCGCCGACGTCCTGCCCGCCAACATGCGCATGACGGGCCTGCTGCGCCAGGCGGGCTACACGGCGCAGAGCCAGTTCGAGGACGGCGTCGTCCGCATGACGCTCGACCTCACCCCCACCGACACCTCGGCGGAGGTGACGACCTCCCGCGAGCACCGCGCCGAGGCCCGCTCCATCTCCCGCCTCCTCACCCCCGGCTCCGTCGCCGTCATCGGCGCCTCCCGCGAGCCCGGCGGAGTGGGTCAGACCGTCCTGCGCAACCTGCTCGCCGCCGACTTCACCGGCCCCGTCTATCCGGTGCACCGCGAGGTGCGGGCGGTGGCGGGCGTGCGCGCCTACCCGAGCGTGACCGCGATCGACGGCGACGTCGACCTGGCCGTGGTGGCCGTCCCGGCCTCGGGCGTGGCCGACGTGGTGCGGGAGTGCGCGGAGAAGGGTGTGCACGGGCTGATCGTGGTCTCCTCGGGGTTCGGGGAGACGGGCGCGGAGGGGCGGGCCAGGCAGGACGAGCTGGCGCGCATCGCCCGCTCGTACGGCCTGCGCGTCGTCGGCCCCAACTGCCTCGGCATCGCCAACACCGACCCCGCCGTCAAGCTGAACGCCACCCTCGCCGCCACCGTGCCCGGCCGGGGGAAGGTGGGCTTCTTCAGCCAGTCGGGCGCCCTCGGCACCGCGCTGCTCCAGCGGGTGGCACAGCGCGGCATGGGCATCTCGTCGTTCGTCTCGGCCGGCAACAGGGCCGACGTGTCGGGCAACGACCTCCTGCAATATTGGGAGGAGGACGACTCGACCGAGGTGATCCTGCTCTACCTGGAGTCGCTCGGCAATCCGCGCAAGTTCACCCGGCTGGCCAGGCGCATCGCCCGTGACAAGCCCATCGTGGTGGTCAAAAGCGGCGGCACCCCCGCCGGTCACTCGGCCCAGGAGCTCGGGCTGCCCGACTCGGCGATCAGCTCACTGTTCGCCCAGGCGGGCCTCATCAGGGTCGACGACCTCATCCAGCTCTTCGACGTGGGCCAGCTCCTGGCCTACCAGCCGCTTCCGGCCGGTCCCAGGGTCGCGCTCGTGACCAACTCCGACGCGCTCGGCCTCCTCGCCGCCGACGCCTGCCTCGCCGCCGGCCTCGATCCCCGCTCGCCGGTCAACCTGGGGCCCGCCGCCGGGCCGTCGGAGTTCGGCGCGGCGCTGGCCGGCGAGCTCGCCTCCGCCGACGTGGACGCCGCCGTCGTGATCCACATGCCGCCCATCCCCGGCAGGGCCGACGAGGTGGCGGCCGAGCTGCTGCGGGTCTCCAAGGATGTCGCCAAGCCGGTGCTGACCACGTTCAGGGGGCATCTGGGCATGCACCCGGCCCTGCGCGTCGAGACGACCTCGCCGGGCAGCGGCGCGACGCCGTCGCGCGGCTCCATCCCGTCCTACGCGGCGCCGGAGGAGGCGGTCAGGGCGCTCGCCCACGTGGTCCGGTACGCGACGTGGCGGGCGCATCCGGCGGTGCCGCCGCCGGAGCTCGACGACATCGACACCGGCCGCGCCCGGGCTCTGGTCCACACCACCTTGACCACCGCCTCCACCCCTCCCACCGAGGCTTCTGACGCCCCCGGCACCCCGGCCGCCACGCCCGACCCGTCATCCCCCACTGAGCCGCCCAGCCAAGACACCGGGACGTCGGCTGACGCTGGGACGCCCGCTGACGCTGAGGCCACGGCCTCCGCGTCAGGCGTGTTCGCGCAGCCGGGGCCGCCGGTCGAGGTCGACGCCACCGAGCTCCTGTCCTGCTACGGCCTCACCGTCTGGCCCGCCGAGGTGGTCCGCTCGCCCGACGAGGCGGTCGCCGCCGCCGAGCGCCTCGGCTGGCCCGTGGTACTCAAGGTCGCCGACCCCGGTGCCTCCCGCCGCGCCGGCACCGTGCGCCTGGGGCTGCCGGGGCCCGAGATGGTCCGCCACGCCTACGCCGAGTTCGCCGACCAGCTGGGCGAGAAGGTGGAGCTGGCGGTCCAGCGCATGGCGCCTCAGCCGGCCGTGCCGACCGTGGTGGGCGTCGTCGAGGATCCGGCGTTCGGGCCGGTGGTCTCGTTCGGGCTCGGTGAGGTGACCGCCCGCCTCCTGCTCGACCAGGGCTTCCGTCTCGCGCCGCTGACCGGTGAGGACGCCGCGGCCCTGGTGCGTTCCGTGCGCGCCGCCCCGCTGCTCTTCGGCGAGTACGGCTACCCGCCCGTGGCCGTGGACGCCCTGGAGGAGCTGCTCGTACGCGTGGGCCGCCTGGCCAACGACCTGCCCGAGCTGGCCCGCCTCGACCTGGACCAGGTGCTCGTCGGCGAATCCGACGTCGTGATCCTCGGCGCCCGCGCCACCCTGCGCACCCCGGCCGGCCCGCGTCTGGACGGTGGCCCTCGCAGACTGTCCTGATTCGCCCTGAGCGAAGGACGTGAATGAAGTGCCCACTGATGCCCGGATAAAGACGTTATAGAGCGTTATATCCGGCGGGTGAGTGCACTGCCCGTCCCTGGCAGGATGGAGCCATGAGGGAAACCCGAGTCTCAGCCGCGGGCCTGCGTGAAGCGATCGAGCGCAGCGGCTACTACCCCGACCTCGTCACCGATGCGGTCGAATCCGCGCTGGGCAAGGAGGCCGTGACCGCGTTCGTGGTGCATCACGAGGCCACGTTCGATCCCGCGATGGAGGTGCGCAGGCACGTCACCGTCCTGGTGTTGTCGACGACGCGTCTCCTGGTCTGCCACACCGACGAGCACCCTGCGGTGGAGGGCGTCTCGACCTCCTCCCACGCCTCCACGACCACGGAGGCCGTGCGCCTGAGCCGCGTCCAGTCGGTCGCCGTCACCCGCGTCGTCCCCGACCCCGCCTCCTACGTCCCAGGCGTTCCTCCCACGGAGGCGACGCTCACGATCGGCTGGGGCGCCATCTCCCACGTGGACCTGGAGCCGGCCACGTGCGGCGACGAAAACTGCGAGGCCGACCACGGCTACACGGGCGCGATCACGGCTGACGACCTGTCACTGCGGGTCAGCGAGGCGGCCGACGGCCCGGAGGCGGTCACCCATGTGCTCGCCTTCGCCAAGGCCCTCTCCGAAGCCACCGCCCGCGCCACCACCTGACCTCTGACACGGCCACCAGCACCCCGCAACGGCCCACGAGCACCGCCTAATGGCCACCAACGCTCCCAACGGCCACCATTACCCCCCCAATTGCCCCCAAATGGCTAACAGACCTTCCGAGCACGCCACTCGGTTTCAGCGCGCCCACCGAAGCCCGGTAACCAAACGCTCCGGAAATTTACTGACAAAGGCCCCGGACATTAACCGCAGATGGCGTTACCACACCAGTCCCCCATCGCCACATCACCCCCGAATGCGTCCCGCAAGGGCACTCCAGCACCGCGAGCCGCCACACATCCGAAGTCGGCGCCCTGAGCCGCCGTACATCTGACGATCCGCACCGGCAGCGACCCCCTCATCGCCGGTGCGGTCACGACGAGTCCTGTCCGGGGGCCATGGCCCCGTGTCCCGGCACGGGCCAGCAAGTCAGCGAAGAAGCCGGCCCACTGCGCGCTCGTCACGGCGAGCGCCCCGTGAGCCTTCACGACCGGCCATGACGGCCGGAAACCAGCGACGGCGCGTGCGGGCAACCTGGCCGGCCGTAAAAACTGGTCGGCCGTAAAACAGGAGGGGAGAGATAGGGTGGAGCGCATGCTGGTGCCAGGGTACGGAACCGGGTCGCTGGCGGATCTGCCGCGCTCGCTGCTGGCCGCACTCGGCCTTGCCGAGCCCAACACGCTGGCTCTGGAGCCGGCGGAGCGTGTCTGCCTGTTCCTGGTCGACGGCCTGGGCGCCGAGTTGTTGCGGGCCCATGCCGAGATCGCCCCGTTCCTGTCGGGGCTGCCGAGCAGGACGCTCACCGCGGGGTTCCCCGCCACCACCGTCACGAGCCTGTGCTCGCTGGGGACGGGCCTCACGCCGGGCGAGCACGGCATGGTCGGGCTGATGCTGGCCGTGCCGGGCGCCGGGCACCTGTTCAACTGCCTGCGCTGGACACTGCCCGGCGGCGCGACCATGGACCCCGTCGCCTGGCAGCCCGCCCAGACCGTCTACGAGCGCGCCGCCCAGGCCGGGATCGAGCCGGTGTACGTCGCCAACGCCGAGTTCGAGGGCACGGGGCTGACCAGAGCCGTCTACCGTGGCGTGCGCTACGTCCCCGCCGACACCGTCGACGACCGCGTGGCCCGCGTACACGAGGCGATGCGGGAGCGCCCCGCGCACGTCACCGTCTATTACGGTGACCTGGACGCCGCCGGGCACATGACCGGATGGGGCAGCGAGGAGTGGCTGCGGCAGCTCGCCATCGTCGACGACCTGGCGCAGCGGCTCGCCGAGGGCCTGCCGCCCGGGTCCGGCCTCTTCGTGACCGCCGACCACGGCATGGTCAACGCCACCGAGAAGATCGACGCCGAGAGCGTTCCCGAGCTGGTGGAAGGGGTCGCGCTGCTCGGCGGCGAGGCCCGCGCCCGGCACGTCTACACCGAGCGGGGCGCCGCGACTCAGGTGCTGGAGGCTTGGCGCGAGACCCTGCGGGGAAAGGCCCTGGTGGTGTCCAGGCAGGAGGCGGTCGAGTCGGGCTGGTTCGGGCCCCGGGTGCGCGACGCGTGGCTGGAGCGCATCGGCGACGTCGTGGCCGTCCCCTATACCGACCTGGCCATCACCGCTCCCACCAGGCACCCGATCGAGGCGATCTTCACCGGCTACCACGGCTCTCTGACGGAGGCCGAGCAGCACGTTCCGCTGCTGGAGCTACGCACGTGACGAGCCCGCCGATCACCTCTGCCGGATCGAGCCGAGACCGGCGGGCACCCGCCTGCTCGGTCGTGGCGGAGCAGGCGACGACCTGGCACGCGACGACCTGGCGGGCTCGCGTCTGCCAGGTGGTACCGGAGCACGCGACGACCTGGCGGCCACGCGCCTGCCGAGTCGTGGTGGAACACGCGACGATTTTGGAGGCACACACGTGACGAGCCCGCTGATCACCCCGGCCGAACTCGCCGCGCTGGACGGCGCGACGGTGCTCGACGTTCGCTGGCGGCTCGGTGGGCCGCCCGGGGCCGACCTCTTTCGCGAGGGGCATGTCACGGGCGCCGTCTTCTGTGACGTCGACGCCGACCTCGCCGCACCTCCGGGCGCCGCCGGGCGGCATCCGCTGCCGGAGGCGGAGGCGTTCCAAGAGGCGATGCGGCGGCTGGGTGTGTCGGACGGGCGGCTGGTGGTGGTCTATGACGACGCCGGCTCCACCGTGGCGGCCCGAGCCTGGTGGTTGCTGCGCTACTTCGGCCATCAGGACGTCCGCGTGCTGGACGGCGGGCTCCAGGCATGGGTCCAGGCAGGTCTCCCGACCACCAAGGAGTCCCCGGATCTGCCACAGCCGGAGCCGGTCGCGTCCGAGCCGGTCGCGTCCGAGAATGCTCCGGGTCCGGGTCCGGGTCCGCGCGGTGTGCCCAAGGGGGACTTCAGTGCGCGGCCGGGTGGGATGCCGGTGCTGACGGCCGACGAGGCGGGCGCGCTGGCCGCCCGGGGTGTGCTGCTCGACGCCAGGGCCGCCGAACGTTATCGAGGCGAGGTGGAGCCGGTCGATCCGGTGGCCGGGCACGTTCCGGGCGCCGTCAGCGCGCCCACGACGGAGAACGTCGGCTCCGACGGCACGTTCCTCGACCCCGGCCTGCTCAGAGCCCGCTTCGCCGCCCTCGGCGTGGCGGAGGGCGTCGAGGCCGGCGCGTACTGCGGCTCCGGTGTGACGGCCGCCCACGAGGTGCTGGCCCTGGAGCTGGCCGGCCTGCCCGCCGCGCTGTACGTGGGCTCCTGGTCCAACTGGGTCGCCGATCCGGCAAGACCCGTCGCCACCGGCTGACCGCTGCCGCGCGTCCAACTGGGTCGCCGGCTTGGCAAGGCCCGTCGCCACACGCTGACCGCTGCCCCGCGTACTCGGCCACCTAGTACAGCGCCCGGCCTCCCGCACCGAAGCAGACGAACCCGGCCTCACCCGTCTTGGCCGCGGCAACGGCCAGCGCCGCGTCCGGCGGTTGCCCCGCCGCCAGGAGCTCGTGGAACATGCTCATCACCATCCGGGCCGACTCGTCATCCACCGGCACCAGCCCGGCCACCACACAAGAAGCCCCCTTGGCGAGGAACGTCCCGGGCAACCCCAGGGGCGCCCCCTCGGCAGGCGTCCGCGACATCCCGGAGTTGCAGGCCGACAACACCACCAGCCCCGGCGACCGGCTCACATCCAGTAGGTCGTACGCCATCAGCGACCCATCTTCCAACGTGATCCCCGACACCAGCGGACTGCGCGCGTGGAACACCCCGTGCGCCGCCAGATGCAGCACGTCCGCCACCTCCAACGCCGCCAGCACCGCCCCCCGGCGCCCGGCCACCTCCCGCCCGTCGGCGTGGCAGGTCAGCACATGCGCCACCTCCGCGTGCGCGTGCGCCAGGGCCGGCCCGGCCCCCGCCACGACCACCGGCGGAGCGCCGGCCCGGGCGGCCGCCCGGGCCCGCGCCCGCACCCAGGCGGCCGCGCTGGCGGCCACGCTCACCGGCCGCTCGCGCAGGCACGGCAGAGCCCCCCACGGCAAGGTGTGCAGCGCTCCCACCGGCACCACCACCAGCGGCCGATCGCCCAGCTCGGCCACCAGGGGCCGCAGCAGCATGCGTTCGAGGTCCACGGCAGCGGCCTCGACGTCGCTGCGCCGGCGCAGGGAGTAGCGCAGCCGGATGATCGCCTCCTTCACCTCCCGCAGGCCGCCCAGCCGCCGCAGCAGCACCCGCTCCTCGGTGATCAGCACGGCCAGCAGGGAGTCCTCGTCGGCCACGAACTCCACCATGGCGCCCCGTCCCAGCTCCGCCCGCACCCGTTCGGGATCGACGAGCGAGCAGGCGTGCGCCGGAGCCGCGACGGCCCGCCACCGCTCGCCCCACTCGAACACCTCCGCCGCACAGCCGTCCCGCACCGCCAGCGACAACCCGAACCCCGCCAGCCGCTCACCCGCCCTGGCCGCGTGGGCGCGCAACGACGGGTCGTCGAACGTCTCCACCCGCTCGCTCACCTCCGCCAGCCCCTCGCGAACGGCGCGGAAGGCCCCCGTGACGTCCTCCTGCAGCGCCGCCTCCAGCGCGAGCGCGTGCTGCCGGACCGGGACCGGGATCCGCGACGCCTGCGCGAGCTGCCTGGCCTGCGGCTCGGAGGCCAGAGAGGTCAGCCGGGTGCCGGCCGGTGTCCATCGTTCGCCCCGGTCGGCGTGCTGGGTGAGCCGGGCGAGCTGGGCCGAGGCCGTCGGGTGGTCGTCCACGGCGAGCGCCGCCTCGGCCGCCACCAGCCGCAGCGCCGCGGCTCCGGCCTGATGGCCGAACCCGTCCTCCAGCTCGTCCGCGCAGCCGATCAGCGCGCGTACGAGGCCGGGCGTGACGGGTTCGAGGGCGAGACGCGCGCGCAGGACGACCTCTTTGGCCAGCGGCAGCCACGACGTGCGTTCCTGCGCGGCCAGCTCGGCCGCCGCCTGCTCGGCCACCTCCCGCGCCCGGTGCGGGTCGCCGGTGAGCAGCTCCACCTGGGCCAGCTTCAGCCGCGCCTCGGCCAGCGCCATCTGCGCCCCCGACGCCTCCAGATCGGGTACGGCCAGGCTGAGCATGGCCCTGGCCTCGCCCGGCAGGTGGGCGGCCAGCAGCGCGCCCGCGAAGTCGGCCCGCATCGTGGCCAGCCGCTCGGGGTAGCCGAACAGGGTGTCCTCGGCGTCGCGGTAGTGCTGGAACGCCCGCGCGATGTCGCCCCGCCGGACCGCGAGAAAGGGCAGGTTGGCGGCGGACAGCCGGGCCAGGTGCCGCAGCCCCGCGTGCTGCGAGATCTGCAGGCACGCGCTGAGGTCGCTCATGGCGGCGTCCCAGTCGCCGCGGTAGGAGTGGACGAGGCCGCGGTTGAGCAGCCCGCCCGCCAGGAAGCGGCGGTCGTCGACGGTCCCCGGCGCGTGCACGAGAGCGCGCAGCGCCCGGTCGCAGGAGGCGATGGCCTCCTGGTGGCGGCCGAGGTGGGCCAGGGCGACCGCGCGCTGGGTGTCGAGCTTGGCCCGGTCGAGCGGCGACAGGTAGGCCCAGGCCAGGGCGGCCACGCGCAGGGCCTGGAGGGGGTGGCCGCGCTCGGTGCGCACGGTGACCAGCGAGAGCCGCGCCTGGGCGATCCGCGCAGCGGGAGCGCTTGCGACGGCGATGGCCTCGCGGAGGTGGAGCTCGGCGGTCTCCAGGTCGCCCAGCTCGCGGGCGGCCAGCGCCATGGCTCTGAGCGCCATGACCTGGCCCTCGGCGGATCCGGCGCGACGGGCGGCCGCGAGCAGGAGGCGGCCTCCGCGCATGGCGTGGTCGGGATCGACCAGAGAACGCATCATGGCCGCCTCGGCCGCCACGATGAGCGGGTCGAGGTCGCCGGGTGAGTGCTGTTCCGGTGTTGCGCTCATGGCTGGCCTCGGTCGGACGGCAGGGAGGGGGCGCGGCGCTCCCGGCCGGGCTGGATCGGCGGGACGGATGCGCACCCACCGGGTCAGGTCGAACCGCCGGGAGGGGGCGCGGCGCTCCCGGCCCGGACTGGATGGGCAGGTCAGGGACGGATGCGCACCCACCGGGTCTGCACGGATGCGTGACCGGGCCGATGGCACACCACGCTGAGCCAGCCTGGAGGCAGGCCGGTGGCGGCGAAATGGCCGGTGTGGGCGATGCGTCTGGTGAGCGTCAGATGCGGGGTTCTTACATCGACGAGGGCGCCCTCTCCTGGATAGGGGAAAACATGTCCGGCGACGTCGATCAGACCGTCGCCGACCGTCACCTCCAGGTCGAAGGTGAGCCCGGCCGCGATGAAGCGCACCAGATGCGATCCATCGTCGTCTCGCACACTGCGGATCGCCGCGCACTCCGCGGGAGCGGCGGTCACCGCCCCCGGGATCCGGAGCCGGTAGGCGTCACGTGCGGCGGTGGACACGTGACCTGGGATCGGGTCGTTTCCGGCGGCCAGCCGGAGCGCCGCCAGGAAGTATTCGTCGTTGATCATTGCGCCGTCTCCTGTATCGAGATCAGAGTGCGCAGTTTTTCCAGGCAGCGGGCCTTGGTGGGGCCGATGCTGCCGAGAGGAATGCCGAGCCGCGATGCCACTTGCTGGTTTCCAAGGTCGATCGCGACCAGCCGGAGGAGTGTGCGGCACGGTTCGTTCAGGTCGGAGACCGTTCGCCAGAGCAGGCGCCGGTCGTCGGCCTCAAGGACGGCGGACGCCGGGTCGGGCTCGTCGACGATCTCCGAGCAGGAGACTCCTGGACGCTCCTTGCGCACGAGCAGAAGGGCTTCGCGGCGCACGGTCGTCAGGAGCCAGCCCGCCACTCGCGCGGGATCCCTGATGCTCTCAAGATGTTGCAGCAGCCGCAGCCAGGACCCCTGGACCGCGTCGGCCGCCTCGGCGTGACTCAGGCCGCACGCACGGGCCACGGCCCACATGCGTGGCCCGAACCTGAGCTCGAGCTCGTCCCAGGCGGATCGGTCGCCGTCGGCCGCTGCCACGAGCAGCTCCGCTGGATCACGTGGATCGCGCATGCGGCCTCCTCTCTCCCGGCACGGAAGGCGATCATGCCTCCTCGTGATTGCCTGGGGACTGTGCGTAAACTCTACAGACTCGCCGGGAAGACAACCCCCAGATCCGTAATTTGCCGGGCCTCCTCGGAGTCGAGGAGCCGGCGCGCCGCCTCCTTGGCCGGCTCGTTCCTGGCCGCGTCGGCGATGGTCCCCGCGACCAGGGCGGTGGCGAACGACGTGCCGCTCCACGTCGCGTATCCGGCGAAGTCGCCGTGGTCGGGGAAGCTGCTCGCCAGCCAGTCGCCGCGCGCGCAGGCGTCCACCCAGGTGCCGTAGCCCGAATAGGGCGCCCGGCGCTCCTCGGAGACGTCCAGGGCCGCCACGCCGACGGCGCACGGCAGCGCGGCCGGCCAAAAAGGCCGGTCGGAGGCGGTGTTGCCGGCGCAGGCCACCGTCACCGTGTCCGTCAGCCCGGCGATGGCGTCGCTCAGCAGGGGCGGCGGCCGGTCGTCGAAGGTGTGGCAGCCGAAGGACAGGTTGAGCACCGCAGGCGGCCGCTCGCGCATGCGGAAGAGGGCGCGCACCACGGTCGCCTCGTCGCCGGTGCCCTCGCCGTCGAGCACCCGGCGCACGCTCAGCGACACGCCCGGGGCGCGCCGCGCCAGAATTCCCGCGACGAACGTGCCGTGCCCGGTCTGCGAGCCGTCCAGGGCGTCGGCGTCCTGGGGATCCGTGTCGCCGTACCAGTCGGCGCCCGACCACCACGGGTGCTTGGCGATGCCGGTGTCGAGCACGCCGACGACCACGCCCGAGCGGGATCGGCCCGGTTTGAAGGCGATCGGCGGAGTGGGGAAAGGCCTGGACGCCGGACCGCCGAAGAACAGGGGCTGGCCGCGGAGCACGTGGTTGGGCGACGCTCGATGGCCCTGCTCGCGCAGCGCCATCGTGACCTCGCAGGGGTCGGCGCCGTCCGCCAGGTGGAGGACGCAGACGCCGTCGGCCTCGGAAACGGCCTGGGTCCAGCGGGACGCGGCCGACAGCGCCGTCCGGTCGGTCAGCACCTGACCCGGCCGGATGAGCGCCGCGCCGACAGATTGCATATCCATGAGCGGGTATGTTTCCCCGCTTCGCGAACTGTCACATGCCACTCCCGCACCAACTTGGTATGGCCCCCCTCTGGTGCCGGGTAGCGACCGACGGTAGTCTCTCCCTAGTCACTTGTGATCATCCCAGGACGAGGCCGTTGGGGAAGGCGCACCTCGTACCGAAACGGGAGGTCCGGTGTCTGCTCGTGG
This sequence comes from Nonomuraea sp. NPDC002799, assembly GCF_053592075.1. Classification (NCBI taxonomy): domain Bacteria; kingdom Bacillati; phylum Actinomycetota; class Actinomycetes; order Streptosporangiales; family Streptosporangiaceae; genus Nonomuraea; species Nonomuraea sp. NPDC002799. Next base: position 250,067 of record NZ_JBSFVA010000009.1, read on the forward strand.
CGTCCTTTACGTCCACTCGGCTCAGCCCGCGCTGTGCCCTCACATCGAATGGGCAGTCGCGGGTGTCCTTGGCGTGCCCGTAGATCTGACGTGGACTCCGCAACCCGCCGCGCCCAACGTCGTGCGGGCGCAGGCGGAGTGGGAGGGCCGCGCGGGCATCGCGGCGGCCATCGCCTCGTCGCTGATGGGCTGGCAGCGCCTCAGGTTCGAGATCACCGAGGACGCCTCACCGGGCGTGGACGGCTCCCGGCATGCCTATACGCCGACGCTGGGCGCCTTCACCTCGGTGATCGGCGCCGCCGGGGACATCATGATCCCCGAAGACCGGCTCCGCACCGCGATGATGATGGCCGCCCAGGGGCGGTGTGTGCTGGAGGACGAGCTGGACAAGATGCTCGGCCGGCCCTGGGACGAGGAGCTGGAGCCGTTCAGGTACGCCGGCGACGGCGCGCCGGTCCGCTGGCTGCACGCTGCCGTCTGACCCCGCCCACGAGCCCGAACGCCGCCGTCCGACCCCGCCCACGAGCAGCGCCCCGCACCGCCACGGGTGGCGCGGGATCTCCAGGGAAGCGCCGACGAACACGAGAGGCCCCGCACCGGAACGCCGGTGCGGGGCCTCTCGTCACTGCTCAGAGCGGGATGTTGCCGTGCGCGCCCCTGGCCGGGGTGGCCTGGGCGAGCACCTTGGCGATCGCGCCGCGCGTCTCCTTGGGCTCGATCACCTCGTCGATGACGCCCAGCTCCTGAGCCCGCTCCAGCCCGCCGGCCAGCTTCTCGTGCTCCTCGGCCAGGCGTTGCTCCAGCTCGGCCCGCTGCTCCTCGGGCGCGGCCGCCAGCTCGCGCCGCTTGACGATGCGCACCGCGGCCACCGCGCCCATGACCGCGATCTCGGTGGTCGGCCAGGCGAACACCTTGGTCGCGCCCAGCGCGCGGGAGTTCATCGCGATGTACGCCCCGCCGTAGGCCTTGCGCGTGACCAGCGTGATCCGCGGCACCGACGCCTCGGCGAAGGCGTGCAGCAGCTTGGCGCCGCGCCGGACCACGCCGTCGTGCTCCTGCCCGACGCCCGGCAGATAACCGGGTACGTCCACGAGGACAACCAAAGGCACCCCGAAGGCGTCACACATACGTACGAAGCGAGCGGCTTTCTCGGCGGACGTGGCGTCGAGGCAGCCGCCGAGCCGCATCGGGTTGTTGGCGATCACACCGACCGTCCGGCCACCGAGGCGGCCCAGCGACGTCACGATGTTGGGCGCCCACTTGGGGTGCAGCTCGATGCCGGGCTCGTCGAGCAGGCCGTTCACCAGCGGCTTGACGTCGTATGCCCGGCGCGCGGACTCGGGCAGCAACGTGGAGAAGTCGACTTCGCCGATCTCACCCATGCGGACCCGGCCCTGGTGGCCGAGGAGAGTGGCGAGCCGGCGAGCCTTGACGTAGGCGTCGGTCTCGGTCTTGGTGACGATGTGCACGACGCCGCTGCGCTTGCTGTGCGGCTCGGGGCCGCCGAGGGCGGCGCTGTCGACTTCCTCGCCGGTGACGCTGCGGACCACGTCGGGGCCCGTGACGAAGATGCGGCCGGAGTCGGCCAGGATGACGAGGTCGGTGAGCGCGGGACCGTAGGCGGCGCCGCCGGCGGCGGGGCCGACGACCACGGAGATCTGCGGCACCACGCCGGACGCCTTGGTCATGGCGGCGAAGACCCGGCCGACGGCGTGCAGCGACTCGACGCCTTCGGCGAGTCGCGCACCACCGGAGTGCCAGATCCCGATGACCGGCACCCGCTCGCGGACCGCCACGTCATAGGCGTGCACGATGTGCTCGCAACCTTCGCTGCCCAGCGCGCCGCCCTGGAAACGGGCGTCACTGCAGAAGGCGATCACGGGCACGCCTTCGACACGGCCCGTGGCGGCCAGGACGCCGCTCTTGTCCTCAGGAGTGATCAGCCGCAGCGAGCCCTCGTCGAGCAGCGCGGTCAGGCGGACGACGGGGTCGCGGGGATCGGCCGGGTCCTGATCGGAGCCCGGCGTCACCACCCGGTTGTCGAGCACGGTCATTCAGACTCCCTTGAACACGACGGTCACGTTGTGGCCGCCGAAGCCGAACGAGTTGTTGACCGCGGCGATGTCGCCGTCCGGCAGGGCGCGGTTGGCGCCGTAGACGAGGTCCACGTCGATGCCGTCGTCAAGGTCGTGGATGTTGATGGTGGCCGGGACGATCCGGTCCTGCAGCGCCTTGATCGTGAAGACGGACTCGATGCCGCCGGCGCCGCCGAGCAGGTGCCCGGTCATGGACTTCGTGGAGGTCACCAGCGGGTGGTTGCCGATGGCCTTGGCCACGGCCCGCACCTCGCCGACGTCTCCCGCCGGGGTCGAGGTGGCGTGCGCGTTGACGTGCTTGACGTCGAGGCCGGTGAGCTCGGCGTCGTTCAGCGCCTGCGTCATCGCCATGATGAGGCCCCGGCCCTCGGGCTCGGGCTGGGTGATGTGGTGGGAGTCGGCGGAGTAGCCGACGCCCGCGGCCACGGCGTAGATCCGCGCGCCGCGCGCCTTGGCGTGCTCCTCGGACTCCAGGACCACGATGCCGGCGCCCTCGCCGAGCACGAACCCGTCACGGCCGCGGTCCCACGGCCTGGACGCGCCCTGCGGGTCGTCGTTGCGGGTCGACATGGCCCGCGCGGCGGCGAAGGCGGCGATGTTGAGCCCGTGGATGGCGGCCTCGGTGCCGCCGGCGATCACGACGTCGGCACGGCCCGCCCTGATCATGTCCATCGCGTAGCCGATCGCCTCGGCGCCCGACGCGCAGGCGGACACGGTGGCGTGCACGCCGGCCTGTGCGCCTCTGTCGAGGCCGATCCAGGCGGCCGGGCCGTTGGGCATGAGCATCGTGACCGTGTAGGGCGACAGCCGGTTCCAGCCGCGCTCCTTCCAGGTGTCGTACGCGCTGAGAGTCGTGGTGATGCCGCCGATGCCGCTGGAGACCACGACGCCGAGCCGCTCCGGCGCCACTTCGGGGGCGCCGGCGTCCTGCCATGCCTCTCTGGCGGCGACCATCGCGAACTGCTCGCTGCGGTCGAGGCGGCGAGCCTCGGGCCGTGGCAAGACCTCGGCCGGATCGACCGCCGCCGTGCCCGCGAACTTCACGGGGACGGCGTCGATCCAGTCCGTGGTCAAGGTCTTGACACCCGACTGACCGGCGAGGAGCGCCGACCAGGTCGAGGTGACGTCTCCACCGACGGGCGTCGTCGCGCCGAGCCCGGTGACGACGACACGTACCCGGTTCGCACTCACGTTTTAGCGCTCCTTACTGGTCAGGTTTCGGTGAGTCTCAGGCCTGGATGAAGGTGAGGACGTCCTTGACCGTCTTCAGGTTCTTGAGCTGGTCGTCGGGAATCTCGACGCCGAACTCGTCCTGGGCGGCCACGGCGATCTCGACCATGGACAGGGAGTCGATGTCGAGGTCGTCCACGAAGTTCTTCTCAGGGGTCACCTCAGAGGCCGAGATGCCGGTGATCTCGTTGATGATCTTGCCAAGGCCTTCGAGGATGTCCTGCTCGGTGGCAGCCATGTCGCTAGTTCTCCTTTGGTTTTTCTGGATTCTGTGCGGGGTGTGCCCGCACAAGCTTTCGGTCGTCAGGAAGTCTCAGGGAATCTCGATCACTTGGCCCGCGTAGGTCAGACCCGCGCCGAAGCCCAGCACGAGCGCGAGACCTCCCGAGCGCACCTCGCCGCGCTCCAGCATGCGCGAGAGCGCGAGCGGGATCGAGGCGGCCGAGGTGTTGCCCGCGTTGACGATGTCCTTGGCGACGACCGCTTGCTCGGCGCCCAGTTTACGGGCGATCGACTCGATGATGCGCAGGTTGGCCTGGTGGGGGACGAACGCGGCCAGCTCCGAGGGGTCGACGCCCGCGCGCCGGCACGCTTCGAGCGCGACCGGGGCCAGCGCGCTGGTCGTCCAGCGGAAGACCGTCTGGCCCTCCTGGTGCAGGAATTTGTCCCGGTCCCTGATGATGATCGCGTCGGACCTGTCGCCTGCGCTGCCCCACACCACGGGGCCGATGCCGGGCGTCTCCGACGGGCCCACGACGGCCGCGCCGGCACCGTCGGCGAAGATCACGGCGGTGGACCTGTCGGTCCAGTCGATCCACTGCGACAACTTCTCCGCGCCGATGACCAGCACGTTCCTGGCCGCGCCGCCGCGGACGGCAGCGTTGGCGGTGGCCAGGGCGTAGCAGAAGCCCGCGCAGGCGGCGTTCACGTCGAACGCGCCGGGCGCCCCGATGCCCAGGCGGTGCGCCACGGTGGCCGAGGCGTTGGGGATCTGGGTCTCCAGCGTGCAGGTGGCCACGATGACGAGGTCGACGTCATCGGGGGACAGGCCGCTCGCGGCCAGCGCCTTGCCGCCGGCGATGGTGGCCATGTCCTCGACGGACTCCTCGGGAGCCGCGATCCTGCGCTCCTTGATGCCGACGCGGGACTGGATCCACTCGTCGTTGGTGTCCATCGTCTTGGCCAGGTCGTCGTTGGTCACGACGTTGGCGGGCTGGTAGTGGCCGAGGGCTAGCACCCGGCCGGCGGGTGCGATATCGGGAATCCTCATTTGATCAGCTCCCTGGCCGCTTCGAGGTCGTCGGGGGTCTTCAGCGCCACGGTCCGCACGCCGCGCAGGCCGCGCCTGGCCAGCCCGGTCAGCGTGCCGCCGGGAAGCAGCTCGATCATCTCGGTGACGCCGAGCCCGGCCATGGTCTCCATGCAGGCGTCCCACCTGACGGGGTTGCTGATCTGCTTGACCAGCCGCTCCATGACCTCGGCGCCGGTGGCGACCGGCTGCCCGTCGGCGTTGGACAGCAGCGTGATCGCGGGATCGGCGGGCGTGACGGCGGCGGCGGCCTCGCGCAGGCTCCGCACGGCCGGCGCCATGTGGCTGGTGTGGAAGGCGCCTGCCACCTGCAGCGGGATGAGGCGGGCGCGGGCCGGCGCGTCGTCCTTGAACGCGGCGAGCTGCTCCATCGTGCCGCCCGCCACGATCTGGCCGGCGCCGTTGATGTTGGCCGGCGTCAGCCCGTGCCGCTCGATGGCGGCGAGCACCTCGGCCTCGTCGCCGCCGAGCACGGCGGTCATGCCCGTCTCGGCGGCCGCGGCCGCCTTGGCCATGGCCTGGGCCCGCTCGCGGACGAGGGTGAGCGCCTGCTCCGGGGTGAGCACCCCGGCCAGGGCCGCGGCGGCGAACTCGCCGACGCTGTGGCCAGCCAGCAAGCCGGGGGCCGCGCCGAGGGCCTCGGCGGCGGCCAGCGCGGCGGCCACGAGCAGCGGCTGGGCGACGGCGGTGTCGCGGATCTCGTCGGCTCCCGCCGTGGTGCCGAAGGCGACCAGATCGAGCCCGGCCACCTCCGACCAAGAGCCGAGCCGGTCGGCCAGACCGGGCAGCTCTAGCCAGGGGGCCAGGAAGCCGGGAGTTTGGGCACCTTGGCCCGGAGCGACGAGTACAAGCACAAAACCCACCTTGCCCTGTAGAACTTCGACACGCGGATGGAGATCCGTACGAACTTTGTCCGGGGTGATTTGTAGGAATCCTACAGTGGGGATTTCGGTGCGGTTACATTAGGGCCCGCCACGTTACGGCGCTCTCGGACAACCTGCCGAGGATGAGCCCCACCTGGAGCGTGAAAGCGGAGCGGCCCTCGGTGGGCTGATATCCCGTCAGCTCCGTGATTTTCTTCAGCCGGTAGCGCACGGTGTTGGGGTGCACGAACAGTAGTCTGGCCGTCGCTTCCAGTGAGGTGCCCTGCTCCAGATACATCGCGAGCGTATCGAGCAGCGGGGTGCCCGCCAGCGGCAGGTAGACGTTCTCGATGAGCTGCTCCCTGGCGTCGCCGTCGCCGTCGAGCGCCCGCTCGGCCAGCAGATCCTCGGCGTGCACCGGCCGCGGGGCGTCCGGCCAGCCGCAGGAGGCCTTCAGCCCGGCCAGCGCCGCCCTGGCGGATCTGGCGGCGGTGTGCAGGTCGGGCACCTCGGGGCCGATGACGATGGGGCCCACCCCGAAGCGGGACACGACCTGTTTGGCGGCGTCGTTGACGCTCTCGGCGCCGCCCACGATCACGATCAGCCGGTCGGCCTGCACCCCGGCGAGCAGGTCCATGCCGATGCGCCGCCCCTTCTCCCGCAGGCCGTCGATGACCGCTCGCGGGTCGCCGTCGGGGGAGTGGCCGGCGATGACGACCACGGGGGAGGAGGTCCAGCCGAGGGCGGCGGCCCAGGAGTGCAGGCCGTCGTCCACCTCGCCGCGGACGAGGGCGTCCACGATCAGGGCTTCGAGCCTGGCGTCCCACGAGCCCCTGGCCTCGGCCTCGCGGGCGTAGACGTGGGCGGCGGCGAAGGCGACGTCGCGGGTGTAGCGGAGCATGGCCTGCTGGAGCTGGTCCTCACCGCCGGGCGAGGCCAGCTCGTGGGTCTGCGCCTCGACCACCTCGACCACGACCCTGACGATGTCGACGGTCTGCTGCAGGGAGATCGACCGCTTGAGCTCGCGCGGGGCCGTGCCGAAGAACTCGATGCTGGGCGTGGGCCGATCCTCGCCGGCGTGCTGGAACCACTCGACGAACGCGGCGATGCCGGCCTGGGCCACCAGCCCCACCCACGACCTGTCCTCGGCGCTGAGCGCGCGGAACCACGGCAACTGCTCGTCCATGCGCGCCATCGCCGCCGTGCCGAGCGAGCCCATGGCCCGCTCGAGCCTGCGAGTGGTGTCCTCCCGGGTCCGGTCTGTCACGCCTCTAGAGTGCCAGGTCCGCCCGGCCGACCGGAACGGCGGTCGTGCCCGGCTAGATCACCGCGACGGCCGTGATCAGGCCGATCGCCACGTGGGTGACCGCGAGAAGGCGCGCGCCGGGCTGCAGCTCCGACTCCTTGACCAGGTCGCGTACGGAGATGCCGACGATCCGGTCGAACACCAGCATCGCCACCGTCTGCACGACGATGCCGACCAGCCCGAAGACCGCCGTGCCCGCGAGCCCCTCGGCCAGCCGGCCGCCGGAGGACCAGATGGAGGCGGCCACGATGAGGCCGACGGCGGCCAGGGCGGAGGTGGCCAGCAGGGTGGCGTTCGGGTTGCGCTCGGTGCGGATGACCTCGCTGAGCTTGCCGGGCGTCGCCCAGTCGATGACGTAGAAGCCGATGATCATCAGGATGACGCCGACGGCGGCGTAGGCCGCGATGGCGCCGGAGCCGCGAGCGAGGGTTTCGAGCAGGGTCACGTCAATTCCAATCACGCATGACGGGGGGTGGGCGGAGGATCAGGTGGCTATCCGGTGGGGGACGAAGGAGGAGGTGTCGTCGGTGATGAGGCCGGTCGTCTCCCTGATACCCAGCCCCGCGGCCTCGTCGGCCACCACCCAGGCGCCGAGCACCGGCCGCTGCCCCTCGAACACCGGCAGGGCCTCGAAGCCCTGGAAAACGTACCCCTCCCGGCCGTAGCTTCCGGGCGTCTCCTGCGTGCCCTCCGGGGTGACGATGCGCATCGAGGCGCCCTCCCGGCCGAGCAGCGGCTTGGCGATGTAGGAGGTCAGCTCGCGCGGGCCGTCGAGGTAGGCGGGCAGCAGGCTGGGATGGCCAGGATGGAGCTCCCACAGGACGGCGAGCAGCGCCTTGTTGGACAGCAGGGTCTTCCACAGCGGCTCGATCCAGGTGGCGTGGCGGACGGCGTCGCGCCCGAAGGCGTCGGCCAGCATCCACTCCCACGGGTAGAGCTTGAAGGCCGAGCGGATCATCCGCTCCTCGACGTCGACGAAGCACCGGTTGAGCGCGTCCCAGCCGACGTCCTCCATGGCGACGGCGACGGTCTGCAGGCCCGCCTGCTCGGCGGTGTCCTGGAGGTAGGCCACGGTCATGGCCTCCTCGCCCGTCTCGTCCATGTTCGTGAACGCGAAATGCGTGGGCCCCGGCGGCAGCCGCATCGCGCGCCAGCGGTCGATGAGGCGCTCGTGCAGGGAGTTCCACTGGTCGCCGCCCGGGAAGACGTCCTGCAGCCAGAACCACTGCACGACCGACGACTCCACCAGCGCGGTGGGGGTGTCGGCGTTGTACTCCAGCATCTTGGCCGGCCCCGTGCCGTCGTAGCGCAGGTCGAAGCGGCCGTACAGGTAGGGGTCGCGGCGTTCCCACGAGCGCGCCACCTCCGCCCACGCCCACTCGGGGATGGCGAAGTCGGCGAAGCGCCCGCTGGAGACCACGTGCTCGACGGCGCCCAGGCACATGCGGTGGAGCTCCTCGACCTGCTCCTCCAGCGACTCGACCTCGTCCATCGACAGGACGTAGTGGACGGACTCGTCCCAGTAGGGCCTGCTCAGGCCCTCGGGATGGGCGGTCCGGTGGTAGGCCAGGCCCTGGCTCTCGATCGTCTTCTCCCAGCCGGCCCTGGGCGGCCCGTGCTCACGGCGCATCGGTCAGCTCCCGCCGCCGCCGTAGCTTCGGCCGAACCCGCCGCGCTGGATGCTCTTGCCGGCGCGGCTGGTGATGTTGACGTCGGAGGGGCGCAGGGTGGTGCCGCTGCGGATGCGGTTGCCGACCCTGGTGCCGCCGTAGTACCAGAGATAGGCGCCGCGCGAGCCGGCGTAGTAGTGCGGCGAGCCGTCATCGTCGCAGTTGTCGTCGTCGACGACCTCGTAGGTGCCGTCCGCCAGCTGGACGACGCAGTCGGCGGTGACGTCGTCGTCATCGTCCGCCTGCGCGATCGCCGTGATCCCGACCACCATCACCGCCACGACGCCGAGGATGGTCAGCGGCACGGCCTTGGAGGACTTGCGGGGTTGGTGCGGCGGCTTCTGCGGGTCATCGGGCGGTGATGCCATCTAGCTCCTGCTTTCCTGGGCCGAACAGCCTATCGGTGGCGCTCATGCCCGTTCAATCGGGTACCGGCACATCGTTCTCCTTCACCTGGGTGACAATCAATGCATGGATCCGGTTACGGCCCTGCGCGAGATCGCCTTCCTGCTGGAGCGGGCAGGGGAGCCCACCTACCGCGTGCGCGCCTTCCGCCGCGCCGCCGGTGTCGTCGGCGACCTGCCCAGGGATGAGCTCGTGCGGGTGGCCGGCGCCGGTGGGCTGGGCGATCTGCCCGGCATCGGTAAGGTCACCGCACTAGTGGTCAACGAAGCGCTCGCCGGCCAGGTTCCTACATATTTGCGAAGAATGCGGGCCACCGAAGGGGTCGAGCTCGACGCGGAGGCGGCCGCCCTGCGCGCGGCGCTGAAAGGCGACCTGCACAGCCATTCGGACTGGTCGGACGGCGGCTCCCCGATCGAGGAGATGGCCGAGGCGGCGCTCGGGCTCGGGCACGAATACTGGGCGCTGACCGACCACTCGCCGCGCCTGACCGTCGCCAAGGGGCTGCCGGCGGAGCGGCTGGAGCGGCAGCTCGACGTGGTGGCCAAGCTGAACGAGCGGCTGGCGCCGTTCCGGATCCTGACCGGCATCGAGGTGGACATCAACCTCGACGGCTCGCTCGACCAGCGGCCGGAGCTCCTGGAGCGGCTCGACGTGGTGGTCGCCAGCGTGCACTCCAAGCTGCGCATGGGCTCGGCCGACATGACGCGGCGCATGGTCACCGCGGTCGCCGACCCGCTCGTGGACACGGCTGGTCCTAAAGCACCACGGGGAAAACTGGAACGATGTCGATCCTGGCTTTCCCCCTGCCCGGCGAGGTGACTTCGATCCGAGTGATCAGCTTGGAGAGCAAGACGCGCCGGGCTGCCGCCGGCAAGGTGTGCCACTCGGAGATCAGACCCTCGACGACCGTGACGGGCATGACCTCCTCCATCTCCGCCTGCTCTTCCTTCAGGGCCTCCAGCCGCATGCCCAGCTCCGTCTGCTCGCCGAGCAACTGGTCGCGCGCGGCGACATAGGCCGCCTCAGGCGTGAGCCCCTTTGCCTTATCGACCGTGAGCTGTGTCAACGCCTTGTCGATCATCGCGCTCTCCTTGACCAGCTGCTCCCGATCTCTTGTGCGATCCGTCCGCTTCTGCGACTGGACGATGAGCATCGCGGCCCGCCTCTCCAGCTCGGGCGCCGCCTCGCGTTCGAGCCACTCCAGTACGGCCGCCTCGACCGTGGCTCGCTTCACCCATGTGCCCTGGCACCCCCGAGACGTCGCCCAGGTTCTGCACACGTAGAGGTATCCCGGCGTGGCTGGCTCGCCCTGGTTGACGACGTGAGGCCTGGCATTGAGCCGCCCCTGGCAGCGGCCACAGATGGGCAGCCCACTCAGCGGATAGACCGGGGTTTCGGTGCGGGGCGCAAGGCGTGAGCGTGCCTTGCGCTGACGGAGGTAGGTGGCCCACTCATCCGACTCGATCACCGGTTCATGTGCGCCGGGCAGAGATGTCTTTCTTCTGCAGTCCGACGGTGACCTGCAGGTGCACGTCCCGTCGTGAACCTGCAGGAAGCCAGCACCGAACCCAGCGTCGAGATAGCGGCGCAGCTTTTTCGAGCTCCATGGCTTGCCTGCGGTAGTGACCGCGCCCTGCCTGTTGGCCCACTCGGCGAGCAGCTCGAATGAGCGGCCGGAGTTGTACTGGAGGTACATCTGGCGCAAGATCGGAGCCGTTTCCGGGTCGGGCACATAGCCCGTCTCACAGGCGCCAACCTCGCAGCCTTGCGGGCATGCCGCGGCGGCCCGCGTAGCGCGGTGGTACTGATAGCCGAACTTGGACTGCCCGTGGTGGGGTAGACCGTTGGCGCGGCGGTGGGCGTGCGTCTCTCGCCATCCCTCGCCGATCCGGTCGGACTCGAACGCGGCCAACTCGGTGAGCATGCCGCGTGTGAACTTGCCGATCGCCGTGGTGGCGTCCACTTCCTCGGTGGCGGATTCGAGTCGGCCGCCGACCGACTCGACGCGATCCAAGTTCGTGGCGTTGCCCAATCGGGACCGGCCGAAGCGGGAGAACTTCCAGACGACGATCACGGAGACGCCCGCATTCTCCACGCGTTCGATCGCCTGCTGAATGCCTTTGCGGGCGAAGTTTCGGCCGGTGGCATCGAGGTCCGGAATGACCTCATCGAGGTGATATTTCTTGCGGGCGCAATAGTCCTCGATGGCGGCCGTCTGCAGTTCGGGAGAGATCATCTCCTCGCGAGCCATGCTCACCCGGACGTATCCGATGACGGCGGGGGCGTTGAGGGGGTGCGCCCATTTGCAGGTGGGACAGGCGGACAGTGCCATCACTGGCGCCCACTCACGTCAGCGTGGTCGCGAGCGCGCGCTACGGCGCGCTTGGTGAGGCTCGCCATCCGTTCTTGCTCGCGGGCGAGCTCGCGAATGAGTACGGCCATGCGGACGGTCGACTCGGCCAACTCCGCCTCAATCGTAGGTGGGATCTCTTTCTCTCCGACTGGGCCCCGGAGCACCTCTTGGACGTGCCGGAAGAGCTCATCGTGGGAGTCTGCCGGCGAGGCTGCCTGCGCAAGGTCGGCCTCTCGGAGGACGACAAACCAGTGGCTGCCGTCCGGGCTTTCGAGGTTCTCCGCATCGTTGAGCGCTCCAGCCAGATAGGCCACATCGCCGTCGATGTTCGGGGCCAGCAGGAAGCGCCCGGCTGGCACGCGAAAGATGCGCGACAGCGCCAGGAGTTCGTTCGCGTCGAATCGCTTGACCCTGCCGCTCTCCCATGACCTCTCGGCGGCGCTCACCATCGCGGCAGACCAGGGCCGGTTGGTGAACATCGTGAGTCGCCACGCGAGGAAGATCTGTGACCATCCGCGCTCTCGCCGCAGCACCTGGAGGTTGTAAGCCACCACCTGGTTTGCGGAGAACGTCTTAGCACCCGTGACCAACGGCCCGAAGTCCTCGTCGGCGGGCGGTTCTCCCTCGGGGAGCTTCTCTGGAGCGACGTATAGGGGCCCTGGACTATGAGGCCCATCCTCGCCTCTCAATTCGTACGGCATGGGCGCCACTGTAGTCTCTGGGTCCACAGTCGGTCTACGTCCACACAGAGAGAGCGGCGCACATTCCGCTCTGGTGTTGAACGAGGGGCCACAGGCGCACTAGTCTGCTTGTGTGAAGACCGACTCTGCATCGATGTTGAGTGGTGAATCGGGGCTGAGATCCACCCGCAAGGCACGTGGCATGGGACTTCGCCAGGCGGCTGGACTCGCAGAGATCGACCCAGCGCACCTCTCGAAGGTTGAGCGGGGCGAAAAGGGGCTCAGTCTCCCGGCACTGCGCCGACTGGCCGTCGTACTGGAGATGGGCGAACTCGTTTCCCAGCTCGACCAGGTCTTGGAGGCGAGTGCGTGACTACTCGCGCCGATGCCATCACTGAAGCCGCGCGCATCCTCGCCGAAGCTCGTGCACGTCGCGACGCCCTGCCTGCCCGTCAGGCCGCCATCGAGGCGCACGTGCCGGGTGGCCCCAGCGTCGAGGAGCTGACTCAGCTCATTCAGCAGCAGCGCCATCGTGCGCGCATGAAGGCGACCGCCACGGCCGCCTGACCCCCGGAAGGACACCAGCACCACGAATCCCAGGGGTACGCGCTGTGTGCGTACCCCATGCACCACGAGGGGGACAGTTGTTGGAAGAGGACGACGCTTGGACGCGGCGGCGGCGTGAGGCCGCCGCTAGGCTGCCGCGGCTGTGGTGCGGTTGTAGGGATCCCCTCGAACACGAGTGCGCCGATGCGCCGCTCATGGTCATCGAGGGCATCCCGCTGCAGAGCTGGCGGGCCGCGCGCGACCATCTGGCCCGCGAGGGTTACCAGGCGGCGCTGCCCGCCAGAGTCCGTCTGCTTCTCGGCGAAAGCGAGGCAGTCTGACGTGGCGCTGGAGCGGACCCGTCGGGTCGGCCCGTACGCGCCACTCTCGGCGACCTACTACTACGACGACGACCTGGCCCTCGCGGGCGAGGCCGCTGAGTTGCTGTTCGTGCGTGGCCTGGCGTTCTCCGCTCAGGTGATGAACGACGGCTTCATCTCGGACATCCAGCTGGCCCGCCAGGTGGGCGTCGGCATGGCGGACGCGGAAGAGCGCGCCGCCGCGCTGGTCGAACACGACCTCTGGGAGCGGGTCGAGGGCGGCTACGTCGTGCGCTCGTGGCTGAAGTGGAACAAGTCCGCGGAGGAGGTTGGGCGCTTCCACGCGAAGGACCGCGACCGGAAGGCAAAGGATGCCAAGTCGGGCAGCCGCACGGATTCCGATCAGGGGGCGGATGAGGACGAAGCGGATTCCGAAGGGAACCCCCAGCGGAATCCGCGCGGAATCCATGCGGACTCCGAAGGGATTCCGCCACACAGAAGCACTACACAACACAACACAACATCCGCACCCCCCGCCGCTGACGCGGCGGATGACGTACCGCATGAGGCGGCAGATGACGCAGACGGTGGCGGCATGTTGCTGACGCTCGTGCCTCCTCAGCCCACCCCGCCGGAGCCCGGCTCTGATGATGATCCGCACTGGGCGCGGTTCTGGGCGGCCTACCCGCTCAAGGTCAGCAAGAAGGAGGCTCGCCCCAAGTGGGCGCGCGCGATCAAGGCGGGAGTGGACCCCGAAGTCATCATCTCCGGAGCCGAGCAGTACGCCGAGGAGCTCAAGCGGGAATTCCCGCGAAGACCGAAGGTCAAGATCAAGCGGCCTGACGGATGGCTCAACACCGAGCGCTGGAACGACTACCTCGAAGCCGAGGACCCGGACGACATGCAACGCGACTGGGACGACTACGTGGAGACCGTGCCCGAGGAGTGGAACCAATGAACGACGACCCGCGGCTCCCTCCCATGGACGTCGAGGCAGAGCAGGCCGTGCTCGGCTCGATGATGCTCTCGCCGAACGCCTGCGCCCTGGCGAGCTCCGGCCTGTCCATGGCCGACTTCGCCCGACCGGCGCACCGCGAGATCTTCCGAGCGGCCAGTGAGCTGTACCGGCGCGGCCATCCTGTCGAGGTCCTCACCGTGCGTGCCGAGCTGGAGCGCACCGGGCTGATCGAGCGTGCCGGCGGCCCGCTGTACATAGCCGAGCTGTCCCGCCAGGTGGCCACCGCCGTCAACGCGTCGTTCCACATCGGCCGCGTGCGCGAGCTGGGACTCAAGCGGGCCGCCGTCGAGGAGTTCACCCGCCTGGCCAGCATGGGTTACAACCCGTCCGTCGACTCCGAAGAGCTGATCGGCAGCGCCGAGGACGTCGTCAACACGCTGCGCACCGTAGGCAGCGACGACAGCATCACCGGCCTGTCCACCCTCGGCAGCTTCGTGGACGAATCCGAAGAGCCGCACGACTGGCTCGTGCCCAGTCTGCTCGAACGCATGGACCGCGTCATCGTCGTGGCCGGAGAGGGAGCGGGCAAGACCACGCTGGCCCGCCAGGTCGCAGTCATGCTCGCTGCGGGCATCCACCCATTCGCCTGGCGTACCCGCATTAAGCCGGTCCGCACCCTGTACGTGGACTTGGAGAACCCGCCCGCGCTGGTCCGCCGCAAGATCGCTGGCCTGATGAACACCGCCCGCAAGACGCCCGGCTGGGACGAAGATCGCGCCTGGCGGTGGACCCGGCCCGGCGGCATCGACCTGCGCAAGCCGCACGACCAGGCTCTGCTGGACCGGGTCATCACCGAGTCCGGCGCCGAACTGGTCTGCCTGGGCCCGCTGTACAAGGCATTCACGGACGGTGGCGAGCGCGCCGAGCAGCTCAACACGCAGGTCGCCCAGGTCCTCGACCGGGTCCGCGAACGCCACGGCATCGCGCTCTGGCTGGAGACGCACGCCCCGATGGAGCAGAACGGGCAGCGCTCGCTACGCCCCCTCGGCTCCGGCGTGTGGACCCGCTGGCCGGAGTTCGGGCTGGTCCTGCGCAAGAACTCCAAGAACCCGCTCCGAGTGGACCTGGGCCGCTTTCGCGGAGACCGCGACGAGCGCGAATGGCCGCACCACCTCGAACGCTCCAGCCCGTGGCCCTGGGCCGCGATCTGGGACAACGGCATTCCCTTCGAGGAAGCCACATCCGCATGACCGGTTGACGCAAGGGACGTTGACCGCACACCGGTACACACGACCGAGAGGAACGACATGACCGCACATGACAGCGCCGCCAAGGGCGTGGCCGACGCCTTCGCTGAATGGATCGGCGACCACCCGGTCAGCGTCCAAGAGATCGTCAACGACGCCACGAAGGCCACCTTCGCCGAGTGGCTGGAGGCCCGTGGCAGCGAGTTGCTCCCGCCCGCGCCGCCGAAGCTGGACCCTGACCGGCTCCGCGAGGTGCTCGCCGCCCTCGACAGCTACGGCAGCGCCATGGCGCGCGGTCTCGACCAGATCCAGGAGCGGCTCAACATCCTCATCGCCGAGCAGGCCGAAGAGGCCAGGAAGGTGAGGGGCGCGTGAACCGGGAGACGCGACGGCTCCGCGACCGGGTCGACGACCTCGAAGAGCGGCTCGACCAGATCAGGGGCGTGCTCGACGTGATTGACGACGAGCGCCTGGCGGCCGCCATCGCGCACACCCCGGAGGGCGGCAAGCTCCACCAGGCACTGGCCAACATCCACACGCTCGCCGGTCCTGGAAGGGCCTTGAGTAGCACGGCCGACACCTGCCACAGTGGCGCCCCCGACCAACGGAAGGATCACCGATGATCAAAGCTGAGCCCGGGTTCGTGGCCACCTTCAAGAGCACTGACGGAACGCTGCGCACCATGGACGTCGTGGCATGGGACGACGAAGGACGAGCGCTCGTGCTGGACGGACGGCGAGGTGAACTCGTTGACGCCCGCTCATACGGCGACCTCCGGGACGTGACGCACAAGAGGGACCCCTACATCTCGGCAGTCCCTGGACAGGGATGGTTGATCGAAGTCACCGAACAGGACGGGAAAACCTGGACGCACCCCGTCATCGCCTTCGCCATCGACCTGGATGGGTACGGGACGGTGGTTGCCGGAGCCGGGGACGGAAGTGTCGAAGTGGAGCGCGACCTCAACGGCGACACCCGGAAGCTGATTCCTCCGGGCGGCTGGCAAGACCCATGGTCACTCGCTAAATGACGACCAGCACGACGACGGCCGGGCCCGCGCGTATCGGGCCCGGCCGCCACGGGGGAGGATCTCATGACGCCTGTCCAGCGGACTGAGCGAGGGCGCTGGTGACCCTCGCCGTACGTGCCATCGCCGACTTGCGCTGGGTCGCCGCCTACTGGCCAGACTTGCTCGACTCCCGCCTGCAGGGGACGCCGGCGCCGTGGCGGCGGCCGGAGCTGTCCGCCGAGCAGCGTGAAGAGCGCGACCTTGCGGCCTGGTTGGAACGGCTGGATCGGACTGGCGATGCGCCCGGCGCCACTCCGGCGCCAGTTCGCGTGCCGGTGCTCGACACCTTGGCCGGCCTGCTCGCCGAGGCGGTGGATCTCGCCGACCAGCTGGCGGCCGCGGTGGGGTGCCCGGAGCTTCCGCCGCCGAGCACGGGCCTGGCCGACGCGCGGCCGTATCTGGAGTTCGCCGCCGCGCGCCTGGCGGAGGTGACGAGCGATGCCGAGCTGGGCGCGTGGGCGTACGGCCGGACCCGGCCCATGGTGGCGACCGTCGCGCGGTCGCTCGCGCTGCTCTTCGACGGCCAGGCCCTCGACGTCGAATGCCCCTGGTGTCGAGGCATCACGCCGGAGTCGCCAGCGGGCGGCGCGAGGACGTGGCGAGTGCGCGACTTGTTCGGCAGCCGGGAGTGCAGGCACGGTCAACCCGATCGCCGCTTCTGCGGCGAGTGTGAGCAGATGATCGTCATCGTGTGTGAAAACGACTGCGAGCCACCATCGAAGAGCGTCGGCACCTGGTGGCGCGGGCGTCCCTGCTGGCAGGTGTTCGAGTGGGACTGGCTGGCCGCCCAGGCTCAGCGGGAGCGGGCGGCAGGGTAGGTGCCCGGACGGATGCCCGCGACCCCATGGCCGCGGGCATCCTGGCGCTCAGGCCCGGTAGCCGGGCGGCCGGTAGTCGGGACCGACGTCCACCCTGTCGTCGAAGCCGTGCCGCCGGCACATCACGTGCACCGACGCCTGAACGGTGATCGAACGGCGAGCCGGCCAAGCCCCCTGGCTGTTTGCCATCGTGAACGGCGCCTCCCGCTCCCGCTCCCAGTCGCTGACCTCGATCCCGTCGGTGTGCGGCCCGACCGGGCAGAACGGTTCGTTGTTGGGCATGCCTCACTCCAATCTCCGCGCGTTCGCACGGATTCCTGTGGGGTGGGGACCCGGACAGAGTAAACAGATCGACTGCGTTAAGCGCAAGTCCTGCCGAAGCGGCGCATTCACCCAGGTGACGGCTCTTCACGCGACACGCCGTGGCCAGGCCCTCCAGCTTGACGATGCGAGTTATCCACAGGATCATGACCATCGGGCGATCACGCACGCCCACCTTCAGGCCCGCCACCGAGCGGGCCTTTCGCATATTCGGGCACATCGGGCGGTGATTCCTCATCGTCCGCTTCAAGCCGTCCGGCAAGCCGGTCAAGCCTGTCGTGCCGACCAAGACCAACCGGCAGATCAGCCGCCTGTGTGGGGCTGGATGGGGCTCAAGCTGCTGGGACCACGGCAAGGGCGCCCATCGCTGCGTCGCGCCATGGCGGCACGGAGGCGGTCACACGTGCGGATGCGGAGAGTCGGGCTGATCCCGATCGCAGACATCACCGAGGGAGTCACCCGATGAGATACGTCCTGATCGAGGCCGATGGCACCTACCTTCAGCCCGCCGGCTCGGGGATCGACCTTGGGCCGGAAGGCGCTACCCGCGTCCCGCTCGGGCCGATGCCCGACGGCCTCGGGCCGGTCACGGGCTGGGTCAACGCGGCCGGCTCGCCCACCTACCCGGCCAACCCCGTCGGCGGCCAGGTCCTCGTGGCGATGGGCGCGGCCTCGGGCGACTACTTCGGGCCCGTCATCTTCACCGGCTGGGATCCCGTGGCGGAGGAGATCCGGGGCATGAACAGTGACCAGGCGTACGTGATCCAGCAGGCGTACGACGACATCGCGCCGTAGGGTCCCATGGCCCGTAGCAGCCGGCCATGGCGTCGCATCCGGGCCCAGATCCTGGCCGCATCCACGATCTGCTGGCTGTGCGGCCACGGTGGCGCGGACGCTGTGGACCACGTCATCCCGCTGGCTCTCGGGGGCGCACCGCTCGACCCGGTCAACCTCAGGCCGGCGCACGGAGTCCGGGGCTGTGCCACATGCGGCCGGAAGTGCAACTCCTCCAAGGGGGCCAAGCTCACGCCCCCGGCGGCCCCATCCTCCCGGGCTTGGTAATCGAGGGGGCCCGATATAGGGGGCCCGTCACAGGGGGCGGGACGCAGGGGCCAGGGCGGAGATCCCGGGCCAGGGCCACCAGGGGCAGCATGGGGCTGATCGTCATCACCGGACCGCCGGCAGCAGGCAAGACCACATGGGTCAGAAGCCACGCCAAGCACGGTGACATCGTCATCGACTTCGACCAGCTGGCCATGGCCCTGACCGTTCCTGGTGCTGACCCCTACGACCGATCCAAGCCCCTGCGTGATGTGACCTACCGAGCCCGAGCGGCGGCCATCACCGAAGCGCTGACCCACGCACAGGACGTGGACGTGTACGTGATCCACTCACTGCCCTCAGCCGCAGCGCTCGCACGATACGCAGAGCACCACGCACAGCTGGTCACCATCGACCCTGGTCGTGACGTCGTCATGCAACGCGTGGCGGCGGAGCGTCCACCCTCCATGGCCGCCGTGGCACAGCGCTGGTACAGCCAGCCTCGACACGCAACGCACGAACCGCAGAGAGCGTCGCGCCCGTGGTGAGGTGCCGAGCACGAACCTGATCAACGCCACAGACCGTGACAGAGATCAACGAGCATCGCGTTACCGCAGGTGAAGCCCGCAATGGGGGATAGTCGCAGGTCAGGGGCCGGGGGGGCCATGCCGACCATGATCACACCCGCGCGGGACACCCGTCCGCCAGTGTCCTTTTTTTGTGTGGCCAACGCGGGGGACCTCCCCCCGCCCAGGTCGCGCACGGTGACCGACCCCCGGAGGTGATCACGTGACTGAGCAGCCTGGCCCCGGCCCCGTCGAGGCGGCCGTGCGCGGCGACGTGGACGCCCTGGACGTCAGCGGCTCGATGGCGCGCTCGCTCGCCGCCACGGCGTTCAACCTGGCCCACAAGCTCGACACCGATGCAGGCATGGCCACGGCCGCGGTCGCGCGCGAGCTGCGCGAGACCCTCAAGGCGCTCGCGGAGGCCGCCGGTGACGACGATGGATCCGATCTTGTCGCTGAGCTGTCCACCTCGCTGGGGGACGCTCCGCCGGCCTAACCGGCAGACGATGGGGCCAGCCGTCGGGGTGATCGCGGCTCGGCTGGGGACGCCGCTGATGCCGTGGCAGCAGTACGTGGCCGACGTCATCCTGGAGATCGACCCATTGACGGGCCGGCTGGCCTACCGCGAGTACGGGATCACGGTGCCGCGGCAGTCGGGGAAGACGACGCTGTTGCTGGCGAAGATGGTGCACCGGGCGCTCGGCTTCAATGGGCGTCAGCGGATCTTGTACACGGCGCAGACGCGCGGCGCGGCCCGGCTGAAGTGGGAAGACGAGCACGTCGCCACGTTGGAAACCTCGAAGTACCGGAAGCTGTTCACGGTGCGCCGCCAGCTGGGTCAGGAGGCGATCCGCTGGAAGAACGGTTCCCGGCACGGCATCACCTCCAACACGGAGAAGGCCGGCCACGGCGAGACCCTCGACGAGGGCGTGGTCGACGAGGCGTTCGCCCAGGACGACGACCGGCTGGAGCAGGCGTTCAAACCGGCGATGATCACTCGGCCGCAGCCGCAGCAGGGCGTCGTCTCGACGGCGGGCACGATGAAGAGCGTCTACCTGCGCGGCAAGGTCGACGCGGGCCGGGAGCGATGTGAGGCGGGCGCCGCGGACTCGGTGGCCTACTTTGAATGGTCGGCACCGGATGACGCTGACCCGGCGAACCCGGCGACGTGGGCAGCGTGCATGCCTGCGCTGGGGCACACCGTCAGCGTCGAGGCGATCCGGGCGGACTTCGAGTCGATGAAGCTGCCGGAGTTCCGCCGGGCGTACCTGAACCAGTGGCCGGACGTGGCGCCCGATCAGTGGCGGGTCATCGCCGAGAATCGGTGGCGTCCGCTCGCCGACGGCGACTCCGAACTGGTCGGCCGGCCGTCGTTCGCGATCCACGTGGCGCGCGATCGGTCCTGGGCGGCGATCGCCGTAGCGGGCCGGCGCGCTGACGGCCTCCTCCATGTCGAGCTCATCGACTACCGGCTCGGCACGCAGTGGGTCGCCGACCGTGCCGTCCAACTGCGGGACCGCTGGAACCCGTGCGCGATCGTCGTCGACGCCGGCTCTGCGGCCGGATCGCTCATCGCGGACTTGGAAGCGAAGGCGCTGGAGATCGTGAAGCCGTCGGTGAAGGACGTGGCGCACGCCTACGGGCAGTTCTGCGATGCCGTGGCTCCGAAGGAGGGCGAGCCGACGCTGAGGTACGTCCCTCACCCGGCTCTGGACGTGGCGCTGGCCGGTGCTGCGGATCGGCCATTGAGCGACGCGCGGGCCTGGGACGCGAAGGCGGCCACCACGGAGATCAGCCCGCTCATCGCGGTAACGAACGCAGCCTGGGGTTTCGCGACGCGAGGCCACATCGAGGAAGAGGTCAGGGAACCGCTGGTGGCGTTCAGATGAGGCTGTCGAAGTTCGAGAGGGCTTGGCTCGGCTACATCGCCGGGTGCTTGCTCATCGTGGCCGGGGTCTGGACCGAGTTCGGGACCGGATACGGCCTCATCGCCGCCGGGGTCGCTGCCGTCGCTTCGTTCCTGCTGCTGGCCGATGTCGAGGACGACGATGACGGGGAGGTGCCGTGAACCTGCTGCAGCGCGTGCGCCGTCGCCGTGCGCTCGATTCGCTGGGCCCGTCGTGGTCGTTCGGGTCGAACCCGTACTTCGGGATGTCGCGGCCGGTGAACGGGCACGAGAAGCCGGTCCCGGCGGAGTTCCTCGCGCTCGCGCAGAACGTGCTGAAGCGGAACGGCGCCGTCGCGTCGTTGATGTTCATTCGGCAGGCGGTGTTCAGCGAGGCGCGGTTCTGCTTCCGGCAGCTGTACGACGCGGGGCCCGGTGAGCTGTCCATCGTCGGCGACCTGAGCATCCTGGAACGGCCATGGGCCGGCGCAACCGCGCAGGACCTGCTGTCACGGATGATCCAGGATGCCGACCTGGCCGGGAACTCGTTCTACGCCCGGCGGCCGAACGGAACGCTGAAGCGGCTGCGGCCGGACTGGGTCACCATCGTGACCGGCTCCGAGTCGGAGCCCGACCTGTACGGCGATGCCCTCGACGGGGAACTGCTCGGCTACATCTACTCGCCGCGGGCGCCAGGATCTGACGACGGTGAGGTGCTGCTGCCGAGCGAGGTGGCGCACTTCGCGCCGATCCCAGACCCGGAGTTCAACTTCCGGGGCATGTCCTGGATCACGCCGCTGCTTGGCGAGATCGAGGCCGACAGCGCCGCCACGCAGCACAAGCGCAGCTTCTTCCGCAACGGCGCCACCCCTCGCGTCGTGGTGTCGCTGGACGCCTCGGTGAGCCCGGACAACTTCGAGCGCTTCATCGAGAAGTTCGAGGCCGCGCACGGCGGGGTCGCCTCGGCGTACAAAACGATGTATCTCGGCGGCGGCGCGGACGCCAAGAGCCTGAGCATGTCGATGAAAGATCTCGACTACAAGGCCGTGCAAGCGATCGGTGAGTCCAGGCTGGCCGCTGCCGCCGGTGTCCCGCCGGTCATCGTCGGCTTCTCCGAGGGCCTGGCGGGCAGCTCGCTCAACGCAGGCAACTACGCGAGCTCGCGGCGCCGGTTCGCCGACGTCACCATGAGGCCGCTCTGGCGCCGGGCCGCCGGCGCACTGGCGCACCTGGTTGACGTGCCCGACGGCGCCGAGCTGTCATGGAACGACCGCGAAGTGGCGTTCCTGCGCGAGGATCTGGCCGACATCGCCGCGATCCAGGCCACGAAGGCGACCACGATTCGGAAGCTCACGGACGCTGGATTCACTGCGGCCAGCGTGGTCGCCGCGGTGGAGGCCGACGATCTGTCGCTTCTGAAGCACTCCGGTCTCTTCTCGGTGCAGCTGTTGCCGCCAGACAAGATGCAGCCCGAGCCCACCGAGGCACCCCCGGTCGACGCTGCGCCGGATCCCGACGAGAACGACCAGGGCGACGACGAGCAGCCCGAGGAGGGCCAGGCATGATCTTCACGCGGACCTACCCCCTCGACGACATCGCGATCGCGCCCGGCGGCGACGGCCGATCGGTCGTCGCCTACGCCGCGGTGTTCGACACCCCGGCGGAGATTCGCGACCAGGATGGGCACTACAACGAGGAGATCGCGCGCACGGCGTTCGACAAGTCGCTGAGCGAGCGCGGCACCCGGTACGGGGTGTTCTACAACCACGCGGTCACCTTGCACGGCACCCCGTCCGAGCGGGCCAGCGTGCCCCTGGGGACGCCGCTGGAGGTGCGCGCGGATGCCAGGGGCCTGCTCACCGTGACCCGCTATAACCGGACCCCGCTGGCCGATGAGGTGCTGGAGGCGATCCGCAACGGCGACATCACCGCGCAGTCCTTCTCTGGCCGGATGATCCAGTCCAAGCCGTCCAAGCCCGGCCGGGCACCCTACCGGCCCGGCCGTGCCGGCGAGCTCGTGACCGTGGTCCGCAGTGAGATCGCCCTGCGGGAGTACGGGCCCACGCCGATGCCCGCATTCGAGGGCGCCGCGATCCTCGGCGTGCGCTCGCTGGCCGATGAGTTCGCCCGCCTCGGCGCCGATGAGCGCGCCGAACTGGCCCGCATGCTTTCGTCCACCACCCCCGAGACGGGGGCCGGAGACGAGCCCGACACCCCCGAAGAGGGGGCCGTCCCGGTGGAGTCGGAGCCCGAAGAAGGCCACCGCTCTGGTCCGGTCCTGACCCGCGCGCAGGCGCGGGCGCGACTGATGAAGAGGGGACTTCTCCTGTGAACCGACTTGCAGAGATCGACGAGCGGATGACGGCCATCCGCTCCGAGCTGCTCACGCTCGCCGACACCGACCTGGATGAGACGCAGGCCGCGCGCTTCGACGAGCTGGAGACCGAGTTCGCCGAGTTGGAGACCGAGCGCGAGCCGCTGGCCCGCCGCGCGGCCACCATCGAGCGCGTGCGCTCCACCGCCGCAACCGCCGCCCGCGGAGGTCGGGGCCTGGAGCCGGGCGGCAACGACCGCGCGCCGGGCCTGATCGTCCGTACTGACCCGTTCGAGGACCTGGACCAGGTGCGCGCCAACACGGTGGCTGCGGGCGACCTGCGCTCGCGTGCGTTGGCCGCGATCGAGCAGGCCCCGGCCGAACTCGACGACGCGGGCCGCGAGCGTGCCACCCGGCTGATCGAGCGTGGCGACCGGCACGGCCGGATCGCCCGGCACGTCCTGCTCACCGGCAGCCCCGACTACGCCCGCGCGTTCGAGGACCTGCTCGGCGGCATGCAGCCGTGGCAGCTCGACGAGGAAGGGCAGCGGGCACTGCGCCTCGCCGACGAGCACCGCCGCGCGATCAACGAAGGCACGGGATCGGCCGGTGGGTTCCTCGTGCCGGCGCACCTCGACCCGACGATCATCTTGTCGAACGCGGGCAGCACGAACCCGTTCCGGCAGATCTCCCGCGTCGAGACGATCGCGACCAACCAGTGGAACGGCGTCAGCTCGGCAGGCGTGACCGCGCAGTGGCGCGCGGCGGAGGCCACGCAGGTGCCAGACGGCTCGCCGACCTTCGCCCAGCCCACCGTGCGCATCCACGCCGCCGACGCCTACATCCAGGCCTCCTTCGAAGCCACCGGCGACACCAACATCGCCAGCCAGGTCGGCATGCTGCTCAACGACGCCAAGGACAACCTGGAGGCCACGGCGTTCGCCGTCGGCACCGGCACCAACCAGCCGTGGGGCGTGGCCACCGCCGTGGCGGCGGTCGCGGGCAGCCGGGTCACTGGCGGCGCGACCTACGACGTGGCCGACGTGTACGCCACCAAGGACGCGCTCCCGGCCCGGTGGCGGCCGCGCGCCTCGTGGGCCGCGAACGAGTCGATCTACACCCTGACCCGGCAGTTCGCCACCGGCTCCGGACCGCAGCACGCGTTCTGGACCGACCTCGGCATGGACCGGCCGTCGCTGCTGCTGGGCCGCCCGGTCTACGAGGCGAGCGGGATGGACGGCACGCTGGCCGCGGCGAGCACGAACGACATCCTCCTGTGCGGCGACTTCGGCCAGTACCTGATCGTGGATCGAGTCGGCATGACGGTCGCGTACGAGCCGCTCGTCAAGGGCGCCAACGGCCGCCCGACCGGCGAGGTCGGTTGGTATGCCTACTGGAGGGTCGGCGCGAACGTGCTGGTCCCGGACGCGTTCCGGATCCTGCGCGTCATCACCGCCTAGCAAGCCGAGGGCGGGGCTCAGCGGGGTCCCGCCCTCACCAACCGGAAGGAGGCGGCCGTGCAGCGTGCTGCCCAGACGTTCCACATGCCCACCCCAGACAGGTGGCGCACCATCGCCGCCGGCGACGAGCTGGCCGACGACGACCCGGCGGTCACGACGGCCCCGCAGTACTTCGTGCCCGTCGCTGAGCCCGAGCCTGAGGCGAAGGCCGCGCCGACACCCGCCACCAAGTCACGCGGCCGGGCCGCCAACAAGTAGGAGGTGCCCGTGCCGTTCAACGACCCCGCCAAGAACGCGATGCTCGACGCGCTCGACGAGTCCGCCACACAGATCACGCACGTCGGTGTGCACACGCTGACCGACCCCGGCACCGGCGCGACCGCCAACGCTGGCGAGGCGACCGGGGGCAGTCCCACCTATGCCCGCCAGTCGGCGACGTGGGGTGCGGCGGCGAGCGGCCAGAAGTCCAACACCAACGCGATCACTGTCGATGTTCCTGCCGGGACGTACGGGTTCATCACGTACTGGAACGCCTCGACCGGCAACACGGGCACGCAGTATCGCGGCTACGCGCCGATCAACGGGACGATCAAGGGGTTCGGCACTGTCGACTCCGCGGGCGTGACCGCTGACGCGATCCAGTCGGCGGCGCATGGCCTGGTGGACAACGACCGTGTGATGGTCTTCAACGTCTTCAGCGAGAGCCTCCCGGCTGGCCTGACGGAGGGCGTGATCTACCACGTGGTGAGCGCGACGACGGACACCTTCGATGTGTCGCTGACGCAGGGCGGCGCGTCGGTGAACATCACCGGCCAGGGCGAGCTCTTCTTCCAGAAGGTCATCCCGGAAACCTTCGGCGCCCAAGGCCAGATCACGATCGCGGCCGGCGCGCTGGTCCTGGACGCGACCGGTATCTAAGTGGCTGCGCCCTCGTTCGTCTCGGTCGGCTCGCACCTGGACGGGACGTCGACGTCGGCGTCAGTGACTCCGCCAGCCGGGACGCAGGTCGGCCGGGTGGTGGTCGTCAGCTTGTATCTGGACGGCGCGCCGCTGGCGATTACTCCCGAGGTCGGATTCCAGATCGTCGAGGGTCTGCCGGTCGGAGTGTCCTCCGGCGGCGGGACGCACGCCCTGTACAAGTGGTGGCGACGGTGTAGCGGCGTCGATTCCACCCCGTATGTGTTCTCGTGGACCGGGTCCCGATACCGCGAGGTAGAGGTGACCCTGTGGGAAAATGTGGTCGCGGCCGGGGATCCGTGGGACCCCGGTGCGGACGCGGACGTTCTCACCACCAACTCGGCGACCTCGCCGCCGGTGGCCATCACCACGGCGGGCCCGGACCGCACCCTGATCTGGTCGGGCACCAACTGGACGGGCGGTGCCTGGACGCCGCCGACCGGGTTCAGCGAGCGCTTCGAGTCGTCGAACAGGTTGATCACCGAGGCGTCGATGGCTTTCCCGACGGCCGGAGCCACCGGGTCGATCTCTGGCACCTGTTCGGCCAGCGACAAGACGTGCGCGTGGTTGGGCGCGTTGATCGGCACCACGAGCGGCGGCACCGCTGCAGCGGGCACGGCGGCGGCAGCAGTCACGACCCAGGCCACGGCTCGCAAGGTCGCGCAGGTGGCTGCGGTCGTGAGCATCGCGCCGTCCGGCGTGGTCGCGGCCCGGAAGACCGCTCCGGTGGTCGCACGGCCGGCGGCCGGAGTGAGCTCGGCGGCCGGCGTGCGAAAGGTGGCTCCCGCTGCTGGGCGCATGGCCGCGGCAGGGCTTCCCGTGGCGGTCAGCCGGAAGCGCGCCCCTGTCATCGGCTTCTCTCCGGCCGCCGGAACGCTCAGCTCGACTGCCGCCAAGCGGGTGCCCGTGACTGGCCTGTCGGCCGCGGCGGCCTGGTCGTACCGGTCGCAGGTGGTCGCGCGCGCGGTGTCCGGCGTCTGCGGCCTGGCGGCCGTCGGCGCCGTGTCGGTGCGCAAGCTCGCGGTGGCCTCCGGAACGTCCAGCGCGTCGGCCGTGCCCGTGGCCGCGGCCCGGCATGTGGCGGTGGCCACCGGGTCGTCGGCGCTGGCCGCCGCAGCGAGTGTCCAGGTGCGCAAGAGGGTGGCGGCGGCAGGGCGGGCGGTCCTCGCGGGCACGCTACTGGCCGGCGGGCGCAAGGTCACGGCGGTCTCGGGCCGCACGTACGCCGCGGCGGTGACGTCGTGGGCCGCGCAGGAAGCGCCGCCGAGCAGGGGCAGCGTGGCGGCTGGTTTCCGGGACGGGCCCGGCATAGCGGCCGGGACGCGGCGGGGATCCACGATCGCGATGGCTGAGCGGCGCAGTGCCGGGATGGGGGCGGCATGAGCTTCGACCTGGGCGAGATGGTCCCGCTCCGCATCATCATTACCAACACGGCGGGTGTCCCCGAGAACGCTGGCTCCGTCTCGCTGACGATCACGCTGCCCGACGGTACGACGCATATCGAGGCCTCGGTGCCGGGGTCGGCAGGCGTCTACGACTTCGACTATCCGAGCGTCCAGGCGGGAGTTCACCGCGTCCGTTGGGTTGCGACCGGGATCAACGCCGGAGCGTTCACCGACGTGATCGACGTCGAGCCGGCCGAAGGCGCGCCGTTCGTCTCGCTCGCGGATCAGAAGCACCACCTGAAGAAGACCAATGCCGACGACGATGAGAAGCTGCGCGGGTTCATCGCTGCGGCCTGCTCGGTCATCGAGGACCGCATGGGCCACGTGACCCCGGTCGCGCTGACCACCGACGGCCACGGCTGCACGGTGATCCTCGACCGGCCCGCCATCTCCGTGACGTCCGTCGTCCAGATGCCCGGCGGAACCACGGTTCCGGCCGCCGACGAGCTCGCCGGCACGGATGGCTGGACTCTGCACGCGGGTGCCGGGGTCCTTAAGCTGTCCCGCTCGTACGGCCGGCTGCGGGTCACCTACCGCGCCGGCCGCAGCCCGCTGCCCGGGAACTTCAGGTTGGCCGCGCTGGAGCTCGCGGCGCATCTGTGGCGGACCAGCCAGCACAACACCTCCGGCGGGCGGCCGTCACTGGGCGTCGACGAGACCGTGGTGCCCGGCGTCTCGTACGCGCTGCCGTACAACGTCCGCCAGCTCCTAGGCCTCGACAAGCGGCCCCAGGAAGAGGTGCTGGTCGGTTGACCGAGATCGAGGCCGCGATCGCGGCTGAGCGTGCGGCGATCGTCGAGGGCATCAAGTCGTACTTCGCGCCCGTCGATGACCCGCTCTATGAGGACGTGCGGATCCTGTGTGACCGCATCACCCGCGGCGAGTACGGAGCGCGTGTTCAGCGTGAGGCGCCGCCTAACACCCATCGTGACGAGAGGACGTAGGCCATGCCGCCGACCGTGAGCACCGTTCCGGCCTGCCTGGAGGCGCTCGTGGCCGCCGCCACCCGGGCGCTCCCCGGCGTGCAGGTCGTGGACGGCCAGCCGAACCGCGACCTCGACGACAACCTCGTGATGATCGCCTTCACCGGTGAGCCGGGCGAGCAGGCGGTGACGTCCAACCGGGCGCAGCAGCAGGCGAGCACGGCCCCGGATCGTGAGAGCTACGACGTGACCTGTCTGGCCGCGGCCTGGGGCGGCCATGAGGACGATCCGGTTCCGGTGCGCAACACGGCCTACGGGTTCGTGAACGCCATCGCCACTGAGCTCGCCGCCGACACCACCCTCGGTGGAGTGGTGGGCCGGTCTCGCATCTCGACCGACGCGTTCGCCCAGGCGCAGACCGAGCGGGGCGCCGCCGCCGTGGTGCGGTTCGTCGTGCACGTCGAGGCCTTCACCGGACGGTTCTGATGCCGTCGGCGCGCACCGAGGGCGGTGCGGAGCTTCGCTGGTTCATCAAGCAGTTCGGCAAGTTCCCGAAGGATGTCCGGCAGGACCTGCGGCCCAAGCTGCGTGCCATCGGCACTGCCGCGCTGGCTGGCGTCCGGGCGCACGCCGCCTGGTCCACCCGGATCCCGTCGGCGACCCGGCTGCAGATCGGCCTGTCGAAGCGGAACCCGGGCCTGGCGATCGTGGTCAACAAGAACCGCGCGCCGCACGGGCGGCCGTACGAGAACAACGACCGGGACGGCGCATTCCGTGCGCCGTTCTTCGGCGACCGGTCGCGCTGGTATGCGCATCCGGCCAGGCCGTTCCTCGTCAGAGGCGCGCGGCCGCACTTCGAGAAGGTCGACGCCGACATTAAGGACGTCGTGGATGAGGCAGCGCGCAAGGCGGGCTTCCGATGATTGAGAGGGGGGCTCATGGCCCTTGACACCAAGCTCTACCTGGAGCTTGTGGCTAACTACACCGGCACGTCCGACCTGACGACGCCATCGGCGCCGATCGCGGTGCGGCGGCAGGTCAACCTGACATCCGGGGTCGGCGCGGGCCAGGCGGACCTCATCTGGGCGGACACCCGCACGGTGGCTCCGTCCGCGACGGACAGCCTCGACCTGGCCGCCTCACTGTCGGGGCTGCTCGGCGGCACCGTCACGTTCGCCCGAATTAAGGGCCTGATCGTGGCCGCCGCGGCGACGAACACGAACAATGTGTTGGTTCAGAGGCCTGCCACGAACGGTGTGCCTCTGTTCTCGGCGGTGTCGGCGAACATCCCGCTCAAGCCCGGCGGGGTCTTCACGTGGTTCGACCCGAGCGCCGCCGGTGTGGTGGTCACGCCCACTTCCGGAGACCTGATCGACTTCGTCAACTCCGGCGCCGGCACGAGCGTGACGTACGACGTCGTCGTCATCGGCGCGCTGAGCTAAGGGGGCCTCGTGAACACGGTGCGTATGTACCACCCGAACATCGACGACGGGAAGCGGATCATCGAGCGGCCTGCCTCGGCGGTGTCTCAGCACCTGATGGCCGGCTGGCTGGTCGCCGACCCGGCCACCTTGGAGGAGACGGCGGTGCAGTTGCTCGTCGACGGCGGTCTGCCACGCGAGGACGCCGAACGCATGCTGCGATCGCAGCCGCCCGGCCCGCCGCCAACCGAACAGCCCGCCACCTCAGAAGCCCCGGCAACCGCCGGGGCTTCTGCTTTGCCGGACACCGAGAAGGCGCCGCGGGGTCGGCGTACGAGGGGGGATGAGTAATGCCTGCAACGCCGATCGCGAGCGTCGCCCGGTACTGGTCTGTCGGGGTCAACAAGTGGATCTGGTGCCCGTCGATCGCCAACAAGGCGGCGCCGACCCGGGCGGAGATCAACGCCGGGACGGACCTGACCAGTGAGGTGGCCGGGAAGGAAGGCTGGACGACCAGCAGCGAGCAGATCGAGGCCCCGGACGCCAACAGCCGGTTCAAGCCGAAGATCCCGGGCGCGATCACTGCTGAGGACAGCTCGCTGACCTTCTACGCCTCGCCGACCGGCGTGGACGCCCGCTCCGTCATGCCGCGTGACACGACCGGTTTCATGCTGCGCATGGGCGGCGGTGACGTGGCCGGCCGAAAGATGGACGTCTTCCCGAGCACCGTCTCCGCCATCTCCAAGGAGTTCGGCGGCACGGAGGAGGACCCGGCCCGGGTCACGATCTCCTACTCGATCACCAGCGAGCCCGCCGAGGACGTCACCATCCCGGCCTGACCTCACCCCTTTATCCGCACCCTCACACGAAAGATCGGCGATGGCTCTTCTCAGCAAGGATCAGATCTGGCAGGCCTCGGACATCACGTTCGAGGACGTGCCGTGTCCCGAGTGGGGCGGCGAGGTACGGCTTCGCGGCCTGCAGGGCAACGAGCGCGACGAGTTCGAGGCCAAGAGCCTGAAGAAGGGCAAGGGCGGCCAGCGCGAGGTCGAGATCAAGAACCTCCGGGCCCGCCTGATCGCCGCCTGCGCGATCAACGAGGACGGCAGCCCGATGTTCACCTCCGGCGATGTGCTGCGGCTGTCGCAGAAGTCGGCGGTACCGATCGACCGGCTGTTCAAGGTCGCGCAGCGGCTGTCCGGCCTCGCCGACGATGACGTCGAGGAGCTGGTCGAGGATTTCGACGACGCCCCGAGCGGCTCTTCTACTTCCGGCTCGCCGCCCATCTCGGTTGCCCCGTCGCCGAGCTCCTATCCCGCATCTCCTCCCGAGAGCTGACCGAGTGGCAGGCGTATGAGCGCCTGACCGGGCCGATCGGCCCGCAGCGCGACGACGTGCACACGGCGATGCTCGCCGAGCGGATCACGAACTCCCTCGGCGGCACCCCCAAGGGCCAGCGGCCCAAGCGGGTGCGCGACTTCCTCCCCGACTGGACCGCAACACCAGAGGAGGAAGCCGATGGCGTCGATCAAGAACCTGCTGATCAGGCTGGGGATCATCGCTGACGACGTCGACGCCCCCGTCGAGCGGACGACCCGCAGCCTGCAGCGCCTGGCCCGCCAGGTCGACTCCATGGAGGGCAGCTTCAAGCGGCTCGACCTGGGTTTCGACTCCGTCGGCAGCACGGCCGCCCGCCTGACCTCCAGCATCGCCAGCTTCACTGGCTCACTGGCCAGCGCCGGTGTCAGCCTGGTGACCGGTGCGACGCAGATGGCGCTGCTCGCGTCGGCGATGGCGTCGGCCACCACCGCGGCGGCCGGACTGGCCGCCGGACTCGCTCCCGCCGCTGGCATCCTGACCGCGCTGCCGGGCGGCGTCCTGCTCGGCGTGGGCGCGCTGGCCACGCTCAAGGTCGGCCTGATGGGCGTCGGCGACGCCTTCAAGGCGGCCATCTCCGGCGACTACAAGACCTTCATCGCCGGCATCAAGGACCTGTCCGGTGCCGCCGGTGAGGTCGCCTACGAGCTGTTCCAGATGGCGCCCGCCTTCCAGGGCATCAAAGCCTCAGTCCAGAACGCGTTGTTCGAGCCGCTTGTTGGCCAGATGTGGTCGCTGCTGCCCGCCATCAACGCGCTCACCGACGGCATGACCCGCACGGCCACCGCGTTCGGCAACGCCGCGGTGGAGGTCGTCAGGTTCGCCAAGTCGGGCGACACGGTCTTCGCGATCGAAGAGGGCTTCTCGATCCTCGCCCAGGCGGTCCGCGACCTCACCCCGGCGATCAAGCCGCTTCTCGGCGGGTTCCGTGACCTGAGCCTGCTCGGCGCGAGCTGGCTGGGCCAGTTTGTCCCCGGCATCGCCGCCGCTGCGAGCGAGTTCGGCCACTTCCTGTCGCACGCCGTGGCCACGGGCCAGGCGGTCGGGTGGATGGACGGCGCGCTGGCCGTCCTCAAGCAGCTTGCCGCCATCCTCGGTGACCTCGGCGGCATCCTCGCCGGGATCTTCCGCGCGATCCAGGCCGACGGCCAGAACGTACTGGGGACCTTCGGCCAGTTGCTCGACGGCCTGCACGCGTTCGTGGACTCCGCGCAGGGCCAGCAGATCATCGCCGAGATCTGGCGCGCCCTGATGGCGATGGGTCAGGCTCTGCTGCCGGTTATCCAGGCGCTGGCCGGCGCGCTCGCCGCCATCGCGCCCGTCGTCGCCGAGCTCGCCACGACCGTCGGGCCGATCCTCGCCGGCGCTATCTCCGCGCTCGGGCCCGCCGTGGCGGCCGTCGGTCCCGGCCTGATCGCCATGTTCCAGGGCCTCGGGCAGGCCGTCAACGCGCTCGCACCCGCACTGCTGCCGCTCGGGCAGGCGATCGGCAGCGCGTTCGCCACCCTCGCGCCGCTGCTGGCCGCCATCGGTCCAGCCATCGCCGCGATCCTGCCCGGCGCCCAAGCGCTCATCGGCGCGCTCGCGACCGGCCTCGCAGCACTCGCGCCAGCCCTGGCACCGATCGGCAGCGCGATCAGCGCCATCGCCGGAGCCCTGGCCCCGCTGCTGCCGGTCCTCGGCGAGCTGGTGGCATTGATCGCCGTCAACCTCGCGGCCGGTGTCCAGGCCGTGCTGCCGAGCCTGCAGATGCTGGTCGGCGCGTTCGGGCAGGCGTTGCAGGCCCTGGCGCCGATCGTGCCGCTGCTGGTCCAGCTCGCGGCCAGCGTGCTGAACACCCTTGTGCCGGCGCTCGCGCCGCTGCTGCCGCAGATCGCCACGCTGATCACGCAGCTGGTGACCGGGCTCATGCCGGCGATCACGCCGCTGATCGGCGCGTTCGGCCAGCTGGTGCTCGCGGTGGCTCCGGTCATCCTGCAGATCGCCGGGCTCGTGGGGCAGCTCGTCACCGCGCTGCTGCCCGCCATCACGCCGCTGGTCGACGCCCTGGCCGCGATCGTGCCAGTCCTGGGTGGCGCTCTCGTGCAGGCCTTCGGCCAGCTGATCGAGGCGATCACTCCGCTGCTGACGGTCGTCGCCGATGTCCTCGTGCCGTTCTGGCACGAGCTCGCCGACGCGATCACTCCGCTGCTGCCGATCCTCGCCGACATGGCCGCCCTGCTGGTCGGCACCTTCATCCAGGCATGGGCCTCGATCGCCCAGGCGATCACTCCGCTGGTCGCTCCGCTCGGGCAGCTCGCCGAGACGCTCGGGCAGGTCCTGCTCCGGGCGATGCAGGCGATCGCCCCGCTGATCACAGCCCTGGCGGACGCGTTCGCTCAGCTGCTGCCCTCCCTGACGCCCCTGATCGAGCTCGTGGCGCAGGTGGCCGGCCAGATCGGCGACATCCTCGTGAAGGGCATCACGACGCTGGTCCAGGCGATCACGCCCGTGCTGCCGATCATCGTCGATCTGGCCAAGCAGATCGGCGACGCCCTGTTGGTGGCGCTCCAGGCCGCCGCTCCGGCGATCCTGTCCATCGTTGAGGCGGTCGTCGGCCTCCTTCCGGCGCTGACCCCATTGATCGGGCTGGTCGCGAAGCTCCTTGAGGGCATCGTCCCGCTGGCCACGCAGTTCATCCCACTGTTCTCGCAGCTGCTCACGGCCCTGGCCCCGGTCATCACGTCCCTGGTCGGCGTCGTCGGTCAGCTGCTGACGGCGCTCATGCCCGTGATGCAGACCCTGATCGGCATCGCGATGCAGGCCCTCACGCCTCTGATCAACATCGTGCTGCAGGTCGTCCAGGCCTTCATGCCGCTGATCGAGGCCATCCTGCCGCCGCTGGTCCAGCTCATCGAGGCCATCGCGCCGATCCTCGGCCTGGTCGCGAACGTCTTCGGCCAGCTGCTCAAGGCCGTCACGCCCTTGCTGGACGTGCTCATCCAGCTGGTCATGGCCGTGCTCGAACCGATCATGCCGATCATCGAGGCGATCGCGCCGCTGCTCGGGACCCTGGTCGGCCTGTTCGCCCAGCTGGTCACCGCGGTGACGCCACTGATCGAGGTGCTGCTCAACCTCATCATGTCGGTGCTCACGCCGCTGATCGAGATCATCGCGACCGTCATCGGCTGGCTGGTGGACAAGCTGGCGCCGGTCTTCGAGTGGCTCGCGGGGATCATCGAGGGCGCGATCAACGTCATCGCCGACATCTTCGAGTGGCTCTACAACCTGCTGATCGGCAATTCGATCATCCCGGACCTGATCGAGGGGATCCGGTCGTGGTTCGCCAAGGGTGTCGAGTGGGTCAAGGGGATCATCTCGTGGTTCGGCGAGTTGCCCGCAATGATCGGCCAGTGGCTGGGCAGCGTCGTGGCGCTGATCGCCACCATCTGGGGCAACATCCGAGCCCTCATCGCCGAGCGTATCGAGGCCATCCGGCAGAAGATCTCCGAGATCCTCAACGCGATCGGGAACCGCTGGACCGAATTCTGGGACGGCGTCAGAAACTTCATCTCCGAGAAGTGGGAGCAGATCAAGAGCGCGGTCGGCCAGAAGATCGATGAGCTGCTGACGTTCTTCCGGAACCTGCCGGGACAGATCGGCTCTGCCCTCGGCAACCTCGGCAGCACGCTCTACAACGCCGGCCGTGACCTGCTCGTGGGCCTGTGGAACGGGCTCATGAGCATGGCCCAGTGGCTCAAGGACAGCGTCCTCGGGTTCTTCAGCAGCATCATGCCGCAGTGGGTGAAGGACGCCCTCGGGATCAAGAGCCCCAGCAAGGTGTTCGCCAAGCTGGGCCGCGAGCTGCCCGCCGGTATGGCGCTCGGCATCATGCAGGCCTCCGGGCTGGTCGAGTCCGCGATCGCGGGCCTGGCCACGTCGGCGACCGTCGGCGTGGGCGGGATGAGCGCTCCCGCGTTCGCCGGCGGCGCGATGCCGTCGGGCGGCGGCGGCCTGGTGATCCAGAACCTGAACCTGAGCTTCGAGGACGACCGCGACATGTACGAGAAGGGCCGCCAGTTCGCCGAGGGCCTGTTCGAGTACAAGCGACGGGGAGGAGTGCTGCCGACGCCATGACCCTGCCATCTCTCAGCGTCGAGACGATGCTCGACAACACGACGACGCTGACCGGCGTCGTCCGCACCAACACCTTCGACGCCGGCACCCCCTCGGGCGGGATCACGACCGGCAACTCCGGCTTCGGCAACGGGAACGCCTTCAACGTCGTCACCGGGTCGCCGCAGTACTCCAACACGCAGGCGTACGGCAGCAGCCTGGCCGCGTTCAACCCGGCTGTGGGCGTGGACACACACCTGGACTGGACGGGCATCACCCAGCCCGGCGACGTCTTCTGCGCCCGCTTCTACATGTTCCTGGTGTCTGCGCCGGCCGGGTCGCAGCGCACGTTCGTGCTGCAGGGCCCGGGCGGGGTCGTCAGCGCCGTGTGGATTTTCAACGACCGGCGGCTGCGCGTCTACCTCGGCTTCAGCACGAGCTTGGTCGCCACGCTGACCGACCCGGTGCCGGTCGGCCAGTGGGTGCGCGTCGAGCTGCGCTACACGATCAACGTGAGCGGCAACGGCACGGCGGAGATCTGGCTGTACACCGACCCCGGGTCGACCGTGCACGAGGACACCGCCATCTCCAGCACGCTCGCCTGGCCGGGAGGCAAGCCCTCTTCGGTCGAATGGCACCTGCAGCGCGACGCGGGCGGCTGGTGGTTCATGGACAACGTCGCCGTCGCCAGCGCGAAGATCGGCACCGCGGGCGTGTGGACGAGCGTGACGCCGTGGCTGAAGCTGCCGCTGTCCACCAGCCGCGGCAGCAGTCGGGTCCAGTCGCCGATCATCCGCTACAACCCCGGCAAAGCCACCGTCCGGCTGAACAACACCGACCGCCGCTTCGACTCCTCCAACCTGTCCGGCCCGTACGTGTCCGGCGGCCGCACCCAGGTCCAGCCGATGCGCCCCGTCCGGGTGCGGTGCGTCTGGAACGGCGTCACCTACCACCTCTTCAAGGGGTTCGCCGATCAGTGGGACGTCTCCTGGATTGCGAACCCGGGCGGCGGCAGTCAGGGCTACAGCCTCACCACGGTGCCGGCCACGGACGGCTTCAAGGTGCTGGCCAACAAGAAGCGGCCACCGACGATCGTCGTCGTCGACGGGCAGCCGGTCACGCAGACCTACGGGGAAGGCGAGGACTCCGGCAGTCGCGTCGATCGGGTCCTCGACTCCGCGAGCTGGCCGGCCACGGATCGGGTGATCGCCGCCGGCGACAGCCCGATGCAGGCGACCTCGCTGACCGGCGACGCGCTGCAGGAGTTGCAGAACGTGGCCGACTCCGAGGTCGGCGAGCTCTACATCGACGGCCAGGGCAGGGTCGTCTTCCGCAACCGGCGCGCCGTCCACCTTGAGGCGCGCAGCACCTCGGTGCAGGCCACGTTCGGCAACCCGTCCACGGCCCTCGCGCCGTTCGAGACGAAGCTGAGCACGGACGACGCGACCCTCTACAACGAGGTGCTCGCCACCCGCGAGGCCGGCGAGACGCAGGCGGTGGGCGATACCGCCAGCCAGAACGAGTTTCTGACGCGCACCTTCGACAGCCCGACCCTGAAACTGCAGACCGACGGCGAGGCCCTGAACTGGGGCCAGTGGGTGCTCTACCTCAGCAAGGACCCCGAGACGCGCTTCGACGAGCTGCGCATCCACTGCCACGCCAATCCCTCGGTACTCTTCCCCGCGGTGCTGGCCCGCGAGATCGGCGACCGCATCCAGATCGTGCGCCGGCCGCCGGGCGGCGGGACGGCGATCACGCGGGACGCGTTCATCCGCGGCATCTCCCACGAGGTGTCGCCGGAGCGGTGGATCACCACGTTCCAGCTGCAGAACGCCCGCGCGTTCGGCACGTTCTTCACGCTGGATGACGCCACGTACGGGGTGCTCGGCAACGGCGTCCCGATGACGTTCTGAGGAGGCTCGATGGCGACGGTTCCCGCTCCGCGCACGTGGACGGCGTCGGAGCTGGTGACGGCGGCCAAGCTGAACACCGACATCCGTGACGGGTTCAACTTCTTTCGCAGCCCGCCCATCTGCCGGCTGACCAAGAGCGGCAGCCAGAGCATCGCCGAGAACGCCACCACCGCCGTTACGTGGGAGGTCGAGGTCATCGACCGGGACGCCGGCCACTCCACCGTCACCAACGTGAGCAGGTACACCGCGCAGACGGCGGGCTGGTACCACCTGCGGGCCAGCATCCAGTGGGAGCAGAGCGCGTTCAACAAGTGGAAGTGGGCGGACGTGATGTTCCGGAAGAACGGGGGAACCTCACAGAACCGATCCGTCTCCACGCAGTTGCACACCGCGAACACGTTCGCCACCCCGCAACTCACCGAGGGCCTGATGCAGTTGAACGTCAGCGACTATGTGGAGGTCATGGTGATCCACCTCAACGGGGGTGGGCCGCAGAACATCCTGGTCAGCGGCGGATTCTCGCCGGGCGTATCCAGCTTCGACATCCGGTGGGTGTCCATCTGATGCCCGCGCCGACGCCCGCGAACTGGAACGTGGGAGAAAACCCCACCGCCACCATCCTCAACCTCCGCATCCGGGACACGATCAACTTCCTGAAGGCGCGCCCCCACGCGGTGATGCGGCGCCTGAGCGCCCAGTCCATCCCGCACAACACCCACACAGCGATCGCGTGGACCGCCGAGGACATCGACTCCGACTTCGGCCACAGCACCCTCACCCAGCCGGAGCGGTACACGGCCGTGTCCGAGGGCATCTACCACCTCACCGCGACCGTCATCTTCGGCGGCAACGCCACCGGCCGGCGGGACGCCTACTTCCGGCTGAACGGCGACACCACCCGGCGCTGGGGCCAGACGGTCGGCTTCCCGGCCCAGGCCGGGGCGAGCCCCGACATCGGCCTCATCATCGCCACCCACATGAAGCTGGCCGTCGGGGACTACGTGGAAGTGATCGCCTACCAGAACAGCGGCGGCGCGCTAAACGTAGTCAGCTCCAACGCCGACTGCCGCTTCGAGCTGCTGTGGGTGTCGACGTTCTGATGACGCTTCCAACGCACATGACGTGGAGTGCCGGGATCTGGTCGGCCGCCGACATGAACAAGGAGATGCGCGACGCCCTGGTGTTCTACCTGCGGCCGCCGATGTGCATCGTCCGCAAGGACAACAGCCCGCAGCGCATCGCGTCCACGTCCGGGATCACGTCGTTCGGCAGCCAGCAGGTCACGTGGGACACCGTGGTGCACGACAGCGACGCCATCTTCAACTCCTCGCAGTCCACGCGGCTCACGGCCAATACGCCCGGCTACTACCACATCACCTTGCAGATGCAGTGGATTCAGCCGGACACCAGCATCAACGCGCACCGGGGGCAGTACCTGGACAGGTACAACGCCGCCGGTGTGAAGGTGGAAACGGCTGCCACCTACCGGAACGTGTCGCTGGCCACCGACGAGTCGCACACCGCCTCCGTCGTCATGCAGATGAGCCAGGGCGACTACATCATCGCCGTGGCCGATCTCTTCTACACCAACAACGACGAGCTCGCGCAACGCGACTCAGCCACGAGCCGCTACGGCTGTCAGCTCGAAATGCGCTGGCTCTCCACCCTGTAGGCCGTCTTCGACGCGGCCCCATGATCGTGCCGCCCGTGGGCTGAGGGTGCGGACGGGCGGCACCCCCTCGTGAACCAGGAGCCCTCTTTGACCGGTAACTCCACCCTGGACGTCTTCGTAGCAGCTGGGATCATCGCCGCCGGGCTCGGGCTGCTGTTCGTGCTCAGCCGGATCGGGCACCGCGTGTGGCTGCTGTTCCAGCAGGTCGACGACTTCCTCGACGACTGGCGCGGCGCTCCGGCTCGCCCCGGCGTCCCGGCCCGGCCCGGCGTCATGGAGCGCCTGGACGTGATCGAGCACGAGGTCAAGACCAACGACGGGTCCAGCCTGAAGGACGCCGTGCGCCGGGTCGAGCAGAAGCTCGACACGCACCTGGACAACCTGGAGGACTGACCATGCCCTGGCTGACCCAGCTCGCCGACGTCGCCCGGCGCACCGGCCACCCGGTCACCGAGGTGGCCGGCTGGAAAACTCGCGGCCACGGCCCGCAGCCCCAGGTGCTCGGCGTGGTCTGCCACCACACCGCGGGCCCGGCCGCCGGCGGTGACTATCCCAGCCTCGCCGTGGTGCGTGACGGCAGGCCCGGCCTGGACGGGCCACTCAGCCAGTTCGGACTGGGCCGCTCCGGACGTATCTACGTCGTCGCCGCCGGGCGCTGCTGGCACAACGCGCCGTCGACGTCGCCGCAGCACGACAACGCCCGCTCGATCGGCATCGAGGCCGAGAACAGCGGCTCGCAATCGTGGCCCGCCGACCAGCTCGACGCATATGAGGCGCTGTGCGCGGAGCTCTGCAAGGAGTTCGGCCTTCCGGCCTCGCGAGTGAAGGCGCACCGCGAGGTGAACACGGCCAAGCCGGACCCGCGCGGCATCGAGATGACGGCCTTCCGCGCCGCCGTCGCCCGCCGGATGAGCGACAAGCCCGACGGCGGCCCGCGCGCACCCGCGTTCCCCGGCCGCCTGCTGAAGTACCCGCCGGCCACGACAGGCTCGGACGCCTACGCCTGGCAGGCCCAGATGCGAGACCGCGGCTGGGACCTGATCCCGGACGGCACGTACGGACCGCGCTCGCGCGACCTCTGCCTGGCCTTCCAGCGCGAGTGCATCGCCGAGGGCCTCGCCATCGGCCAGGCCGACGGGATCGTCGGCGAACGCACCTGGCGTGCGACCTGGGAAAAGCCCCGCACCTGATCGTCCCGGTTCCAAGAATCCGACCCCTGAGGAGGGGCAGCAGATGAAGGACTCGACCAAGCGCACCATTCGTTCCGTCCTGCAGACCGCCGCCGGCATCTCCGTGGCGCTACCCGCGATCGTCGGCGCGTCCGGCATCCCCGAGACACTGCCCTGGGTCATCGGCGCCCTGGCCGTAGCCGGCGGCCTGGCCCGCGTCATGGCGCTGCCCAGCGTCCAGGCGCTGCTCGCCCGGATCGGGCTGAGCACGGAGGCGCCGAGGTAGACCGGGCCCGAGGGCCGTGCCAGACCCCGCCACCTCCTTCGGGAGGTGGCGGGGTCTTCTCGTGTTGCCGGTTTGCCTTGACCGCGTGCCAGATCCGACAGAGCATCAAGAAATCCGAGAAATTGCCAGGGAGGATCAAGCAAATGAAGCTACGTTTCCTCGGCACTACCTCCGACGGCGGCAGCTGTCCCACCCTGTACGAGACGGACCGCGGCACCTTCGTCGTACAGGGCGACAGGGTCACCGACCCCGAAGCGCTCGCGGAGCTCGCTGCTCGAGGCCTGCCGGATCACGAGACCGCGGTCGAGGTCCGTCCGGAGCTGCTCAAGTTCTTCAAGCCCGAGAGCGGAGCATGAGTCTCGTCTCCGGCCCCGAGTTCGACGCCCTGTTCGCCGACTTCAAGCACTCCGCGTTCCGCCTCGAAGGACGGGATCGTTACCACGCGCCCGACGAGAAAGAGCGGATCAGGAGGTTCCTGTCCGGCGAAGGGTACGACGTGGCCTCTCGGCTGGCCGCTCCCTGGTGGCAGATGATCCGAGAGGCCACGTCGAACGGCAAGCGGGTCCAACGGGTGCGTGTGGTGACCGAGCCGCACGGCGACTACACCCGGTACGCGCTGGCTGGCGCCCGCATCAACATCGACGGCGGGGAGGAGATCCGCTACATGGCCCGGCATCGGGCGGTCGAGCTCGGCTTGCCCGAGCACGATTACTGGCTGTTCGACGACCGACTGGTTGCCTGGATGCACTTCGACGATCAGGACGCGTTCCTCGGAGTGGAGCTGATCGGAGAACCGGCGGCCGTGGAGCAGCATCTGGCCTGGCAGGCCATGGCGTGGGAGCACGCCACCCCATACAACGACTACATCCGATAGAAATCAGCTCGTGTCCGATGTCCACCAGGTACGCATAGCCCTCGGTCAGCGACTCCGCAGCCTCCGCGTCGGCGCCGGCATGTCCGGCAAGCATCTCGCGGAGTCGCTGAACTGGGCGCCGTCGAAGGTCTCGAAGATCGAGCACGGAAGCCAGACACCCTCAGCCGAGGACGTCAGGGCGTGGGCGGGGGCGTGCGATAGCCAAGAGAGCGTCACTGACCTGTTGGGCCTCCTGGGCAACCTGGAGACCCTCTATGCCGAGTGGCAGCGCATCTTGCGAGCGGGCACAGGCAAGCGGCAGCAGACGTATCAGGAGATCGAGGCGGCCACCCACACCCTGCGCGTGTTCGAGTCCCTGTTGATCCCGGGCCTACTCCAGACGCCCGAGTATGCGCGGGCCAGGCTCGCGGAGAACATCAAGATGTGGGGCGTGGTCAACGACCTGGACGACGGCGTACGGCAGCGTATGCGTCGCCAAGAGGCGATCTACGACTCCGGCCGCCGCTTCTACTTCGTGATTTCAGAGTCCGCGCTGCGGACGCTGCTGTGCCCGCCTCGGGTCATGGTCGGCCAGCTAGAGCGCCTCATCGCGTCGTCGCTCCTGGACACGGTGAGGATCGGGATCATCCCCTTCACGACCGTGCTGCCCGTGAGTCCGAAGCACGGCTTCTGGATCTACGATGACCGGCTGGTGACAGCGGAGACGGTGACCGCCGAGCTTCACCTGACGCAGCCGGAGGAGATCGAGCACTACCGGAAGGTCTTCGATGCCATCTCGGGAGTCGCGCACTACGACAGCGACGCGCGTCGAGTCATCACCCGGGCCCTGGCCGACTTGACGGAGACACTTAAATGATCTTGAAGCAATATTGAGAAATTTTCTTCACGCTCGGGTGATGCACTCCTAACGTTCCGGGCATGGCCAGTCACGGGGCCGTGCCCCCCACACCTTCGCCCGATCCGTCGGGCCCTACGAGCAGGCCTGCCGGCGTCGTCGTGACGCGGTGCCGGCAGGCCGTGGCGCCCTTCTGGCCCAAAGACGCTCGACCACGTAGTCGACGCAGCTCGTCAGCGCCTCGACGTCGGCCGGGTCGATGGCCGGGAACATCGCGACGCGGAGCTGGTTGCG
>NZ_JBSFVA010000010.1:0-285598 GCF_053592075.1 Nonomuraea sp. NPDC002799
TGCAGTAGTTGGGGTTTGGTCGCGAAGCCGACCTGCTCGGGGACTTGCGCGGCAGCGCACCGCTCCGGTGAGGCGATCCAGGAGTCCCGGGGCAGATAGAGCTCCCGGTCCAGCACGGCCCGGCCGCGACTGGAGGCGTAGCCGAGGAACACCCCGATCTGGCAGTTGGTGACCTTGCCGAGAGTGCCGGTGTATTGCCGCTGCACTCCGGCCGAGCAGCCGCCCTGTTTGGCGAAACCGGTGTCGTCCCCGACCAGTACCCCGTCAGCCTCGCCCAAGTGCTCCATCAGGTAGCCGCGGATATCGTCGCGCACGCCGTCGACATCCCATTTCGCGGCGTTGAACAGTCGCTGCATCCCATCCGGAGTGGTCTCACCTGCGTACTCGGCTAGTGACCATCCGTTCTTACGCTCCAGCCCGGACAGCATTCCCTCAACGCAGGCCCGGGCCCGCCGCCGTACTTCCGGGCGTTTGAAACGACCGGCCACCAGCGCGAACGCACGATCCAGGCATGCTTGCAGACGAGCAGCGTCGAGATGTTCTACCCTGGCCAACGCGGCCACCGCATGATCTTCAGTTCCATCACACCTGAATGATCACAGCGGTGGCCGTTCCTCTTTCACCCAGGATCTACCCCGACAGACCCAGGTGGCCCTGGGTCGTCCCAGGCATGCCCAGGCACACCTACTTCAGGGAAGTGCGGCTGGAGTACTAATACGGCAATCGCTTCTCGCGGGACCGGCGAGGCGCGTCGTGCGCGGCAGCCGGGCGCGGTCAGCGGGCGCGGTCAGCGGGCGCGGTCAGCGGGCGCGGTCAGCGGGCGCGGTCAGCGGGCGCGGTCAGCCGGGTTTGCGCGCCACCCCGGCCATCAACGACGAGGGCAGCGACCAGTCGCCCACCAGTTTGGGCCGGTCAGGACGCCAGTCGACCGCCTGCACCAGCCCCGGCGGATCCAGCACGAAGTCACCGAAGAACGCCCGGATCTCGCTCGGGCACCGATCGGCGCCCCCGCTCCCGGAGGAGCCCCGGTAGACGCCCTTGGCCCCGTCGTCGGGCTCGACGTGGCCCATGGAGGTGGCGTGGCTGATCAGCAGGTAGCTGCCGGGCGCCAGCCGCGCGCGCAGCAGGGCCACGGCGTGCTGGGGATTCGCCGCGTCGGGCAGGAAGTGCAGGATCGAGACCAGCACCACCCCGATCGGCTCGTCCAGGTCGAGATAGGCGCCGGCCTTGGCCAGCACGTCCCCGGGGTCGAGCAGGTCGGCCTCGACGAAGGCGGCACGGGCCGAGCCTTCGAGCAGCAGGCCGGCGTGCGCGGCCACGACCGGATCGCGATCGACGTAGACGACCCTGGCCTCGGGGACGACCTCGTGCGCGCTGCCCTGGGTCGGCAGCCCGCTGCCGAGGTCCAGGAACTGGCGCACCCCGGCTGCGGCGACATAGCGCACGGCGCGCTGGAGGAAGGCCCGGTTGGCGCGGGCCAAGGGGACCGCCTCCGGGATCAGCTCCGCCAGCTGGTCGATGGCCTGGCGGTCGACCGCGAAGTTGTCCTTCCCGCCGAGCATGTAATCGTACATGCGTGCGAGATTGGGCCTCTGGTAGTCGAACTGCCGCACAGTATCGAATTTATGTCGTCCGCAGCCAGATAACACTACCTTGAGAACAATGTGGCTGAATTGGCGTTCTATTACTCCACCGTGACGCTCTTGGCGAGATTGCGAGGCTTGTCCACGTCTCGGTCCAGCGCCACGGCGGCGTAGTAGGCGAGAAGTTGCAGCGGGATCGTGAGCAGGATCGGGTCGAGCTCGATCTCGTTCTTCGGGATCACGATCACGTCGTCGGCCAGCTTGGACTCGGGCTCGCGGTGGCCCACCATGAGCACCCGGCCGCCACGGGCGCGGATCTCG
The DNA here is from genome assembly GCF_053592075.1 of Nonomuraea sp. NPDC002799. Taxonomy (NCBI): domain Bacteria; kingdom Bacillati; phylum Actinomycetota; class Actinomycetes; order Streptosporangiales; family Streptosporangiaceae; genus Nonomuraea; species Nonomuraea sp. NPDC002799. Next base: position 1,905 of record NZ_JBSFVA010000010.1, read on the forward strand.
CCGAGGGTGGTGAGGTTCTTGTCGAGCAGCTCGTCGTCGGGCACGATCGCGACCGTCGGCATGTCGGGGCCGATCAGCGCGAGCGGGCCGTGCTTGAGCTCGCTGGCCGGATAGGCCTCGGCGTGCACGTACGAGATCTCCTTGAGCTTCTGCGCGCCCTCCCTGGCCACCGGGTAGCCGCGCACCCGGCCGACGAACATCATGCTCGCGTGCCCGGCGTACTTCTGCGCCAGCTCGGCGATCTTGTCGCTCTGGGCGAGGATCTCCTCGATCTGGCCGGGCATCCGGCGCAGGCCCTCGACCACGCGCCGGCCGTCGGCGGGCGACAGGTCGCGCACCCGGCCCAGGTGCAGCGCCAGCAGCGCGAAGGCCACCGAGGTCGAGGTGAAGGCCTTGGTCGAGGCGACCGAGACCTCGGGGCCCGCGTGCAGGTAGATGCCGCCGTCGACCTCGCGGGCGATGGCGCTGCCCACGGCGTTGACGATGCCGATGACGCGGCCGCCCTTGCGCTTGAGCTCCTGGACGGCGGCGAGCGTGTCGTAGGTCTCGCCCGACTGGCTGATCGCGACGTAGAGCGTGTCGGGATCGACGACCGGGTTGCGGTAACGGAACTCGCTGGCCGGCTCGGCGTCGGCCGGGATGCGGGCCAGCTCCTCGATGAGCTGCGCGCCGATCTGCCCGGAGTAGTAGGCGGACCCGCAGCCGATGATCTTCACCCGGCGGAAGGAGCGGGTCTCGCGGGCGTCCATGTTGAGCCCGCCGAGGTGGGCCACGTGGAAACGCTCGTCGAGCCGGCCGCTCATCGTGCGGGTCATCGTCTCGGGCTGCTCGGAGATCTCCTTGAGCAGGTAGTGCTCGTAGCCGCCGGTGTCGTAGTGGCCGGCGTCCCAGTCGACGGTCAGCGTCTCCTTGGCCGTCTCGCGGGCGTCGCTGGCGAAGGTGTGGAAGCCGTCGGCCCGCAGCACGGCCAGCTCGCCGTCCTCCAGGTGCACGACCTGGCGCGTGTAGCGGACCAGCGCGGCCACGTCGGAGGCGGCGAACATCTCCTTCTCACCGATGCCCAGCACGATCGGGCTGCCGTTGCGCGCCACGACCACCTCACCGGGCCGCTCGGCGTCGATCACGGCGATGCCGTACGTGCCGACGATGCTCTTGAGCGTCTTCCTGACCGCCTCCTCCAGCGAGTCGTTCTCGTCGGCGGCGTTCGCGATCATGTGGGCCAGCACCTCGGTGTCGGTCTCCGAGGCGAACACGACGCCGTCGGCGGCCAGCTTGGCGCGCAGCTCGCCGGCGTTCTCGATGATGCCGTTGTGCACGACCGCGATGCGCTGGTCGGCGGACAGGTGCGGATGGGCGTTCTCGTCGCTGGGGACGCCGTGCGTGGCCCATCGTGTGTGCCCGATCCCGAGGCTGCCCTTGAACCGGGGTGGCACCACCTTGGCGAGGTCGGCCACCCGGCCCTTGACCTTGCGGAGTTTCAGCCCCTTGTTGGACACCACGACGCCGGCCGAGTCATAGCCCCGGTATTCGAGCCGCTGCAGACCCTCCAGCAGGATGGGTGCCGCGTCCTTGGGGCCGACATAGGCCACGATTCCGCACATCGAGGTCTCTCCTTCATCCGTAAACGATCCTGCGTAGCTGGCGTAGGGACAACTCCGGCGCCGTCACCTTGCGGCCCCGTAATTCGGCGGCGATCCGGGGGAAGATCTCGTCGTTGGTGTGGCCGCCGGTCTTCAGCTCGCCATGGCGGCGGCGGACATACTCCTCGACGGTCTCGGAGAAGTACGACAGCACGTCGGCGACCACCCGGGCGGCCTCGCCGGGAGCGAGCGGGCTCGTCCGGGTGAGGTGGGCGATGAGATCTTCGTAGGGATGCCGTGCTGTGGACACAGACGAGGACACTACGCATCTGGAGTGCGACACAGCAATATCCTGCCCGATATCGGGCAGGAATCACGCTAAAGGACGCTCGAACGGCCCCAGCCTCGCCCCAGACGCCACCAGGCGAAGGCTCCGGCCGCGAGACCGAGGTCGATGAGGACGGCTGCGGGCCGCCGTCCACGGCACCGGCTGGCTGATCATCTTGCGCCGGATGACTGGGATGCCGAGTTCGCCGCAGATCCGGCAGACCTCATCCGTATCATCCGACCCGTCTGACACATCCCTTTCTGGGAATGGTTACGGTGAGTAGTCGTATCGTGACGTTCCATGGGGAGATGTTCATGCAGTTCAGGCTCGCCGCCCTCCTGACCGCCGGCGCGCTCATCGCACCGGGCGGCGTCCATCCCTCGGCCGTCGGGACCGGGCTCGCCGAGGGGGCAACCGCCCCCGGACGCGACTTCGCCACCGCCGGGCGGCAGGGGGATTTCGCCGCCGCCGCGCGTGAGTACGGGGTGCCGGTGAGCGTCCTGCTCGGGGTCGCGTACCTGGGCTCCCGATGGGACGCGAACGGCGGCCTGCCCAGCACGGCGGGTGGCTACGGGCCCATGCACCTCGTGGACGTGATCCCCGCCCAGGCGGGGACGCCGCTCGGTGACGCGCTCGGCGATCCCCGGGGCGACGCGTCCCGCCCGCTGTCCCCCGAACGCGTCGCGGCCATCGCCTCGTCGGCGCTGCGGACGGCGCAGCCGCGGCCCCGGACCACGCTGCCCGAGGCCGGACGCCTGATCGGCGTCGCGGCCGCCCGGCTGCGGAGCGATCCGGCCGCGAACATCAGGGCCGGCGCCGCACTGCTCGCCTCCTACCAGTCGCGGCCCGCCGTCGATCCGGCCGACTGGTACGAGGCCGTCGCGCGCTTCTCCGGCACGGAGGACCCATGGGCCGCCCGTGCGTTCGCCGACGAGGTGTTCGCGGTGATGCGGGAGGGTGTGCGGCGGCGTACGGACGACGGGCACCTGGTGCGGCTCGACCCGGTGCGCGGCCTGCCCGCGCCCGGGACGATGACGGACGGGCGGGCCGCTGCCGCGAAGGAGCGGCCCGCCGCCAGCGCGGCGACGCCCGCCGACGATGACCGCAGCACCGGCGAGAACACCGGCACCACGCCGGACGGCGCCTCCATGGACGGCGCCACACCGAACGGCTCCACCGCTGACGGCGCCACCGGCGAGGATTTCTCCTTCGGCGCAGGTGACGGCTTCGCGGACGAGCAGGTCGAAGGCTATTGGAGCACCACGGCCGAGCCCGCCGAAGCCGGCGGGCGCGGCGGCACCAGCAAGGAGACCGCCGCCGGCGGCCGGCGGCGGGAGAACCCGCTCCCCCGCTCCGGCCAGGTGGAATGCCCGAGCAGCCTCAGGTGCGAATGGATGCCCGCCGCCCGCGCGCGCTTCGGCAAGAAGAACGACAGGGACTACGGCAACCACGACCACCTGAGCCGGGCCCGCGCCGTCGACTACATCATCGTCCACGACACCGAGGGCACCTACCAGGGCATACCCTCCATGATCCGCAATCCGAAGTACGTGAGCTGGCACTACACCATCCGCTCCCGCGACGGACATGTCGCCCAGCACGTGCCGACGCAGGACATCGCCTGGCACGCGGGCAACTGGGATGTGAACACCCGCTCCATCGGCATCGAGCACGAGGGCTACCTGGCCAAGGGCGGCACCTGGTACACGGAGGCGATGTACCGCTCGTCGGCCAAGCTCGTCAGGTATCTGGCCGACAAGCACGACATCCCGCTCAACCGCGCACACATCCTGGGCCACGACAACGTTCCCGGCACCTCCCCGAAGACCGTGGCGGGCATGCACGAGGACCCCGGCCCGTACTGGGACTGGGCCCACTACTTCGCCCTCATGAACAAGCCGCTCAGAGGAGACAAGAACGGCGACTCCATCATGATCCGCCCGTCCTACGACACGCACCGCCCCCGCTTCACCGGCTGCGTCACCACCAAGGCCGGCAAGTCCTGCCCCGCGCACGGCACCGCCACCGTGTGGCTGCACAAGGAGCCGAGCGAGACCTCCCCGCTGGTCACGGACCCCGGCAAACATCCGGGCAAGCCGAGCACCTACAGCGTGTACGACCACAGCGCCCGCGCCTCCACCGGCCAGCGCTACGCCGTCGCGGCCCGGCAAGGCGACTGGACGGCCATCTGGTACCTGGGCCAGCAGGCCTGGTTCCACAACCCGGCCGCCAACCCCACCGCGGTCCCCGCGAAGGGCCCGCTGGTGACCCCGTTGCAGCCCAACACCAAGGTGTACGGCCGCGCGTACCCCGAAAAATCCGCTTATCGGGCGGCGGCTTACCAGCCTCTGACGCCGCTCCAGTACAAGATCTCCCCCGGTCAGACCTACACGGTGGGCGACACGATCACCGGCTCCTACTACGCCGCGAACGCCTTCAGGCCGTCCCGGCACGTCACGACCACCGGCAAGGTCCGCTATCACCAGATCCAGCTCGGGCACCGGGTGATGTTCGTGCGAGCGGACGACGTCCGCCTGATCAGCTGACTCGGGGTCGTCCGGCCGCGCGGCCCGCTCGGCGCTCGGAGCACCGTGGCCCGCGCGGCTCGCGCGGGCCACGCGGCCGTTCGTTGCGCACGGGCACTCCGCGGAGACGATATGGTTTTCCCGTGGCCCGGCGCACGTCGCCGACGGTTTCACGCGGAAGTGGCTCAGTGGTAGAGCATCACCTTGCCAAGGTGAGGGTCGCGGGTTCGAATCCCGTCTTCCGCTCGGAGTTAAACTCCTGGTGGAGTGGCCGAGAGGCGAGGCAGCGGCCTGCAAAGCCGTCTACACGGGTTCAAATCCCGTCTCCACCTCGGTATCCGGCGGACTCTGCAGGATCCGCTATAGTAAAGAAAGCGCCATGCGGAAGTGGCTCAGTGGTAGAGCATCACCTTGCCAAGGTGAGGGTCGCGGGTTCGAATCCCGTCTTCCGCTCTGAGTTCCCCAACTCAATACGGACGATTAGCTCAGCGGGAGAGCGCTTCCCTGACACGGAAGAGGTCACAGGTTCAATCCCTGTATCGTCCACCAGCTCCACCGGCCCCAGCTCACGGCAAATGTCGAGAGTCTGGGGTTTTCGGCTTTCCAGAGCCAGGCCGATGGTCACGCCGGTGCCCTGAGTGCAGGGCCCCCTTCACGCCGGCTACCGGTTGTCCTTTCCGTCGAGCCACAGGGTGTCGGATTCGTCGCGGTGCGTGCCAGTGGTTCCGACATGCTTCGCGTCGATCTGCGCACCCTTCTTGATCACGTGTACGAGTGCCATCGCGTGCCCGCGGCCAAGCCCGTAGTCCTCCTTGAGCCACTCGACGATGGTCCCCGCCTTCGTCGCGGGCTCGTCGAAGCCGCGCTCATGGGCGAGGGCGATGAACTGGCGGGGCGTCAGGCCGGTCTTGCCCTCGATATTGTCCAGATAGGCCTGGAAAGACATGCGGTCTCGCTTCCGTGCTGCGCTGATCTGTGCGACGTCCAGCCAGACAATACCGACAAATCTCCAGGCCGGGACCGGTCGCCGGCGGGCGCGCACCGGGCTAGCCCCGGGTCTGGCGTTCGTAGCCCTCGTCGCCGCCATAGACGCGCAGGTCGGGATCGTGCTCCGGCTGGTTCGCCGGGCTGGTCGGCGAGGCGGTGTGCTCGGTGGCGAAGTCGTCGGAGAGCTCGGGCGGCGGAGGGCAGAGGTAGTCGTGCCAGGTGATCTCGCCCTTGGGCGTGGCGTCGGTGAGCAGGGCTCCGGCGCGCTGGGCCGCGTACCGCCGGCCGGGGAAGCGGACGGACAGGCAGAGGCAGTGCAGGTCCTTGGCCCGCAACCAGGTCCTGACCAGTTCCTCGGTGTTCAGGACCTGGGGGCCGCCGTAGTCGATCTCCGCTCGGGCGGGGCCGCCGGCGAGCAGGCCGGCCACGCGGGCGGCCACCTCGCCGGTGTGGACCGGCTGCCAGGGCAGCGAGCGGTCCACGGGCAGCACGGGGAGCGACGTGACGTCCCGCAGCCGCCGGTCGAGCGTCTGGTGGAACGGCGTGGCGCGGAGGATCGTCCAGCCCAGTCCGCTCCCGGCGATCAGGCGCTCGGCCGCCAGCTTGTACACCGGGTAGCCGGTGGCGATGCGGTCGGCGCCGACGAGCGAGGTGAGCAGCAGGTGCGGCACCCCGGCCTCGCGGGCGGCGGCGATCAGCATGCGGGTGCCGGGCAGGTCCACGGCGCCACGCCCCTTGGGGCCGCTCGTGGCCAGATGCGCGATCGCCTCGACGTCGCGTACGGCGTCCGGCAGGCCGGCGCCCGAGATGAGGTCGCCCCACGCCCACTCGACGTTGCCGCGGCTCTCCCGCTTGGCCCGGCTGAACGCCCGCACCTGATGACCCGCCTTGACCAGCGCGGGCACCAGGGCGCCGCCGAGCGTCCCCGTGGCTCCCGTGACCAGAATGCGCATGCCGGGTCCCTACCCGCGAATTCCCGGAAATGTCCATGAACCACGCACTCGCGTCTGCTTACCGGAGAGCGGGGTAGGGCGCCTCACATGGCTCGTATCGCAGCGGAATCCCTGATCGAACGGCTCGCGGACTGGGGCGTCGACACCGTCTTCGGCCTGCCGGGGGACGGCATCAACGGCATCATGGAGGGGCTGCGGCGCCATCGTGACCGGGTACGGTTCGTCCTGGTCCACCACGAGGAGGCCGCGGCGTTCATGGCCACCGGCTACGCCAAGGCGACCGGGCGCATCGGGGTCTGCCTGGCCACCTCCGGCCCCGGTGGCATCCACCTGCTGAACGGCCTCTACGACGCCAAGCTCGATCACGTCCCGGTGCTGGCCATCACGGGGATGCAGGAGACGTCCGTGCTCGGCACCGGCTACCAGCAGGAGGTGCATCTGGACAAGCTCTTCGCCGACGTGGCCGAGTACAACATGATGATCACCAACCCGGCGCAGTTGCCCTCGCTGGTGGACCTGGCGATCAGGACGTCCTACGCGCGGCGCGGGGTCTCCCATCTCACGGTGCCGAACGACATCCAGGTGGCCGAGGCGGGGGCGGATCCGTACAAGAGCGTGGCCCCGGTGCGGCCGCCCGAGACCGCGCCCGTCTACCTCACGCCGTCCGGGATCCCCCGTCAGGAGGACATCGAGCGGGCGGCCGAGGTGCTCAACCAGGCCGAGCGGCCCGCCATGCTCGTCGGGCAGGGGGCGCTGCACGCCGGGCGGGAGGTGCTGGCCGTGGCCGAGGCCCTGGGGGCGCCCGTGGTCAAGACGCTGCCCGGCAAGGCGGTCATTCCGGACGACTCGCCGTACACGACCGGGGGGATCGGGCTGCTCGGCACGCGGCCGAGCGAGGAGCTGATGGACGACGCCGACGTGTTGTTCATGGTGGGCACGAACTTCCCCTACTCCAAGTTCCTGCCGGAGCCGTCGAAGACGCGGGTGGTGCAGTTCGAGGCGGAGCCGACGCGGGCGGGAGCGCGGATCGCGACCGACGTGCCCGTGGTGTGCGACGCGAAGGAGGGGCTGGCGGCGCTGCTGCCGCTGCTGACGCGCCGGAACGGGAACGCTCATCTGGCGAAATATCAGAAGATGATGGTCAAGTGGCGGGCCGACATGGAGTCGCTGGAGAACGCGGACCGGGAGCCGATCGCGCCGCAGTACGCCGTCTCGGTCCTCGACCGGCTCGCCGCCGACGACGCCATCCTGACCTGCGACAGCGGCACGATCGCCACGTGGGCGGCCCGGCACTGGACGATCCGCGGCGAGCGCCGGTTCTACCTGTCGGGCACGCTGGCCTCGATGGCCAACGGGCTGCCGTACGCCATCGCCATGCAGCACGCCTTCCCCGGCCGGCAGGTCATCGCGTACGTCGGCGACGGCGGCTTCTCGATGTTGATGGCCGAGTTCCTGACGGCGGTCCAGCACGGGCTGCCGATCAAGGTGATCATCAACAACAACAACGCGCTCGGCCAGATCCTGTGGGAGCAGATGGTGCTCGGCTATCCGGAGCACGGCGTGCGCTTCGCGCAGCCCGAGGCCGACTTCTCGACCTGGGCCAGGTCGTGCGGCGGGTTCGGCGCCAAGGTCACCAAGCCGGGCGACGTGGCCGCGGCGATCAGTCAGGCGCTGGCCCACGACGGCCCGGCGCTGGTGGACGTGGACGTCAACCCGAACGAGCCGCCCATGCCGGGCAAGGTCTCCTACGAGCAGGCCAAGAGCTTCGCCACGGCCTTCCTCAAGGGCCAGCCGCACAAGGCGGCCATCGCGACCACGCTGTTCAAGGACCGTATCCAGAAGCTGGGGGACTAGCGCACGCCCGCGCCAGGCCGGCGGCGGCGCTCAGCAGCGGCTCGACCAGCCGGGGCAGCTCGCGTGCGCGCCGGGAGGAGAGCACGATGCCCAGGGCCGCCACCGCCCGCCCGTCCACCAGGATGGGAGCCGCCGCCGAGCACGAGCCGAGCGTCATCTCCTCATACGTCAGCGCGTACCCCTGCGCCCGCACCGCCGCCAGCTCCCTGGCCAGCCGCCCCGGCTCGGTGATCGAGTGCGGGGTCGGGCGTTCGAGCCGGCGGGCCAGGTAGGACTTGACGAACCAGTCGGGCTCGAACGCCAGCAGCGCCTTGCCCACCCCCGTCGGATGCATCGGCAGCCGGCCACCGGTCCTGGAGACGATGGGCACCGCCCGCCTGCCGTGCACCTTGTCCACGTACAGCACCTCAAGGCCGTCGCGCACGGCCAGGTGCACGTTCTCGCCGGTGCCCGCGAACAGCTCCTGCAGCCACGGCCGGGCGAGCTCCTGCAGCCGCCCGGGCGCGAGCTGGCCCAGCTCCCACAGCCGCAGCCCGACCCGGAGCCGCCCGTCGGGTGCGCGGCTCAGCGCCTGGCCCTCCTCCAGCTCGCCGACCAGCCGGTGCGTGGTGCTCAGCGGCAGCCCGCTCCGCCTGGCCAGATCCGTCAGCGTGAGCTGCGGATGGGCCGGGTCGAACGCGCCGAGGATGGCCAGCACCTTCGACGTGACCGTGCGCCCGGGGGCGCGGGATCCTCCCGCCATGGCGTAATCCTGCTCAATTCTTCCGTCCAGTGGAAGCGTTTTCTCGGCTGAATCCCGCTCAAGGCAGGATGCTTCCCTCATGCGAACTCAGGTCGGGATCATCGGAGCAGGGCCCGCGGGCCTGCTCCTTTCTCATTTGCTCCATCTGCGCGGGATCTCCTCCGTGGTGCTGGAGAAGCGCAGCCGCGACTACGTCGAGCGGCGGGTCCGCGCCGGAGTGCTGGAGCAGGGCACGGTGGACACGCTGGTCGCGGCGGGCGTCGGCGATCGGTTGCTGCGCGAGGGGCTGCCGCACCACGGCATCGAGCTCCGGTACGGCGGCGCCGGGCACCGCATCCCGTTCGAGAAGCTCGTCCCCGGCCGGTCCATCACCGTGTACGGGCAGCAGGAAGTGGTCAAGGACCTCATCGCGGCCAGGCTCGCGGCGGGCGGGGACGTGCGGTTCGAGGTCGAGGACGTGGCCGTGCACGACATGGAGTCGCAGCCGTACCTGACGTTCGGCGGCGAACGGCTCGACTGCGACGTCATCGCCGGCTGCGACGGCTTCCACGGCGTGTCGAGGCCGGCCATCCCTGAGGGCGTTCTGAGCGTGTTCGAGCGGGACTATCCCTTTGCCTGGCTCGGCATCCTGGCCGACGTGCCGCCGTCGTCGGAGGAGCTGATCTACACCAGGACCGAGCGCGGTTTCGCCCTGCACAGCATGCGCTCCCCCACGGTCAGCCGCTTCTACCTGCAGGTTCCGGCGGACGCGCGCCTGGAGGACTGGCCGGACGAGCGCATCTGGGCCGAGCTCAAGGCCCGGCTGGAGAGCGTGCCCGGCTTCACGCTGACCACCGGGGAGATCACGGAGAAGGGCGTCACGCCGATGCGGGCGTTCGTCGTGGAGCCCATGCAGTACGGCCGGCTCTACCTGGGCGGCGACGCCGCCCACATCGTGCCGCCCACCGGCGCCAAGGGGCTCAACCTGGCCGTGGCCGACGTCCGCGTGCTCACCGACGCGCTCGCGGCCTACTTCGAGCACGGCTCGGCCGAGCTGCTCGACGGCTACTCCGAGGCGTGCCTGAAGCGGGTGTGGCGGGCGCAGCACTTCTCGTGGTGGATGACGACGCTGCTGCACACGTTCGAGGACGACGACGCGTACGGCAGGCGGCTGCAGCTCTCCTACCTCGACTACGTGACCACCTCGGAGGCCGCCGCGACGACGCTGGCGGAGAACTACGTCGGGATGCCGTGAGGGGCCGCGCTTTTGGCCGGAAGGGGCGCTGACCTTGGGAGATGCTTTAAAGTTGGCTGGTGGTTTTCGAGGAGGGCTGGGCCGCTGCGCCCCTGCGATGGTTGATGGGTTCCCTGGGCGAGTCCCAGCTGGCCCGGATGGTCGGCGACCCCGGGCTGGTGGCCGCGGTCGATCAGCACGCGGCGGTGCTGCGGGACGCGATCCCGCTGGACCGCGAGACGCTGAGCGACTATCTGCTGGGCTTCATCGACGAGTTGCGGCACCGCGGCTGGATCTTCAGGGACGAGGCCGACGCGCCTGTGCTCCGGCTGACGGCGGTCTGCTGGCTGGCCCGCGAACAGGGCCTCCTCGAAGACGGCCACCCCGCCTGACCGGGCCCTCCAGACGAGATCCCGGCCAGGATCATCCCGTCGCGGCGGACCTCCGCCCACCGCCTGACCCCGGTCCGTGACGGCGGGGCCAGTCGGTGGGCGGGGCTCAGCCAGGCGAACCCGGAGCCGGGCTCAGCCGAGTGAAGGTGAGAAGCCTGGCCCGGCCGGGCCCCCGCTCATCCGGGCGGGAACTCCGAGCGGGTCGCCCCGCCCGGCGTCGAGCGGATGGGCGCCGTTTCGTCGGTCATCGACCGAGCGTCCTCGCGTCCCCGCTGATAAGCCTCCGCGTGCGCCCTGGCCTGCGGCGCCTCCTCCTCGATGCGGCCCAGCCAGCGCTCCCAGCGCTGCTGCATCGGCCGTACGAGACCGCCGCCGAGCCCGATCGCCGCGATCGCCCCGATGGTGGCGAGCACCGTGATCAGGACCGGAGTCGTGACGGCGGTGGCGACGCCGATCTGGTTGAGCGCGGCGATGATGCCCAGCGCCCAGATGAACACCGCCGCGGCCGTCGCCAGCCAGCGACCGTAGGACAGCCCGCCGAGCGCACCGCCGACGACGTCCCTGACGGCCTTGGCCACGGCCCCGGCCACCACGATGATCACGATGGCCACGATGGCCCTGGGCAACCACGCCACCACGCCGGTCAGCAGCGCCGAGATCGGGTTGGGCCCGAAGACGCTGAAGGCAATCTGCAGGGTGACCAGCAGGATCGCATAGAAGACGATCTTGGCCAGCAGGCTGCTGGCGGTGTATCTACTGCGCTCCAGCCACCGCGAGACGCCGCTGCGCTCCACCATCCGTTCGAAGCCGACGCGTTCGAGCACCTTGTTGACGATCTTCTCCAGCGCCTTGGCCACGATCCAGCCGATGACCAGAATCACCAGGAACGCGACCAGCTTCGGAACGAACGTCGCTATCGACCGCCAGGCGTCCGTGATGCCTTGGCCTAGGTTGATATCCACGGTTTCCTCCTCCGAGGAGCCAATGCAACGGCGCTACCCACCAAAAATCGGTATATGCACGCAGTGCAGTCGAAAGCTCGCAGAAGGCGACATTCCACCCACTAACTGTCTATCGGGATTCAAAGGATCGTTCCCGGCGGGCACCGCGCCACGGATCGGAGTCAACCTCCAGCCGCTCCCGCTCCGGCCGCCTATTCCGGGCGGGCGCCGCGCCACGGGTCGTAGTCGACCTCCAGCGGCTCCTGCTCCGGCCGTTCCTCATCGGGAACGTGCTGCAGGTTGACCCGGATGCGATACCACACGCTGCTGCGCCCGCGCATGCCGTCCACCAGCACGTCGGCGGGCTCCAGCTTGGCCGCGACCTCGGGATGGCGGGCCTTCCACCGCTCGAACCCCGCCATCGCCTCGTCCTTGTGCTCGGCCTTGGCGATCTCGATGACAGGCATGGTCTGCTGCCTGCGCCCGCTGCCCTTGGGCGCCTTGGGCGCGGGCCCGAGCTCCTCGGCCAGCTCCAGCAGCCCGTCGAGGGACCCGGGATGCAGATCCATGTCCTCCCACGGGTCGCCCCGCTCGGCCAGCCGCGCGGGCACGGTGTCGATGGTGAACCGCTCGGGCCGGCAACCCGGCACCTCGTCCCAGGTCAGCGGCGTGGACACGCGGGCGTCCTGCACGGCGCGCACGGAGTAGGCGGAGGCCACGGTGCGGTCGTAGGCGTTCTGGTTGAAGTCGACGAACACGCCGTGCCGCTCCTCCTTCCACCACCGGCTGGTGGCCAGCTCGGGCGCTCGCCGCTCCACCTCCCGCGCCACTGTCTCGGCTGCCTTGCGCACCTTCGCGAACGGCCAGCGCCGCTCGATCCGCGCGTAGACGTGGAACCCGCGCGAACCGGACGTCTTGGGCCACGCGACGAGCCCATGGTCGGCCAGCACCTCCCGCGCCACCTGCGCGGTCCTCAGCACGTCGGCCCACTCGACGCCCGGCACGGGGTCGAGGTCGATGCGGAGCTCGTCGGGCCGTGCGAGGTCGTCGGCGCGCACCGGATGCGGGTTGAGGTCGACGCACCCGAGGTTGACCACCCACAACAACTGCGCCAGGTCGGTGCAGACCACCTCTTCCGCGCTCAGCCCCGAGCGGTATTTCAGCTCGGCCACCTCGATCCAGTCGGGCCGCTTGGCCGGCGCCCGCTTCTGGAAGAAGGCCTCCTTCTCGATGCCGTGCACGAACCGCTTGAGCACCATCGGCCGCCCGTGCACACCCCGCAGCGCCGCCTCGCCCACGGCCTCGTAGAACCGGATCAGGTCCAGCTTGGTGTGGCCGGACTGCGGGAAGACCACCTTGTCGGAGCTGGTGACGTGCACCTCGCGCCCTGCGACCTCGATGTCAGGCATAGGGTCACGATACGTGCCGCCTCCGACAGTCCCCCGAAGCCGACCGGGCCAGGCCGATCAGGCTGAGCCGACCAAGACCGGCCACCCGGACCAGGCCGAGCAGGGCCGGTACCGATCAGTCGAACCGGACGGGACCGAACAAGACCGGACACCCGGACGGAGCGGGTGCCGATCAGTCGAAGCTGCCGTGACGGCCCGCACCCTCCGCGAAGCCGGCCGCGCCGCCCACCGCGTCCGGCAGCGACACCAGGCCGTGGCGCAGCTCGTTGCGCATCGCCTCTACCTCCTCCAGCGCGTCCTGCTCCAGCGCCGAGAGCCGGTCGCCGCGCAGGCAGGTCTGCGGGAAGCGGGCGATGTCGCGCGCCAGCGCCTCGGCCTGCCCCCGGGCGGTGCCGTGGGGAACGAGCCGGTTGGCCAGCCCCCAGTCGTAGGCCTCCCGCGCCTCGACGGGCCGGCCCGTGAGGATCATGTCCATGGCCCGCGATGCGCCGATGAGCCGGGGCAGGCGTACGGTGCCGCCGTCGATGAGCGGCACCCCCCACCTCCGGCAGAACACCCCGAACACCGCCCCCTCCTCGGCCACCCGCAGGTCGCACCAGAGGGCGAGCTCCAGCCCGCCGGCCACGGCGTGCCCGGCGACGGCGGCGATGACCGGCTTGGTCAGGCGCATCCTGGTCGGCCCCATGGGCCCGTCGCCCTCCTCGCCGACGTGGTTGTCGAGCGTCTTGAGGTCGGCTCCGGCGCAGAACGTGCCGCCCTCGCCCCAGAGCACCGCCACGGCGGCGTCGGAGCCCTCGAAGTCCCGGAAGGCGTCCGTCAGGGCGTCGGCGGTCTTGCGATCGACGGCGTTGCGCGCCTCGGGCCTGTTGAGCACCACGGTGGTGACAGGCCCCTCGCGCTCTACGCGTACGGTCATGCGACCCTCCTCGGGAAGACGTCCCGAGCGTAATCTCAAGCCACGATTCCGACCAGCGACAAGCGCAGCGCGACGGGCGATCGCCTCATGCGAGCCGGCACCTCACGCCGGTCGTTGATCTTCAGTCGTCGTAGAAGACCCGTCCGGTTCTTCCGCCGGAGACTGACCAAACCTCGGTGATGAGACCGTCTTCGATGCGAAGCATGTCAAACCCGCTGATGCGCAGGTCACGCCCGGTCTCGTCGGCGAAGCGCGCCAAACAAGGCCGGGCGACCCTGCCGTGAGCGACACCGTCGGCAAGGTGGACATCTGCGACGGCCTCGCCGTCGGGGGCGAAGTGCGGCCCGGGACGGGCCGCCCGGAACTGGGCGATCATCTCGGCCAGGTGTGAGGGATTTCGGATGTGGTCGAAGGCGTCCGTGCCCGGCTGGGCATAACGGAGCCGGAACTGCGGCGCCATGATCTGGTCGGCCAGGCTCAGATCGCCGTTCCACAGCGCGGACCACAGCTCGAAGATGCGGACAGCCGTCCGGCGAGCCGTTCAGGCAGGCCACGCCCTACCCGATGAGGACCCGAGCAGGCCCTGTACATCGCCGTCGCGCTCTGGGGGACCCGGTCGGCGCCGCACGGATGGCCGGCTTTCTCAGGGTCACGTCGTGCGTGGCCGGAGCCGGCGGAGACTCCGAACCGGCTCAAGCCCGAAATGGACCTCACCTCTCGTTGACACGAGATCACCGGCCGGCGGCGTGGCAGGACCACGGCCGGATGGGCGTGGCGGTCCGCCCGAGGCGACCCGCCCAGATGTACGCCTTCGGCCGCGACAGGAGAGGCAACGGCCGTACCCGCCGGGGTGCCCCGCCCTCAGGACAGCGCCGACAGACGCTCGTACTGCTCGTCGGACAACTTCACGGACAGCGCGCCCAGGTTCTCCTCCAGGTGGGCGAGCGAGGTGGTGCCCGGGATCGGGATGGTCGTCGGCGAGCGCCGCAGCAACCAGGCGAGCATGGTCTGCGCCGGGGTCGCGCCCACCTCACTCGCGACGCCGGCCAGCGGGCTTCCGGAGCCGGTGTGCCCGCCCATCGCGATCGGGAAGAAGGGCAGGTACGCGATGTCGTTCGCGGCCGCGTAGTCGACGACGTCCTCGTCTTCCCGGGCCACCAGGTTGTACATGTTCTGCACGGCCGCGATGGGCGTGACCTGGGCGGCCTCGGCGAGCTGCTCGACGCTCACCTTCGACAGCCCGATGTGGCGTACCTTGCCCTCGTCCCGCAGCTGCTTCAGCGCGCCGACCTGGTCGGCCAACGGCACCGTGGGGTCCACCGCGTGCAGCTGCAGCAGGTCGATCCGCTCCACCCGCAGCCGTCGCAGGCTCAGCTCCGCCTGCTGACGCAGGTACTCGGGACGCCCGAGCGGCACCCACTCGGTGGGACCGGGCCGTGCGACGCCCACCTTCGTCGCCACCGCGACACTCTCTCGGTAGGGGTGCAGCGCCTCGGCCACCAGTTCCTCATTGCCGCCGAGGGTGTAGGCGTCGGCGGTGTCGATGAGGTTCACGCCCAGCTCCACGGCCCGCCGCAGCAGTGCCACCGCGGCCTCACGCTCGACCGGTGCCCGCCAGATGTGCGCCTGGTCGGCCGGGCGCGACGTGGGGTCGTCGCTCAGCCTCATCGCGCCGTAGCCGAGCCGGTTCACCTGCAGGTCGCCGCCGAGAAGGAAATATGTCGTCATGTCTGCGACGCTATGACCTGTCATAGATGTGAGATTCAAGCAGCTGTGAGGTACATCACATGAAGATCGGTGAGCTGTCACGCCAGACTGGTGTCAGCCCCCGCCTCCTGCGCTACTACGAGGAGCAGGAGCTGCTCACCTCGGTCAGGGCCGACAGCGGCCACCGGGCCTACGACGAGGACGCCCCCGTCATAGTCCGGCACATCCGGGCCCTGCTGTCGGCGAACCTGCCAACCCGGGTGATCCGCGAGATCCTTCCCTGTGTCGAGGGCCCCGGCCCGCAGCTCAACGCGTGCGTGTCGGAGGTGCTACGGGAACGGCTGCGGAGCATGGACGACCAGATCGACGGGCTGCGAGAGGCCCGCTCCCTGCTCGCCCATCTCCTGCCTCAGGAGTCTCCCCGGCAGCGGGTGACACCCCCAGGAGGGAACCGACGGGCAGCGTGACAGTCCAGGACACCGCCCACGCCTGCGCCTCTTGGCCGACGGGGCGAACTGCCGACGGCAGGGCGCATCGACTCCCAGACGGTCAAGACCGCCGAGACCGTCGTGGCCGCGGCGTGCGGCTACGCCGGACGCTTGGTGGCCTGGTCCGGGCAGGTTCTCGGCCTGGCCGTCACGATCGTCAAGCGCAGCGACGACGTCCGCGGCTTCGTCGTCCTGCCACCGCGCCCGCCATGCGCAGTCCTGCCCTCGACGAGGATGGCGGCCGGGGCCTGTGGCTGGTGGACACGCTCGCCGACGCCTGGGGAATCCAGCACGGCGACGAACCCGGCCGATCGGTCTGGTTCCGGCTGTCCGGGCACGATTGACCGCTGTTCACCGAATCCGAGTCCGAGGCCGGATCCGGTGAACAGTCTGCGGCTGACGCCGATGGCCGGCGTCGGTCAGAGGGTGACCACTCCCGCCAGGAGAACGTCGAACTGGTCCGCGTCGGCGGGTGCGTCGATGCCGCGTAGCGGGCCGCGCTCGGCCAGGTGGGTCTCGGCGTAGAGGCGGGCCACGAGCGCCTTGCGACCGTCGTCGAGCCCCCACGTCGCCTGCTCCTCCAGCAGCGCGGCGGCATAGACGTCGGCCATGAACTGCGCCAGCGGGTAGAGCCGCTCCTCGGCCACGGAGTGCTCCAGGGCCGACCACGCGGAGATCGCCTTGGTCAGGTCGTCGATGCGGGTGTGCACCAGGTCGGAGGTGGCCAGCGCGCGCAGCCGGTCGAGGAAGGGCAGGTGGGCCTGCTCCTTGACCATGGCGCGCCGCACGTCGAGGCAGAGGATGTTGTCGCCGCCCTCCCAGATCGGGTTGACCTGGGCGTCGCGCAGGAGCCGGGCCACCGGCCACTGCTCGATGTAGCCGTTGCCGCCGTGCACCTCGATCGCGTCGCTGGCCGCCGTCACGCCGAGCCGGGCGGTGCGCAGTTTGATGAGGGCGGGCGTGATCCGCGACCGCGGGCCCGCGAGCCCGTCGAAGGCGAGCGCCTGGGCGGCCTCGACCTCGACGATCAGCTCGGCCAGCTTGCGGCGCATCAGCGGCTGCTCGATGAGCGGGCGCCCGAACGCCTCTCGGGCCTGGGCGTAGCAGATCGCCTCCACCAGCGCGCGCCGGGCCACGCCGGCGCCCATCATGGCCACGCCGAGCCGGGAGGCGTTGGTGAGCTTCATCATCGTGCCAAGGCCAGAGCTGGAGCCGGACCTGGTGCCGGTGCCGGAGCTAGAGCGAGTGCCATGTTCGGACAGCGGGAACGCCTCCGCGCCGGTGAACTCGACCTCGGCCGAAGCCACCGACCTGGTGCCTAGCTTGTCCTTGAGCCGCCTGATCCGCACCCCGTTGCGCGAGCCGTCCCGCCGCTCCCACAACACCAGGAACGGCGCCACGTCCCCTTCGGGCAGCCGCGCCAGCACCACGAACGCCGACCCGCCTGCGTTGGAGGCGAACCACTTGAGCCCTGACAGCAGCCACGAGTCGCCGTCGGGCACCGCCGTGGCCTCCAGGGCCGCCAGGTCCGAGCCGCCCGTCCGCTCGGTGAACATCTGAGCTGCCTCGCCCGAGTAGTACCCGTTGGCGAAGATCTCCCGCACCCGATCGCGCACGTCCGCGGGCGCGTGCTTCTCGGCCAGGGAGACCACCATGTCCCCGCCGGTGCCGAGCGCGCAGCCCATCCCGATGTCGGCCTGATCGAGCAGGTACGTCCACGCCGCGGCCAGCGCGGCCGGATCCGCCCCGTGCGCGCGGGCCTCCTCGGCGAACGCGGGCGCGGTGAAGTTGTCCGCCATCAGCGCCTGCCGGGCGGCCTGGAACGACGGCGGCATGACGACCTGGCTGACGTCCCTGCCCCACTTGTCGTACTTCTCCAGACGCGGCGGGTTACGGTCGGTCTCCTCCGCGCACTCGGCCACCAGCCCGCCCATGAGCGCGCCCAGCCGGTCGAGATGCGGCTCCGCCCAGGCGAAGCCGTCGCCCAGGTAGCGCCGCATGAGCAGGCGCAGCGTGGGATCGCAGCGCCACCAGTTGCGCCCGGCGGCGCCCTGGTAGCGCTCGGTCGCGTAGCGGTCACTGCGGTCGACGCGGTCGCTGCCGGTGCTGCCGGTGCTGCGGTCGAAAGGTTCGATGAGATAGCGCCCCATACTCGCGAGTGTTACATATACTCGACACGCGATGGAAGAGCGTAACAACCTGAGTGCCCGATCGGCCGTGCTGAGCGCGTTGCTGGGCAGCCACCCGCCGCGCCTGTCGGCCCGCCACCTCGTGCGCATCGGCGCGCTGTTCGGGATCGCGGAGGGCACCGTGCGGGTGGCGCTGTCGCGCATGGTCGCGGCCGGCGACCTGATCCAGTCCGAGCGCTCGTACACGCTGACGGAGCGGCTGATCGAGCGCCAGGCCAGGCAGGACGAGAGCCGCGACCCGCACACCAGGCCGTGGGACGGCACGTGGGAGGTGGCCGTGGTCACGGCCGAGCGGCGCGCGCCCGCCGACCGGGCGGCGTTCCGGCACACGATGGCCGCGCTGCGCCTGGCCGAGCTGCGCGAGGGCACCTGGTTGCGCCCGGCCAACCTGGTCCGCGGGTGGCCGGAGATCGTCACCGCGCAGTGCACGCTCATCGACGGCCGCCCGCACGGCGACCCCACTCCCCTGCTGTGGGATCTGGACGGCTGGGCAGCCGAGGCGCGCGGGCTGGAACGGGCCCTCGACCGCTGCGCGGGACTGGCGGAGGGCTTCCTGGTGTCGGCCGCGGTGTTGCGGCACCTGCTGGCCGACCCGCTGCTGCCGCAGGAGCTGCTACCGGCCGACTGGCCGGGCGCCCGGCTGCGGGCGCGCTACGACGACTTCGACGCCGGTTACCGGAAGGTGCTGCTCGAGCACCTCAAAGACTGACCCCGAAGATCACCCTCTTGCCCTTGAACTCGGTGATGCTCCACAACTTCCCGTCCTGCACGGTGAGGTCCTCGGGACCGATCGGGAACCGCCTGCTCTGCAGCGTGTCGCCGGCGTGCACGAGCAGCTGGCCGTTGGTGACGGAGTCGGCCGCCTGGCTGAGGTACCACTTGCCGTCCCACGAGATCGCCCCCTGGATCTTGGGGTGTCCCATGACGAAGGCGTCGTCGGGCTCGCCGCCGGCGAACGGCAGCGGCCAGCGGCCCACCCAGCCGCGGGAATCGTTCTCGCGGTATTCGCCTGTGACCAGCAGCGGCGTGCTCCCGCTGCGGTCGATCGAGACGAAGGAGAATCTCGGCCCCGGCTTCGCCACCTCCCACATGGCGGTCTGCGGGATCACGTAGCGGTAGCCGAAGGCGTGGAACTTGCCGCCGCGGCGGCCGATCCGCTCGGGATCGCCCAGGTCGTTCTGGGCGGTGCGCAGGTCGAGCAGGTTGCCCAGGTCGAAGACGCGCAGGCCCCTGACGGTGTCGGCGACGTAGAGCAGGTCGCCGTGGCAGGCGATGCCGCCGGCGTGGATGTCGATGGGCCCGTAGGAGCCGTTCGGCTTCGCCTCGACCAGCAGCGCGTGCTGGTATTTCAGCAGCCTGGGGCTCAGGAACGACACCCTGACGCCCCGCTCGCCCCCCTCCGGCTTGAAGTACCAGCTCGCCATGAACACCGGCACCCCGATCTCGCCGGAGTCCTCGCCGCTGGTCAGCCCCTGCGGATACCAGTCGGTGGTGTCCTGGTCGCGGTCGTCGAAGGCGTACCAGGCGGCCGGCTTCGGCTGCATCGAGCCGAGCGCGCCGGCCGCCCCCTTGTTCTTCGCGGCCCTGTTGGCCTGCGCCAGCAGGGCCTCGACCGCGGTGCTCCCGATCTCCTGGGCCAGCTTGGCCGCCCCCTCGGCCCAGCTCCCCGCTGCCCGATTAATCACATATGGCGCTTTTTCCGTTGGAACCATCCCCGTACCCGCCATAACTCCCTCTCTTTTCCGTCCCTTGACCAGTTTGACGGATGGAGAACGACGGGAGTTTGCCCTCAGGGCCACATATGCACGGGCATCCCGGACAGGGCCAGCTCACGGTAGCGCCGGACGAGTTGCTCGCGGTCGCCACCGAACCGCTCCAGCGCCTCCCGCTGCCACGCCGCCCCGGTGCGGCGCAGCCGGGTCCGCTGCGCGATCACGTCCAGCGCCGTGTCGGCGTCGTGCGCCGACACGCCCGCCTTGAGCAGCCCGGCCCGCGCTTCGGGCAGCAGGCTGAGGACCAGGTCCGCCGCCTCGAACTCGCCCTCGCGGCCGGGCCAGGAGAGCTTGGCGTCCAGGCCGTCCATGGCCGCGCGGTAGAAGTTCTGGTACGCCTCCGCGAACCGGTAGCCGGTCAGGTCCCGCTCCGCCTGCGAGAGCGTCAGGCCGAGGAGGAAGGCCGTGTTCGCCGCCATGTCCGCGCACGAGGGTCCGGCGGGCAGCGCGCGCATCTCGATGCGCAGGTGGCCGCCGTCCGCGGGGTCGTAGACGGGCCGGTTCCACTGCCAGATCGTGCCCTGGTGCAGCCGCAGCTCGGGCACCTCGTACCGATCCGCCCCCTCCGTCAGATCGGGCAGGATCGGCTCGTAGTCATGGACGTACCGCTCGAACAGCTCGTGCGCCCCTTCGCGCACCCAGTCGGACCCGAACGTGACCCGCCCGTCCCTGCGCTCGCCGCGCGCCACGTCCCGGTCGTCGGCGGCCTCCTCCATCAGCGCGATCCGCGTCTCCTCCCACAACCGCCGGCCGAGGAAGAACGGCGAGTTCCCGCACGCGGCCAGCACCGGCCCGATGGCGAGCTGGGCGGCGTTGAACACCCGGGCGAAGCTCTCGGGCGGCGTGCGCATGTGCACCTGCCAGGAGGTGTTGGCGGCTTCGAGGATCACGTCCTCCACCGACAACTCCAGATCGTCGATCTTGACCAGGAACGGCTCCAGCCGCAGCCGCCTGATCCCCCTGCTCATCGCCCGATAGCGGTTCTGGTCGCTGAGGGCGCCCACCGTGAAGTCCTCGGCGTCGAGCGTGGGCAGGATGCCGATGGGCAGCGCGCCACCGCCCTCGACCGCCGCGTCCACCTTGGTGAGCGTCTCCTGCACCTCCGCGCCCATCCGCTCGAAGGGCTCGCCGGCCAGCGGGGTGGGGGTCAGGTTCACCTCGATGTTGAAGCGGCCGAGCTCCAGCACCACGCGGGGGTCGTCGAGGGCGGCCTGCACCTCACTGTTGCGGGGCAGCGGCCGGCCCCGCTCGTCGACGAGGAACAGCTCAAGCTCAGCACCGATCGTCGTCGGCCCCTGGCCGAAGCCGGGGGTGTGGAGCAGCTCGCGCAGGACGCCGAGCTGCTCTCGGATGCGTTCGCCGAACGCGGCGTACTCCGCTTCGGTAAATCGCTCCTTGTCCAGGTCTCTTCCCATCACCCACTTCTGTCCTGAACGTCAGCGTTGACACCTCACTCGGGGATGTCACCGTCATCTGCGGGAAAAGCCGCCGGAAAAGCCACCGAAGAAGCCGCCGCACAGCCGGGGCCGGGCGCTCCGGTCGGCCGGGCTCTGCGCGGACCTGCGGCAAGTCACTCTAAGCTCATGAGATGCGCGCGGTTGCCTTTGACATCTTCGGTGGAGAACTCGACGTGCGGGAGCTGCCCGACCCGGCGCCCGCCCCGCACGGAGCGGTGATCAGGGTCGAGGCCACGGGGGTGTGCCGCTCCGACTGGCACGGCTGGCAGGGCCACGATCCCGACATCAAGGCCCTGCCGCACGTCCCGGGGCACGAGCTGGCCGGGGTGATCGAGGCGACCGGCTCCGACGTGCGCGGCTGGCTGCCGGGGGCACGCGTGACCGTCCCGTTCATCTGCGCCTGCGGCTCGTGCGCGTCCTGCGCCACCGGCGACCAGCAGGTGTGCGAGCGCCAGACGCAGCCGGGCTTCACCCACTGGGGCTCCTTCGCCGAGTACGTCGCCATCGACCACGCCGACGTCAACCTGATCCCGGTCCCCGAGGACATGGACTACCTCACCGCGGCCGGCCTCGGCTGCCGCTTCGCCACCGCGTTCCGCGCCGTGGCGGAGGTGGGCAGGGTCCGGCCCGGCGAGTGGGTGGCGGTGCACGGCTGCGGCGGCGTCGGCCTGTCGGCCGTGATGATCGCGACGGCGGCCGGAGCGCGCGTGGTGGCCGTGGACATCAGCGGCGACGCGCTGCACCTGGCCGAGCTGGCGGGCGCCACGCACTTCGTCAACGCCGTGGCCGGCGACGCGGCGGCCCAGGTGCGGGAGCTGACCAGGGGCGGCGCGCACGTGTCCCTCGACGCGCTGGGCAGCCCGCAGACGTGTGCCGCCTCCGTCGAGAGCCTGCGCCGCAAGGGCCGGCACATCCAGGTGGGGCTGCTGCCGGGCGGGCCGACGCCGGTGCCGATGGACCGCGTGATCGGCTACGAGCTGCGGCTGCTGGGCAGCCACGGCATGGCCGCGCACGCCTATCCGCCGATGCTGGAGATGATCAGGGGCGGGATCCTGCATCCCGACCAGCTCGTCACCCGCACGATCGGGCTCGCCGACGCCGGCAAGGCGCTGGCCTCGATCGGCTCGG
This sequence comes from Nonomuraea sp. NPDC002799, assembly GCF_053592075.1. Classification (NCBI taxonomy): domain Bacteria; kingdom Bacillati; phylum Actinomycetota; class Actinomycetes; order Streptosporangiales; family Streptosporangiaceae; genus Nonomuraea; species Nonomuraea sp. NPDC002799. The sequence continues at coordinate 24,486 of NZ_JBSFVA010000010.1, forward strand.
TGCCGGGCGTCACGATGATCACTCCTCGAGCTGCACTCTCAGGGTCCTGAGCACCATGGCCAGCATGCGATGGTGGGCCACCAGCATGACCAGCTCGATCCGGCCCGCCTCGTCGTAGCGGTCGCAGAGCGCCGCCCAGGTGGCGTCGGTCAGGTCGCCCGCGTAGTGCAGGTCGTCGGCGACCTGGAGCACGAGCCGGTCCTCGACGGACCACAGCGCGTCCGGCTCGCGCACCGACTCGATCTCCTGCTCGGTCAGGCCCGCCCGCCGGCCCAGCCGGGCGTGGTGGGCCCACTCGTACGCGCTGCCGCTGTGGAACGCGGTGCGCAGGATGGCCAGCTCACGGTCGCGGGCGGGCAGCGTGCCGTCCAGCAGGACGCCGCCGAAGCGCAGCCACTCCCGGTAGAGCCGGGGATGGCGGGCCAGCGTCGCGAACACGTTGTACGGATTGGCGCGGATGAACTCGTCCCACTCTTCGGAGGGAAGTGGCTCCACTCGGGGGTTCATGGTCGTTAGCATCTCTCATATGACCGCCTGCGAGGGGGCCGTGGCCGTCTGCGACAGGTGCTCGCTTGTCTGAGGGGACTTTCAACAGTCGAGCCGATAGGTCAGGATGAAGGGGCCCGCAGTCCGTTGCAAGCCTGGTCGACCGCAAGGACGCATGGTGATTCGAACGTTGCTCGCTGAGGACATGCATCTGGTACGAGGCGCGCTCGTGGCGCTGCTGGCCTACGAAGACGACATCGAGGTCGTGGCCGAGGTCGAACGAGGTGATCGCATCCTGGCCGCGGCCAACGCCTGCCGGCCCGACGTCGCGGTGATCGACATCGCCTTGCCCGGCAAGGACGGCCTGTCGGCCGCGGGCGAGTTACACGCCCAGTTACCCGAGTGCGGGGTGCTGATCCTGACCGGCGTCGGCACTCCGGGGCTGCTCAAGCGGGCGCTGGACGCCCACGTCCGGGGGTTCATGGCCAAGGACGCGCCGGCCGGGCGGCTGGCCGACGGGATCCGCCGGGTGGCCGAGGGCGAGCGGGTCATCGACTCGGAGCTGGCCATCGCGGCGATGCGCTCGACGGAGGCGCCGCTGACGCAGCGCGAGCTGGACGTGATCGGCGCGGCGGCGGACGGGGCGTCGATCGGGGAGATCGCGGCGACCTTGTTCCTCGCGGAGGGCACCGTGCGCAACTACCTCTCCAAGACCACGGCCAAGCTGGGGGCGCGCAGCCGGATCGACGCCATCAGGATCGCCAGGGAATCCGGCTGGATCTGAGGCGCGGCGATCTGCGGGGCCCCTCCTTCAGGCGGGGCCCCCTTCGAACCGGCTCTTTCAGGCCGGGCCGGCCCCGGTGTGTGCGGCCAGGAAGGCCAGGACGTCGGCCGCCAGGCCGATCGACCGGCTGGCCGCGCGCGCCCCGTGCCCCACGTCGAGCTCGTGCCGCAGCAGGATCGGCCGGTCTCCCCCGGTGGCCCACTGCAGCGCGGCGCACATCTTGCGGGCGTGCATCGGGTCCACCCGCGTGTCCCCGGCCGAGACCGTGAACAGCGTCGCCGGGTAGTCGGTGCCCTTCTTGACACGGTGGTAGGGCGAGTAGCCGAGCAGCCAGCCGAGTTGCTCAGGGTCGCCGGGATCGCCGTACTCGCCGGTCCACGAGGGGCCGAGGCCGCTGTGGTGGTAGCGGGCCATGTCGAGCAGCCCGGCCGAGCAGACGGCCGCGGCGAACAGGTCGGGCCGCTGGGTGAGGGCGGCGCCGACGAGCAGGCCGCCGTTCGACTCGCCCCAGATGCCGAGCTGCCCCGGCGTCGTCCACCCGTCGGCGATCAGCTTCTCGGCCGCCGCGACGAAGTCGTCGAACACGTTCTGCTTGCGATCCAGCATGCCGTCCCGGTGCCACGCCTCGCCCTCCTCGCCGCCGCCCCGCAGGTTGGCGATGGCCAGCACGCCGCCGGCCTCGACCCAGGCCAGGGAGTCGGCGGCGTAGCCGGGCAGCAGGGGGATGCCGAAGCCGCCGTACCCGCTGAGGATGGCCGGGCGGGGGCCGCCGCGTGAGGGGAGCGCGACGACGACCATGCGCACGCGGGTGCCGTCGGCCGAGACGTACTCGACGTGGTGGCTGTGCACGTCGGGCAGCACGGGGCGGCCCGGCGCGGCCGACCAGAGGGTGGTGGCGTCGGTGCGGGCGTCGTAGTGCCAGATCTCGGCGGGGGTGACGGCGTCGGTGTAGGTGAACCAGGCTTCGGGGCCGCCGCCGGGGCGCGAGCTGAGCGAGGCGATCGAGCCGCTGCCGGGGAGGGGCACCGCGCCGAGCCGCTCGCCCGTGCGCGCGTGGTGCACGGCGATCTCGCCGACCGCGTGCCGCGTCCTGGAGACGAGCAGCCGGTCGCCGTCCAGCACCGTGAACGTGCCCAGGACCGCCTCCGGGTCCTCGGCGACCAGCTCGTGCCAGACGTCCGGCGTGGCCGGGTCGGCGACGCAGAGCCTGCGCCGGGGGGCGTCCCGGTCGGTGAGCAGGTAGAGGCGGCCGTCGCAGGCCACCGCGCCGGCCGTGCGGGCGTGCGACCCCTCCTGTACGGGACGCGGCCGCGGCTCGGCCGGGTCGCGGCCGGCCAGGTCGGCCAGCCAGAGCTCGTTGCCCGTCGCCGTGCCCGCCGAGATCGTCAACCAGCGGCCGTCGGCGCTGATCTGCACGCTGTAGGAGATCGGCCCACGGGCGAAGACCGGCACGTCCTCGCTCTTCCCGATCCGGTGCAGGTGGACGCCCTCGTGGAAGCGCACGTAGTAGAACGCCTCACCGCCGGGCAGCCAGGCGATCGCGGAGTAGCGGCAGCCGCCGATGGGGCCGTCGACGACCTCGCCCGTGCCGAGGTCCCGGACGTACAGGTCGGCGCGCTCGTCGCCGCTGCGCGAGATCTGGTACGCCAGGCGGCGGCCCTCCAGGTCGGGCTGCCAGTCGTCGAGCGTGGTGAGCCCGGTGGGGTCGAGCTCCATGGGGTCCAGCACGATCCGGTCGTCGCAGTAGAGCACCGGGTGCTCCTGGGAGGTGGATTGGCGCAGGTGGAACCGCTGGTCGCCGCGCCACACGGGCGAGGTGACCAGGCCGGTGTCCCGGAGCTCGACGAGCCTGGCCAGGAAGCGCTCGCGCTGGGGCAGCTTGGCGGCGTGCTCGCGCCACTGCTGGTCCTGCGCCGCGAGCCAGACGCCGGTGCGGGCGGCGCCGGGGTCCTCCAGCCAGCGGTACGGGTCCTCGACGGCGTGGCCGTGCAGGTGGTCGGTGATGGGCTGGCGTTCGGCGGGGGGATAGCTGTCTGGAATTCTCATGACACGGGCTCCGGATGCCAGTGGCCGGCCAGGTCGGCGTAGAGCGGAGCGATCCTGACCAGCTCGTCGTGGGTGCCGATGGTGGCCTGCGCGCCGTCCATGAGCAGGATGCGCCGGGCGCGCAGGGCGGAGGTGAGGCGGTGGGCGACCACGATGAGGGTGCCGCCGCGCCGGGCGAAGGCGGTCTCGGCCCGCGCCTCGGCGGCGGGGTCGAGGTGGCAGGTGGCCTCGTCGAGGATGATCAACGCCGCCGGGGTGAGATAGGCGCGGGTCAGGGCGATGAGCTGGCGCTGCCCGGCGGACAGGGTTTTCGGGTCGAGCCGGGCCGTGTACCCGCCGAGCTCGTCCACCAGCGCCGTGGCTCCGACGGCCGCGACGGCGGCGTCCAGCTCGGCGCCGGGATCGGTGAGGTAGGTCAGGTTCTCCAGGAGGGTGCCGCGGAAGACGTACGCCTCCTGGGGGATCAGCACCCGGACGGCCGGGTCGAGCCGGTCGGCGGGGACGCCGCCGACCAGGACCTCGCCGTCGCCGGGCCGGAGCACACCGCTGATCAGGGCCGCGAGCGTGGACTTGCCGGCGCCGCTGGGCCCGACGACCGCCAGGTGGTCGCCCTCGGGCACGGTGAGGTCCAGGCGGTCGACGACCGGGGTGGAACGAGGGCCGTAGGAGAAGGTGACGGCGCGCAGGCGCACCTCGTGGGTGCGGGGGCGGATCCGGAGGCGGGCCGGCACGGCGGGCGGGCCGGCCGCGCGGATGCGGCCCAGGGTGGCGGCGAGCGTGCTGCCGCTGACGCCGAGCCCCTGCACGAGGCCGCCGAGGGCGGGGGCCAGGGACTGCGTCACGTACGCGAGCGTGCCGACGATCACGCCGGCTCCGAGGCCGCCGCTCAGCAGCCACGGGGTTCCGGCCAGCACGAGGAGGACGGGGAGCCAGCCGCCCACGGCGAGGGCGGCGGTGCGGACGGCGGTCACCCTGGCCAGCGCGCGGGCGGCGGCCGCCTGCTCGCCGACGTCGTGCCGCAGCCGCTCGCTCACCGATTCGCGCAGGTCACAGGCTTCGATGTCGCGCAGCCCGCCCGCCATGGCCGTCATCGAGCCGGACAGGTGCTCGTCGGCCAGCAGGAACGCGCGCTGCCGCCGCACCAGCGCGGGCAGCGACGCCAGGAACAGCACGAGCCCCGCCACGAACGGCGGCAGCACCAGCACGAGCGTCTGCGGAGCCAGCGTCAGCAGCCCCAGCACCACGCTGACCACCGTGAACACGAAGCCGCGCACGGTCGTCACCACGGCCGCGAAGGCGTCCCTGGCCAGCTCGACCTGCAGCCCCGCGCGGGCGACCGCGGCGCTGCCGCCGCCCGTGCGCGGCTCCCGCCGCACGGCCCCCTCCACGACGTGCGCCAGCAGGTCGTCCCTGAACGGCTCCGCCACGCCGGCCACGGCCAGCACGACCTGCCGCGCGGCCACCGCGGCCACCGTCCACGTGACGCCGAGCGCCGCCAGCCACGCCAGCCCGACCAGCGGCTCGGCCCGGGCGAACCCGTCCTCGATGGCCCTGGCGATGGCATGCCCGATGAGGAACGCGGGCGCCGCCTCCAGCACCGACCAGAGCCCGATGCGGACGAGCAGGCGCGGCTCGCGCCGCAGCGCGGTCCAGCAGCCGACGGGCTTCATGACGCCGTTCCCTGGAAGATCGCCCGGTAGCCCGGATCCCGCCACAACACGTCATGCGGTCCCACGGCGCGCACCGTCCCGTCCTCCAGCCAGATGACCCGGTCGGCGCGGGCCGCGGTGGCCGGCCGGTGGGCGGCGATCAGCCGGGTGCGGCCGTGGAAGCCGGCGGTGAGGGCCTGGCCGACCTGGCGTTCGGTCACGGTGTCGAGGCTGGAGGTGGCGTCGTCGAGGACCAGCAGCCGCTCGCCGCGGGCGAACGCCCTGGCCAGGCCGAGCCGCTGCCGTTCGCCGCCGGACATGGGGGCGTCGAGCAGCGGCGTGCCGTAGCCGAGGGGCAGGCGCCGGACGAAGGTGTCCGCGCACGCGGCCCTGGCCGCCTCCTCGTGGCCGGGGCCGATGGCCTGGCCGATCGTCTCGCCGACGAGGACCGGGCGCTCGAAGGCGTACCCGATGGCCTTTCTCAGCTCTTGTCTGGACAGCTCGCCCAGCGGGACCCCGTCGAGCAGGACGGTGCCGCGCTCGGGGTCGGTCAGCCGGCCCGCCAGGGCGGCCAGCAGGGACTTGCCCGACCCCGACCGCCCCACCACGGCCGTCACCGACCCGCCCGGCAGCGTCAGGTCGCCGGCGGTCAGACCGCCGGCCGCGACGTCGCGGAACTCGACCGTGCCCGAGCCGGGCGGGAGCGTCCGCGTGCCGTGCGCGACCGGCGGCAGGTCGAGGACCTCGCCGACCCGCCCGGCGGCGGCCCGCGCCCTGGCCAGGCCCCCGATGTGCCCCAGCGCGGTGCTGAGCGCGGCACCGAGGACGGCGTAGCGGGCGGCGGCGTACAACTCGCCGATGGTGAGCTGCCCGGCGGCGAGCAGGTATCCGCCGGCGATCAGCACGGCGACTTCGAGGAGCGGCACCACCAGCCCGGCCTGGACGGCGGCGGTGGCGTTGGCCCGCCACAGGTCCATGCCGTGGGCGCGCAGCCGGGGCAGGGGCGCGAGCACGCGCCGGGTCTCCTGGGCCTCGGTGCCGGCGGCGGCGATGGTGCGGGCCCCGTCCATGGCGTCCACGAGGCGCGCGGCGATCTCTCCCTGCACCTCCTGGTAACCGCCCGCGAGGATGGTCGTGGTGCGGAGGAAGGCGCGCAGGGCCAGCAGGATGACGACGATGCCCGCCCCGAGCGTCAGCGTCAGGACGGGAGCGATGAGGGTGAGCGCGACCAGGGCGCCCGCTGTGGGCACCAGCAGGGCCAGCGCGCTGATCACCGTTTCCGGCGCCCGGCCGACCTCCTCGGCGTTCAGGCCGGCTCGGGTGACGAGCTCGCCTTCGGGGAAACGGCGGGTGGCCGCGGGACCGGCGCCGAGGAGGTGGCGCAGGACGCCGAGCCGCAGCGTGGCCGCGGCGTGGGCGCCGCTGGCGCCGCGAGCCCAGACGCCCAGGCTTTCGCAGAGCATGACGGTGACGACGAGAGAGGCGCAGAGTGCCGGCCAGGGGATGACGTCCGGCCGGCCGGAGACGAGCGTGTCGACGGTGCGGCCGATGGCGTAGGGAAGGGCCAGCTCGCCGGCCGCCCCCATGACCGCCGTGACCGCGAGCACGGCGGGCCAGGGGCCGTTGTGCCGTACCGCGCCGATCACCAACCGGTCTCCCGCGCGCACGAGGCGCCTCCTTTGTGGGAACATTGATGATGTCCCCGCGCCACTATCGATGACGCGGGGACCCATATCGCCGCTATCAGTGACAGAGTGCGACACTGAGGTTGCTCGGCTTGTTGGAGTGGCATCCGAGAACGGTGAGCGTGCTGCCGCCGCTGGCCACGTCACTGGCCGCGGGGGCCTCGAGACCCTGGAGGTCGAGAAGCACCATGTGAGTTACACCTCCTTCCGGGGTGAGTCGGAGACAGGCCGCTCGGGAGCGGCCTCCAGGAACGGCAAGTGAGCTGGCTGGTCGCCCACCGCTGTGCTGAGGGCGAAAAGCACGCCCGCCGTTCCAGTCGAGAAATCCATGGACAGGCGCTGCAGCTGGTCACCGGGGAAGGCCAGCCCGCCGCCGTACGGCAGTGCGTGCCACCTCAACCCCTTGACGTGATCCTGCGTGTCGCCCGCTCGGGCGGCGAGAATGCCGGCGCGCCCGGTGAACAGTCCTGCCTGGACGAAGAAGCCGGCCCGTCCGACGAGCCGCAGCTCGGTCAGCGCGGTCGCGAACTCCTCGTCGTGCCGGTGCGCGAGATAGCGCTCCAGCACCAGTGCGATGCCGGCGGAGCCCTCGCCGAGGTAGGGCAGCAGCCGCCAGCCCTGGTTGACCTGGAGGGAGCCGTCGTGAGCGTGCTTGCAGCGCCGCAGGTCCTGGCGGAGCGCGGTCGCCGCCAGGTCGAGCAGCGCCGGGTCGCCGGTGTGCTCGTAGGCGTGCAGGAACAGCAGCGCGGGGCCGGAGGAGCCGTACAGCAGCCCGGCGCGCGAATGGTCGCCGCCGCTGATCTCGGAGACGGGCTCGGTGGCGAGCCGGCCGGCGCAGATGTCCACCGCGCGCAGGGCCAGGTCGGTGTAGCCGAAGCGCAGCAGGTTGAGCCCGACGCCGGACAGGCCGGAGAACAGGGCCGATTCCAGCCCGTCCCACTTCTCGCGCAGGCAGACGTCGAGCACGTCGTAGGCGTCGTGGTGGTGCCCGAGCAGGTCGAGCACGTGCGCGATGCCGTGCAGCCCGTCGTACAGGCCGAGCCCCGAGCCGGGGGCCGGGTGGCGGGCGCGGTCGCGTAACCAGCGTTCGTACTCGGGGAAGGGCCCCAGCCCGGCGGCGGCGAGCGCGTAGAGCACGCCGGCCGCGCCGTGGGCCAGGTTGAGCCCGCCTCCGGGCTGGAACTGGGCCACGTCCCCGGGGAAGAGCCGGTCGTCCCGCTCCGGGGTGGCACTGGCCACGATCGCCCGGCACATCGCCTCGCGCAGCTCGGGCCAGGAATCCGGCATCGACGCGGCCTCCTGTGGGGTGTCGCCCGCGATGGTCGCGACCGCCTCGTCCACCATCGTGCCGGGGACGGGGAAGGTCTCCTTGACGATCTCCCCGAGGTCGAACACCTTGGCGCGGTGCAGTGGCAGCATGATCGTGCACTGCGGCGCGAACAGACCGAGGCGCAGGCACGCGAGCGAGTACCGGTCGGCGTCCACGCCGTACCGGTCGGCCGGCGGGACGAAGGCGGGGTGGGCGAGCGCCGCGCGGGCCCCGTCGCCGGCGAGCGTGGCGACCTCGTAGTCGATCAGCGCGACCCGGCCGTCCTCGGTGAGCAGGATGTTGTCCGGGTGCAGGTCGCCGAAGACGACCCCGCGCTCGTGCAGCGAGGTGATCGCCAGCGCCACGTTCTCCAGGGTCTCGACCGCCCACGTGGTGTAGGCGGCGAGGTCCTGCTCGGTGCAGGTGGCTCGGGTCAGCGGGTAGTCGAACACCAGCCGCCGCTGCAACGGCGTGCCGTCCACGAACTCCTGGACGAGGAAGTGGTGCTCGCCCAGCGTGAAGTAGCCGAGCAGGGCGGGCGCGGCGGGCAGTCCCGACAGGCGTTCGAGGATGTCGCGCTCGTGCCGGAGCCGGGCGACGGCGTCGCGGCCCGCCGCGTCGAGGCCGGCGTGCGGCCTGGCCTCCTTGAGGACCACCCGCTCCCCGGTGCTCGTGTCCCGCCCGAGGTAGACGCCGCCGCCGTTGGAGAAGTGCAGGACACTCTCGATCGTGTACGGCAGCCCGCCCAGCGTCACGGCGTTGCGCGCGGCCAGATGCGGCTCCAGGAACCCGGGCAGCGTCGTCCACGGCGGCACCGAGAACGTGGCGCCGCGCACGTCGGGGATGAGCTGCCCGTCGCCGTCCGCCACGGCCAGCACCCGCTCGCCGGCGGCGGACAGGCAGTGGCGCTCGGCGAAGCCGCCGTACCTGACGAACAGCGGGCCGGCGCCGTAGCGCAGGTCGCTCAGGATGTACGGGCCGCGCACGTCGCGCAGGAGCTCGTCGAGCTCCTTGAGCACGAGTTCGAGCTGGCCCTCGTCCCTGGGGTAGATGGTGATCAGTTTGCCGCTGGACGCGCGGGAGGCCGCCTTGGAGTTGACCATGACCAGCACGGGGGCGCCGCGCAGGAACTTGAACGCGATGGCCCTCGGGAAGCAGTAGTCGCGGACGGCGGCGATGGCTTTCTCCGCGTCTTCCACTCGTGCGGAAACGTGGATTTTCCACCCTTGGCCGGGAAGCGGCGGCTCATTGTCGGGGGCGAAATAGGCCCACGTGTCGGTGCGGGCGGTGGACCAGCCGGCGGGTACGGTCTCGCGCAGAAGAGGAAAGTCGGCGTCATCGGCCGTGCTGTGCTCGATGGTGTCGTAGAAATACGGGTCTACCAGGCAGTACAGCTCATACTTGTCCATCTGGCGCGGACCTCCTGGGCGGCGTGCTTCAAAGATTGCCGCTTCGGAGGGGTGGGGTCTAGTTACACGTAACATTGACGAAATGTGGATATCTCATATGCATTTGTGAGCTTTACACAATTAACCAGGTAGAGGTTATTTCTTTCGTGGGACGTACACGCTGAACGTGAACTGGCCGCTTCTCGACGACGTCGCCTCCAGCCAGCCACCCAGGGCGGACACCCGCTCCGCCATGTTCAGCAGGCCCTGGCCGGCGTCGCCGGGGCGGCGGGGCGGGCGCACCCCGTCGTTCCTGATCGTCAGGCGGACCATCCGCTCGCGTTCGAGGAGGTGGATGGAGCACTGGCGGGCCTCGGCGTGCCGCAGGACGTTCGTCACGCCCTCGCGCAGGGAATGCGTGAGGGCCTCCTCCATCTCGTCCGGCAGGTCGTGGCAGGACACCCTGATCTGGCAGCGGACGCGTACCGACTCCAGCAGCGAGCGGGCCGAGCCCAGCTCCGCCGCCAGCGAGGAGCTGCGCAGGCCGTGGGCGACCGCCCGGACGTCGGCGGACAGACTGCGCAGCAGCTCGATCGTCTCCGTCATCTCATCCTCGGCCCGCTTGTCCCCCTCGGCCACCAGCCGCTGCGCGAGCTGCGCCTTCAGGACCAGGACCGTGAGCCGGTGACCGACCAGGTCGTGCAGGTCGCGGGTGAAGCGCCGGCGCTCCAGCGCGACGGCCTTGCTCATGACCTCGGTACGCGCCTCCGCGAGCTGAGCGGCTCGCCTGGCCAGCGTCACCAGGGCGTACTCCATCACGCCGAGCAGCGGACCGGCGATCACCCAGACCAGGTCAATCATGGAGCGTTCCGGCGCGGCGAGCAGCACCAGGGGGCAGCACATCGCCAGCACCACCAGCACGACCGACCCGATCCGGGCCGCCGTCATCAGCAACGCCCCGACCAGCAGCGCGCACACCGGGGTCCACGCCGCCCCGAAGACCGGCAGCGGCAGGTACGTCAGCCAGGCCTGGACGGCCACGATCCACCACGATCCGGCCCGGCGCGCCGGGGTCTCCGTGATGAACTTGACGTGCAGAGCCAGCAGCACGAGCAGCGTGAGCGTGCCCTCGACCACCATCCCCGACCCGGCCAGCCCGGTCTCGATCGCCACGATGAGGCCGACGCCCCCCGCCACCAGCCCCGCGCCGCCCACCCAGGAGGAAGACGAGAGAATCTCTAATTTGGCACGTGCACGCGACACGAGCCCACGGCGTGTGTGTTCCACCCCACCCCCGGTTCAAGATCCGCAAATCCCGGTCGCGCCACGAACCGCCGTTCCCCCGCCGGCTCGTGCCTCTAATCGACCTGATCGACTACCGCTCTGTAAAGGTCATCGCCGTTTTTGGACAACCATGACCCCCCGGGGCGCATCGATCAACCGGTGGGCCGGACCCTATCGTTGACGACATGGATTACACACGGCTTGGCAATACCGGCTTGCAGGTCTCACGCCTCTGCCTCGGCATGATGAGTTACGGCGATCCCGCGCGGCAGGAATGGGCGCTGGCGCGGGACGAGGCCGAGCCGATCGTGCGCAGGGCGGCCGACGCGGGCGTGACGTTCTTCGACACGGCCGACATCTACAGTCGCGGCGAGAGCGAGGTCGTGACCGGCGAGGTGCTGCGCCGCATCTTCCCCCGGCGCGAGGACTACGTGCTGGCGACCAAGGTCTACTACCCCATGGGCAAGGGCGCCAACGACGGCGGCCTGTCGCGCAAGCACATCTTCGCCGCCGTCGACGCCTCGCTGGCGCGGCTCGGCACCGACTACGTGGACCTCTACCAGATCCACCGCTGGGACGACGAGACGCCCATCGAGGAGACCATGGCGGCCCTGCACGACGTGGTCAAGGCGGGCAAGGCCCGCTACATCGGCGCGTCGAGCATGTGGGCCTGGCAGTTCGCCAAGGCGCAGCACGCGGCCGAGGCGAACGGCTGGACGAAGTTCGTCTCCATGCAGAATCACTACAACCTGCTCTTCCGCGAGGAGGAGCGCGAGATGGGGCCGCTCTGCGCCGACCAGGGCGTGGGCATGATCCCGTGGAGCCCGCTGGCGCGGGGCGTGCTGGCGCGGGCCGGCGCGGCGGCCACCACCGCCAGAACCGGGTCGGACGAGCGCATCGACTACCTGTACGACCCGCAGAACGACAAGCTGATCCTCGACCGGGTGGCCCAGCTCTCCCAGGATCGCGGCCTGCCCGCCGCGCAGATCGCGCTGGCCTGGCTGCTCCATCAGCCCGGCGTCAACGCGCCGATCGTCGGGGCCACCAAGGACCGGCACGTCGACGACGCGGTGGCCGCCGTGTCGGTGTCGTTGTCGGAGAAGGAGCTGCGCTTTCTCGAAGAGCTGTACCGGCCGCGCGAGGTGCGCTTCTGATCCGGGCCCTCTCCCCCGTAGGCGTTCAGGGAATGAGGACGAGACGGCCGCGCAGGCCGCCTTCGGCGAGGCGCCGGTGGGCGGCGGCGACCTGGTCCAGGGGCCTGGTCTCAGCGACGCGGAGGGTGAGCGAGCCCGCTTCGGCCAAGGCGACGAGGTCGGACAGGCGTGCGCCGTCGGCGCGGATCCAGTGGTTGAAGACCCGGGTGCCGCGCAACGGCGCCGGCGCTCCACCCGCGACCACCGCGGCGAAGGCCCCACCTGAGCGGACCGCGTCGAGGGCGGCCGCCCCGACCACGGCGGCGTCCAGTGCCGCGTGGACGCCCCCCGGGACGAGGGTGCGGACCGCCTCGCCCAGCCGTGCCGTACGGGGCACGAACAGAGCCGCTCCGAACCCGCGTACCAGTGGCTCATCGTCGGCCCCGGCGACCGCGACCACGTGGAGCCCGCGCGCCACGGCCAGTTGGACCGCGAAGCCGCCGACGGCACCGGCAGCACCGGTCACCAGCAGCGTCTGCCCGGCGGTCAGGCCGAGCCGGTCGAGCGCCTGCACGGCGGTGAGCCCGTTCAGGGGCAACGTCGCGGCCGCCACGGGTGAGACGCCCGCCGGCGCGCGGGTGACCGCGTCCGCGTCGAGCACGACATGGTCGGCCTGGGCGCCGAGCGGCACGTCGAGCCGGTCGGACAGGCCGATCACCCGCTCCCCGCGGACGAATCCGGCGACTCCCGGGCCCGTCTCCTCGACGACTCCGGCGACGTCCCAGCCGATGCCGATCACCTCCCGTGCCGGCAACAGGCCCGCCTCGGAGAGGCCACCGGAGCGGGTGGCCAGGTCGACGGGGTTGACCGTCGCGGCCTCGACCCGGATCAGCACCTGCCCTTCTCCCGCGACCGGCACCGGCGTTTCCGCGATCTCCAGCACCTCGGGCCCGCCGAAGGCACGGACGACGACTGCACGCATGAGTTCTCCCCTTGTCTCAGGACTTGGGGACCACCGTAGGGAGAGCTACTCTCTGACAGGAAGTACGCACCTCAAGGTGCGTATCGCACGCAGAGGAGCCCGATGACCACCCGCACCGCCGCGCAGCAGCGTGCGGAGGCCCGCGTCGCCTACGACGCCTACCTCGCGCACTGCCCGGCCCGCCAGCTCCTCGACCGCATCAGCGACAAGTGGGTGAGCCTGCTGCTCAACGCGCTCGCCGGCGGCCCGCAGCGCTACAGCGATCTCTCCCGCACCGTCGCCGGGGTCAGCCAGAAGATGCTCACCCAGACCCTGCGCACCCTGGAACGCGACGGGCTGGTCTCCCGGTCGGTCACACCCTCTGTCCCGGTACGGGTCGACTACGCCCTCACCCCGCTGGGCATCAGCCTGCTGCCCGTGATGCAGGCCATCAAGAGCTGGGCCGAGACGCACATCGAACAGGTCACCGCCGCCCGCGACACCTACGACAGCGGCACCGCCCCTGTGCGGCGTTGACGCGCGGCGTCGTACGGGCCGCGTGAGGTGCGCTGGTGCGGGGACGGCTTCCCGGCGTCGTACCGGCCGCGTGAGGTGCGCTGGTGCGGCTCGGGATTGTCGGAGCCGCGCCCTAAAGTATGGGCATGCGGGCAAATGAGGAGGCGGCGTCGGCGCTGCAGGAATACGCGGAGCTGTTCGCGCTCTGCGGCGGCGACGCCTTCCGGGTGCGGAGCTACCAGAAGGCGGCCAAGGCGATCGCGGGGTTCCCGGAGGACATCTCGGTCGTCGATGTGCGCGGCGTTCCCGGCGTGGGCGAGGCGATCGCGAAGAAGATGGAGGAGTTCCTCCAGCGCGGGAGCTTCCGCCAGCTCGACGACCTGCGGGGGCGGGTGCCCGAGGGCGTGCGCAAGCTGACCCGGGTGCCGACGCTGGGGCCGAAGACGGCCATCATGCTGTTCGAGGACTTCGGCATCGACTCCCCCGCCGCGCTCAGCGAGGCGGTCACGTCGGGGCGGCTCGACGGCGTCAAGGGCCTCGGCCCCAAGACCCTGGCCAACCTGCTCAAGGGCGTCGAGCAGCTTGAGCAGTCCGGCCGCCGGGTGCACATCGGCGTCGCCATGTCGCTGGCCGAGCAGGTGATGGCGTCGCTGACGGCCGAGCGCATCGCCTACGCGGGGTCGCTGCGGCGCATGAAGGACACCATCGGCGACATCGACATCCTCGCGGTCGCGCCCGAGTCCATCATGGACGACTTCCGCGCCCAGCCCTACGTCGCCGACGTCATCGCGGCGGGCGACAAGAAGACCTCGATCCGCACGACCTCCGGCACCCAGGTGGACCTGCGCGTGGTGCCCGCCGGGTCGTGGGGCGCCGCCATGCAGTACTTCACGGGTTCCAAGGAGCACAACGTCGCCATCAGGGAGATGGCGGTGAAGAAGGGCTGGAAGTTGTCCGAGTACGGGCTGTTCGAGGGCGAGCGGGTGATCGCCGCCGACTCCGAGGAGGACATCTACGCCGCCCTCGGCATGCAGTTCGTGCCGCCGCCGATGCGGGAGGACGGCGGGGAGGTCAAGGCGGCGCTGCGGGGCGAGTTGCCGGCGCTGGTGGAGCTGGCCGACCTCCGGGGCGACCTGCACACGCACACCGACCTGACGGACGGCATCGCCTCGCTGGAGGACATGGTGGCGGCCGGCCACGCCCGGGGTTACGCCTATTACGCGGTCACCGACCACGCGCCCGACCTGACGATGCAGCGGATGACTCTGGACAAGGCGCTGGAGCAGCGGGGGCAGGTGGCAAAGCTTCAGCAGAAATATCCTGACATGCGGCTCCTGCACGGCACCGAGCTCAACATCGCCCCCGACGGGTCCGTCGACTGGCCCGAGGAGGTGCTGCGCGAGTTCGACGTGTGCGTGGCCTCGGTGCACTCGCACTTCGGCATGCCCAGGGACGAGATGACCCGCCGCTTCATCACCGCCTGCGAGAATCCGTACGTCGACATCATCGGGCATCCCACCACGCGCAAGATCGGCAAGAGGGAGCCCGTGGACGCCGACTGGGACGCCGTCTTCCGCGCGGCCGCCCGCACCGGGACGGCCATGGAGATCGACTCCTATCCCGACCGGTCCGATCTGCCGAGTGATCTGGTGCGGCTGGCCAAGCATCATGGAGTGAAGTTCTCGATCGACAGTGATTCGCATGCGATCCCGCATCTGGGTCATCAGCGGTTCGGGGTGGGGATCGCGCAGCGGGCTTGGCTGACGTCGGAGGATGTCATCAATACGTGGCCGTTGGAGCGGTTGCTGGGGTTTTTGGGGCGCTGAGGCGGGTGGGGCTAGGCGGATTCCTCCAGGGGTCCCTTCAGCCCTGTGAGCCGTGCCAGTGCCGCGAACCCGTCCGCGCTTCCCGGCCAATGCCGTTCGACGGCCGCCGGCCCGGCCCGCCGTACGACCGATCTGAGCACCACCGCCACGATGATGACGTCGTCGGCGTACCCGAGGACGGGGATGAAGTCCGGAATCAGGTCGATAGGGAAGGCCAGGTAGACGAGCAACAGCCCCAGGCGGATGCGTACGCCGCGAGGAAGCGTGTGATCAGCGGCAAGCCGCCGTACAAGTCGCAACATGTCCGGCAGCAGCCGCAGAGACTCCCGCAACACCCCACCCCGGGGACGGACGACGGCCAGCGCGACCACCAACGCGGCCCACGACACCACCACCGCGACCGCCACGCCGATCACCAGGTCCCACCACCACGTACCGGTCACGATCCTCCACCTTCCACCAAACCCGGCCAGGCACCCGTCAGCCCGCTGCCGGGCAACGGCCGCCCTCGGTCCTGATCGCATGAACGATAATGCCGTGTGCCGTTCACGCTGAGCCATGTCGCGGCGATCCTGCCGATGCGGCGGTGGCTGCCGCCGTCCGCGCTGGCGGTCGGGGCGATGGTGCCCGATCTGCCGTACTACCTGCCGCTGCCGTTCTCGTCGGCGAGCACGCACGCGTGGTGGGGGCCCCTGCTGGGAGTGCCGGCGGGCGCGGTGCTGCTGGTGCTGTTCCACCGGGTGGTCCGGGCGCCGCTGACCGCGCTGGCCCCCGAAGGGTTGCGCGCCCGGCTGCCCGACGCGGCGCGGCCGGCGCCCGCGGCGGTGGTGGCGGCGCTGCTCGCCGGAATGGCCACGCATCTGGTCTGGGACGGGTTCACGCAGGCGGGCGGGTTCGCGGTGGCTCACTGGCAGGTGCTGCGCCTGCCGGTCGTCGGCCCGCATCGGGTGTTCAACGTGCTCATGTACGCCGGCTCGGCAGGCGGTCTGGCGACTCTGGCCGGATGGCTCGTGCTCTGGTACCGGCGGACCCCGGCCCGGCCGGAACGGCTGCCGGGGGTGACGGCCGGGCTGCGCGGCGCAGTGCCAGGGGCGGCGGCCAGGCGGCGCGGCGCGGTACCGAAGGTGGCGGCCAGGCGGCGCCGCGCGGTGCCGGTCGCGGTCGCGCTGGCGGCGATCGCCGGCGCTACCGCCGGGGCGATGACCGATCGGGCCGCGGTGAGCGGCTACGACCTGGTGCGGAGCGTGATCCTGGGAGGCGCCGACGGGGCCGCTGCGCTGCTCGCCTGCTATGTGCTGGCCTGGCACGGGCGGAACGCGATGCGCATCCGGCGGGCGGCCCGTACCACGGGGTACCTCATGCGTCAGAAGACCTCATCCGCGCGCCAGCCGGTGTGCCCGGACATTGAGTACGCCCAGCATGCCGATGGCGGCGAGGACCAGCAGCCGCTCGGCGAGCCCGATCAGGACGCGGTGCCCCGGGAACGCGGCGAACAGCATGGCCGCGCCGGCCGCCAGGACGACGATCGCCAGCCCGCGCACAGGGGCGGCCACCCCGCGCCAGCTCGGCTGCCGCGACAGATGGCGGGCCAGGATGAGGCCGGCTACGGGAAGGACGGCGAAGGCCGCGAAGGAGACGTAGCGATGAACGTAGCCGGTCGTGGTCAGGTCCATGCCCGCCGGGTTGGTGGGGATCACGGCGGAGGCGATCACGCCGACGCTCCACAACAGCAGCAGCGCGATGGTGGTCCTGGTCAGCGGCGCCCGGGTGGCGCGCAGGACCACCAGCAGAATCAATGACGCCACACCTGCGACGAACATGCCGGTTTCCACGGCCCCGCCCCTGTCCGAGGCGGCGAAGTCACTGATCGTGCTGCCGAACGCGGACAGGTTGTCGTCCGCTTCGAAGTGGCCGGCCACGACAAGCACGGCCGCAACGGCGAGAGCCACCCCTGAAATCCTGGCCAGCACCTGGGTTCTCACGCATCTCCTCATACATATCGGGCGAAATGAGCGGGTCTGAGCCTACTCGTCACCTAAATGGCTAAGAGAGAAGGTCCTGCCCTTTGGAGACGGCCTGCTCATCCCCCGCGCCGCGGCGGGATCGCCTGACCAGGATCTGGCGCCGGAGGCGGTTCCTCCCTTCCGGCGGCCGGGTAAGGCCAGGAGAGATGGAATGGAACGTTCCGGCAGAGTTTGGCCAGGCGGGGTGCGGGGGAACAGCGCGAGGAGATTAAATGGTTTCCAGGTAGGAAATAGGTATTACGGAGGTGGCGTCTATGAAGCAGACCCTGGCGACGATCGTGAAGCCGCTGCCCGATCACCTGTTCAGGGTGCACGGAGAGAACGTCGAGATGCGGTGGGAGGCCATGTCGGGGCAGGGGTACCACACCCCGAACGACCGGTTCTTCGTGCGCAACCACACCTCCACCCCGCTCATCGACGCCACCACCTGGCGGCTGCGGGTGCACGGGGCGGGCGTGCGATGTCCGCGCGACTTCGGCTACGAGGAACTGCTCGCCATGCCGTCGCGGACCTACGACGCGGCGATCGAGTGCGCGGGCAACGGCCGGCGGTTCTACGGGACGCAACAGCACGACCCCGCGCCGGGGACGCAGTGGGGGCTGGGGGCGATCGGGGTGGCGCGGTGGCGCGGGGTGCCGCTGGCGTACCTGCTGAAGGAGGCCGGGCTGCTGCCCGGTGCGGTGGACGTGCTGCCCACGGGGCTGGACGCGCCGTTCGAGGACTACGGGCACGTACGCAGGCCGCTGCCGCTCGGCAAGGCCATGGACGACGTCCTGGTGGCCTATGAGATGAACGGCCGCCCGCTGCCTCCCGACCATGGATTTCCGGTGCGACTGGTGGTGCCGGGATGGGTGGGAATAGCGTCCATCAAATGGCTCGGCGACATAGAAGTTTCCACGAAAAAGCTGCACAGCCCGTGGGACACGGTCTTTTATCGTGACGTCACGACGCAACCGGTGAAGAGCGCTTTCGAGCTCGCCTGGAATGCGCGTCTGCCCGTCGGCGGCCCGCACATCCTGCACGGAAGGTCCTGGTCAGGACGGGGCAGAATCGTCCGGGTGGAGGTCAGCTTCGACGGCGGGCTGAGCTGGCGCAGGGCGGAGCACCGTGGTCAGCGCCTGGTCGGCGCCTGGTTGCCCTGGCACATCTCGTGGTCGCCACGGCGCACCGGAGCGTATACGCTCATGGCGCGAGCCACCGACGAGACCGGCGCCACCCAACCGCTGACGACCTTGCGGCATCCCTTCGGCTACCTGTTCGACGCGGTCGTGCGGCATCCCCTACACGTGGTCAATGGATAGGTAAATGTCACCGATCCCGGCTGAGCAGGTCATTTCCTATTCGCCGGCACGGCGCACCTGAATTCATCTGAAAGACTCTCGCGGAAACCGTACGGACATCCTCCCCTGTGATGCTGTGCAGATCACGAGAAAAGGAGAGCAGATGCGTCAGCTCACCGCACTCGACGCCCAGTTCCTCAATGTCGAGACGGCGACCACCGCCGCGCACGTGGCCGGGCTGGCGATCCTCCACTCGGCCGACGGTGCGGTCACCAGGGCCGCGCTGGCCGAGCTGCTGCGCGAGCGCGTGCATCTGTCGCCCGCGCTCAGTCTCCGGCTGTCCGAGGTCCCGCTCGGGCTGGACCTCCCCTACTGGGTGGCCGATCCCGGCTTCGACATCGACCACCACCTGCACGAGATGACGTTGCCCGATCCGGGAGGCGACTGGCAGCTGGCCGAGGCCGTGGCGGAGATCCACACGCGCAGGCTCGACCGGGCGCACCCGCTGTGGGAGATGCACCTGATCCACGGGCTCGGCGATGACCGGGTCGCCGTCTACACGAAGGTGCACCACGCGGCCATCGACGGCATCTCGGGCGCGGAGACCCTCGCCACCCTGCTCGATCTCACTCCGGACGTCCGGCGGCCCACCGCCGCGCCGCCGCTCCCGGACGGCACTGCGCCGCGACTCGCGGCGGACGAGCAACGGCGCGCCGCTGCGACACCGCACCCGACGCCGGACGGGCCGGGGCTGATGGAGATGCTGACCGGAGCCGCCGTCCGCACCGCGACTCATCCCGTGCGCGCCGTCCAGTCCGTGGTCAGGGCCGCGGGCGACCTGGACGCCATTCCGCTGGCCGCCGGGATGCCGGGCGCGAAGCTGATCGCCAAGGCCGCGCGCCTCGTCTCCGGCGACCGGCACCAGCGCAGCGAGCTGCCCAGTCTCACCGTGCCGCGCACCCCGCTCAGCGGACCGCTCAGCGCGCGCCGGCACGTGTCGTTCGGCTCGTTGTCGCTCAAGGACGTCAAGAACGTCGCCAAGGCCAACGGCCTGAGCGTCAACGACGTCGTCATGACGTTGTGCACCTCGGCGCTGCGCTCGTGGTTGCGGGAGCGGGACGCGCTGCCGGAGGCGCCGCTGATCGTGGCCGTCCCCGTGGCGGTCCGTACGGCCGGAGCCAAGGACGTGGTCGGCAACCAGATCTCCGCCATGGTCGCCCCCATGCCCACCAACGTGCCGGACCCCAAGGAGCGGCTGCGCGTCGTCGGCGCGACCATGGGCCGGGCCAAACGGCGGTTCGCGCAGGCTCCGGCGACGTGGCTGAGCGAGTTGTGCTCGCTGCTGCCGGCACCGATCACCAGCCTGGCCACGCCGGCCATCTTCAAGCTGGCCGGGCTGGCGTTCCCGCCGATCAACCTGATCATCAGCAACGTGCCGGGCCCGCAGTTCCCGCTCTACCTGTGCGGCGGAAGGGTGCTGTCGTACTATCCGCTGTCCGTCCTGACGGACATGAGCGGCGGCCTGAACATCACCTGCTTCTCCTACGACGGCATGCTCGACTTCGGCATCGTGGCCTGTCCCGAACGGATGGACGACGTGTGGGGCCTGCTGGGCCACCTGCGCACGGCGCTGGACGAGCTGCTGGACGAGCGGACGGGCGATGAGTTCCGCGACGGGGCCGATCCGGTGACCGGTCAGCCGGATCGGCTCGCCGTCGCGGCGGCGGGGGTCAGCGCGCGCCGATCGCATTCATGAGCATCGGGTACGCCCGGTGCAGCTCCCGCTGCCAGTAGGTG
This sequence comes from Nonomuraea sp. NPDC002799, assembly GCF_053592075.1. NCBI lineage: Bacteria > Bacillati > Actinomycetota > Actinomycetes > Streptosporangiales > Streptosporangiaceae > Nonomuraea > Nonomuraea sp. NPDC002799. The sequence goes on from NZ_JBSFVA010000010.1 coordinate 44,654, forward strand.
TGCTGGTGCCCGCCACGGTAGAAGTGGGTGCGCACCGGGATGTCCAGCTCGTCCAGCCGCCCGGCGAACGCCCTGGCCGCCCGGTTCGCCAGGTCCTCCACCAGATCGCCCTCCCCGGCCGCCACGTACAGCTCGACACCTTCGAGCCGTTCCGCCTGGTCATAGGGGTTGTGCGCGCGCCAGACGTCCCGCTGCTCCGCCGGATCGCCCCAGACGCGCTTCCAGTCGGTGCCGAAGCAGCCGAGCGTGGTCCCGGCCATCACCGCCTGGGGGACGCCGGGGGCGAGGATGTGCACGGCGCCGCTGAAGGAGGCCGCCGCCTTGAACCGGCCCTTCGCCGCGTACAGCATGGCGCCCTGCCCGCCCATCGAGTAACCCGCGACGGCCCGCTCTGGGCCGGCCCGGTAACGGGCTTCGAGCAGCGGCAGCAGCTCCTTGAGATGGTAGGTCTCCCAGCGCGGGGGGCCGCCGTCGCCGCCGTTCCACCAGTCGGAGTAGCTGCCGCATCTGCCGCCGTCCGGCATCACGACCAGGACGCCGGTGCCGCGGGTGAGCGCCTCGGCGTCGGTCTTGGCGGTCCACGAGGTGTAGGTGTCGAGGCCGCCGTGCAGCAACCACAACACCGGCCAGTCCGTACGCGACTCCCAGCCCTCGGGCAGCAGCAGGCGCACCTTCGTGGTGTCGCCGAGCGCCTCCGACCTGATCGTCAGCTCCATCCGGCGCTCGTCGAGCCGATGCTCCGCCACGACCTCCGCCGGGGTTCCGGTCTCTGCGGCACGGGGTTTCGGCTTGACCAGCTCCCCGGGGTCGATGAGCACCACGGCTACGGCGAGCAGGAGCAGGCCACCGGCGACGACCAGGCAACCGCGTAATCGGGGCGGCATGAAGCCTCCTTGTCGGTCCGCGGATAATAGCCGTATGAGATCGATCAGCACCACGGCCCTGTCCGTTTCCCCCATATCGCTCGGCACCAACGTTTTCGGCTGGACAGCCGACAAGGAGACCTCGTTCGCGGTCCTGGACGCCTACGTCGAGGGCGGCGGCAACTTCCTCGACACGGCCGACGTCTACCCGTACTGGGCGACCGGCGAGTCGACCTCCGAGTCGATCATCGGCGAGTGGATGGCCGAGCGTCGTAACCGTGACTCCATCGTGCTCGCCACCAAGGTCGGCATGCTGGAAGGGCTCAAGGGGCTCGCGCCCGCGACCATCCGCACGGCCGTCGAGGACTCGCTGCGCCGCCTCCGTACCGACTACATCGACCTCTACTGGGCGCACGCCGACGATCACGACACGCCGCTGGTGGAGTCGCTGGGCGCCTTCGACGCGCTGGTGCGCGAGGGCAAGGTCCGCTATGTCGGGGCGTCCAACTATGCCGCGCCGCGCCTGTCGGAGGCCCTCAAGATCTCCGACGAGGAGGGGCTGGTCCGCTACGTGGCGTTGCAGCAGCCGTACAACCTGGTCGAGCGCGCCTACGAGGCGGAGCTCCGGGACGTGGTGGCCGGGGAGGGGCTGTCCAGCACGCCGTACTTCGGGCTGGCGCGCGGCTTCCTGACCGGCAAGTACGCGCCCGGTGCGACCGTCGACTCGCCGCGGGCGGGGAAGGCGGCCGAGTATCTGGAGACGGCGCACGGGCGCCGGACGCTGGAGGCGCTGGCCCAGGTGGCGGCCGAGCGCGAGGTGGCGCCGGCCTCGGTGGCGCTGGCCTGGGTCGCCGCCCAGCCGACCGTCGCCGCGCCGATCGCCAGTGCCCGCAACGTCGACCAGCTCGGGCCGCTGCTGGCCGCGGCCTCGCTCACGCTGAGCGCCGACGACCTGGCCCTCCTGGGCACGGCCTCCCGTCCCTGACCCGTCACCCAGGGTCCGTCACTCGGGGCCCGTCCGTCTGGGCCTGTCACTTAGGGCCCGTCAGTTGACGCGGTCGACCAGGGAAGCGCAGACCGCGCGCAACGCCGCCGCCTCCGGCAGGCATTCGTCCACGACTGCCAGGGCCGAAGAGACGTACCGATCGGCCAGGGCCTGAGCCGCCGCGCGACCGCCCGCCTCCTCCACGAGCCGGGCGGCCTCCCGCACGGAGTCCTCGTCGGTGACCCCGGCCGACAACAGGGCCGACAGCTCGCGGGCGGCGGCCCCGCCGGAGCCCAGAGCGGCGAGGACGGGAAAGGTTTTCTTCTCTCTCCGCAGGTCGTTGTGCACGGGCTTGCCCGTGACGACCGGATCGCCCCATATCCCGAGCATGTCGTCCACGATCTGGAACGCCACCCCGAGATCCCGTCCCATCCCCCACATACGATCCCCCAGCTCGGGAGCCCCGCCGAGGGCCACGCCGGCCGCCGCGGCGGCGCCCAGCAAGCCGCCCGTCTTGCCGGCCGCCATCTCCGCGTACTCGTCGGCGGCGACCTGGTGGGGCCCGTGCCAGGGCCGGTTCTCGAAGGCCAGGTCGGCGGTCTGTCCTTGGACGAGCTCGACGAGGGCCGCCGACAGGTAGGGCATGGCCTCCGGCCGCCCCGCGAGCCGGCTGACGGCCAGGGCCAGCAGCGCGTCCCCGGCCAGCAGCGCGGGCCCGACGCCGTACGCCTTCCACAGCGCCTCGCGGTGCCTGCGCTGCTCGTCGTGGTCGATGATGTCGTCGTGCGCGAGGGAGAACGCGTGCACGAGCTCCACCGCCACCGCCGCCGGCAGCGCCGACTCGGCGGTGGCGCCGACGGCCTCGGCGGCGAGCATGGCGACGGCCGGCCGCACGCCCTTGCCGCCGTCGCCGCTGTGCGGTCTGCCGTCCGCGTCCGACCAGCCCAGGGCGAATGCGGCCATTCTGGCGCCCCACGGATGCAGGACCGAAACGGCGTCCCGCAGTGCGGGTTCGAGCAGGTCCCGGCAGCGGATCACCGCACCGCCGGCCAAGGGGTGGCTGAAAGTCAACAGGCGCTCCTACCCGGGTACGATCTTGAACCTACATGCATAAGCATGTGATACTCCACTCATCGTTTGACATTTGTCAGGGAACGTCCGTGATGTGAGACGGACACCGTACGCAGCGAAGGAGGCACGCATGGCGACCGGCCGCACCCAGCACGCCACGGGACCCTCCGTGACCACCCCCCACGTCGTCCCCTTTCACCGAGCCCTACCCCGGCTCATGAAAGACCCGGTCGACGAGCTGGCCAAAATGGGCACCGAAGCCGCGGGCCAGGTCGTCCGGGTCAGCCTCGGCCCTTTCCGCCCTTACCTGGTCTCACACCCCGATCACGTCCAGCAGGTTCTCACGGCGGACTGGACCAACTTCCGGCGCGAGGGCATGTTCTGGCGCCCGGTACGGCGGGTGACCGGCAAGGGCATCCTGAGCGAGGGCGAGGATTGGACGTCCGCCAGGAAGATCCTCCAGCCGCTGTTCACCCCGAGGTTCACCGCCTCCCTGTCCGACGGCATGGCCGACGCCATCACCGAGCGCGTCCGGGAGCTCGACGACCACGCGCGGACCGGGTTGCCGTTCGACGGCGCCGACCAGATGACCGCGATCATCAATGAGGCCGTCGTCAAGGTCCTCTTCGGCGGCCGGATCTCACGGGCCATGGCCGAGCGGCTGGCGCCCGAGTTCGCCGTCTGCGCCACCTCGATCGCCTTCCGGCTGCTCCTCCCCTTCATGCCGTACTCCATCAGGGTCCCCGGTGACCGGGCGTACCTGACGGCCACGCGAAACATCGACGAGATCGTCTATCCCGTCATCGAGCGGGCGCGCCAGGAGGGTCCCAGCGGCGAGAGATCCGACCTGATCTCGGCGATCCTCACGGCCAGGCTCGAACAGGGCAGCGGCGAAGCGGCCCTGCGGCAGGTCCGCGACGACCTGGTGAGCATGTACGCCACCGCCACCGAGACCACGGCGATGTCGCTGACCTGGTTGTGGGCCGTGCTGCACGACCATCCCGACGTCAGCGCGCGGCTCCACGAAGAGATCGACCGCGTGGTGGGCGACGGCCCGGCGCGGCCGGAGCACGTGCCTCGGCTCACCTATCTGCACATGGTCCTGCAAGAGCTCTTACGGCTCTATCCGGCCGGCTGGCTCATCCCCCGGCAGGCGGTGACGGACACGGAGATCGGCGGCGTCCGGATCAAGGCCGGCGCGCAGGTGCTGATCAGCCCGTACACCACCCACCGGCTCCCGGAGTTCTGGGAGCGGCCGCTGGAGTTCGACCCTGACCGCTGGGCCGACGAGGGCGCCCAGCGCCGGCACCGTTACGCGTTCTTCCCCTTCGGCGCGGGCCCGCACTCCTGCCTCGGTCAGAACCTGTTCCGCATGGAGGCGCCGCTGGTGATCGCCACCCTGCTGAGCAAGTACCGGCTGGTGGTGGCCAACCCGCAACGGCTCACCGCGCTGCCGGGAGCGTCGGCGCGGCCGAAACAGCAGATCATGCTGCGCCTGCTGCCGATCGAGCGGAGCCGTCGGACGTGAGCGTCACCGGCGACACGGCGGCGGACGCCGCCACCTCCGCGGGAGAGCTGATCGACAGCCTGATGCTCAGGCCATGGGGACAGGTGTCGACGTCGGTCTACGAGACCGGCCGGCTGGTCTCACTGGCCCCCTGGCTGGTGGGCCACCGGGAACGGCTCGACTACCTGACCGGCGCCCAGCGCCAGGACGGGGCCTGGGGCGCTCCCGACGGATACGACCTCGTGCCGACCCTGAGCGCCACCGAGGCGATCCTGGCCGCGGTGGCGCGCGCGGACAGGGGCATCGACCTCGGGCACCTCGCCCGGGTGGCGGACCGCGGCCTGGGCCGGTTGGCCGTCCTGCTGGGCAGGCGGATCGAGCTGCCGGACATGCCGGCGATCGAGCACATCGTGCCCTCGCTCGTGGCCCTCATCAACCGGCACATCGAGCGGCTGACCGGGCACGCGCCGCTGCCGCTGCCCGAGAGGATGAGCTACGACCGCCTGCACCGGGTCACGTCGTTGATCGGCTCAGGCGCCGAGATCCCGGAGAAGCTGCTGCACGCCTTGGAGATCGCCGGCGACGAGGCCGGCCAGGTGTCCACCGCCCGCCCGGCGGCCATCGGAACCGTGGGGGCGTCCCCTGCCGCCACCGCCGCCTGGCTGGGCGGCCGGGACACCGATGACACCGGGCGTTCGGCCCGTGACCACCTGGAGGCGGTCGTCCGGCTCTACGGCGGGCCGGTGCCGGTCGGGCTGCCCATCACCGTGTTCGAGCGGGGCTGGGTGCTCAGCTGGCTGGTGCGCGCGGGCGTGCCCGTCAAGGTGCCGCCGGAGATGGTGGCGGACCTGAGGACGGCGATCGGGCCCGGCGGCGCGGCCGCGGGGCCGGGGCTGCCCGCCGACGCCGACACGACCTCCGTGGCGCTGTACGCGCTGGCGTTGCTGGGCGCGCCGTGCGAGCCCGGCAGCCTGTTGAGCTTCCGCTTCGGCAGCCATTTCTCCACCTGGCCGGCCGAGCAGGGCGCCTCGGTCAGCGTCAACGCGCACGTGCTGGACGCGCTGGGCCAGTACGTGGCCTGCGTGCCCGCCGCCGCGCCGCGCTACGGGCAGATCATGGCCGACGTGGCCGCCTGGATCCGTGACCGGCAACGTCCGGACGGCGCCTGGGCGGACAGGTGGCACGCCTCCCCTTACTACGCCACCGCGAGTTGCGCCCTGGCGCTCCAGTCCTTCGGCGGGCAGGTGTCGGCCGAGCCGGTGCGCGCGGCGGCCGCGTGGGTGCTGGGCACCCAGCGGCCGGACGGCTCCTGGGGCCGCTGGGAGGGCACCGCGGAGGAGACCGCGTACGCGATGCAGATCCTGCTGGCCGCCGGCGAGCCGGATGCGCGCCGCCTGCGCGCCGTGGCCGCCGGCCAGTCGTACCTGACGCGCTCAGCCGGCGCGGCGCATCCTCCGCTCTGGCACGACAAGGATCTGTACGTGCCGCTCGCCGTGACGCGCGCCGCGGTGCTCGCCGCGTCGCATCTCGCCCGGCGAACGCTCGAACGCCACCGGCCGGCCGATGCGCCGTCCTAGTCCACGTACGTGCCCACGTCCCTGGTCAGCTCCCGAACGGTGTACGCATGCGTGTCCCTGGCCATATACCAGCCACCGTTGAACGCGACGTTCCTGCGCTGCCCTTCGGCGATGCCCGCCAGCGGTTCCGGCACCTCCGTGAGGGCCGCCAGGAACTCCGCGTCGAGCTCGGCGAAGTGCGCGTGGACCCGCTCGACCGCCGCCTCGGTGGCCAGTCCCGCACGCTCCAGGATGAGCACGGAGCTCGGCTTGCCCTCGCTCCGCTCCCGCTCGAACGTCCTGATGTCGTTGGCGAGCCGCATGCACGCCGCGCCCAGCGCGGTGACCCGCGCGGACGATCTCCAGTGCCCGGCATCGGCGGGCGCCGGACCGCAGATCGCCAGGGCGGCGGCCCACCAGGTGGGGTAGAGGATCGTGAGAGCGCCGTTGGTCACATAGTCCTCGTACGCCGGCCAGGGCTCGCCGCCCGCCGACCAGACGCCTTCCCTGATCATGGCGGCGCCGGCGAGTTCGAGCTGTTCGCGCAGGGTCTGGGCGTGCACCGCGGCGCCGGCGTGCTCGCGGAAGCGGGCGCACCACACCTGCCAGGCGCGCAGGGCCTGTCCTGCCGGGCCGGGGGCGCTCGGCTGGGCCGGCTCGCCGGAGACGATCGCGCCAAGCTGTCCGAAAAACGCGGATATGTCGTGACGAGACCACTGTCCTGCGATGTTGTCGGTAATGTCATCGATGCCGAACAAGATCGCGGTCAGTGCCCCGAGATCGGCGATCTGATCCCGCCGCGCGTGCGGGAAGGTCGCCGCGGCCGACAGGCAACTGAAGGACAACCGACTGGCGGAGCTGTCGCCGTCGGCGAACAGGCCGGCGGTGGGACCGATCAGGCCGGCCGCTTCGGGCACCGCGTCGAGCGCGGCCCGGAGCACGAGGCTCCGGTCCCCCTCGGGGACGCCGGCGAGCTGGTGCGATCCCCGAAGCAGGCGATCGGCGACGTCATTAGTGATGCTGAAGTACTCGGAGGGGGCTGGGTCGTGCACTTAGGCAGGATATCTATTCTGCGCCTATTTGACTAATGTTGTCAAAAACCGGGATATTTGCTAGCAAAGTGATTACTGTTGCTTGAGAGCGGTTTGACCGTGCGCTATGGTCCTTGATCGACAGCGCCGGTATGCCACCGCATGACCTGGTGGTCAGCACACGAAATGACTTTTCACAGGGTAGGTATAATGGGTTTCCGCAATACACGACTGCGGACCAAAGTCACGGCACTGCTGGTCTCGCTCGCGGCGCTGTGGACCTTCGCTGCGTGGGTCACCCTTCGCGAGGGCGTCAACCTGCTCTGGGTCACCCAGGTCGACTCGAGCATCGTCGCCCCCAGCGAGCCGCTGCTGGTGGAGCTGCAGAAGGAACGCCGCGCCTCGGCCGTCAAGCTGAGCAACCCGGCGCCCCGCTCCCGCACGGACCTGCAGAGCCAGCGCAAGCAGACCGACCGCATGCTCGCCGCCTTCGAAGAGGCGTCCAGCGGGAGCCTGGTCGATCTGGCGACGGACGACGAGGGGGCCAAGCGGCTGTCCGACACTCTCCGGCGGCTCGGCACCCTCAAGCAGACCCGGCAGGCCATCGACACGAGCCGGATGGGCCGGCTGCAGGCGACGGCCGCCTACGGCGACATCATCGACTCGGTCTACGGCCTCTACGGTTCGGTGGCGACCCTCGATGACAAGACGCTCGCCAAGGACATCCGCACGCTCATGTCCCTGAGCCGGGCACGCGAGATGATCACCAGGGAGGACGCGCTGCTCGCCGGCGTGTTCGCCGAGGGGCAGCTGACCACGGCGGAACACGCGCAGTTCACGCGGACCGTGGGTGCCTGGCGGGTCATCGCCGAACAGGCCGGGGTCGACCTCCCCGCCTCGGAGAAGAGCGCCTACGACAAGCTGGTCAACGGCCAGTCGTTCACCCGCCTCAGGAGCCTGGAAGCGCAGGTCTCCGAGCAGGACCCCAGCCTGGGCAGCCTGCCGTTCGCCCCCGAGCAGTGGAAGGTGACGGTCGACCGCGCCCTGGCCGATCTGAACACCCTGGTGATCAGCGGCGGCGACCGCCTGGTGGACCGGGCCGTTCCGGTCGCGGTCAATGTGGTCATCCGGCTGATCCTGGCCGGTGGTCTCGGACTCTTCGCGGTCATCGCCTCGATCGTCCTGTCCATCACCACGGCCCGCTCGCTGTTCGCCCAGCTCCAGAAGCTGCGCGACGCCGCCCACGAGTTGTCGGACGACCGGCTGCCCGGCATCGTCGACCGCATCGGCCGCGGCGAGGAGGTCGACCTGGCCAAGGAGGCGCCGGCGCTGGACTTCGGCGACGACGAGATCGGCCAGGTGGGCCAGGCGTTCAACGCCGTCCAGCGCACCGCCGTCGGCGTGGCCGCCGAGCAGGCGGAGCTGCGCCGCAGCATCCGCGACATCCTGCTCAGCCTGGCCCGCAGGACCCAGGGCCTGGTCCACCGGCAGCTCACCGTGCTCGACGTCATGGAGCGCCGCGAGGCCGACCCCGAGGAGCTGAAGGAGCTCTTCCGGCTCGACCACCTCGCCATCCGCATGCGGCGCAACGCCGAGAACCTCATCGTCCTGTCCGGCTCCTCCCCCGCCCGAACCTGGCGGCGCTCCGTCCCGATGGTGGACGTCGTCCGCGGCGCGCTGGCCGAGGTCGAGGACTACACCCGCGTCACGCTCCTGCCGATGGGCGACGTCGTGCTGCTCGGCCGTGCCGTCGGTGACGTCATCCACCTGCTCGCCGAGCTGATCGAGAACGCCGTGTCGTTCTCGCCGCCCTACACGAACGTGCAGGTCAGCGGCCAGCTCGTGGCCAACGGGTACGTCATCGAGATCGAGGACCGGGGCCTGGGCATGAAGGCCGAGGACCTGGAGTCGGCGAACGAGCGCATCGCCGACCCGCCCGAGTTCCGCATCACCGGCACCGCCCGCCTGGGCCTCTACGTCGTCAGCCAGCTCGCCAGGCGGCACGACATCCAGGTGGTGCTCAAGGCGTCCCCGTACGGCGGGACCACGGTCGTGGTGCTGCTGCCGCAGGAGCTCGTCCAGCTCGACCCCACGCCGGATCCGCAGGAGCGCGGGAGCGGGGAACGGCTGCCGCGCCGGGCCTCGGCGGCCGCGACGGCGACGGCGACGCGGCCGGCCACGGCGGAGAACGTGCGCACGCTCAACTCGGCCCGCCGGTCCGCACCGCAGGTGCCGGCGCAGGCTCCGGCGCGCCCGCTCGCCACCGCCCCCGCACCGGTGGACGACCCGGCCCCCCTGCCAGAACGACCACTGTCGCAACCGTTGTCGCAACCATTGTCACAACCACTGTCGCAACCGCCGGCGGAAGAACCGGAGCCGCAACCTGTGACCGCATTCACGCCGTCAGGGCTGCCACTCCGGGTGCCCCAGGCCAACCTGGCGGCGGCCCTGCGTGACGACACGCCCACGCAGCCCGACTTCGAGGAGGACGATGACGAGCGCTCGCCGGAGGAGATCCGCGCGATGATGGGATCTTTGCAGTCAGGCACCCGCCTCGGCCGTTCGCGGGCGGCCGAGATGATGGACGAGCAGCCGGAAGGTGAGTCATGACCCCCACCTCGGGCACGGACCTCAACTGGCTGCTCGACGACCTCGTCGGCCGCATCAAGGAGGCCGACCACGCCATCGTGCTGTCCTCCGACGGCCTGCTGATGGCCTCGTCGGCCGCGTTGCAGCGGACCGACGGCGAGCATCTGTCCGCCGTCGCCTCCGGGCTGCAGAGCCTGGCCAAGGGTGTCTCCGAGCACATCAGCGCCGGACCGGTGCGACAGACCGTCGTCGAGTGGCGCAACCAGTTCCTCATCGTGACCACCGCCGGTGAGCGGGCCTGCCTGGCCGTGCTCTGCGCGCAGAACGCCGACATCGGGCTGATCGCGTACGAGATGGCGATGATGGTCGCCCGGGTGGGCCAGTACCTCACCTCGGGCGCCCGCAACGCCGAGGCCGCCGCGCGGAGCGACCGGTGAGAGGCCTGGACGGAGGCCCCCCGGCAAGGGGCCCGGAGCCGGGCCCCGGCGAGCCCGCCGACGAGCACTGGGTGGATCCGGAGATCGTCCGGCCCTATGTGGTGACCCGTGGCCGTACGCAGCCCGCGCACGGCAAGTTCGACCTGATCTCCATGGCGCTGGCGGTGGGCCCGCCACCGGGCCCGGACGCCGGGCTGGACCCGGAGCATCTGCGGATCCTTCAGCTCTGCCGCGAACCCAAGTCCGTCGCCGAGATCGCCGCCTACCTGGATCTGCCGGCCGGCACGATCCGGGTGCTGCTCGGCGACCTCTTCGACCGCGAACTCGTCTCTGCCCAGGAACCACGATCCGAGGTGGACATGCACGACATGAAGCTGTACAGGGCGGTGCTCGATGGCCTTCGGTCGCTCTGAGCGCCCCCGCCTGCCGACGGCGATCAAGATCCTGGTCGCCGGCGGCTTCGGCGCGGGCAAGACGACGATGGTGGGCGCGGTCTCCGAGACCAGGCCGCTGCGCACCGAGGAGATCCTGACCGACCGCGGGATCGGCGTGGACGACCTCACCTCGGTGGAGGCCAAACGCACCACGACCGTGGCCATGGACTTCGGCCGGATCACGCTCGGCGAGGACTACGTCCTCTACCTGTTCGGCACGCCTGGGCAGGAGCGGTTCTGGTTCGTCTGGGACGAGCTGGCCGAGGGCTCGCTGGGCGCCGTCATCCTGGCGGACACGCGGCGGCTGGCGGACTGCTTTCCGTCGGTCGACTACTTCGAGCGGCGCGGGACGCCGTTCGTGGTGGCGGTCAACTGCTTCGAGGGGTCGGCCACGTTCGATCTGGACGAGGTGCGCCTCGCGCTCCAGCTCAACCCGTCGATCCCGATCATCATGTGCGACGCCCGCAAGCGCGAGTCCAGCCGGGAGGTGCTGATCGCCCTGGTCAAGCACTCGGCCCGGCTCCGCGCCGAACCGGTCGGCAGCTAGACCCGTACACCCCGTGGGGGCGTCGCGCATCCGCGCGGCGCCCCCACGGCGTTCGGCGGAGAGCCGGCCCACCGTTTGTCAGGCTGGATTGACAGGTCCGCTCCTGTCAGGCTAGCTTGACAAGCATGCGAACCAACACACACACCGGCGACCGGACGACCGCGCTGTTACTCCTCTGCGGAGTGGTCGCCGGGCCGCTGTTCGTCATCCTGTTCCTCGTCCAAGGGGCCGTGCGGCCGGACTACGACTGGTTGCGGCACCCGGTCAGCTCACTCGCGCTCGGTGCCGGCGGATGGGTCCAGACGGTCAACTTCATCGTCGCGGGCGTGCTGTTCATCGCGCTCGCCGCCGGGCTGCGGCGGGCGCTCGAAGGCTCCGGACAGGTCAGGGGGTCGCTCTGGGGGCCGATCCTGGTGGGGGTCTGGGGGGTCATGCTGATCTGCGCGGGCGTGTTCACCACCGACCCGGTGAGCGGCTATCCGCCGGGGACGCCCGACCTGTTGCCGGCGTACGGAAGCCTGCACGCGGCGCTGCACGATCTGCTCTCGCTGCCGGGGTTCGTGGCGCTGCCCGTGGTCTGTGCCGTGTTCGCGGTGCGCTTCGTGCGGACGCGGGAGCGCGGGTGGGCCGTCTACTCGGCCGTCAGCGCGGTGGTGTTCACGGCCGGGTTCGTGCTGGCGTCGAGCGCGTTCAGCCAGGTGGCGCCGCTGGTCGCCTACGGCGGGCTCTTCCAGCGGGTGGCGGTGACCACCGCATTCGCCTGGCTCGCGCTGCTGGCGGCGCGCCTCCTACCGGCCCATGCCACGAAGAGGGCAAGGTAGCCGAGGACGTTCTCCGGCGGCGCCGGAGCCCGCTTGACGACGGCCTGAGCGCGGCGGACCTTGGCAGGGGGAGGTGGGCCCATGACCGAGAACGAGCTTCTGTCCGAGCGGGTGGCCGGCGGCATCCTGCCGCGGGTGCTGACCACCTTCGACATGGTGGCCATCTTCGTGGCCGTCGTCCTGTTCATCACGAACGCCGCCGTCATCCAGAGCGCCGGGCCCGCCGCCTTCGGCTGGTGGATCATCGCGTTCGCGCTCTTCCTCGTCCCGTGCGCGATCGTCACCGGGCAGCTCGGCGTCATGTTCCCCGGCGAGGGATCGATCTACCTGTGGACGACCAAGGCGTTCGGCCCGTTCTGGGGGTTCTTCGCCGGGTTCTGCGCGTGGTGGCCGGGCGTGCTGGTGATGGTCGCGACGGGCACGCTGACGATCTCGTTCCTGGGGGTCGTCTTCCCCTCCATCGGCGGGCTGACGGTGCAGGCGCAGGGCACGATGATCGTGGTGATCCTCGTGCTGGCGGCGGTGCTGGCCGTGTTGCGCTTCCGGCTGACGCAGAACGTGGTGAACGTGGTCTTCCTGGCCTACGGGCTGGCGATCCTGCTCATGTTCGCGGCCGGGATCGTCCACCTGGCCGGCGGCAACCCGCCCGCCACCGACCCGCTGGACTTCGCCGCGTGGGACCCGTCGTCCGCGAACGGGCTGAACTTCGCCAACTGGAGCTTCTTCGGGCTGGCCGTGCTGGCGCTGCTGGGCGTCGAGGTGCCGCTGAACATGGGGGTGGAGATCAGGCACGAGCGGGCCGTGACCCACTACCTGCTGTGGGGGTCGCTGGCCGTCATGATCGCCTACCTGATCGTGACCTGGGGGGTGATGGTGTCGGTGCCCGCCGAGCAGGCCGCGGGGATCACGGCCGTGGCGCAGGCGGTGAGCGTCGGGCTGGGCGAGTGGGCGGGCAAGCTGGTGGCGCTGGTGCTGGCGGCGATGTTCTTCATCATCACCGTCGTCTACGACTACTCCTTCGCCCGGCTGATCTTCGTCTCAGGGCTGGACCGGAGGCTGCCGAAGGCGGTCAGCCACGTGAACGCGCAGAAGGTGCCCGACGTGGCGGTCTGGATCCAGACGGTGCTGGCCGGGCTGTTCACGGTGGTGGCCTTCGTGGTGGTGCCGTTCACGGCGGCGCGGCCCGCCGACGCGCAGACCCAGGTCTACAGCGTCCTGCAGGCGGCGGTCACGGTGATCTGGTGCCTGTCGATCGTGGTGCTCTTCGTGGACGTGCTGATCATCCTGCGGCGCTACCGCAGCCAGTTCGAGGCGCGGAGGCTGGCCTCGCCCGCGGTGTTCTGGGTGGCGTCCATCGTCGGCGCGCTGGCCTCGCTCGTCGGGGTGGTGGCCACCCTGTCGGGCTCGTGGACGCCGCTGATCTCCAACAACGCGGGCGCGATCACGGTGCTGGGCGCCGAGATCGCGTACGGGACGTGGTTCTGGCTGGTCGGCGGGATCGCGCTGGCGTCACTGGCGGTGGGCGCCCTGCTCTATCTGCTCAGCCTCCGGGTCGCGCGCCGCTAGCGGTGCGGTGGACTCCCGGACGACGAGACGCACGCCGAGCACGGTGGTCACCGAGTCGGCCGCCGGCCTGCCGATCCGCTCGTCCAGCCTGCGCACGGCCGTCGCGCCCAGGTGGACGGCGTCCTGCGCGACCGCGCTGACCGCGGGCGAGACCAGGCTCATCCAGGGCGCGTCGCCGAAGGCGACCAGGCTGATGTCGCCGGGCACCGACAGCCCCAGCTCGCCGATCGCCCGCCAGACCCCTTCGGCGAGCACGTCGCCGGCGGCGAAGACGGCGGTCGGCCGGTCGGGGCCGCGCAACAGGTCGAGAGCCCGGCGCCGCACGCCGGCGACGTCCCGGCCCGGCGTGACGACCAGGCCGGGATCGACCGTGATGCCGCCCTTCGAGAGCGCCTCCAGGTAGCCCTGGTAGCGCTCGTAGCCGGTGGTCCTGTCGGTCTCGCCGGCGAACAGCGCGATCCTGCGGTGCCCGAGCCCGACCAGGTGGGCGGTGGCCGCGCGGGCGCCGACGCGGTTGCCGGTCACCACGCCGTCGGCCGAGCCGGCGGCGAACTGGCGGCCGACCTCGACGACCGGGATGCCGTGGGCGGACAGGTAGGAGGACACCTCCGGCGAATCGGGCGTCACGATCACCCCGGCCACCCGCAGGGCGACCAGCGCCTCGGCGGCCTCCCGCTCCGTCTCGGCCGAGCGGCTCGTATCGGCCAGCACCATCGTGTAGCCCCGCTCGCGGGCCTCGCCGCCGGCCCCGGCCGCCAGCTCCGCGTAGAACGGGCTGCGCAGATCGCTCACCAGGACCCCGATGGACCTGCTGACCTGCTGCTTGAGCGTGCGAGCCAGCACGTCGGGGACGTACCCGAGCTCGGCGGCGGCTCGCAGGACGCGCTCGCGTACGTCGCCGGCCGCGTAGCCGCGCCCGGTCAGCGCGCGGGAGACGGTCGACCGTGAGACGCCGGTGGCCTCCGCCACATCCTTGATCGTGGGCCGCCGGGAACGGCTCGGGGTGGTCATCGAGTCCCTTCCGGGACGACGTCGACCAGCGCCTCGGCGTGCTGCCCGAGGCGCAGGCCGCCGATGGTCAGGTCGACGGCGAGGCGAACCCGGCGCCTTGGCACGAGGTCGGCGCCGAGACGGAGACGCACCTGCTCCACGGCCCCGCCGGCCAGCCTGAGCGTGGTGGATCCCGGCTCCCGCCGCCAGCCTGGCGGAACGACGGGCTCGATGGTCGCCACGGCCTTGCCGGGCCACGGATTGCGCACGGTGGCGGTCAGCACGATCTCGCCGCCCGCCGGGACGCTCGAAAGGTAAGGGGTCAGCCGGCAGAGCACACCGTCCGCCCCGAGATCGAGGTCGGCCGGCGGCAGCAGGTCGTGGTGCAGCGCGACCAGCTCCTCACCGCGCTCGGTGAGCATGCGCAGGTAGTCGTCGTCCACCCAGCGGGGGCGCCAGTGGCCGCTGACCATGAGGTCGGGGCGCAGGCGCCGGTAGAGCGCGGCGCTCCTGCGGTAGTCCTCGATCCGGAACCGGTTCTTGTACTGAAAATTCAGGATCTCCTGGCGCTCGCCCGGAATGCCCATGGTGTCCTGCTGGTCGCCGGTGACCAGCACCCGGTGCCCGTCCACCTCGAACGCGTACGCCGCCGCGTACCGCGTGTGTCCCGGCAGGTCGTGCACCGTGATCTCGTATTCGCGCCAGCGGACCGTCTCCCCCAGCGCGAGCACCCGGTCGGCGGGGATCGGGTCGAACCACTGGCACGGCAGGTCGTGGTGGAGCGGCGCGGCCAGGATGGGGGCGATGTGGGCAGGCGCCCAGATCTCGGTGCCCTCGACGTCGCGCAGCAGCGGCATGCCCGCCACGTGGTCGTCGTGGTAGTGGGTGGGCATGGCGACCTCGACGCTGGTGACACCGTGGCGCTCGCGCAGCGCGGGCAGGGAGGCCAGCCAGGGGCGGCGGGCCTCACGCGCGGTGCTCTTGACCAGGCCGGTGCTCATGTCGTAACCGAAGTCGAAGATCATGGCGGCGCCCGACTCCGACAGCAGCACGTAGCTGTAGGACTGGCTGCTCTTGTTCATGAGCAGGTGGGGGGTCACCTGGACGAACGGGTCGGCCAGCAGGCCGCGCAGGTCCCACGGGTGTGGGCGGCGGAAGTCGACGTAACGCCGCATGGCCTCGGACAGCGCGCCGAGGGCCGCGCCCGGGTCGGTCATCGGCTCGCCGTGCGACGGCAGCAGGGCGTCGAGCGGCTCCCGCAGGAGCAGCTCGCAGCTCAGGACCACCATGGCGGGGCCCTCGTTCTCGGAGTACGACCACTGGGAGGCGGCCAGCGACCACACCTTGCCGGGGGCGTAGATGAGGTCACCGGTGAACGCCACCCCGCCCACCACGTAGGTGACCGAGCCGGGGGTGTGGCCGGGAGTGGGCAGGACGCGCACGTCCACCCCGCCGTAACGGGCCGTGCGGTATTCCGGGACGACGCCGGTCACGGGCACCGGCTCCAGCAGGGAGAAGCGGTCGTCGCGCAGGTCGTAGTCATTGCCGAGTTGCCGGCCCGCCCACATCTCGCCGACCTTGTCGAACAGGTCGCGCTCGACCGGCGGCACGTGCACGGCGACGCCCGCCTCGACGGCGCGCGCCAGCCCCTGGGCCTGGTCGCGGTGGTGGTGGGTCATCAGGACGTCGGTGAGGCGGTCGACGCCGATCTCGCCCAGCAGGTCGAGCACGCGGCCGGAGCCGAAGTCGATCGCGATGCCCGTGCGCTCCGCGCCCGGCTCGGCCGGGGCCGTGATCACGTAGACGTGACAGGTGTCTTCGATGCGGAAGATCCCGGGGAAAACTTCGGTCATGTCTGTGGTCACAAAAGGTAATTGTATCTGGCATCGTTCCCACACGAGACAAACCAGGTCAAGGGGATCTCCGTGCCGACTTTTTCGCTGTCACGCTGATCGGGCCGATCTGAGATGTGGGTACGTTCCCACATTGAGCGCTTACCGGAGGGCCCGGCCTGTGAAAGGCCGGGCCCTCCGGCGGCGCCCCGGGGGGCGGGGGCACCTTCGGGGGCAGGGCGCCCTGGGAGTGGGCGCCCTCCCGTTCGGAAGGTCAGTGCTCGGTGGCCTTCTCCGCGCCGACCCCCGTCAGCGAGCGCACCTCGATCTCGGCGTACTTGGCCGCGTTGTACTCCTTGCTGAGGATCGTGCCGAGCCAGCCGCACAGGAAGCCGAGCGGGATCGAGACGATGCCGGGGTTGCTGAGCGGGAACCAGTGGAAGTCCACGCCGACGATCAGCGCGGTCGCCGCGGTGCCCGCAGGGGGCGCCGGCGCCGAGACGACCGGCGAGAAGATGACCAGGATCAGGGCCGAGACGAGACCGCCGTAGATGGCCGCGACCGCGCCCGCGGTGTTGAACCGCTTCCAGAACAGGCTGTAGAGGATCGCGGGCAGGTTGCCGGAGGCCGCGACCGCGAAGGCCAGGGCCACCAGGAAGGCCACGTTCTGACCCTGGGCGAGGATGCCCAGGCCGATCGCCACCGCGCCGATGACCAGGGCGGAGAGACGGGCCACCACGACCTCCTGCCGCTCGCTGGCCTTGCCGCGCTTGAAGACGTGCGCGTACAGGTCGTGGGAGAAGCTGGAGGAGGAGGCGAGGGTGAGCCCCGCGACCACGGCCAGGATCGTGGCGAAGGCGACGGCGCCGATGAGCGCGAGCAGGATCGTGCCGCCGACCGGGCCGAAGATCTCTTCGCCGATGCGTTCGGCCAGCATCGGCGCGGCCGTGTTGCCCGCCTTGTCACCCGCGACGATCGCCTCCTTGCCGACCAGGGCCGCCGCGCCGAAGCCGAGGACCAGGGTGAGCAGGTAGAACACGCCGATGATGCCGATGCCCCACAGGACCGACTTGCGGGCGTCCTTGGCGGTGGGGACGGTGTAGAAGCGGATGAGGATGTGCGGCAGTCCGGCCGTGCCGAGCACGAGGGCGAGGCCGAGGCTGATCAGGTCGATCTTGCCCGCCAGGCCCTGCGCCTCGGTGCCGTACTTCAGCCCGGGGATGAGGAAGCTGCCAGGGTTGGCCTTGGGACCGCTGGTGGCGGCGGCCTGGCCGAGCAGCGACGACAGGTTGAAGCCGAACTTGCCGAGCACCAGCACCGTCACCAGCGCCGCGCCGCTCATCAGCAGCACGGCCTTGACGATCTGCACCCACGTGGTGCCCTTCATGCCGCCGAAGACGACGTACACGATCATCAGCGCGCCCACGCCGACGATCGTCCACGCCTTGCCGGCCGGGGTGGTGATGCCGAGCAGCAGGCCGACCAGCGCGCCCGCGCCCACCATCTGGGCCAGCAGGTAAAAGATGCTGACGACGATCGTCGACACACCGGCCGCCGTGCGGACCGGGCGGGGGCTCATCCGGAAGGCCAGCACGTCGGCCATGGTGAACTTGCCGGAGTTGCGCATCAGCTCGGCCACCAGCAGCAGGGCGACCAGCCACGCCACCAGGAACCCGATCGAGTACAGGAACCCGTCGTAGCCGGACAGCGCGATGATGCCCGCGATGCCGAGGAAGGAGGCGGCCGACATGTAGTCGCCGCCGATGGCCAGGCCGTTCTGCACGCCGGTGAACGAGCGTCCGCCGGCGTAGTAGTCGGCGGCCGTCTTGGTCTGACGGCTGGCCCAGAACGTGATCGCCAGGGTCGCGGCGACGAAGGTGAGGAAGAGGATCATCCCCAGGGTGGTCGAGGTCACTGAATCTTCTCCTCAACCTCGTGACGCAGCTTGTCGGCGATCGGGTCGAGCTTCTTCTCTGCGTGCCTGGCATAGGCCCACGCGATGAGGAAGGTGGACACGAACTGCAGCAACCCGAAGACGAGGCCGACGTTGACCTCGCCGATCAACTTGATGCCCATGAAGTCGCGCGCCCACCCGGACAGCACCACGTACAGCAGGTACCACACGAGGAACGCCACGGTCATGGGAAAGGTCCAGGCGCGGAAACGCCGTTTCAACTCCTGAAATTCACTGCTCTCCTGAACTCGCTCATAGACCGATGCGTCATGTTCTCTGGTCGTCACGGGACCTCCACTGTGATGCGGATCACGCCCAACGTAAGAGCGCAACCTATCCGCCGTGGAGAGGGGCGGAGGGGTTGTTCGACGAGCCGCCGCCGTCCGGCGATTAGTTGGGGATGGACTGCGATGAAAGGTCCGTTCAGCGCGATGAGCGGTCGGCTATCCCGTTCACCCTTTGATGAAGTCACCCCTTGACCGCCCCCGCCGTGCAGCCCTCCACGATGAGACGCGCTCCCCTGGGTGAGTCCTCACGATGAGCCTCCCGCGTGTTCAGACAGCGCTGTCAGTCACGCTCGGCGAGCGATGCCTTCCAGCGCCAGCCCCAGGTCCTTGATCAACGCGTCGGCGCTCTCCAGCCCGACCGAGAGGCGGACGAGGCCGGGCGGGATGCCCATGGTGGCCCGGACACTCTCCTCGGTGGACAGGGCCGGCGCGTTCACCAGACTCTCGAACCCACCCCACGACACCCCGATCCTGAAATATCGCAATTTATCGAGAAAACGTGCGACGTCTTCCAGCGACTCCGTGTCGAGCACGAAGCTGAACAGGCTGGAGAACCCCGCCATCTGCCGCACCGCCGTCGCGTGCCCGGGATGGGAGGGCAACCCCGGATGGTTGACCGCCCGTACGGCCGGATGCCCCTCCAGGAACCTCGCCACGGCCAGCCCCCGCTCCTCGTGGGCCGGCATCCGCACGGGCAGCGTGCGCAGTCCCTTGATCACCTTGGCCGCGTCGTGCGGCGACATGGCCGCCCCGTAGAGCTGGTACTCGGTCAGCGCCAGCGGCCTGATCAGCTCCGACGAGCCCACCACGACGCCGCCGACCAGGTCGCTGTGCCCGCCGATGTACTTGGACAGGGAGTGCACGACCAGATCGACGCCCATCGTCAGCGGCTTCTGGAACAACGGCGTGGACCAGGTGTTGTCCATCACCGTCACCAGCCCGCGCTCCCGCGCCCACCCGGCGACCGCCGCGATGTCGACCACGGCGTAGGCCATGTAGGAGGGGGACTCGAAGTAGAGTAGGCGGGTGCTCGCCCTGATAGCGCTGTCACCCGCCGCGAGGTCCCCGACATGCGTATGCGTGACGCCGAACTTCTCCAGGTAGCGCAGGAACTGCGTGGTGGGCCCGTAGACCGCGCCGAGCACCAGCACGTGGTCCCCGGCCGACACCCGCGAGGAGATGGTCGCCGCGATGGCGCCCATGCCCGACCCGAAACACTTCGCCCGCTCCCCCCGCTCCAGCGCGGCGAGTTTACGCTGGGCGAGATCGACCGTCGGGTTGGTCCCCCGCCAGTAGACGTAGCGCTCGTCCTCGTTCCTGACCGCCTCGCCCAGCTCCTCCGCCGTCGCGAACGTGAACAGCGAGTTCTCGAACACCGGCGGGTTGACCGCGCCCAGCACCCAAGGCTCGTCCTCGCCCAATCGGCCACAGATCCATTCGTCATCCATGGGGGCAGACTATGACAGCGAGGGAAGGCCGCAGCCTGCCGGCCGACGGGGCCGCCGCACCGGTCGAGGCCCTCGGCGCGCGCAAGCCGACCATGGCCGACGTGGCCAGGGAGGCCGGCGTGAGCCTCAAGACCGTCTCCCGGGTCGTCAACCAGGAGCCGCACGTCCGGGCCCTGCTGCAGCAGCGGGTGCAGGCGGCCATCAGCGCGCTCGGCTACCGCCGCAACGAGGCCGCCGCCCGCCTGGCCAGGGGTGCGACCATGCTGACGCTCGGCCTGGTGATGGAGAACATCTCGAACGAGTTCTACGGCCGCCTCGCCGCCGCCGTCGAGGCCGCGGCGGCCGAGCACGAGGCGCTGGTGGTGTTCGGCTCCTACGAGGAGAGCGCCGACAAGGAACGCATGCTGATCGAGTCCATGTACGCCCGCGGCGTCGACTCCCTCATCGTCGTCCCCTCGGCGGCCGACCACGCCTGGCTGGCCGAGCACGCGAGCCTCACGACGGTCTTCGTGGACCGCGTCCCCCAGGGCCTGGAGGCGGCGGACGTGGTGCTGCTCGACGACGAGTGGGGCGGGCGGGCCGCCACCGAGCACCTGCTCGCCCGCGGCCACCGCCGCATCGCGCTCATCTCCGACGACCACGCGCTGAGCTCGGTGCACGACCGCGCCCGCGGTCACCTCGCGGCGCTGGCCACGGCGGGCGTGGCGGCCGACGACGCGCTGGTCGTGCGCGGGGTGTTCGACCCGTGGCGCGTCTGCCGCGAGGTCACCCGCCTGCTGGACCTGCCCGATCCGCCGACCGCCTTCTTCGCCACCAACAACCGGGCCTCGATCGGCATCCTGCAGGCGCTCAGGGAGCGTCCTGAGCGGCCGGCGTACGTGGGGTTCGACGACTTCGCGCTGGCGGACGTGTTCAACCCCGGGGTGACGGTGGTCCGCTACGACGTGACCCGGCTGGCGCGCAGCGCGGTGGACCTGCTGCTCCATCCCTCGCCGTCGCCGCGCCGGGTCAAGGTCCCCGTGGAGCTGGTCGCCCGCGGCTCAGGCGAACTGCCGCCCCCCTGACCGGCGGGACGCCGCCGCCGCGGAGTCGCTGTCCGCCTACGGGCGGGTGACGGCGGGCGTCGCGGATTCACTGTCCGCGTACAAGCGGGTGATGGCGACCGTCGCGGATTCGCTGTCCGCGTACGGGCGGGTGATGGCGGGCGGGCCTCGCTAGAGTCCCGTTGTGCCTCGTACGGACGCCGAACTCACCCGCATCTTCCAGCACAGGCCGGAGCTGGCCGCCGTCACCTCCCTCGACCTCCTCGAACGCCTGCTGGCCGCCCCCGAGCTGGCCATCCCCGCGCTGCTCACCCTCGACGCCGACTGCCACCTGGTCAGCCAGGCGCTGCAGGCCCTGGGCGGCCGGGCGGGGCGCGAGGCGCTGGCCGGGCTGCTCCACGACCCCGGCGACCGGCTCGGCGAGGCGATCGGCACGCTGGCCGCGTGGGGCCTGGTGACCCTCGACGGCGACACGGTCGTCTCGCCGCACGAGCAGGGCCTGTGGGCGCATCCGTTCGGGCTGGGCCGGCCGCTGGCCGACTTCGAGCGCGAGGTGTCGGCCGAGGTGCTGAAGTC
Source organism: Nonomuraea sp. NPDC002799 (assembly GCF_053592075.1). NCBI lineage: Bacteria > Bacillati > Actinomycetota > Actinomycetes > Streptosporangiales > Streptosporangiaceae > Nonomuraea > Nonomuraea sp. NPDC002799. The sequence goes on from NZ_JBSFVA010000010.1 coordinate 66,191, forward strand.
CATGGTCAAGGCGCTGGGCGGCGAGCCGAAGGGCCGCAAGTCCGACCTGATCGCGCAGGCGGTGGCGCTCCTGGGCGACGGCGAGGCCGTGCGCGGGCGGGCGGCCCGGCTGCCGCGTCCGGCCGTCACCCTGCTGGAGTCGATGGCGACCGGTCAGCCGATCTTCGGGCGCGACGGCTGGAACACCTCGACGGAATGGGTCGAGCAACTGGTCAAGGCCGGGTTCGTCATCCGTGCCGGATGGGACTACGAGCTGCCCAGGGAGGTCGCCCTGGCGCTGCGCGGGGACGCCTGGCGGCCGGCGTTGACCGGGCAGCCCGACGTGCCGGGGACACCGCTTCCCGCCTCCGACGGGCTAGCCGCCGCGCTGGCCGCCGTAGACCGCGTCGTGGCGCTGACCGAGCTCGCCGGGCAGCCCATCACCGAGCTCAAGGCGAGCGGCGTCGGCGCGCGGGAGCTCAAGCGGGTGGCCAGGACGCTCGGCGTGCCCGAGCCGGGCGCGGTGCTCTGGCTCGACCTGGCCTTCGGCGCCGAGCTGATCGCCTCCGAGCTGGGCGCGGAGCTGCTCGCCACCACCAGGGCCGACGCCTGGCTGGCCCTGCCGCCGCACGCCCGCTGGCAGGCACTGGCCGACTCCTGGCACGCGCTGCCGCACGCGCCGACCCACCGGATCGTGGGCTGCTGCGCGGACCACATGACGGCGCAGACGCCGCCCTACCCGTTCGAGTGCGCGGCGGGTGACGTGCGCCGGGCCACCCTGCGGGTGCTCCAGACGCTGCCCGCCGGGCTCGGCTCCGACGCGGAAGGGCTGCGACCGGCCGTCGACTGGCGGACCCAGTCGACCCGTGACTGCGTGCCGGCCGCCACCGGCTTCGTCGCCGCCGCGCTGCGCGAGGGTGAGCTGCTCGGGCTGGTCCAGGGCGGCGCGCTGACCGAGCTGGGCCGCGCCTGGCTCGGCGGCGGCGACGTGGCCGGGCGTTTCCCCGAGCCGTCACGGAGCGCCACCCTGCAGCACGACCTGACCGCGATCGTGGCCGGGATGCCGGCTCCGGAGCTGGGCGCGTTCCTCAACGGCTGCGCCGACCTGGAGTCCCGCGACCGGGCCAGCGTGTGGCGTTTCTCGGAGGCGAGCGTGCGCCGGGCCCTCGACGCGGGCGCGACGACGGAGGATCTGCTCGGGGAGCTGGCCCGCGTCTGCGCCAAGGCCGTGCCCCAGCCGCTGCGTTATCTCATCACGGACGTCGCCCGCAGGCACGGCGCGATCCGGGTGGCCGCCACGGCGTCCGTGGTGACCTCCGACGATCCGGCTCTCATCACCGAGTTGTGCGGCACCAGGGCGCTGCGCCGGCTGGCACTGCGCCCGATCGCGCCGACGGTCGCGCTCAGTGCCCTGCCTCCCGACGAGACGCTGGCCCTGCTGCGGCAGACGGGCCACGCGCCGGTCGGCGTGGGTCAGGACGGCACGATCAGGGCCGAGCGCGCCGAGCCGCGCCGCCTGCCCGTCGAGAGCGACCCCGGCCCGGTCATCGACGCCGAGACCGCGGCCAAGGCGATCCTCAAGGGCGGCGACCGGCCGGCGGGCGGCACGACCGACGAGGTCCTGCGGATGGCGGCCATGACGGGCGAGCCGGTCGTCATCCTGTGGCAGCGGCGCGAGCACTATCTCGACGATCTGGAGCTGCTGCCGGGCGCGGTGGCCGGTTACTGCCACGACTGCGACACCAGCCACACCTTCCAGCGATCCAGAATCAAGAAGGCGTACCTCCCCTAACCGTCACCACCTGGCGGCTCCGCTCGCCGTCAGGGCTGGACGGCGCGGCAGAGCACGTCGAGTGCGGTCCGCGTGACCAGGGCCGCGTCGGCGCCCGCGGCGATCTGGCGCTGGCCCTCGCCCAGGATGCTCCATCCGAGGTGGGCCACCAGGTCGGGATGCTCGTGCCCGGCGTCGGCCAGGATGGAGTGCAGCGGCATGATCATCGTCTCGTGGAGCCGGTCCAGCCGGTCCTGGAACCCGCTGGGCGGCTCGGTCGAGGCGATCGCGCGCAGCAGCGCGTAGTCGGGGCTCGTCACGAACGACAGCGCCACGGCCCCGAACGCCCGCACCCGCTCCTCCAGCCCACCGCCGGTGGCCGCCGCGTGTTCCAGCCGGGCCGCCCAGCGTGGGATCGCGTCCTCGACGAGCTGGGCCAGGATGTCGGCGGTCGAGGAGAAGTAGCGGTAGACGCTGGAGCGGGCCAGGCCCACCCGCGCCCCGACGGCGGCGGGCGTGAGGCCGGCCGGGCCGTCGGCGGTCAGGATCTCCATCGCGGCCGCCAGCAGGGCCGCGTGCTGCCCGGCCCGGTGGTCGGCCACGGTGGCCGCGCTGATCCTCGGCACTCACTCCTCCTCGCGTCGTCTGCCCCCAGTATCGGGCAGCAGCAGCGTCGCCCCGACGCCGCCGAACAGCACGATCCCCGTGACGAAGGTGACCCGGCGGGTGGCGTCCGCGGCGGCGGCGACGGCCGCGGCGTGTTGTCCTGGATCCCGGATCGCCGCGATGGCCGCGCCGCCGCTCTCGCGCACGGCCTGTCCGAGCTCGGGCTCGCCGGGCAGGTGGCGGGCCATCGCCGCGTCCAGCCCGGTCACCAGCACCGCGCCGAGCACCGCGATGCCGATGGCGGCGCCGAGCTGGCGGATCGTGCTCTGCAGCCCGGACGCGGCGCCCGACTGGTGAGCGGGTACGCCGGCCAGCATCACGTTGGGGAGCTGGGCCGAGGCGAAGCCGACGCCGACGCCGTACACGACGAGCCAGGGCACCAGCGTCCAGGGGCCGAGCTCGGGCGAGACGGCGAGGCCGAGCGCGATCGCGGCGCTCGCCTCCAGCGCGAGCCCCAGCCGGACGATGACGCGCGGCTGGAGCGGCAGCTTCGGCACCACTCCCCCGGCCAGGAAGGTCCCGGCGGCCAGCGAGGCGATGATCAGCCCGGTCATGAAGGCGGTGAAGCCCATGGCCGCCTGCAGGAACAGGGGCAGCACCAGGATCATGCCGAACTCGCCGAGCGTGATGATCATCGCGGCGGCGCCGCCGTACCGGAAGGAGGGGATGGCGAACAGGGACAGGTCCAGGATGACCGGCCGCCCGGCCCGCGCGCGGGCCCGCTCGACCAGCACGAACGCGGTGAGCGCGAGCACGGCGAGCACGAAGGCGAACGGGATCGGCGACAGTCCGCCGCGCGGAGCGGTGAACCAGCCGTACGTCTGCCCCTCGATCAGCCCGAACACCAGCGACGACATGCCGATCACCGACAGCAGCGCACCCGGCACGTCCCAGCCGCCCGCGCGCGGATCCCGGCCCGCGCGCGGATCCCGCGACTCGGGCACCTTGCGCGTGCCGAGCAGGACGAGCAGGCCGATGGGCAGGTTCACCCAGAACGCCCATCGCCAGCCGAAGCCGGTGACCACCCAGCCGCCGACCAGCGGGCCGAGCGCCGCCATGCCGCCGATGATCGACCCCCAGACGGCGAACGCGACCGTTCTGCGGGCGCCCGTGTAGAGGGCGTTGATGATGGCCAGGGTCATCGGCACCACCATGGAGGCGCCGACGCCCTGGAGCACCCGCGCGCCGATCAGCAGCGGGCCGCTGCCCGCCGCCGCGGCCAGCAGGCTGGCGGCCAGGAACACCACCAGCCCGATCGTGAACATCATGCGTCTGCCGCGTACGTCACCCGTGCGGCCCAGGGGGATGAGCAGGGCGGCGAAGGCCAGCGAGTAGACGGAGTTCACCCATTCGACGCCGGTGGCCGACAACCCGAGGTCGGCCATGATCGCGGGCACGGCCACGTTCACGATCGTGGCGTCGATGATGATCATCGACATGCCTGCGCCTAAGACGAAAAGAGGAAGCCAGCCCTGCCGGGTCCGGTCAGTTAGCAACGCCATGTCGCCAAACATAGCAACATTGTGTCGCGAAGTTTCCCGTTAGGCTGCCGATCATGGACTTCATCCGGGTGCGCGCGTCCGCCGACGGTGCGGAGACGATCTCCTACTGGACCGGCGACGTCTACGGCTGGCAGGACGACGACGGCCCCCATCACCTGTTCGGGTTCGAGGGTCTCAACGTGTCCAGGGCGGTCGAGGTCGACGGCGGCTGGCAGCTCCTGACCAGGGAGGCGGCGCTCTACCTCGACCCGCGGAGCAGGCAGGTGCTCGACACCTGGGACAACCCGTTCACCGGGCGGACGGTCGAGGTGGACCACGTCTTCAACGATCCGGTCAACCAGCGGCTCGGCGCCTATCCGGTGCCGGAGACGCGGTTCGGCGGGCAGGTCGTCTACAACATCGACGTCCGGCTGGCCTATCCGTCGCCGCTGAAGGTCGCCGACTATCCGGACAACTCCGCCAGTGACACCTATCGCGCGATGGAGCTGTTCCAGTTCTTCGTCTCGGCCGCCGACCTCGACTCGGGGGTGCCCGACGTGCCGTGCGTGTTCTCGTGGTGCCGGGTGTCGCCGTGGTTGCCGTGGATGGCGATGGAGCGGCGCGGCGGCGGGCTGGTCTACCACTGCCGGGGCGCCAAGGTGGCCGAGGTTCCGCAGCGACTGCGCGAGCGCGTGGGCGAGCGGTTCCTGCACGCGCCCGCGCAGTGGTCGGCGCCCAACATGACGAGCTGGACGGCCTTCGCGGACAAAGCCGGGCGCGGCTAAGGCCGGGCGGCTGACGGCCTTCGCGGGCATGGCCGGGCGCGGATGAGGCCGGGCGGCTGACGGCCTTCGCGGGCATGGCCGGGCGCGGATAAGGTCGGGCCGTGAGCACTGACCTGTTCTGCGAGATCATCGCCGGCGAGCGGCCCGCCTACCTGGTGAGCTCCGACGAGGTGGCGGTCTCCTTCCTCGACACCCGGCCGGTCTTCAAGGGGCACGTGCTCGTCGTGCCCAGGGCCCACGTGGAGACGCTGACCGACCTCGCCGACGTCGGGCCCTTCTTCGAGCGGGTGCAGGCCATGGCCAGGGCGGTCGAGGAGGGGCTGGCGGCGGGCGGCACGTTCGTGGCCACGAACAACCGCGTCAGCCAGAGCGTGGCCCACCTGCACGTGCACGTGGTGCCGCGCACCAAGAAGGATGGATTGCGCGGCTTCTTCTGGCCGCGCACCACGTACGACTCCGCCGAGGAGGCCGAGTCGTACGCCAAACTGATCGCCAAGGCCCTCTGAGCTAAGCTCTGGCCGCGTGGAATACCTGGTCGGGGTGGCAGTCGTCGCGGTGCTCGTCGGCGTGCCGTCGATCGTCTTATGGCGGGTCCTGCGGGGCCGCCGCGAGCTGGGCACCAGCCCGGCGGAGCGGGCCACGTTCGAGACCCTGCACACGGCCTCGCTGGCGGGGCCGCCGCTGCGGGCCGGGCTGACCGCCGACGGCGCCGAGCGCGCCTCCCGGCACCTGCGCGCGCTGCTCGGCTCCGCCGCCGTGGCGATCACCGACGGCGAGCGGCTGCTGGTGTACGACGGCGCCGGCGACCACCACGCCGGGCAGTCCTTCGGGCACGCGACGGCCACCTTGAAAGACGGCCGCACCCAGGTGCTGACCATCGACTGCGACCTGCTCGAATGCCCGATCCGCCAGGCCGTCGTCGTGCCCCTCACCACCGACGACCGCGTCGTGGGCGCGCTGGCCGCCTATGGGCAGAGCGCCTCGGCCGGGCTGGTGCGGGCCGCCCAGGAGGTGGCCGGCTGGGTGGACTCGCAGCTGGAGCTGGCCGAGCTGGACCGCTCGCGCACCCTGCTCATGGAGGCCGAGGTGCGGGCGCTGCGCGCGCAGATCTCGCCGCACTTCATCTACAACTCGCTCACCACGATCGCCTCCTTCGTCCGCACCGACCCCGAGCGGGCCAGGGAGCTGCTGCTGGAGTTCGCCGACTTCACCCGCTACTCCTTCCGCCGGCACGGCGAGTTCACCACGCTCGCCGAGGAGCTGCGCTCGATCGACCGCTACCTGATCCTGGAGCGGGCCAGGTTCGGCGACCAGCTCCAGGTCACGCTCCGCATCGCGCCCGAGGTGCTGCCGGTCGCGGTGCCGTTCCTGTGCCTGCAGCCGCTGGTCGAGAACGCCGTCCGGCACGGCCTGGAGTCCAGGAACGGCGTCGGCCGCATCACGATCATCGCCGAGGACGCCGGGGCCGAGTGCAGCATCAGCGTCGAGGACGACGGGCTCGGCATGGACCCCGACAGGTTGCGCCGCATCCTCGCAGGTGACGTCGCCTCGGCGGGCGGCGTCGGGCTGGCGAACGTGGACGAGCGGCTCCGCCAGGTGTACGGCGACGAGTACGGCCTCGTCGTCGAGACGGGCACCGGAGCGGGCACCAAGGTCAACGTCAGAGTGCCGAAATATCACCCGGGTGTCTCTGCCCGTTGACCTCGATCTTCGTTGTCGGTTTTATCACTGTCTATGGCACAACTCCGCGTCCTCGCGGTCGACGACGAGCTACCCGCCCTCGAAGACCTGTCCTACCTGCTGCGCGCCGATCCCCGTATCGGCGAGGTGGCCACCGCCAGGGACGGGGCGGCGGCGCTGCGGCTGCTCGACCGGGCCATGGCCGACGGCCGGCCGATCGACGCGGTCTTCCTCGACATCAGGATGCGCGGGCTCGACGGGGTGGTGCTCGGGCGGTTGTTGTCGCAGTTCGCCAACCCGCCCCGCGTCGTGTTCGTGACCGCCTATGAGGAGCACGCGGTCGACGCGTTCGAGATCAAGGCCGAGGACTACCTGCTCAAGCCGGTACGCCCGGAGCGGCTGGCCGAGGCGATCCGGCGGGTGGCGGTCTCGGCCGACGTGCCCGCGGAGAGCGGGGAGTCCGACACGATCCCCGTCGAGCTGGGCGGGGTGACCCGGTTCGTCTCCAGCTCCGACGTGGTCTACGTGGAGGCGCACGGCGACTACGCGCGGCTGCACACGGCGGCGGGCAGCCACCTCGTCCGGATCCCGCTGGCGGCGCTGGAGGAGCGCTGGGCCTCGGCGGGGTTCGTCCGCGTGCATCGCAGCCATCTGGTGGCCGTGAAGCACATCGAGGAGCTGCACATCGACTCCGGCAAGTGCGCCGTGCGCGTCGGGGACGTGGAGCTCCCGGTCAGCCGCCGCCACACCCGCGAACTACGCGACCTGCTGGTGCGCAGGGCGCGGAAGGCGAGACCCGAATGAGCCCCGAACGACGCGTGCTGCGCGAGACGCCGCGCCGGGTGGCCGTCACGAGCCCCAGGACCGCCGCCGCCCGCCGCCCCCGCTATCCGGCCACCCGCGAGATCGACGAGCAGACCGGCCTCGGCGAGGTCTACATGCGCTCGTTGTTGCGCACCCAGTTCCGGCTCGCCCTGTTCGTCTGCACGGTGCTGGGCTGCGTGGTCGGGGGCCTGCCGCTGCTGTTCCTGCTCATCCCGGAGCTGCGCGAGGTGCACCTGCTCGGCGTGCCGCTGCCGTGGGCCGTGCTCGCCGGGCTCATCTACCCGGCGTTCGTCATCGGGGCCTGGCTCTACGTGCGCCAGGCCGAGCGGAACGAGCGTCACTTCGCCGAGCTGGTCGAGCGCCGATGAGCTTGACCGCGGTGCTCGTCGTCGTGGTGGCGGCCGTGCTCATCGGCGCGTTCGGGATCCGGGTCTCGCGCACCACGTCCGACTTCTACGTCGCCTCGCGCACGGTGAGCCCGCTCTGGAACGCCTCGGCGATCGGCGGCGAGTACCTGTCGGCGGCCTCGTTCCTGGGCATCGCCGGGCTCATCCTGTCCTTCGGCGTGGACATGCTCTGGCTGCCCGTCGGCTGGACCGGCGGATACCTGGTGCTGCTGGTGCTGGTGTCGGCGCCGCTGCGGCGCTCCGGGGCGTACACGCTGCCGGACTTCGCCGAGGCGCGGCTGGAGTCGATGGCGGTGCGCCGCACCGCGAGCGTGCTGGTCGTGCTGATCGGCTGGCTCTACCTGATGCCGCAGTTCCAGAGCGCCGGGCTGGTGCTGAGGGAGATCACCGGCGCGCCCGTGTGGGTGGGCGGCCTGCTGGTCGCGGTGGTCGTCGCGGTGAACGTGTTGTCCGGCGGCATGCGGTCGATCACGTTCGTGCAGGCCTTCCAGTACTGGCTCAAGCTGACGGCGCTGGCCGTGCCGCTGGTGTTCCTGCTGATGGCCTGGCACGACGGCGGCGCGCCGCACCTCAGCGCGCACGACGCGGCCACCTGGCAGGTGCCGCTGTCCGGGGGCAAGGAGTACGGGCTGTACTCGACGTACTCGCTCATCCTGGCCACGTTCCTGGGCACCATGGGGCTGCCGCACGTGCTCGTGCGCTTCTACACCAACCCGGACGGGCGGGCCGCGCGCCGCACGACGCTGGTGGTGTTGTCGCTGCTCGGCGCCTTCTACCTGCTGCCCGCCGTGTACGGCTGGCTCGGCCGGCTGTACGCGCCCGACCTCCTGCGCACCGACACGGTCGTGCTGACGCTGCCCGCGCGCATCATCGGCGGCACGCTGGGCGACCTCCTGACGGCGTTCGTCACCGCCGGGGCGTTCGCGGCGTTCCTGTCCACGTCCTCGGGGCTGACCGTGTCCGTGGCCGGGGTGATCGCGCAGGACCTGCTCAAGGGCGGGGTGCGCTCGTTCAGGATCGCCACGCTGATGGCGGTGGCCGTGCCGCTGGCCCTGGCGTTGTGGGCGCGGGCGCTGCCGGTGGCCGACGTGGTGGGGCTGGCGTTCGCGGTGGCGGCCTCGTCGTTCTGCCCGCTGCTCGTGCTGGGCATCTGGTGGCGGCGGCTGACCACCACGGGTGCGCTGGCGGGGTTGTTCGTGGGCGGCGGGCTGGCCTGCGCGGCGGTGCTCGCCACGATCACCGGCGGTCCGTACGACGGGCTCACCGGCGCGCTGCTGTCCCAGCCTGCGGCGTGGACGGTGCCGATCGCGTTCGCGGTGATGGTGTCGGTGTCGTTCCTGACCCCGCACCGGGTGCCGCCCGGCGTCGCCAGGACCATGGTCAGGCTGCACACCCCGGAGGACCTCGACCTGGACCGGGGAGACTGGCGGCCGAAGTCGTCCTGACGGGTCACTTCACGGTGATGGCGAAGATCGCCTCGCCCGACTGCCGCTTGCTCTCCTCGGTGCCGGGCGTCCGCGCCTGGCCGCACCGCCAGCAGTTGAGCAGCCTGATCTCCGTCGTGCCCGGCCGCTTGCTGTTGAAGACGAAGTAGGTGGTGCCGCCGGCTCCTGGGGCGTCACCCGCGCTCTCGTTCTCCTCGCTGATGTACGAGGCCACCTTCGCGTCGGGCACGGCCACCAGGCTCCAGCTGTCGCCCACCGAGGGGTTGTGCGCCACCGCCAGCGAGAACCGCTGCCCCTGCCGCAGCTCGGCCTGGACGGTCGTGCCCTTGGCGCCCTTGATCACCGTGCCGTAGTCGTTGACCGCCGACCCGGCGGAGCACCCCGTCATCAGGAGGGCGAGCAGGCAGGCGGCGGCCGTTCGACGCATCATTCCGGCAGGTTATCGCCCTCCGGCGGATCACGGGGGGTCACGTACGGCTCCAGCGCCCGGCGGGTCGTCCCCGACCGGTTACCTGTGGGCCTTGCGGCGGCGCACCACACGGCGTACCACGAACGCGACCACCGCGCCCGCCAGCGCGATCAGCAGCACCGGCCGCTTCCGCGCCTCCGTCGCGGCGTCCTTGAACTGGTCGGGCGTACTCTCGCGCACCTTGCCCGCCACCTCGGACGCCTTGCCCGCCACCTCGGACGCCACCTCGGACGCCTTGCCCTTCACCGTCTCCGCCGCGTCGGCGGCCATGATCTTGGCGGTCTCGGCCGCGTGGCCGGCCCTGGCCTTCACGTCGACCTTGTCGGCCAGCGCGCTGACGGTGTCGCCGAGCTCTCTCCGGGTTTCCTTGATGTCCTTGCGCACGTCGTCTTCTTCCTCTTCGTCGTCGTCTTCGCCCCGCCCCGGATGAAGGGACTCCTCCTCGGCACGCGAGCTCTCCGCGGCCTCGGCACGTTCATCTGGTATGGGGGCTTCGGGGATGAATGTTTCGTGTTCCTGACGGGCGGCCTCCGCCTGCCGCGCGTTCTCCGCCGCGCCCGGCCTCGTCGGGGGCACGTTGATGGACTCGCTCTCCGTCGGCGTCCCCACGGTGGCTCTGTGGGCGCCGACGGTCCCCGCGTGTTGCTCGCTGTGCCCGGGATCCGTCTCGCTCATCGCCGTGCCCTCTCCTTGACCATGTCGATATCGGCCTTGACGCTCGCGATGGTCTCCGCTGGGACCGGCGGGCCGGCGCTTTTCACCTGTTTCTTGCCGATCAAGCCCAGTACGGCGGCAGCGACGAGCAGCACGCCCGCCACGATCACGGCGGCCGCCCAGCCAGGCATGACCCGAGCGAGGAGCATGATGACCGCGGCCACGAGGGCGGCGGCACCGAAGAACGCGGCCATCCCGGCCGCGCCGAACAGGCCCGCGCCGATGCCCGCACGCTTGCCCTTCTCGACGAGCTCGAGCTTGGCCAGCCGGAACTCGTCCTTAACGAGCCGGGAGACCTGCTCGGACAGATCGTTGACCAGCTTGTGGGTGTCGTTCACGACGTTCGCCTCCTCCACTGAGGAAGGCGACTACCCAGACAAATGGCCTTCTATCACCGGTTATTTCCGCTTTGCGGCTTTGAGCAGGAAGCCGAGCACGGACACGACGGGATCCTTCTGCACGTCGCACCAGTTGTCGGGCTGCTTCGGCTTGCTCCACGGGGAGGGGAGCTCACACGACGGAGCTTGCTGCTTCGGCCGCTCACACCACGATCCGGGAGAATTCATACCTTCATTCTACAACTTCAGGTGCCACTTATATAAGTTGTCCCGCATGGCAGACCTGTCCGGCGGGATGGGTCAGCGCAGTCCGCCGACGGCGGGTCGCCCGATCTTCCGGCCGCCGGAGGTAATCTGCCGGAGTGCTGGTACACGGGGTTTGGGCGGCGGACGGGCTCGCCTTCTGGGCGGAGAGCACCGGCCCGGACTCCCGGCCTCTCGCGAAGGCGGGCGCGGTTCGGCCGCATCCCTTCGCCGCGCCCGCGTCCGCCGTCGCCGAAGCCCTCGGGCTCGACGGCCTGCCGTCGAGCACGCTGGAGCTGCTCCTCCCGGGTTCGTCCAAGGAGCCCCTGCCGTCGCCGGAGACCGGGCGCCTGACCGAGATCGCCCGGCCGCGCCTGCACCTGTGGCAGGTGCCCGCCGTCGTCCCGCCCGCCGCCGGCGCGCTGACCGTGGTGGCCGCGCCTCCGGAGACCGCGACCATGCGCCACTGGGCCGCCGTCGCCGACTTCGCCCGCGACCTGGTAGGCCGAGGCCGCGTCCTCCCCCAGCTCGTCCCCACGCCACCTGCCGGGACGTCCCGCGACCTCGCCGAGACCCCGGCGGCCACGCAAGCGGCGACCGGCTCCGCCGCACAGGCCACGCGAGCGGTGCCAGGCGCCGCCGCGCGGGCCGTGTGGCGGCCGGTGCTGACGGGGGCCGACGCCGGCTACTTCCGGGAGCTGGCCCTGGCCATGCCCCCCGCCTGCCGCACGTCCGCGGCCGAACGCCCCGCCGCCGAGGTCCTCCACGAGGCGCTGGAGGCGTTCACCGACGCGCTCGTCCGCCGGTCGCTCGCCGAGCCCCTGGTCGCCGCCCCCGCAACGCCCCAGGAGCGCTGGTTGTCCGCGCTCACCGGCGACACCCCGGACTGCCCCGACGTGCCGGAGTTGCGTGCGGAGCTGGAGCGGTGGCGCGACTCGGTGACCGCGGCGGAGGGCGCGACGCGCGTGTGCTTCCGCCTCGTGGAGCCCGCCGGCGCCGACGACTGGCGGGTGGAGCTGGCCCTGCAGGCCACCGACGACCCCAGCCTGTACGTCCCCGCCACCGCCGTCTGGCACGGCGAGCGCAGCCTGCCCGGCCGGCCGGAGCGGGAGCTGCTGACCGGGCTGGGCCGCGCCGCCAGGCTCTACCCGGAGCTGGACCGGGCCCTGCGCGTCCCCGAGCCGAGCGAGCTGCCGCTGGACACGGCGGGCGCGTTCGAGTTCCTGCGGCAGGCGGCCCCGCTGCTGCAGGCGGCCGGGTTCGGGGTGCAGCTGCCGCGCTGGGCGGGCCGTGCCCGGCTGGGGCTGAAGCTGACCACCAGGACCAAGACTCAGACGGCGACCGTGCGCCAGGGGTTCGGAATGCGGGAGCTGGTCGACTTCCGCGTCGACCTGGCCGTGGGCGACGAGACGATCAGCGAGGCGGAGCTGGCCGAGCTGGCCCGGCTCAAGGTGCCGCTGGTCAGGGTGCGCGGCCAGTGGGTGGAGCTGGACGACCGGCAGCTCAAGGCCGCGCTGCGGGCCGTGGAGGACGGCCGCGCGGGCGAGGCGTCCGCCGCCGACCTGCTGCGTCACGTCGTCGGCGACGACCTCTGGGGTGACAGCGACCTGCCGCTGGTGGAGATCGACGCCGACGGCGTGCTCGGCGACCTGCTGTCCGGTCAGGCCGAGCGCCGGCTCCTGCCGCTCACGACCCCGGCGGGCCTGGACGCCACGCTCCGGCCGTACCAGGAGCGCGGGCTGGCGTGGCTGAGCTTCCTGTCGGAGCTGGGCCTCGGCGGGGTGCTGGCCGACGACATGGGACTGGGCAAGACGATCACCACGCTGGCGCTGCTGGTCCACGAGCGGGCCGGCACGCCGACGCTGCTGGTGTGCCCGATGTCGCTGATCGGCAACTGGCAGCGGGAGGCGGCCAGGTTCGCGCCGGGGCTCCGCGTCTACGTGCACCACGGCAGCGCGCGCGACGCCGGGGAGATCGGGGCGGCCGATCTGGTGATCACGACGTACGGCACCGCGCAGCGCGACCTGGAGATCCTCAAGGGGCAGGAGTGGCGCCGCGTCGTCTGCGACGAGGCCCAGGCGATCAAGAACAGCGGCACCCTGCAGGCCCAGGCCGTACGGTCGATCCCGACGCCCACCCGCATCGCCCTGACGGGCACCCCGGTCGAGAACCACCTGGCCGAGCTCTGGTCGATCATGGAGTTCGCCAACCCCGGGCTGCTCGGGCCGCGCTCGCGGTTCAGGACCCGGTTCCAGGAGCCCATCGAGGCGCGCCAGGACGAGCAGGCCGCCGAGGCGCTCAAGCGGGCGACGGGCCCGTTCATCCTGCGCCGCGTCAAGACCGACAAGTCCATCATCTCCGACCTGCCGGAGAAGCTGGAGGTCAAGGAGTGGTGCTCGCTCACGCCGGAGCAGGCCTCGCTCTACCAGGCGGTCGTGGACGACATGCTGGGCAAGATCGACGACAGCGAGGGCATCGAGCGGCGCGGGCTGGTGTTGTCGGCCATGGCCAAGCTCAAGCAGGTCTGCAACCACCCCGCCCACCTGCTCAAGGACGGCTCCAGACTCGCCGACCGGTCGGGAAAGCTCACCCGATTGGAGCAGTTGTCCGAAGAAATCCTCGCAGAAGGCGAAAAAGCGCTGCTTTTCACGCAGTATGCCGAGTTCGGGACCATGCTCCAGCCCTACCTGGCCCAGCGCCTCGACCGCCCGGTCCTCTGGCTGCACGGCGGCCTGCCGAAGAAGACCCGCGACCGCCTGGTCGACCGCTTCCAGAACGACGAGGAGCCGATGCTCTTCGTGTTGTCGCTCAAGGCGGCCGGCGTCGGCCTCAACCTGACGGCGGCCAACCACGTCATCCACGTGGACCGCTGGTGGAACCCGGCCGTCGAGGACCAGGCCACCGACCGCGCGTTCCGCATCGGGCAGCGCAAGAACGTCCAGGTGCGCAAGCTCATCTGCGCGGGCACCCTGGAGGAGCGGGTGGACGAGATGATCGAGCGCAAGAAGGCCCTGGCCGAGCGGGTGGTCGGCACGGGCGAGGAGTGGCTGACGGACCTGTCGACCGACGAGCTCCGCAAGGTGTTCGAGCTGGAAGGGGCGTGACGACGGTGCGCGGAGACAGCCCCCACGGGCATGGCGGCCTGCGCGGAGACGGGCCCGGCTGGGGTGACGGCGGCTACGGTGACGGGCCCATCAGGGTCGAGGGCGGCCTGCGGGCCCGCAGCCGGCGCGGCAGCATCGGCGCGACCTGGTGGTCCAGGCGGTTCATCGACATCCTGGAGCGCATCTGCGACAAGGGCCGCCTCTCGCGCGGCCGGGCCTACGCCCGCCAGGGCCAGGTCCTGTCGATCGACCTGTCCCCCGGCAAGGTCAGGGCCGCCGTCCAGGGCTCGCGCCGCAGTCCGTACAAGATCGTCGTCAGGGTCGGGGCGTACACCGAGAGCCAGTGGACGACCATCGAGGAGTCGATCGCCGAGCAGGCCGTCTACCGCGCCAAGTTGCTGGCCGGTGAGATGCCGACGGAGATCGAGGAGTTGTTCGCCGCGCTCGGGATCGACCTGTTCCCCCGCGACCTGGACATGGACTGCTCATGCCCCGACTGGGGTTTCCCCTGCAAGCACCTGTCGGCGGTGCTCTACCTGCTGGCCGAGTCGTTCGACGACGACCCGTTCCTGGTGCTGGCCTGGCGCGGCCGTACCCGGGAGCAACTGCTGGGCTCCCTGGCCGACACCCCGGGGCAGGATCCGCTCATGGTCGAGGACGTGCCCTTCGCCGACCGGCTCGCCGACTTCTACGCCCCGGGCGCGACGGCCCACCGGCCCGAGCGCCGTCCTACCACCGCCGCCCCCGACCTCCTCCTGCGTGTCTTCCCACCGCCCGGCGACCTGGCCCGCACGCTCGCTCCTGCCTACCGGGGCCTCGCCGGCTCGTAGCGCACGCCCCCGTCTCACTCATTCCACACAGTGACGCCATGCGATTGCTCGGTTACGTTGAGTGGTGATGATCTCACTCCGGAGAAAGGCAGAAGCATGGGATTTTCGTGGGCGGCCGCCAGCGCGGCCGGCGCCAAGAACCAGACCAGGGCGGACGACGGCGGCCGGGGCTACGTGACCCAGGTCGACCTCAGAGGCGGCGCGAGCCTGGAACCGGACGGCGGCCTCAGACGCTGCTGAGCCGGACGCCGCGGGTCAGCGGTCCTCGAAGGAGGCCGGCACCATGACGCGCACCCCGTTCGGGACCACGCGGAGCCTGATCGGGGTGCGCAGCCGCACCTCGCCGTCCACGTCGGCGGCCATCGGCGGATCGGTCTCCAGCAACATCTCGCGCCCCATCACGAACGGCCCCCCTGCCAGGCTGCGCCAGCGGCCGGTGGTCGCCCGCAGCAGGGTCTCGCCGAGCAGCCGCAACTTCTTGCCGGAGCCGAGCTGGTAGGCCACCAGCATGCCGTTGTCGATGCTGATGTCCCTGGCCACCTGCCAGCCGCCGTGGAAGCGGCCGTTGGCGATGTTGAGCTGGTGGGTGAGCAGCTCGTGGCGCTCGCCCTCGACCGTGATGTAGGCGCGGAACGGCCGGTGCCCCGGCAGGATCGTCAGGGCGGTCATCGGATAGGCCGGGCGGCCCACGATGCGCTTGAGCCACGGCTTGACCTTGCCCGCCACCTCGACCGACACGCCGAAGCTGGCCAGGTTGGCGAAGGGCCGGTCGTCGGCCATGCCGAGGTCGATGTCGGCCACCTTGCCGGTGTCGAAGACCTTGATCGCCCCGGCCAGGTCGAGCGGGAGCCCGAGGCTGCGGGCGAAGTTGTTGGTGGTGCCGAGCGGCAGCACGCCGAGCGCCACGTCACGGTGGGCCACGTGCCGCACGGCGGAGGAGAGCGTGCCGTCGCCGCCGCCCACGATGAGCAGGTCGGGGCCGGTGGCCAGGGCCGTGTCGAGCAGATCGCGCAGCCGCTTGGGGTTGTAGACCGACAACTCCGCCAGAGGCTCGAACCCGAGGTTGTGGATCTGCTCGATCACCTCGAAGTAGTGGCGCCGGCCACGGCGCGAGCGAGTGTTCACCACCACCGCCACCCGGCGATCCGTCCGGATCGCCGCGGTGTGCTCCTCTTTGGCGCGCAGTTCGCTCATGGTCATCAATGTTAGGGCCGCCGGGGTGTCCCGGCGGCCCCTGCGATTACTTCTTCGGCGGGACGACCTGGACGATGGCGCCCAGGTTCCCCGGCAGCGGGCTCACCAGTTTGAACTGCACGCCCAGCGCCTTGCCCTCGTCACCGGGGTTGCCGGTGCCGAGCACGGAGCCGGCGGCCACCTGGCCGTACAGCTCGGCGGCGGGGGTGCCGTCCTGGTGCACCACGCGGGCGCTGTAGGTCTGGTCGCCCTTGGACGGCACGACCACCGAGGCGTCGAAGTCGCGGTAGTACAGACCACCGTCGATCACTTCGAGGCCCGGGTACCAGGTCTTGGCGTCGGTGAAGGCCGGAACGCCCTTCTCGGCCTTCAGCTCCGTGCAGTAGGTGCTGAACGGCTCGTCCGCGGCCTCCAGGCACTCCTTGAACGGGTACGTCTTGCCGAAGCTGAACGCCGCGTTCGAGCTCTGGACCCGTCCCTGGAGGTTCTTGTTGAGCTGCGGGTCCTTCTCCGCGGCGGCCCCGGTGCGGCGCAGCGGCTCGTAGTGGGAGTCCACGACGAGCAGGTTGCCCTTGGGCCCGAGGCTCGGGGGGAGCCGCAGGTTGTCGCCGACGGAGTTGTTGGTGTACGTCGAGTCGCGGTACCAGACCAGCAGGCCCGGCGCGTTGTACTTCACCTTCTGCACCTTCCACGCCCCTTCACGGGAGTAGTCGGTGTCGTAGGTGTACTGCAGACCCTTGTCGAAGCCGTCGAAGTTGCGCCACTCCGCCAGGTAGAAGCGGGAGACCTCGCGCTCGCCGTTGTTGCGGGTCCAGCCCTGGCCGCTCGTGTTGGTGAACGTGCCGCCCGTGGCCTTCCAGCCGTTGTCGCCGCCCTCGACGTCGTCGCTCCACACGGTCTCGGTGCCGCTGGTGACGGAGAAGTCGTCGGCGTGCCAGCCGCGCGGGGTGTAGGCCGCGTCGGTGTTGTACGTCAGCCGCAGCTTGACCGTCTGCCCGGCGAACGGCGTCAGGTTGACGTAGTCGTGCCGCCAGCCGTCGGTGTTGCCGGTGAGGCCGTACTTCTTGTTGCCGAACGTCTTGAGGTTCTTGTTCGGGTCCGGGTAGCCGTCAGCCGTGGTGACCTCGTTGCCGGCCTCGTCGTAGACCTTCTGCTGGGTCCAGGTCTGGCCGCCGTCGGTCGAGATCTCGACGAAACCGAAGTCCCAGTCCTCTTCGATCTCGTAGTTGTTCCACATCCAGAACCGGGGGTCGGCGCCGGCCGGGACGGGCAGGTCACGGGTGAGCGTGACGTTGGCCCATTCCTGGTCCAGGTTCGTCCACCAGGCGTTCGTGCCGCTGTGCGGGTCGATCATCTTCAGCGGGGTGGAGGCCAGGTTCACCCGGACGCCGTCCTGGGTGAGCTTGGGCGTGCGCGAGGACTGGCCGACCGTGACGAGCTTGGCGGCGTCGCCCGGCTCGAACGTCTTCGGGTTCGCCCAGCCGAGCACCCACTTGTCCCACAGGCCCATGTGTGAGGGCATCGACTGGAAGATCGGGCCGGAGTGGGAGCCGCTGGACATCAGGTCCCAGAAGTCCACGGCGGAGCTGGCCGCGCCCGAGGTGTCGTACAGGTCGGGCAGGCCGAGGTCGTGGCCGTACTCGTGGGCGAAGACGCCGACGCCCGAGTCCTCGGGCTGCACGATGTAGTTGGAGATCTTCTTGTCGGTGCCGGGGACCTGGTAGCCGCCCGCGACCGCGCTGGAGTGCGCCCAGATGGCGTAGGTGCCCTCGGCGCCGCCGTCGGAGGACTTGTCCTTGCCGGCGTGCACGAGCACGAGGTGGTCGATGACGCCGTCGGGCTCCTGGTGGTTGCCGTCGCCGTCGGCGTCGGCGGTGTCCTCGACGTCATAGTCGGCCCACGGGAAGCCGGGCTGGGCCTTGGCCAGCGCTTCGACCGTGTCGATCGGGAGCTGCTGGGCGCCGAGCGCGTTGCCGGGGTGGCCGGACATGTCCTGGGGCGCGCCGCCGCAGGCCGCGGCGCCATAATAGGCCTCGGAGTGCGGGACCTTGATCCAGCCGACCGCGGAGCCGGTGACGGAGTAGGCGCCCTTCGACATCTCCTCGTACATCTTCTTCATGGTGTAGCCGGAGATGTCGATGCCGGACTTGCCGTCGCGCGGGTCCTTCAGGTCCGGGCGCACGCGCTCGGTGATGCCCTTGTCGGTGTAGAGCATCTTGTTGAAGTGCTCGGTGCTGAAGTCCTTGACCCAGAAGGAGTTGTTGTCCTTGTGCGCCAGCGTGGCGGGGTCGGGGATGTTGTTGTGCAGCGGGCCGTTCTTGAGCGTGCCCGCCGGCTCGACCACGCAGTCGTCCGGTGCGCTGTTGATCGTGCGCAGCCGGTTGAAGCCGGTGAAGTCGTCGCCGGCCTGCTCGTTGAACTCGACGAGGATCGTCAGGAGCTTGGCGGTGCGGGTCTGCTTGGCGTTCTTGAAGATCCACTCAGCCGGGTTGCGGCCCGTCTTGATGGCCTCGTTCTCGCGGGCCGCGAGAATGCGGCCGGCCACCGGGTTGCCGCTGCTGAACTTCTGGTCGTACTTCTGCGCCGGAGTGAGCGAACGCGCCGCACGCTCGTCGAGCGCGGGCTCCGCCGGGTCCTTCTCGACGCGCGGCGGGGCGTAGTTGATGTAGAAGTCCGAGGCCGCGGGCGTGTACGTCGCCACCGACGACGCCTGGGCGGTGGGCACGGACAAGGCGGCCGCGAGAAGGGCGACCGCCGGGAATGTTGCTAACAGGCGCTTAGAGCTTGGCACCAGGTACCCTCTCTGCCCGGGGTCGCCGGGCGCATGGCCATAGGGTGTGCAATGCCGGACGTTAGAGGGTGCGTCAACGATCGTAAAGTACGTTGTTGAAATGTGATCAAACTACGACAATTAGAACATCATCGCTGTGGCGACCACACCGCCCGCGATGGCGCCGCCGTAGCAGAGCACCGCTATCACCAGGTCGTACCTCGCGATGCCGAGCAACTCCTCGCTGGTGAACCTGATCCGGTGCGCCGCGTGGAAGAGGCAGAGCACGACCACCACGAGCAGCGCGAGCCGGACGAGCACGTTGCCGAGCAGCGCGCGCAGGTGCTCGGCCGCGGGCCAGTCGACCACGCCGAGCGGCATCAGCACCCCGAACAGCAGCACGAGCACCGGCAGCGTGAACGCCGCCGCCACTCCCCCGCCGCTGAAGAGCAACCACAGGTACGGCTCAGGCGTGCGTTTCACGGCGACCTCAGGATGACGTAGGCGATCAGCAGGGAGACCAGCGCCCAGGCCGAGTGGTTGCCCCCCTGGATCATCCAGGCGGGCACCCGCCAGCCGTCCAGGCGGACGACGGTGGCCTTGGGCGCCAGGTTCAGGAACGTGATCGTGTGGAAGGCGGTCGCGGCCAGCGCCACCACGTTGATCGCGATCATCCACGGCCGGGCGGCCAGCGCCGCGAACTCCTGGAGGCCGCCGCCGAGCACCGCGTCGACGAGCATGAGCGTGTAGACGACCGACCACGCCACGAAGACGCTGGTCAGCTCGCGCAGCACGAAGAGGGTGTAGGAGCGGCTGCGGGCGAACCAGAGCCGGTCGCGGCGCGGCCGGTAGGCGGCCAGGGCGGCGTTCCTGGGCGCCTCGTCGGTCATCGCCGGCTCCAGGGCAGCACCGAGCGCAGCGCGGCCGTCAGCTTGTACCGCTGGATGGCCTCGGCCGGGTCCACGTGCTTGGGGCAGACCCGGGTGCACTCGCCGACGAACGTGCACCCCCAGACGGCCTCGTCCAGGTTGAGGACGTCGAAGCGGTCGTCCATGTCGCGCGAGTCCAGGTTGTAGCGCTGGGCGAGGGCGATGGCGGCCGGGCCGAGGAAGTCGGGGTCGAGCACGTAGACCGGGCAGGCCGAGTAGCACAGCAGGCAGTTGATGCACATGCTGTACTGCTTGTAGGCCTCCAGTTGCGCGGGCGTCTGGGCGTACTCGGTGGTGAGCGGCAGCTCCTCGCCCTCCCTGACCAGCCAGGGCCGCACGGACGACAACTTGGCCAGGAAGTCGTCGATGTCGACGACCAGGTCCCTGATCACCGGGAAACCCTTCAGCGGCTCGATCCTGACCGGCCCGTCGCCGTACTCGGTGAGGAAGGTGCCGCAGGTCAGCCGGGGCTCGCCGTTGACGGTCATGCCGCACGAGCCGCACACGCCCATCCGGCACGACCAGCGGAAGGACAGGCTGCCGTCGAGCTGGTCCTTGATGTGGTTGAGGCCGTCGAGGACCGCCCAGTCGGTCATCAGCGGCACGTCGTACCCCTCGAACACGGGCTCCTCGTCCTCGCCGGGACGGTAGCGGGCGACCTCCATCCGGATGGTGCGCTGCGCCGCCGCCCGCCGTACCGCCTCGCTGGTGTCAGTCACGGCCATAAACCCTTTCTCCCGGAGGCCAGCGGGTGATCGTCACGGGCAGCAGGCCCACCGACGGCCGGCCGTCGGGCGCGCGGTGCACCAGCGAGTGCGCCAGGTGGGCGCCGTCGTCCCTGGCGGGGAAGTCGGTGCGCTGGTGGGCGCCGCGCGACTCCTGCCTGTTCAGCGCGCACGCCGCGATCGTCTGCGCGACCTCCAGCATGGTGTGCAGCTCCTGCAGGTTGATCAGCTCGGTGTTGAACGTGGTGCTCGTGTCGTCGAAGCGCACGTCCTCGGCGCGCTCGCGCAGCTCCGCCAGCGTGTCCACGGCCTTGGCCAGCACGTCGCCCGTGCGGTAGATGCCGGCCGCGCCTTCGAGCGTGTGCTGCATCTCCTCGCGCAGGTCGGCGGCGCGCTCGCCGCCCTTGTTGCCCTCGCGCGCCCGCTCCAGCCGCCGCCGCTCGTCGGCCCCCTGGGTGCGTACGGCCGACGCCTCACCGCCCCGGTGCCCGGCCGCGAACGCGGCGGCGGCCAGGCCCGCCCGGCGGCCGAAGACGAGGATCTCCGCCAGCGAGTTGGAGCCGAGCCGGTTGGCGCCGTTGATGCTCACGCAGGCCGTCTCCCCCGCCGCGTACAGGCCGGCGATGGGCGTGGCGCCGTGGATGTCGGTGTGGACGCCGCCCATCATGTAGTGCACGACCGGGCGCACCGGGATGAGGTCGGTGGCCGGGTCGAGGTTCTGGTAGCTCTTGCACAACTCGCGCACGAACGGGATGCGGGCATCGATCTTGCCCTCGCCCAGGTGGCGCAGGTCCAGGTAGACGACCGGGCCGTACGGGGTGTCGACCGTGCGGCCCAGGTGCTGCTCGTGCACGAACGCCTGGGAGAGCCGGTCGCGCGGGCCCAGCTCCATGCTGCGCAGCTTCGGCGTGGGCGTGGGCTTGCCCAGGTCGTAGTCCTGCAGGTAGCGGTAGCCGTCCTTGTTGATCAGCCAGCCGCCCTCCGCCCTGGCCGCCTCGGTGATGAGGATGCCCGTGAACGGCAGGCCCGTGGGGTGGTACTGGACGAACTCCATGTCCTTCAGCGGGGCTCCCGCGCGGTAGGCCAGGGCCATGCCGTCGCCGGTCTTGATGGCGGCGTTCGTGGTGAAGGGGAAGACGCGGCCGCAGCCGCCGGTGGCCAGGATGACGGTCCTGGCGGCGATGGTCTCGATGCGGCCGGTTCTGATCTCGACGGCCACGACGCCGTGGACGCGGCCGTCGTCGACGACGAGCTGGGTGACGTACCACTCGTCGTACCTGATGATGTCCTGATATTTCAGGGTTGTTTGGAAGAGGGTGTGCAGCAGGTGGAAGCCGGTCTTGTCGGCCGCGTACCAGGTGCGCATCTTCTTCATGCCGCCGAACGGGCGGACCGCGACGCGGCCGTCGCTCTCGCGGCTCCAGGGGCAGCCCCAGTGCTCCAGCTGGATCAGCTCCCCGGGCGCCTCGGCCACGAACGCCTCGACCGCGTCCTGGTCGCAGAGCCAGTCACCGCCGGAGATCGTGTCGTAGCAGTGCTCGTCGAGCGTGTCGCCGATGCCGATCACCGCGGCGGCGCCGCCCTCGGCGGAGACGGTGTGGCTGCGCATCGGATAGACCTTCGACACGACCGCCACCTTCAGCGCGGGGTCCGTCTCGGCGACCGCGATGGCCGCCCGCAGGCCCGCTCCGCCTCCTCCGACGATGAGCACGTCGATCATGTGTACGTCACTTCCCCTGGTCGGGTCGTATCGGGTCCTTCACCCGCTTGCCGTCATGGCGGATGGCCGACAGGTGGATGCTGCCGTCGTGGTATTCGTGCCGGATCCTGCGGCAGCCGCAGTCGAAGAGCTGGTCGCGGATCACCAGGCCGTAGCCGTCGTCGTCGAGCAGACGTTCACCGCCCGACTTCTTCCCGCAGGGGGCCGTCTCGGGGGTGAAGGGGATCTTCGTGCCTGTCATCGCCGATCTCCCTGGATAGGCGAAACAACGTGATCAGTCGTGCGTTTCCCGGCTGGGCGGGATCTCGGGGTCCTCATCGTGCTCGGCCTGGGGAGCCGGTCCGGCGCCGGAAGGCCGCTCGGCCTCGGACGCCCGTCCGGCCTCGGAAGGCGGCTGCCCGGGTGCCGGCGCTTCCTCGGTTTCCCGGGGATAGTGCAGGTCGAAGGCGGGGCGTTCGGAGCGGATGGGAGGCATGCTGGTGAAGTTGTGCCGGGGCGGCGGGCAGGAGGTGGCCCACTCCAGCGAGTTGCCGTAGCCCCAGGGATCGTCGAGCGTCACCTTGGGCGCGTACCTGGCCGTCTTCCAGACGTTGAAGAGGAACGGCAGCGTGGAGGCGCCGAGCAGGAACGCCCCGACGGACGACACCTCGTTGAGCGCCGTGAAGCCGTCGGCGGAGCTGTAGTCGGCGTACCGGCGCGGCATGCCGGCCTGCCCGAGCCAGTGCTGCACCAGGAACGTGGTGTGGAAGCCGATGAACAACGTCCAGAAGTGCACCTTGCCGAGGCGGTCGTCGAGCAGCCGGCCGGTCATCTTCGGCCACCAGAAGTAGAACCCGGCGAACATGGCGAACACCACGGTGCCGAACACGACGTAGTGGAAGTGCGCGACGACGAAGTAGCTGTCGCTGATGTGGAAGTCGAGCGGCGGCGAGGCCAGGATGATCCCGGTGAGCCCGCCGAGCAGGAACGTCACGAGGAAGCCGACCGAGAACAACATCGGCGTCTCGAAGCTCAGATGGCCCCGCCACATCGTGCCGATCCAGTTGAAGAACTTCACCCCGGTCGGCACCGCGATGAGGAACGTCATGAACGAGAAGAAGGGCAGCAACACCTGCCCGGTGGCGAACATGTGGTGCGCCCACACCGTCATCGACAACCCGGCGATGGCGATGGTCGCCCCCACCAGGCCCATGTAGCCGAACAGCGGCTTGCGGCTGAACACCGGGATCACCTCGGAGATGATCCCGAAGAAGGGCAGCGCGATGATGTAGACCTCGGGATGGCCGAAGAACCAGAACAGGTGCTGCCACAACAGCGGCCCGCCGTTCGCGCTGGCGAAGACCTGGGTGCCCATCTTGCGGTCCGCCTCCAGCACCAGCAGCGCGGCGGCCAGCACGGGGAAGGCCATCAGCACGAGCATGCTGGTCAGCAGCACGTTCCAGGTGAACAGCGGCATCCGGAACATCGTCATGCCCGGCGCCCGCATGCCGATGATCGTGGTGATGAAGTTGACCGCGCCGAGGATCGTGCCGAGACCGGACAGGGTCAGCCCCATGATCCACAGATCGCCGCCGACCTGCGGCGAGTGCAGGGACGACGACAGCGGCGTGTACGCGAACCAGCCGAAGTCGGCCGCGCCGCCCGGCGTGAAGAACCCGGCCACCACCATCAGGCCGCCGAACAGGAACAACCAGTAGGCGACCGCGTTCAGCCGGGGGAAGGCCACGTCGGGGGCGCCGATCTGCAGCGGCATGACCACGTTCGCGAACCCGGCGAACAGCGGGGTGGCGAACAGCAGCAACATCACCGTGCCGTGGATGGTGAAGAGCTGGTTGTACTGCTGCTGGCTGACGATCTGCATGCCGGGAGAGACGAGCTCGGCCCTGATGAACATGGCCATGAGCCCGGCCACGAGGAAGAACCCGAACGAGGTGATCAGGTAGAGGTACCCGATGACCTTGTGGTCGGTCGTCGACATCCAGGAGGCGATGACGGTCCCGGTGCGGCGGCGCCTGATCCGCTCGATCGACGTCTCGCGAACAGTCGTCACGGCTGCTCCCTCCGGTGCGGAGTCAGATGCCAAGCCCGCTGCCGCCGCGGACCGCCGAACACGGCTCACGGTGTCTCGCCCCGATCTACCCATTCCACGCCAACGATCGCCGCGCGGGAAGGTGTTCTTTAACATTCGCACCGACAGCTTTGCCGTGCGGTCCCAGGAGCCCCGTGAGCGTTCTCCCGTCCCACATGGCGGAAGTGCGACGGGCCACCCGCCGCCGTCTTCTATCCTTCGTAGGCGAACCGACCCGAGGAGACATCGTGACCGCTCAGCGTGACTACGCCGCCCTCGTCCAGCGAGGGCTCTCGCTCGACCTCACCAGGGGCAAGCCGTCGCCGCGCCAGCTCGATCTCTCCAACGACCTGCTCGGGCTGCCCGCCTCCTATCGCGCGGCCGACGGCACCGACGGCCGTAACTACGGCAATCTGCAGGGGCTGGCCGAGCTTCGCGAGCTCTTCGCGCCGCTGATCCAGGTGCCCGCGGACCAGATCGTCGTCGGCGGCAACGCCAGCCTGACCCTGATGCACGACACGATCGTGCACGCGCTGCTGAGCCCGCTGCCCGGCGCCGAGCGCCGGTGGGTGGCGGAGCCGGAGATCACGTTCCTCTGCCCGGTGCCCGGCTATGACCGGCATTTCACCATCTGCGAGCGCTTCGGGATCAAGATGATCCCCGTGCCGATGAACGCCGACGGCCCCGACATGGACGTGGTCGAGCGCCTGGTGGCCGGCGACGCGAGCATCAAGGGCATGTGGTGCGTGCCGAAGTACAGCAACCCCTCGGGCGACGTCTACAGCGACGAGACCGTCCGCCGGCTCGCCGCGATGCCGGCCGCCGCTCCCGACTTCCGGATCTTCTGGGACAACGCCTACGCGGTGCACCACCTCACCGACGAGCCGGCCGAGCTGGCCGACCTGCTGGCGCTGGCCGCCGAGCACGGCCACGCCGACCGCGTGTTCGTCTACGCCTCCACCTCCAAGGTGACGCTGGCGGGCAGCGGCGTGTCGTTCTTCGGCTCCTCGCCGGCGAACGTCGAGTGGTTCCTGCGCAACACCGCCAAGCAGTCCATCGGCCCCGACAAGATCAACCAGCTCCGTCACGTGGAGTTCCTGCGTGACCCCGCGGGCGTGGCCGCGCACATGCGGCGGCACGCCGCGCTGATCGGGCCCAAGTTCGAGCTGGTCGACAAGGTGCTGACCGAGCAGCTCGGCGGCCTGGCCACCTGGACGAGCCCCAAGGGCGGCTACTTCGTCAGCCTGGAGGTGCCGAACGCCGCCGCGGTGGTGGCCAAGGCCAAGGCCGCGGGCATCGCGCTGACGCCCGCCGGCGCCACCCACCCCTACGGCGCCGACCCCGACGACCGCACGATCAGGATCGCCCCCACCTACCCGGATCTGGACGAGCTGGAGCAGGCCATCAACGGCCTGGCCGTCTGCGTCCGCCTGGTGGCGGAGGAGCAGGGCTGATCAGCGGCCGTTGCGCCTGAAGCCGAAGATGTACTCGCGCGTCTCGCTCGGATGGAACGAGACGCCGACCCCCGGCTCGAAGACGACGTTGTCGCGCGCGCAGTAGTAGAGGCCCTCCCAGACGGCCAGGGCCCGCTCCCTGGCCGGGGCCTCCACGTTGTCGCGCTTGCGGGCGCCGAAGGAGCCGAGCACGTTCAGCAGCCCGAACCCCCAGAACAGGCCCGTCAGGCAGAACGGCGCGAGCAGCACCTCCCCCCACTTCGGCTCCTGTCCCATCGCGATCACCAGCGACACGACCAGGTGCGTCAGGGCCGCCACGCCCAGCAGGATGTAGCCGTGGTTCCTGGTCCAGGGCGTGTAGTGCCTGCTGGGGAAGGACATCCAGACCGCGAGCTGCGTACGGCTCATGACGTGCTTGGACGCGCCCAGGGTCGCGGCGGTGGGCAGGTCCGCCACCTCACGTTCGCCCGGTAACCTGACCCGTCCGATCTTGTACGTCGTCCCCGCGGCGACCACTCCGGGGACCGCGACAACCTGGCCAGTCTCCGAACACACGGGGCACCTGACTTCCACCCGGGCAGTCTGGCCTTAAGCAACAAGGTGCGCAAACTGTACGGTGCATGGTGTGAGACCGATTGATGCCCTGGTGAACTCCCTGTCCGAAGCTCGTGTCGTCATCGACCCGGACGTGATCGATTCCTATGCCCGCGACCGGACGTTCGTGGAGCCGGGCAAACCGCTCGGCGTGGTGCTCGCCGCCTCCCGCGACGACGTCGTCACCACCATGAGATGGGCCACCGAGCACCGGATCCCGGTGGTGCCGCGCGGCGCCGGCACGGGCCTGGCGGGCGCCGCCGTCGCCGGCGACGGGTCGATCATCCTGTCGCTGCACAAGATGACCGCGATCACGGAGCTCTCCCCCGCCGACGAGATCGCCGTCGTCGAGCCCGGCGTCATCACCGCCGACCTGGACCGGGCCGCGAGGGAGCACGGGCTCATGTACGCGCCGGACCCCTCGTCGTACGAGATCTCCACGATCGGCGGCAACCTGGCCACCAACGCCGGCGGGCTGCGGTGCGTCAAGTACGGCGTCACCAGGGACTCGGCGCTCGGCCTTGAGGTCGTGCTGGCCGACGGGCGGATCATGAACACCGGCCGGCGCACCATGAAGGGCGTCACCGGCTACGACCTGACCGGCCTGTTCGTGGGCTCGGAGGGCACGCTGGGCATCATCACCTCGGCCACGGTCCGCCTGCGCCGCGCGCCGGTCACGCCGCCGGCCACGTTCGCGGCGGAGTTCGGCTCGCTGCGGGACGCGGGGGCGGCGGTGTCGGCGATCATGGCGGCCGGCTGCCAGCCCTCGCTCATGGAGCTGCTCGACCGGGCCACGCTGGCGGCCATCGACGAGTGGCGCAACATCGGCCTCGAACCCACGACCCAGGCCATGCTGATCGGTCAGTCCGACGCCACGGACGGCCAGGCGATGGCCGAGCTCATGGAGCGCATCTGCGTGGACAACGGCGCCTCGTTCGTGGCGGTGTCCTCCAGCCCGCAGGAGACCGAGGAGCTGATCGGGCTGCGCCGGATGGCGTACCAGGCGAAGGAGCGCCAGGGGGCCTGCCTGGTGGAGGACGTGTGCGTGCCGCGTTCGGCGCTGCCCGACATGATCACCGCCATCGAGGCGGCGGGGGCCAGGCACGGGGTGCGGATCGCCACGGTGGCGCACGCCGGGGACGGCAACCTGCACCCGGTCTTCATCTTCGAGCACGGGACGGCGGAGCCGCCTCCCGAGGTGTGGGCGGCGGCGGACGAGGTGTTCAGGCACGCGCTCGAACTCGGCGGCACGCTGACCGGGGAGCACGGCGTGGGGCTGCTCAAGCAGCGCTGGCTGGGCCTGGAGGCGGGACCGGTGGTCTCGGAGGTGCAGCGCGGCATCAAGGCGGTCTTCGACCCGCTGGGCCTCCTCAACCCGGGCAAGGCCATCTGATCGGTGCACCGGCCGGCCGAAGTGATCGGCCGGGACCGCTCCAGCCCGTCACGATCTCTCTTCACCAAGCCGTGACCTTTGTTGTCAATGCGTACACGACCTGCGACGGAACGCTGACTCGGCACGTCAAACGTGAGACTTCTAGCACGTCCGGCAGACGCCCCAATGGTCACGCTGATAGCGTTTCGCCGCATCTACTGCGTATATCTGGGGGTTCCGACGTGAATCAGTCTCAGCCGTTGGCGGCGGACGACCCGCGGCGGCTGGGGGCGTACGACATCGTCGCCCGGCTCGGCGAGGGTGGCCAGGGCGTTGTCTACCTGGGCGAGAACGAGTCCGGGGAACAGGCGGCGGTCAAACTCCTGCACCATGCCCTGGTGGCCGACGCCGACGCCAGGACCAGGTTCCTGCGCGAGGTCGCGGTGGCCCAGCGGGTGGCCCGGTTCTGCACCGCTCCAGTGCTCCACGCCGACCTGGACGGCAGCCGGCCGTACATCGTGAGCGAGTACGTCCCGGGCCCCTCCCTGCGTGAGCTGGTCATCAACGAGGGGCCGCGGCGGGGCGCGGCGCTGGAGCGGCTGGCGATCAGCACGGCCACCGCGCTCGCGGCCATCCACCGCGCCGGCATCCTGCACCGCGACCTGAAGCCCGCCAACGTCCTCATGGGCCCCGAGGGTCCCGTGGTGATCGACTTCGGCATCGCCCGCGCGCTCGACTCCCCCGGCGCCACGGCGACCGGCATGGCCATGGGGACGCCTTCGTACCTGGCGCCCGAGCAGCTCAGCGGGGCGGCGGTGTCGGAGGCGGCCGACGTGTTCGCGTGGGGCGTCACGATGGTGTTCGCCGCGACGGGCAAGCCCGCGTTCGGCGCCGACTCCATCCCCGTCGTGATGAACCGGATCCTGAACGAGGAGCCGCAGCTCGGCGGGATGGACGGGGTGCTGGCGGAGCTCGTGGCCGCGTGCCTGTCGAAGGACCCGGCGCAGCGGCCCAGCGCGGACGAGCTCATCGGCCGTCTCACCGGCCAGCCGTGGTCCCACCCGACCGGGTCGCAGCCGGTGGCTCACCTCCAGGGCGGCGCCCAGGCCGCCGCGCTCCCGCAGACCGGCCCCTATGGCCGTCCGGCGGCGCAGAACGGCCCCGGCGCCGCACAGCCCGGCGTTCCGAACCAGCCCGGCGGCCCGCTGCCCGGCGGGATGCCCGGCGTTCCGAACCAGCCCGGCAACGGCCCGCACGCCGGACAGCCGCAGCCCGGACACGGACACCCTCAGGCAGGGCACCCTCAGGCCGGACACCCGCAGCTCGGAAACGTGCAGGCCGGACACCCTCAGGCCGGACACCCTCAGGGCAACCCGCAGGCGGGCGGCCCGCAGACTCCCGGAACTCCTCAGGGCTCGCCTCAGGGCATCCCTCAGGGCGGCCCGAACGGCGGCCTTCAGGGCGCGGCGGCCGGAATGCCGCCGCACGGCCCCGGCGCGCCCGGCCAGCCTCCGCACGGCGGCTTCCAGCCCGGCAACGCCGGCGGGCGGAACGCGGGCGGCCGGAACCCCGCGCCGCCTGCCGATGACACGCCCGCCAAGCAGCGCCGCACCCTGACCCTCGCGCTGTCGGGAGCCGCCGCCGCCGCTCTGCTCGTGGTGGCCGGCGCGATCGTGGTGCAGGCGAACAGCAAGCAAGAGGTCCCGGTCGTGGCCGTGGGCAACACCTCCCAGAGCACGCAGGGCGACGGATCGGGCGCGGGCCAGCCGGCCGAGCCGCCGGCCGACCAGACCGAGGCCCCGGTCGTGCCGACGGACCCGCCGGTGGCGGTGCCGACCCTGGACATCGAGCCGGACGAGACCAAGAAGGCGAAGAAGCCCGTCGAGGAGCCCATCGCCCAGGTGCCGACCCAGGTCGTCACGGAGGCGCCGCGGCCCGTGACCACGTCGAAGCGGCCCGAGCCGACGCCCACGCCGACCAAGAAGAAGGCCAACGTCGTCGAGCCCGGCGCCGACCCGACGAACGAGCCGACCGCGGGCGCCACGTCGGGTGGGTCCAAGCCGACGAACAAGCCCTCCACCAAGCCGAGCTCGACGCCGATCAAGACGATGAAGCCGAACCCGTACAAGGCCACCTCGCTGTGCGGCTCCGGCTACAAGGTCATCGACTCTCGTTCTCTGGGCTCCGGCGCCACGATCTATCTGCTGTACAGCACCGCCGCGGGCAAGAACTGCGTGGTGACCATGTCGAGCGTCGTGTGGCCCGGCAAGATGCCGATGACCGCGTTCATTCAGGTCAAGGCTGGGGCGAAGGGGAACAACGGCGGCAGTTTCACCGCCTACGCGGGCCCCGTGCGGGTGTCGGCCGTGAAGAAGTGCGTGATCTGGGGTGGCTCGTGGGGTACGCAGAGCTGGAAGTCCGGCTGGAGCCACTGCACCTGACGAACGACCGCTGACGAACGATTCTTGAAGCCCTGTCCGGCTCCGCGCTCCGCGCGCCGGTCAGGGCTTCCGGCGTTCCACCCGGGCATTCCACGCGGGCGTCCCATCCAGGCGTCCCACCCGGGCATTTCAACCGGGCACTTCAACCGGGCGCTCCAACCGGGCATCCCAACCGGTTCGCCGGAGAGCGGTGACTTCGGCGCCGCCGTTCGCTACGGTAATTGACGTGATCGTCAGATCTCCGGCGCCGACGGCGAAGGGCAGGCGGACGCGGAGCGCGCTGCTGGACGCGGGGCGCACGGCGTTCGAGGAGCACGGCTACGACGCCGTGCGGATCGACGACGTGTGCGTGCGGGCCGGCGTCTCGCACGGCACCTTCTACACCTACTTCGACTCCAAGGAGTCGCTGTTCGGCGAGGTCGCGGAGGGGGTGGTCGGCGAGCTGTTCACGGCGAGCGTCGTCGGTGCGGCGGCCTCCGACGACCCCTATGCCCGCATCGAGGCGGCCAACCGGCTCTACCTGCGCGCCTGGGCCGCCAACTCCCGGCTGGTGCGGATGCTGGAGCAGGCCGCCATCGCCGACGGCCGGTTCGGGCGGCTGCTGCTGGAGCTGCGCGAGGTGTTCGTGCGGCGGGGGGCGGACGGGCTGCTCAGGTTGCAGCAGCAGGGGCTGGCCGATCCCGCGCTCGATCCCCGGCTCACCGCGATCATGCTGGGCGGGATGGTGGAGCACTTCGCGCACGTCTGGCTCGATCTCGGGGAGCAGGCCGACGAGCAGGCGGCCGTCGACCATCTGACCCGGCTGTGGGCGCGGGCCATCGGGTTGACGCACACGTCGATTCCTCAGGAGGGCCCGTGATCAGGAGCAGCCTCGATCCGGCGAGCGCCGACCATCTCGGCCGCCGCGCGTCGATGCTGGCCAAGCTCGCCGAGCTGGCCGCCGAGCAGGCCAAGGCGGTGGCCGGCGGCGGCGAGAAGTATGTCGAGCGGCACCGCCGGCGGGGCAAGCTGCCGGCAAGGGAGCGCATCGAGCTGCTGGTCGACCCGGACTCCCCGTTCCTGGAGTTGTCGACGCTCGCCGCCTGGGGCAGCGCGTTCCCCGTCGGGGCGAGCGTGGTCACCGGGATCGGGGTGATCGAGGGCGTCGAGTGTGTGATCACGGCGAACGATCCGACCGTGCGCGGCGGCGCCTCCAACCCGTGGACGCTGCAGAAGTCCCTGCGGGCGGCCGACATCGCGCTCCAGAACCGCCTGCCGTACGTGAACCTGGTCGAGAGCGGCGGCGCGGATCTGCCGACGCAGAAGGAGATCTTCATCCCGGGTGGGCGGATTTTTCGCGACCTGACCCGGTTGTCGGCGGCGGGCATCCCGACCGTGGCGCTGGTCTTCGGGAACTCCACGGCGGGTGGCGCGTACGTGCCTGGGATGAGCGACTACGTGGTGATGGTGCGGGATCGAGCGAAAGTGTTCCTGGGCGGCCCGCCGCTGGTCAAGATGGCGACCGGGGAGGAGTCGGACGACGAGTCGCTGGGCGGGGCGGAGATGCACGCGCGGGTCAGCGGGCTGGCCGACCACCTCGCCGAGGACGAGCACGACGCGCTGCGGATCGGGCGCGGGATCATCCGGTCGCTCACCTGGCGCAAGCGGGGCGTGCTGCCGCTCACCCCCGTGCGAGAGCCGGCCTATCCGGCGGAAGAGCTGCTCGGGATCGTTCCCGAGGACCTCAAGGTGCCGTTCGACCCCCGCGAGGTGATCGCCCGGGTGGTGGACGGCAGCGAGTTCGAGGAGTTCAAGCCCGCCTACGGCACGTCCCTGGTGACGGGGTGGGCGCGGATCCACGGCTATCCCGTGGGCGTGCTGGCGAACGCGCGCGGCGTGTTGTTCAGCGCGGAGGCGCAGAAGGCCACGCAGTTCATCCAGCTCGCCGGCCAGTCGCGCACGCCGCTGCTGTTCCTGCAGAACACGACCGGCTACATGGTGGGCAAGGACTACGAGCAGGGCGGCATCATCAAGCACGGCGCCATGATGATCAACGCGGTGTCCAACTCGACCGTCCCCCACCTCACGGTGGTCATGGGCGCCTCCTACGGCGCCGGCAACTACGGCATGTGCGGGCGCGCCTACGACCCCCGCTTCCTGTTCAGCTGGCCGAGCGCCAAGTCGGCGGTGATGGGGCCGGCCCAGCTCGCCGGGGTCCTGTCGATCGTCGGGCGGGCGTCGGCGCTGGCCAAGGGGCAGATGTACGACGAGGAGGGCGACGCGGCCATGCGCGCGATGGTGGAGGCGCAGATCGAGGCGGAGTCGCTGCCGTTCTTCCTGTCCGGCCGGCTCTACGACGACGGGGTCATCGATCCGCGCGACACGCGTACGGTCCTCGGCATGTGCCTGTCGGCGATCAACAGCGCGCCGGTGCCCGAGCCGGCGGGATTCGGGGTGTTCCGGCCGTGATCACGCGTCTGCTCGTCGCGAACCGGGGCGAGATCGCTCGCCGCGTCTTCCGTACCTGCCGCGCGCTCGGCATCTCCACGGTCGCCGTCCACTCCGACGCCGACGCCGACGCGCCGCACGTCGCCGAGGCCGACCTCGCGGTACGCCTGCGCGGCGTCCGGCCCGCCGACACCTACCTCGACATCGAGCGCGTCCTGGACGCCTGCCGCCTCTCGGGTGCGGACGCCGTGCACCCCGGCTACGGCTTCCTGTCCGAGAACGCCGACTTCGCGCGCGCGGTCGTGGCGGCCGGGCTGGTGTGGGTCGGGCCGCCGCCCGAGGCCATCGCCGCCATGGGGTCCAAGATCACGGCGAAGCGGTTGATGGCGCAGGCCGGGGTGCCCGTGCTGCCCTCACTCGACGTGACGGCGCCCGGGGAGTTCCCCGTGCTGGTGAAGGCGTCCGCCGGTGGCGGCGGGCGCGGGATGCGGATCGTCCGCGAGCCCGGGGAGCTGGCGCGCGAGGTCGAGTCCGCGCGGCGGGAGTCGCTGGCCGCGTTCGGGGACGGGACCCTGTTCGCGGAGCCGCTGCTGGAGGAGGCCCGGCACGTCGAGGTGCAGGTGCTGGCCGACGGGCACGGGCAGGTGTGGGCGCTGGGCGAGCGCGACTGCAGCGTGCAGCGGCGGCACCAGAAGGTCGTCGAGGAGTGCCCGTCGCCGGGGATCTCGGCCGCGACGCGGGAGCTGCTGTGCGCGGCCGCCGTCCGGGCCGCGCGGACGATCGGCTACGTCGGGGCGGGCACGGTGGAGTTCCTGGTCAAGGGGGATCGGGTGGCGTTCCTGGAGATGAACACCCGGCTCCAGGTCGAGCATCCCGTCACCGAGCTGGTCTACGGGGTGGACCTCGTCCGGCTGCAGCTCGCCGTGGCCGAAGGAGTGGCGCTGCCGCCCGCGCCGCCGGCGCCCGCCGGGCATGCGGTCGAGGTGCGGCTTTATGCGGAGGACGGCGACTACGTGCCGCAGACCGGGGTGTTGCGGCGGTTCGAGGTCGCTGGGGACGTACGCGTGGATTCGGGGGTGGAGTCGGGGTCGGTGGTCTCGCCGCACTACGACGCGATGCTGGCCAAGGTGGTCGCGCACGGCTCGTCCCGGGCGGAGGCGGTGCGGAAGCTGGTGACGGCGCTGCGGCGGGCGCGGCTGCACGGCGTCACCACCAATCGCGACCTGCTGCTCAAGATTCTGACGAACCCGGCCTTTCAGGCAGGCGCCACGCACACCGGCTTCCTCGCCCCGAACGGCCCGCTCCACACGGACGGCTCGCTCCACACAGACGGCTCGCTCCGCACAGACTCCCCGCTCCGCACAGACGGGCCGGAGCCACGTTCCGGCGGGGAGCTCGCGGGGCTGGCCGCCGCGCTGGCCGTGGCCGCCGCCCGCCGCAGCGCGGCCACGGTGCTGGCGAGCCTGCCCGGCGGCTGGCGCAACGTGCGCTCAGCGCCGCGCCTGGCCCGCTTCGAGGAGGCCGACGTCGTCTACGACCCGCTGCCGCCCGGTGTCACCACGGTGAGCGCGGAGCCGGGCCGGGTGGTGCTGGAGCGCGACGGCGTCCGGCACACCTTCGCCGTCGCCCAGTACGAGCCGGACGGCCGGATCTACGTCGACCACGCGGACGGCCACGCCGAGCTGACCCCGCTCCCCCGCCTGCCCGAGCCCGCCGAGCACGTCGTGCCGGGCTCCCTGCTGGCCCCGATGCCGGGTAACGTGCTGCGGGTCGACGTGGTGGCCGGGGACCGGGTGGTCAAGGGCCAGCAGGTGCTGGTGCTCGAAGCGATGAAGATGGAGCATCGGATCGCCGCTCCGGCGGATGGCGTGGTGTCCGGCGTGCACGTCGAGAAGGGCCGGCAGGTCGAGGCGGGCGCCGTGCTGGCGATCATCCAGGAGGGGGACCGATGACGGATCTGGTGCACAAGGAGCTGGCGGGCGGCGTCGCCACGATCACGCTGGACTCTCCGCCCAACCGCAACGCCCTGTCCGTACGCCTCCTGGAGGAGTTGCGCGACCACCTCACCTGGGCGCTGGCCGAGCCGGCGGCCAGGGTGATCGTGCTGACCGCCACCGGCACCGTGTTCTCCTCCGGCGCCGACCTGAAGGAGCAGCGCGCGGCGGGCGCGCCGATCACGGGGGCGCTCCCGGAGATCATGACGCTGCTCTGGGAGAGCCCGAAGCCCGCCGTCTGCCGCCTCAACGGCACCGCGCGCGCGGGCGGTCTGGGGCTGGTGGCCTCCTGTGACTTCGCGGTCGCGCCGCTGACGGCGTCGTTCGCGTTCACGGAGGTACGCCTCGGCGTGGTGCCCGCGATGATCTCGGTGCCGGTGCTCAGGCGGCTCGATCCGAGGGCGGCGGCCGAATACTTCCTGACCGGCGAGGTGTTCGACGCCGCCAGGGCGGCCGAGATCGGCCTGCTCTCGCGGGCCGTGCCGGAGGAGGAGCTGGACGCGACGGTCGCGCACTACGCCGAGATGCTCATCCAGGGTGGCCCCGAGGCTGTCGCGTTGACGAAACGGCTGGTCAGGCAGGTGCCCACGCTGTCGTTCGCGGACGGGCTGAGCCAGATGACGGCCCTGTCCGCGCAGCGGTTCACCTCGGACGAGGGCCAGGAGGGGATCAGGGCGTTCTGGGAGAAGCGCCCGCCCACGTGGGTGTCGCGATGACGCTGCGGGTCGCCAACTGCAGCGGCTTCTACGGCGACCGCCTCTCGGCCGCCAGGGAGATGGTCGAGGGCGGCCCGATCGACGTGCTGACCGGCGACTGGCTGGCCGAGCTGACCATGCTCATCCTGGCCGGCAACCGCCTCAAGGGCCGTCCCGGTTACGCGCCCACGTTCCTGCGGCAGCTTGAGGACGTCCTCGGCCCGTGCCTGGACAGAGGCATCAAAATCGTGACGAACGCCGGCGGCCTGGATCCGGCCGGTTGCGCCGAGGCCGTCCACGAGCTGGCCGCCAGGCTGGGCCTGTCCCCCTCGGTCGCCCACGTGACGGGCGACGACCTGACCGGCCGGGACCTCGACCTGGTGAACGCCGACACCGGCGAGCGCCTTTCCGGCCCGCCCCTGACGGCCAACGCCTATCTCGGCGGCCGCCCGATCGCCGCCGCCCTCTCGGCGGGCGCCGACGTGGTGGTGACCGGCCGCGTGACGGACGCCGCCCTGGTGACGGGCCCCGGCATCTGGCGGTACGGGTGGGGGCCCGGCGACCTCGACCCGCTGGCGGGCTCGGTGGTCGCGGGCCACATCATCGAATGCGGCTGCCAGGCCACGGGCGGCAACTACGCGTTCTTCCAGGACGTACCGGATCTGGCCCGATGCGGTTTCCCGCTCGCCGAGCTGCGCGCCGACGGCTCGGCCGTGATCACCAAGCATCCCGGCACGGGCGGGCTGG
Source organism: Nonomuraea sp. NPDC002799 (assembly GCF_053592075.1). Classification (NCBI taxonomy): domain Bacteria; kingdom Bacillati; phylum Actinomycetota; class Actinomycetes; order Streptosporangiales; family Streptosporangiaceae; genus Nonomuraea; species Nonomuraea sp. NPDC002799. Next base: position 102,058 of record NZ_JBSFVA010000010.1, read on the forward strand.
TCTCGACCGGCACGGTCACGGCACAGCTCGTGTACGAGCTCGGCGGCCCGCGCTACCTGGGGCCCGACGTCGTGGCCAGGTTCGACACGATCACGCTCACGGACGACGGGCCCGACCGCGTGCTGGTCTCCGGCGTCCGGGGGGAGCCGCCGCCGGACACGCTCAAGGTCGCCGTCAACTACCTGGGCGGCTACCGCAACACGATGACGCTCATGCTGACGGGGCTGGACGTCGAGGCCAAGGCACGGGTGGCGGAGGAGGCGATCTGGGCTCGGGTGCCTCGCGACTCCTTCGACGAGGCGCACGTGACGCTCACGGAGCCGGGCCTGCTGCGGATCACCGTCATGGACGCCGACCAGCAGCGTGCGGGCCGGGCCTTCTCCTCGGCCGTGGTGGAGACGGGGCTGGCCAGCTACCCGGGCTTCTACGGGCTCGCCCCGCCGGGCAACGCCTCGCCGTACGGGGTGTACTGGCCGGTGCTGGTGCCGGCCGCCGAGGTGCGCCCACGGGTCTTCCTGGACGGCGCGGAGCTGCCCTCCGACGACACCACGCCGACCGGCGACGCGACGCCGACGCCCGCCCTACCCCGGACAGACCAGACGCCCGCCCCCGCCGCCCTACCCCCGACGGACCAGACGCCCGCCCCCGCCGCCCTGGCCCCGACGGGCCACGCGTCCACCGCCGCCGCGCCACGAGCGTCGGACGCCCCCGCCCCACCGAGGCGAGGCGGCCCGGGTCCCGTGGACGGCGGCCGGGCGAGCGTGCGCATGCCCTTGGGCAGGATCGCCGGCGCCCGCTCCGGCGACAAGGGCGGCAACGCGAACCTGGGCGTCTGGACCGACACCGCCGACCGCTACGCCTGGCTGGCCGCCACCCTCACCACCGAGACCCTCAAGGCCCTGCTGCCCGCCCTCGCGGCACACCGCGTGGACCGCCACGAGCTGCCCAACATCAAGGCGCTCAACTTCGTCGTCCACGGCCTCCTGGGCCGGGGCGTCGCGGCGAGCCCGCGCCTGGACCCGCAGGCCAAGGCCCTGGGCGAGGAGCTGCGCGCCCAGCCGGTGGACGTGCCCGCCCACCTCACGCCGGCCACCCCAGCAGACGGGCCCCCAGCAGCCCGGCCCCCCGCAGCCCGGCCGTGACCCCGAGCTCCGAGGCGATCACCTCGGGAGGCGGCCGGAAGCCCAGCCGGGCGGCCAGCCGCGCTCGCAGCGGGACGATCAGCGCGTCCCCCGCCAGCGACATCCCGCCGCCGACGACGATCACGGCCGGATCCAGCACCAGCGTGTAGGTGGCCAGCGCGAGCGCGAGCGCCTCCACGGCCTCCGACCAGACCTTTCCGGCCACCGGGTCACCTCCGGCGGCCCGCCGGACGACGTCCGCCGCCGAGGTCTCACCGCACCGGGCCGCGACGGCCCCGCCCGACGCGTACGCCGACAGGCAGCCCCGCTGCCCGCACCCGCACGCGAGCCCATCGGGCCGGACCGGGATGTGCCCGATCTGCCCGGCCCAGCCGCCCGCGCCGCCGTACAGGGCTCCTGAGAGCACGACCGCGCCCGCGATGCCCGTGCCGATGGGGAGGAACAGCACGTCGTCCGCCCGCCCCGCCCCATGGGCGAGCTCCGCCTCCCCCGCCGAGCGGACGTCGTGCCCCAGCGCCACCGGCAGGTCCACGTCGGTGAACGACGCCACCGGGACGTCCCGCCAGCCGAACGCCGCCGAGAAGACCGCGTGCGTGGCCGTCACCAGCCCGGGAACGGCCAGCCCCACGGCGCTCGGCGTCATCCCGTCACGGGGCCGCGCCAGATCGGCGACGAAGGCCGAGATCGCGGCGATCACCCGCTCCGGTCCTTCGGCCCGGGGCGTGGGGCGGCGCTCGGTGTAGACGATCGTCCCGTCACGGGTGACGAGTCCGCCCTTCATGGTCGTACCGCCGACATCCACCGCCACCACGCACTCCATCGGGCCATCCTCCAACAATCACTTTGAGATCAATGTCGCTGATCGTGAAAGATGTCACCTATGACCATCCGCCGTCTCACCTTCGACGACCTCGACGACTGCGCCCGCCTGGCCAAGGATCGCGGCTGGCTGCCCGAGCGGCACAAGTGGCGCCTGCTGTTCGAGGTCGGCGAGGCGTACGGCATGGACGCCCCGGACGGCGACGGCCTGGCCGCCACGAACATCCTGACCCGCTACGGCGACGACCAGGCCGTGATCAGCATGGTCCTCACCGCCTCCAGGTACGGCAGGCAGGGCCTGGGCGGCCGGCTCATGGAGCACGTCCTCGACCAGGCCGCCGGCCGTACCGTGTCGCTCTACGCCACCGAGAACGGCCGCCCGCTGTACGAGCGGCTCGGCTTCCGCGTCGTCGGCACGGCCGCCAAGCACACGGGTGTGTTCAGGGGCGAGCCGTCGGGACGCACCCGCCCGGCCACCGAAGCGGACCTCGGCGCCATCGTCGCGCTCGACGCCGGGCTGTTCGGCACGGACAGGTCGGAGCTGCTGCGCCGGATGTTCGTCTTCGGCGAGCAGGTCAGGATCGCCGAAGGCGGGTTCGGCCACTGCTGGCGCAACGACGACAACACGGTGATCGGCCCGGTCGTGGCCAGGGACGAGGCGACCGCGCGGGCCCTGATCGGCGACCTGGCGTTGCACGCCGGTGGCGAGGTGCGGATGGATTTCGACCTGGACAAGCGGGGCATGACCGCGTGGGCGGCCGAGCACGGCATCGGCGCGCCGTGGCAGGTCTCCCGCATGGTCCGGCACGGCGACCTGCCCGGCGACGCCACCTGTCTGTATCTTCCGTTCATGCAGGCCCTGGGTTGACCATGTCGGCGGTGCTCTCATAAGGTCGCCAACAGAATATGATTCTGTCGAAGGGCGGCCATGACCTCCACCCACATCGACGTCAGCGCCATCGACCTCGACGACCTCGGCGCCTGGATGGACACGCAGGGCCTGCCGGCCGGCCCCATCACGGGCACGGCACCGGTCCTGGGCGGCACGCAGAACGTCATGGTGCGCTTCGAGCGCGCCGGCCGCCCCTACATCCTGCGCCGCCCTCCCCTGCACGCCCGCCGCAAGAGCAACGAGGTGCTGCGCAGGGAGGCGCGCGTGCTGACCGCGCTGCGCGACACGGCCGTGCCCGCGCCCCGGCTGGTCGCCGCGCAGACCGAGCGGGAGCCCGTCTTCTACCTGATGGAGCCGGTGGACGGGTTCAACCCGTCGACCGGGCTGCCCGAGCCGCACGCCTCCGATCCGGCGATCAGGCATCGTATGGGTCTTGAGGCCGCCGCCGCGCTGGCCGAGCTGGGGCGGGTCGATCCGGAGGTGCTGCCGGGGTTCGGCCGGCCAGAGGGGTTCCTGGAGCGGCAGGTCCCGCGCTGGCTCAAGGAGCTCGACTCGTACGGCGAGCTCGACGGCTACCCCGGGCCCGACATCCCCGGCCTGCCCGAGACGGCCGACTGGCTCACCCGCCATCTCCCCCGCACCTTCACGCCGGGGATCATGCACGGCGACTACCACTTCGCGAACCTGATGTTCGCCTGCGACGGGCCCCGCGTGGCCGCGATCGTGGACTGGGAGATGTGCACGATCGGCGATCCGCTGGTGGATCTGGGCTGGCTGGCGGCGACGTGGCCGAGCAACAACGGTCACGTGCCGGGGTTGCCGCCGGCCCGGGAGATGATCGCGTACTACGCGGAGCTCTCCGAGCGCGACATGTCGGCCATCGACTGGTACGCGGTGATGGCCTGCTTCAAGCTCGGCATCGTGCTGGAGGGCACCCACGCGCGGGCGTTCGCCGGCAAGGCGCCCCAGGACATCGGCGACCTGCTGCACGCCACGACTTTGGGCCTGTTCGAGCGGGCTCAGGAGTTCATGGAGGGCGCCCTGCGCTGAACTTTCAGAAAACGATCACGCGTTCCTTGTTGAGTCGTACAATTGCGCGCAATTGCACTTCATATTCGGGGAAAGGATCGTCATGCGCATGCGGTTCCTCGGCTCCACCTCAGAGGCGGGCGCCTGTCCCACCCTGTACGAGACCGATCGCGGCACCATCGTCGTCCAGGGGCTGCGAGTCACCGACGCGGAGGCGCTGGCCGACCTCCGCGATGTCCTCGACGGCGAGACCGCGGTCGAGGTGCCCCGTGAGCTGATTACCGAAATAGCCCGCCGTGTCCTGATCGACCCGGCAATCCGCTCCCCTGCCACCGGATCGACACCGTCGGCAACCGGTTGATCACAATTGCTCACGATGCTGGCATGATCGGTGCAAGCGGGGCTAGCCTCTTGCGGCGTGACGTCGTTTCAGCAGGCTCGCATCGACCTCGGCAGCCAGCTGCGTCAGTTGCGCGAGGCCGCCCGCCTGTCCGGCAAGGAGCTGGCCGAGCGGCTGCGCTGGCAGCCGTCCAAGGTCTCGCGCCTGGAGAACGCCCGGCAGACCGCCACCGAGGATGACGTGGTCGGGTGGGCGCAGGCTGTGGGGGCCTCGCCCGACACGACCGACGAGCTGATCCGGCAGACGATGGGCCTCCTGGAGCGCCACGACAACTGGAAGCAGCGTTACCGCAGCGGCCTGGCCGCGCTCCAGGAGGACATGCGCGACCTCGAAGCGCGCACCAAGCTCTTCCGCGCCTTCGAGCCCGGCATCATCATCGGCCTGCTGCAGACCGCCGAGTACGCCAGGCACGTCTTTCGCAAGGTCAGGCGCCTCTACAGCGCCGCCGACCAGATCGACGCGGCCGTCCGGGTGCGGATGCAGCGCCAGGAGATCCTCTACGACCGGAGCAGGACGTTCCGGTTCGTGGTGCCCGAGTCGGCGCTGCACACCTCCCTGGCTCCGGCCGACGTCATGCGCGGCCAGCTCGACCGGCTGCTCGCCGTGAGCACGCTGCCGAACGTCGAGTTCGGCGTGATCCCCTTCGGCACGGAGCTGCCGTCCGCGCCGATCAACGGTTTCTGGATCTACAACGAGGCCATGGTGGGCGTGGCCACGATGACTAAGGATCTGGTGTTGCGCGATCCTGATGACATCGCCTTCTATGTCCAGGCTTTTGATGATTTCCGAAAAGTGGCGGAGTTCGGCGAAGCCGGACGGGCCGTCATCATTAACATTCTTCACGAGTATCGAAAACAAACCTCACATTAACCGCTGCAATTGCTTGCCATGCGCCGCAAGATCGTGCAATTCTGTCGCGGAGACGTTGCGGAGGTGACGCATGATGCTTGATACCGCGCTCTGCCTCGAGCGGTTCGCCTGGCACGCGGGTCGGCACGCTGACCTGTCGGTCCAAAGCCTCGCCCTGTCCAGCGAGCCGGCCTACGTGTCGGTCCGCAACCGTTTCTCGGCCACCCTCATGGAGACCGTGACGTGCTCCGACGAAGGCGCCTTCATCACCTCATGGGGCTATCGCCTGGGCACCACGGAAGACGTCGAGTCCGCCGCCGCGCGCCTGGCCTTCCTCCTCGCGGCCATGCCCGCCTGACCACGGCCCGCCTGACCACGGCCTGATCACTCGGCCGCGTGGCCTTTGAGCGGCCGCGAGCCGGACCCGGGCGGGACGCCGTCGCGGCGTCCCGCACCCGGGGGTTACGGAGCGCAGTCGTACAGCCCGTCCTGACCGTCCACCGCCGCGCAGTTGGCCTGGACGTACGAGCTCACCTCGGTGTTCCCCCGGCCGGGACCGCCTCCGCCCTCACCCGCCATGACGAAGCGGAGCCGCCCCGAGGAGAGGAGCCCCTTGAGCCGGTCCACGGTCATGGCCGGGTCGCTGCCGGTGAAGCCGCCCATGGCGATCACGGGTTTGCCGGTGGACAGGATCGTCCCGGACGCCTGCATGGCGCTGCTCACCGCGACGAGCCACGTGGCGTCGCCCTGGTTGGCCTCCAGGTAGGTGACCATCGAGTCGCTGATCCCGCCGCGCCCGCCCGGCCCGCCGCCGCCCATGAACCCGGCTCGGCCACCCTCCTCCGCGCCGGAACGCCCATCCTCCCCCGTGGGCTGACCCTGCCCGTTGGGCTGGGTCTGGCCGTTGGGCTGGGTCTGGCCGTTGGGCTGGGTCTGGCCGTTGGGCTGGGTCTGGCCGTTGGGTGTTTCGCCTCCGGGGAATGCGCCTCCGGGGAACCGGCCGCCACGCCCGCCGCCCGGTCCGCCGAAGCCCATCCCGCCGGACGACGGCCCGGCGGTCGGGTTGGAGCCGTTCACCTGCGACCGCAGAGGCGTGACCGCGAAAGCGGCCGGCCCCGCCAGCGCGGCGATCATCGTGGCGGCCAGCGCGAGCGCAGCCACCTTCAACGTCACCTGCGCCCGCACCCGGGCGAGCACGAGCACCACCACGGCCACCAGGGTCGCCCCGAGCACGACCCAGGCCAGCCACGGCGCCCAGTCGGGCGTCCGGCGCAGCACCATGAACGACCAGCCGCCGGTGACGGCCACCGCCAGCGGCAACACCCAGGCCAGGGCGCGTGAGCGCCGGTAGGCCCGCCACATGACCACCACGCCCATCCCGCTCAGCGCCGCCACGGCCGGCGCCATCGCGGTCGTGTAGTACGGGTGGAAGGTGCCGCTGGAGAAGCTGAAGACCACGTAGTGGACCACGAGCCAGCCGCCCCACACCATCCAGGCCGCCGCGGGCGGTCCGTCGTCCGCGTGCCGCCGTACCCGCATGAACACCACGAAGGCCAGCGTCACCACGCAGAACGGCAGCAACCACGAGATCTGCCCCGCCAGGACGTCGTTGAACAACCGCCCGGCCCCGGCCTCCCCGCCGAAGCCGCCGCCGAAGCCACCGCCACCAGCACCGCCGCGTTCCTGGCCGAAGATGCGTCCCAGACCGTTGTAGCCGATCACCAGGTCCCAGACGGAGTTGTCCGTCGAGCCGCCGATGTAGGGGCGCGACCCGGCCGGCCAGAGGTCGGCGATCACCATCCACCAGGCGCTCGACACCACCATCACCACACCGGCCGCCAGCAGGTGCCCCACCCGCTTGAGCCAGGGCACGCGGGCGCACACCAGGTAGGCCGGCACGAACGCCGGCACGACGAGGTAGGCCTGCAACATCTTGGCGTTGAACGCCAGCCCCACGAAGAGCGCGCACCACAACAACGAGCGCAACCGCCCGGTCCGCAACGCCTCCAGGCAGAACCAGGCGGCCAGCACCAGCAGCAGCACGAGCACCGTGTCGGGGTTGTTGTCCCGGTTGATCGCCACGGTGATCGGCGTGAGCGTCATGACGACGGCCGCGACGAGCGCCGCCACGTGCGCCGCCGTACGCGCCGGGGAGAAGGCCCTGCGCACCGCCGAGTAGACCAGCCCCACGGCGGCCACGCCGGCCAGGGCCTGCGGCAGCAGCATGCTCCACGTGCCGAAACCGAAGATCCGCGCCGGCAGCCCCATCACCCACAACGCCAGTGGTGGCTTGTCCACGGTGATGTACGACCCGGCGTCCAGCGCGCCGAAGAAGAATGCCTTCCAGCTCTGCGTGCCCGAGAGGATGGCGGCGGCGTAGTACTCGTTGGCGTTCCCGCTCAGGGCCCACGCGTAGAGCACGAGCGCCACGGCCAGCACCGCCCACATCGCGGGGCGCGACCAGCGCGGGTCCGCCGCGGCGCCCAGGAACAGCCGGGCGGCCGGGCCGCGGCCTCCGCCGGCGCGGTGAGCGGGCCGGATGGTGGCGGTCATCGAACAGTCCTCCTCTTGGGGTTGAATACCCACACGCGCAGCAGCAGGAAGCGGACGAGCGTGGCGACGGCGTTCGCGACGATCACCGCCATCAGCTCCACCCCGTGCGCGACCCCGGCGGGCAGGAGCGACAGGGTCCCCGAGGTGAGCACCAGCCCGACCAGGAACGCGATCAGCCCCTCGAACTGGTCCCGCATGGCCCCGCCAGGGCCCTTGACCCCGAAGGTGAACCGGCGGTTCGCGGCGGTGTTGGCCACGGCGGTGACCAGCAGCGCGATCGCGTTGGCCGCCAGCGGCGAGATGAGCCGGCGCAGCAGGGAGTACAGCAGCAGGTACGCCAGCGTGCTGATCAGGCCCACGATCGCGAACCTGGGCAACTGCCTGGCCATCCCCTGGGGCAGCTCGGCCCGCTCCGTCCGGGCGGGCACGGGGATCCGGGCGGCTCCGGACAACGTCATGCGCGTCACCCTGGACAGGCCGCGCAGGTCGTCCAGCACGGTGCGGACGATGTCGACCCGGCTGTCCGGATCGTCCACCCAGTCCACGGGCACCTCGTGGATGCGCAGTCCGTGCCGCTCGGCGAGCAGCAGCAGCTCGGTGTCGAAGAACCACTGCTCGTCCTCGACGCCGGGCAGCAGCGCCTGCGCGACCTCCGTGCGCACGGCCTTGAACCCGCACTGCGCGTCGGAGAACCCGGCCCCCATCACGGAGCGGAGCAGCAGGTTGTACGAGCGCGAGATGAACTCCCGCTTCGGCCCCCGCTGCACCCGCGACGCCCTGGCCAGGCGGGTGCCGATGGCCAGGTCGCTGTGCCCGGACAGCAGCGGCGCCACCAGCGGCAGGAACGCGTCGAGGTCGGTCGACAGGTCCACGTCCATGTAACTGACGACGTCGGCCTCGCTCTCCGACCAGACTCGGCGCAGCGCCCGGCCCCGGCCCTTCTCCTCGAGGTGCACGGCCCGCACGTGCGGCAGCTCCCCGGCCAGCTCGGTGGCGATCTGCCAGGTGTTGTCGACGCTGGCGTTGTCGGCGATCGTGATGCGGAAGCCGTAGGGGAAGTTCCTGGCGAGGTAGGTCTGCAGCCGGGTGACGCTGGCGCGGAGCGCCCGCTGCTCGTTGTAGACCGGGACGACCACCTCGACCAGTCGCGTCCGTACTGCTGTTAGTTCCATGCAGTTAGGACATTGTGTGGGTCTTTAACGCGACTTATCCGTTTCTGAGTGGCGGATGAAAGTTCCCGGCACCTCGATGGTGGCGAGCGCTCCGCCACCCGCCGCGTTGGCCAGGCGTACCTCGCCTCCCGACTCCGCGACGGCCTGCGCCACGATCGCCAGGCCCAGCCCTGAGCCGGGCAGGCCACGCGCCGACGGAGAGCGCCAGAACCGCTCGAACACGTGCGGCAGCTCCTCCTCGGGCAGGCCGGGGCCGTGGTCGCGGACGGTCAGCCGGCCGTCGCGCAGCTCGACCTCGACCCGGCCGCCGGGGCTGAACTTGGCGGCGTTGTCGATCAGGTTGAGCACGGCGCGTTCGAGTGAGGTGGCGCTGCCGACGACATACCAGGGGCGCAGGTCGGTGACCACCTCGGCGCCGCGCAGCCTGGCGCGATCCGCGGCCGCCGTCACGACCTCGTGGAACCCCAGCTCGACGTGCGGCTCGTGGTCGGTGTCGCCCCTGGCGAGCTGGAGCAGGTCGCCGACGAGCGTGGACAGCTCCGCGAACTGGGCCTTGACGTTGACGAGCAGGCGCTCCTTGGCCCCCGGATCGAGGCTGCGGCCGGTCTGCTCGCTGCGCAGGAGCAGGTCGATGTTGGTGCGCAGGGTGGTGAGCGGCGTGCGAAGCTCATGGCCGGCGTCGGCGACGAGTTGCTGCTGGCGCTCGTGCGACCCGGCCAGGGCCGCGGTCATGGCGTTGAAGGACGAGCTCAGCCGGGCGATCTCGTCGGTGCCCTCGACGGGGATGCGGGTGCCGAGGTCCTCGGTCTGCGCGATGTGCTCGACCGCCTTGGTGAGCTGCCCCACCGGGCGCAGCGCGGCACGCGAGATGGCCAGGCCCGCCCACGCGGCGCCGAGCACGCCCAGCGCGGCCACGCCGCCGAGCGTCAGGGCGGTCGTCTGCAAAGTGCGCTGCACGTGGTAGAGCGGTCTGGCCTCCAGGACCGCCGTGCCAGGCTCGAAGTTGAGGACGACCACGCGGACCTGCTTGCCGTCGCGCGTCACGCCGTTGCGGTAGATCGGCTCACCCGGCTGGTGCACCGCGGCCTGGTCGCGCTCGTCCGGCACGATGGACGGCCCGACCGAGCAGGTGCTGCCGTCGTCGCGCAGCAGCGTGGCCATGCCGTCGAACGGGCCCCGCGACCCCTCGGGCGTGCACGTGCGCACGAGGTAGTTCCTGTCGCCGCTCCGCTCGGACTCCAGGATGCTCTGGTCGAGGTTGCGGATGAGCTGGTCCTGCAGGATGAACCAGGACAGGCCCGCACAGACCGCGATGGCCAGCGCGACGGCCACCGTGACCAGCAAGGTCAGCCGCGTGCGCAGGCTGCCTCGTCTCACGAGGCGGCTCGCAGCACATACCCGACCCCGCGCACCGTATGGATCACGCGCGGCTCTCCCCCCGCCTCCGTCTTGCGGCGGAGATACATCACGTAGACGTCGAGCGAGTTGGACGTCGGCTCGAAGTCGAACCCCCACACCTCGCTGAGGATCTGGTCCCTGGTCAGGACCTGACGCGGATGCGCCAGGAACAACTCCATCAGCAGGTATTCGGTCCTGGTCAGGTCGAGGGTGCGGTCGCCGCGGGTGACCTCCCTGGTCGCCGGGTCCATGCGCAGGTCACCGTAGGTCAGCCGGTCGCCCTCGGGCGTGCCCGTGCTCAGCCTGCCGCGCCGCAGCAGGGCCCGCACCCTGGCCAGCAGCTCGTCCAGCTCGAACGGCTTGACCAGATAGTCGTCGGCCCCGGCGTCGAGCCCCGACACCCGGTCGCCGACCGCGTCGCGGGCGGTGAGCATGAGGACGGGGATGTGGTTGCCCTGCGCCCTGAGCCGCCGGCACGTGGTGAGCCCGTCGAGCCGGGGCATCATGACATCGAGCAGCACCGCGTCGTAGGACGTGGTCGCGAGCTCCTCCAGCGCCGCGAGCCCGTCGTTGGCGGTGACGATCTTGTAGCCCTCGAACTCCAGGCTCGACTGCAGCGCCTCGCGCAACGCGGGCTCGTCGTCCACCACCAGCAACCGTGCCGCCTCACTCATGAGACAAAACTAGAGGCTCATCATGAGAAGGCGATGAACGCGCTCACCCGTGTTTCCTGAGGATCACCACGCGACGGGCAGGGCGTTGAGGCCGAAGATGGGCCCGCCGTACTTCGCGGGCAGCTCCTCGTCGGTCACCGTGACCCGCAGCCCGGGCACCCGCTCGAACAACGTCCGCAGCGCGATCTCGATCTCGGCCCTGGCCAGGTTCTGGCCCAGGCACTGGTGCACGCCGTAGCCGAACGCCACGTGGTGCCGCGCCCCGCGCGTGACGTCGAACTCGTCCGGCCGCTCGAAGGCCCGCTCGTCCCTGTTCGCCGAGGCCCCGAGCACGAAGACGGCCTCGCCGGCCCGGACGAGCTGCCCGCCGATCTCCTGGTCCTCGGTGACCACCCGGTCGAACGCCACCCAGTCCACGATCGAGTGGTAGCGCAGCAGCTCGTCGGCCGCCATCGGCCACCTGTCCGGGTCCGCGCGCAGCTCGGCGAGCTGGCCGGGGTGGCGCATGAGCGTGAGCGCGGCGAGCGGGATCATGTTGGCGGTGGTCTCATGGCCGGCGACGAGCAGCAGGAAGATGACGCCCACGAGCTCGTCGTGCGTGAGCTGCCCGCCGGTGATCAGGCGCCCCAGCAGGTCGTCCTGCGGAGCGGCGGCCGCCCGGGTGACCAGATCGTCGAGGAAGGCCCTGATCTCCTTGTTCACGGCGGCGAACGCCTCCGGGTCGCCGGCGCTCGCGAGGAGCGCGCGGGTGCGCGACTGGAAGAACTCGCGGTCGGCGTACGGCACGCCGAGAAGCTGGCAGATGACCAGCGACGGCAGCGCCAGCCCGAAGTCCGCCACCAGCTCCGCCACCGGGCCCTTGGCGAGCATGTCGTCGATGAGCTGGTCGACGAACCGCTGGATCCCGGGCCGCAGCTCCTTGACGCGCCGGACGGTGAACTCGGGGATGAGCAGGCGGCGGAACCTGGTGTGTTCGGGCGGGTCCAGGTCGATGAAGAAGCCGGCGGTGGCCTTCTCCCTGGCCGCCCGCTCCTCGGGGGTGAGCGGCTCGGCGGCGCGTGCCCCGCTCGGATGGCCGGGGGTGGCCGGGTTCGTGCTGATGCCGGTGCCCGACAGCACCTGCCGGGCCTCCGCGAGCCTGGTGACCAGCCACAGGTCGCCGCTGCGGCGCGCGGCCCTGACGATCGGGGCCTCCGCGCGCATCCGGGCGTACTCGGGTGGCGGCGCGAACGGGCACGTACGCGGGATGGGGAACTCGTGAGCCATATTCTTGCTCCCTACAGGCCGGACCGCATTGCTTACTTACACGAAAGTAAGCAATGTGGAAGCGGTCGTCAAGCGACGGGAGCAAGATGGCAGGGCGGCGGACGAACACCCGAGAGCGGATCCAGCAGGTGGCGCTGGAGCTGTTCGCCGAGCGCGGGTACGACAAGACCACGCTGCAGGAGGTGGCCGACCGGCTGGAGATCACCAGGCCGGCGCTCTACTACCACTTCAGCACCAAGGAGGCCATCCTCGCGAGCGTCGTGGACCGGCTGTTGTCGTCGATCGACGAGCTGGTGAGATGGGCGCACGAGCAGCCCGCGACCACCGAGGCCAGGAAGGAGATCCTGCGGCGGATCGCGGACCTGCTGGAAGATCAGTGGGGCCCGCTGTTGCGGTTCGCGCAGCTCAACCAGGGGGCGGTGCAGCGGCTGCCCGCAGGCGGAGGGTTGCAGGCCGGCGTGATCAGCATGCTCTCCCTGCTGACCGTGCCGGGGGCCGACGCGGACAAGCAGTTCGAGGCGCGACTTGCGGTGTTCGCGGTGATTCTGGGCAGCGTGCCGTTTCTGTTCGACATGGAGTTGCCCGATTCCGAGCGGTCCGCGGTGGCGCTACGGGTGGCCACCAAGCTGATCTCCGACTGAATCGCTGTTTCAGGTCAAGAGGGCCATTGCCGCGTTATGTCCCCCGAGTCCGCTTACTCCGCCGCCTCTGCGGGCGCTCGCGCCGCAGATGAGGATACGTTCGTGCTCGGTCTCCACGCCCCATCCGCCTTCTTCCGCGTACGGCCAGCTCAGGTCGGTGTGGAAAATGTGGCCACCGGGGAGACCGGCGTCCGTTTCGAGGTCCACGGGCGTTTTGACCTCGGCGCACGGGGTGCCGTCCGGGGCGATGAGGAGGCATTCTTCGATGGGCTCCGCGAGGACGGAGTTGAGAGAGGCGAAGGTAGCCCTAAGGGCCATTTCTCGCGCTTTTTCGGGATTTTTCCGGAAAAGTCGGGCGGGCATGTGCAGGCCGAACAGCGTCATCGTCTCGGCCTTCCCTCTCAGCTCCGGCCCGAGAATGGACGGGTCGGTCAGCGAATGGCAGTAGACCTCCGCCGGCGGCAATCGCGGAATCTCCCCTCCCGCCGCCTGCGCGTACGCCGTGGCGAGCTGATCACGTCCCTCGTTGATGTGGAACGTCCCGCTGAAGGCCGCCCGGGGATCCACGGACGTGTCCTTCAGCCTGGGCAGCCGCGTGAGCACCATGTTGACCTTGAGCTGCGCGCCCTCGGGCACCGCCGGCGGCCGGCCCAGGAGACGGTCGAGCACGGCGGGCGGCAGGTTGACCAGCACGTGCCGGCCGTTCACGGTGTGCTCGCCGTCCTCGGCCGCGAACGTGACCTCGCCGGACGGCGCGATCCCGACGATCTCGGCCCCGGTCCTGATCTCGGCGCCCGCCCGCCTGGCCGCCGCTTCGAGCGCCCCTGAGACCGCGCCCATGCCGCCGACGGGGACGTTCCACTCGCCGGTGCCGTCGCCGATCACGTGATAGAGGAAGCACCGGTTGGCCGCCAGGTCGGCGGCGGTGTCGGCGAACGTGCCGATCAGCGCGTCCGTGAGCACCACGCCGCGTACGACGTCGTCGCGGAAGCGCTCGTCCACCGTCTGGCCGATCGGCCGCTGGAACAGGTCGCGCCACGCCTCCGCGCCGACCAGCCGCTCGATCTCGGCGGGGGTGCGCAGGGGTTCGAGCAAAGTGGGGGCCAGGGCGCGGGCGACGCGGGCGGTCATGCCGTAGAAGTCCCGCCATGCCTTGAGGTCGTGCCCGCTCCCGGTGACGCCTTCGAACGAGGCCGCCGTCCGCTCGTCGTCCTCGTTGTCGACGAGCAGGCCGGTCGTGCCCGTGGGGGTGTAGGAGGCGTAGCGGCGGCGGCGCAGCTCCAGGTCGAGCTCCAGGTCCCGGACGATCTCGGCGGGCAGGAGGCTGACGAGGTAGGAGTAGCGCGACAACCGCACGTCCACGCCGGGAAAGGGGCGGGCCGACACCGCCAGGCCGCCGAGGTGGTCGTACCGCTCCAGGACCAGCACCCGGCGACCGGCGCGCGCCAGATAGGCGGCCGCGACCAGGCCGTTGTGCCCGCCACCGGCGACGATCACGTCATACGAACCCATTCCCGCACCTTAAGGCCGGAACCACCGCACCCGTCAACGCCCACGCAGGAGCCGTTCGTCTAAGGACGGCTGGCGATGGCCAGGAGGGTGGCGGCCGGACCGGTGAGGGGACGGCCGCGCCGCCAGACCGCCCGCAGGCTCCGCACCAGGGTCAGCCCCGCCAGCGGCACCTCGACCAGCCGCCCGGTGGCGATGTCGGCCTCCACCGCGTAGCCGCTGAGCACCGCCGGCGCGGCCCCCGCCTGCGCCGCCCCCTTGACCGCCGAGTTCGACCCGAGCTCCAGCCGCGGGCTGGCCCGGTGCAGCAGGCTTCTGAACGCCACGTCCAGCGTCTCGCGCGTGCCCGACCCGGGCTCCCGCACGACGAGCGGCGTCGCGGCCAGCTCAGGGCCTCTCAGGACGGTACGCCGCCGCGCCCACGGATGCTCCGGCGCCACCACGACCACCAGCCGGTCGGTCCCCACGACCCGCCCGGCCAGCCCGTCCGGCACGCTCGGCCCCTCGACGAACCCCAGCTCCACCTCCTCGGCCAGCACCCGGGCCGCGACGTCGGCGGAGTTGATCACGTCCAGCCCGACCTGCACCCCCGGCTCCCGGTGCTGCAACTCGCCGAGCCACCGGGGCACCAGGTACTCGGCCACCGTCATGCTCGACGCCACCCGCAGGTGCGCCGCCCCGCTGTGCCGTACGGCCTGGACCGCCCGCATGAGCTCGTCGGCCGCGGCGAGCACCTTGGCCGCCCAGCCCGCCACCATCTTGCCGTCGGCGGTGAGCGTGGAGCCGCGCGGGGTGCGCTCCAGGAGGGGCAGGCCGAGGCGGCGTTCGAGCTGGGTGACACGTTTGCTCGCCGACGGCTGCGCGATGCCCGCCGCCCGCGCCGCCTGCCCCAGGCTGCCCAGCTCACCGACGTCGACCAGCAGCTTCAGGGAGGCCAGATCCGGCAGCGCGCTCATAGCCACAGGCTATGACCTCCCAGGCGATCCACGGCTACCGGCGGCTCCCGGCCCCCCGAACACTGGAAACATGCTCCGCGCCCCCGCCCCGCCCACCACCGCACCTCTACCCCCCACCGGCACCGCGCCCGGCGGGGCCGCGCCCGTCGGCACCACATCCGGCAGCACCGCGTCCCCCGGTAGCGCATCCCCCGGCGGCAGCGTGTCCGCCGGCGTCCGGGGGCGTTCGGTGTTGCCCGGGGTGGGCGTCGCCGCGGTGGCGGTGGTGCTGGCGCTGGCCGGCAGCCGGTTCGCGCCGGCGCTCAGCCCCGCCGTGATCGCCGTGGTCTCCGGCGCGGCGCTGGCCAACCTGGCGGGCGTCCACGAGCGGTTCGCGCCGGGGCTGGCGTTCGTGGCCCGGCGCGTCCTGCGGGTGGCGATCGCCCTGCTCGGCCTGCAGATCGCCGTCCCTCAGGTGCTGGCGCTCGGCTGGCAGACGCTCGCCGTCGTGACGGTCGCGACCGGCCTGACGTTCACCGTGACGCCGCGGATCGGCCGCCGGCTGGGCCTCTCCCCCGGCACGTCGTTGCTGATCGCCACCGGCGTGTCCATCTGCGGGGCGGCGGCCATCGCCGCCATGCGCGAGAGCACCCGCACGACCGACGACGACGCCGCGAGGGCCCTCAGCGTCGTCGTCCTGTACGGCACCGCCGCCATCGCCGTCCTCCCCTTGCTCGCCTCCCTCATGAGCCTGTCACCCGCCCAGCTCGGCGTGTGGACCGGCGCCGCCGTGCACGAGGTGGCCCAGGTGGCCGCGATCGGCGCCGCCTCGGGCGTGCTGGCCGGCGCGGTGACGGTCAAGCTGGGCCGCGTCATCCTGCTGGCCCCGATCGTCGCCCTGACGTCGTGCCGGCGCCGCCGCACGGCCCCCGGCGCTCAGCGGTCCGCCCATGACGTCCATCCGCCACAGCCGGGGCGGGGACGCCGGCCGCCGATCGTGCCGCTGTTCGTGGTCGCGTTCCTGGCGATGACGGCTCTGCGCAGCACCGGCCACCTGCCGGCCGTGGTCACCGACGCGGCCCCGCAGGTGACGAACGTGCTGATGGCCGCCGCCCTGTTCGGCCTCGGAACCGGCATCGACGTGCGCGAGCTGGCCAAGGGCGGCCGGGCGCTGGCGCTCGGCGGCATCGCCACGGGGCTGATCACCGTCGTGTCCCTGGCAGGCGTCGCCCTCCTCGTGTGACCTTCAGGTGGACGGCCGGACCGGCGGGCCCGTACCCTGCTCCGGTTCGGAACAAATCCGCTGAGCAGCGCCGTTCCCCCCTACGCAGGGCGCCAGGACCATTCGAGGAGCATCCACTCACCATGCGCAGCACCACCGACTCCGTACTCCAGCCGTCCGACGAGGTAGCCGAGGCCCTGGCGAGTGGCGCGCCGGTGGTGGCGCTGGAGTCCACGATCATCTCGCACGGGCTGCCGCAGCCGCGCAACCTTGAGGTGGCGCGCGAGCTCGAAGGAGTCGTACGGGCCGCGGGCGCCGTCCCGGCGACCATCGCCGTGCTGGACGGCGTGCCCCGCGTCGGCCTGAACGAGCTGGAGCTGGAGCGCGTCGCGACCGAGTCGGGCCTGCGCAAGCTGGGTCAGCGCGACCTGCCCGTGGCGGCGGCGCTCAAGGCGAGCGGCGCGACCACCGTGTCGGCCACCTCGTTCCTGGCCGCCCGCGCCGGCATCAGGGTCTTCGCCACCGGCGGGCTCGGCGGCGTGCACCGGGGCTGGACCGACGACCAGGACGAGTCCGCCGACCTGGACACGCTCGCCCGTACGCGCATCACGGTCGTCTGCGCGGGCGTGAAGTCGATCCTCGACGTGCCCGCGACGCTGCAGCGCCTGGAGACCAGAGGCGTGACGGTGGCGGGATTCCGCACCGACACCTTCCCCGGCTTCTACCTGCACACCTCCGGCCAGCCGATCGACTGGCGGATCGAGTCGGCGCAGGACGCCGCGGCCATCATGCGCGGCCAGGACGCGCTCGGCGGCCCGGAGACGGCGCTGATCGTCGCCAACCCCGTCCCCGAGGACCAGCAGCTCGACCCCCAGCTGCACGACCGCGTGCTGGGTGAGGCCCTGGCCGCCGCGGAGCGCGAGGGCGTCAAGGGGCAGGCGATCACCCCGTTCCTGCTCGGCTACCTGGTCGACGGCACCGCCGGCACCTCCCTGGAGGCGAACCTGGCCGCCGTGCGCGGCAACACCGCCCTGGCCGCCCAGATCGCCCTCGCGTGGTCGCGATCGTGACCGACCGGGGTCTCCTGGTCATCGGTGACGCGGTCACCGATGTAGTGGCGTTGCACGGTTCGCCGGTCGTGTCGGGCACCGACACGGCCGCCGACATCGTGCTCCGCGCCGGCGGCTCCGGCGCCAACACCGCCGCCTGGGCCGCCCACCTGGGCGCCGATGCCCGCCTGCTGACCAGGCTGGGCTACGACAGCAGCGACTGGCACACCACCGAGCTGGTCAAAACGGGCGTACGTCCCCACGTCACGGTCGACCCCGACCACCCCACCGCGGTCGTGATCGCGATGGTGGACAAGTCCGGCGAGCGCTCGATGCTCACCAACCGCGGCGCCGGCGGCCTGATCTCGGAGGCCGACTGGAACCCGTCCCTGCTCGACGGCGTCGCCCGGCTGCACCTGTCCGGCTACCTCCTGTTCGCCGAGCCGGGGCTGCGGCTGGCCAGGCTGGCCATGGCCGAAGCGGCGGCCGCGGGCATCGCCATCAGCGTCGATCCGGCCTCCACCGGCCCCCTGCGCGACTTCGGCGTCGAACGTTTCATCCGCGAATCGTCCCCCGCCGACCTGATCATCCCGAATCTTGATGAGGCCCTTCTGCTCAGTGGGGCCACGACGGCGGAGCGCGCCGCCGTACAGTTGAGCGAGATGTACGGCACAGCAATCGTGAAGCTCGGCGCCGAGGGCGCGCTCGCCGCCGTTGGCGGCGAGGTGGTCGCGCGTGCGACGAGCGTGTCCGCCGAGGTCGTGGACACGACGGGGGCGGGTGACGCGTTCGCCGCCGGGTTCCTCGCCGCGACTTTGCATGATGTCAGCGAAGAGGCCGCTTTGCAGGCAGGTTGCCGGGCGGGTGCCGCATGCGTGGCCCAGGTGGGCGGTCGGCCACGGTACGGTTTGGATCTGAACCGCCTTTACCCTATTCACACTGATTGATAGCTTGCCGCGTAGGCTGCACCATTAGCCACACACGTACGCGCAGCACCATGCGGCTCACTGGGGAGGATAAGGTCCGCCGATGGAAGTCGAGTCATCGATCTGCCTGAGCGACCTGGTCCCTGCGCTGCGATGGAGCCGTCCGCAGCAGGTGGCGGAGGCGCTGGGTGATCCCCGCCTGCCCGCGGCATGGTGGTCGTCCCTCGCGCTGTCGAAGGCGCTCGGCACGGCCGGCCTCGACTGGATCTGCGAACGCCTCGCCCGGCTGGCCGCCGCCCGCTGGGACCATCTGCCGCTCGACGACCTGCTGCCCGCGCTCGCGGTGCACCACATCGACCCCACCCTTCCCGGCTGGCCCGAGTCCACCCGCACGGCGGTCATCGGCCTCGGCGGCTGGCAGCGGCTGCGCCGCCTGTCCCCCAGCGACCTGAGCACCCCGTCGGCCACGCCGGAGGTCGTGATCGGCTCGGTGTTCCGCGAGATCCTCGGCCGCATCCCGGCCCAGCGCGAGGCGCCCGCCGCCGCCAGATCAGGCCATCCGGAGGCGACCCGTCCGCTCCAGCGCGGCTCGCTGACCGAAGGCCCGCCCGCCGGGCCCTTCGGCGGGCCGAGCGGCGCGTTCCCGGTCCAGACCGAGAGCCCCGGCCAGCGGCAGCCCATCGGCCCGTTCGCGAATCAGGGCCCGTCGACCGGCATGTTCTCCGCGCAGCCCGCCGAAGGCACCGAGCGACGCCAGACAGGCGCGTTCCCCGCACAGCACCCCGAACCACGCCAGACCGGGTCCTTCCCGGCCGTGCCCCCTGAGGGCGGCGAGCAGCGTCCGCCCGGCTTGTTCCCGCCCGTGCCCTCTGAAGGTGGCGAGCAGCGCCCGCCCGGCTTGTTCCCGGCAGCGAACTCCGAGCACCGGCAGACCGGCTCGTTCCAGGCACCGAACTCCGAACACCGGCAGACCGGCTCCTTCCCGGCACCGCACTCCGAGCCGCGCCAGACCGGCTCGTTCCCTGCCGTGCGGCCGGAGAACGGCCAGCAGCGCCAGACGGGGTCGTTCCCCGCGCAGAGCGGCGCGTTCGAGGCGCAACCGCAGAGCGGCCCGCGCCAGAGCTTCGCCGGCGAGGGCCTCCCGCAACGCCCCGCTCCCGGTTCCCCGCCCGAACGCCTCCCGCAACGCCCCGGCAGCCCCCTCCCGGGCCGCCAGGACCCCACCTCCGCCCCGGGCAGCGCCGCTCCGGGCAGCCCCGGCACTCCCGTCGCCGGCACTCCCGGCACCACGCCCCCAGGCGGCCCCACCTCCGGCCCCGGCTCCTCGGGCCTCGGCACCTCAGGCCCCGGCGGCTCGGGCCCCGGCAAACTCGGCTCTGGCGGCCCGCACACCGGATCATTCCCGGCCATCCCCGGCGGCCCGCATACCGGATCATTCCCAGCCGTTCCCGGCGGCCCGCACACCGGATCGATTCCGGCCGTCCCCGGCGCCGACAACGGCCAGGGCCCCGCGAACGCCACCGGCGGCCTCCCCGCCTACCCGGCCCCGGCGCCCGCCGCCGCCACCCCGCCGGCCGCGCTCACCGACACCGACCACGCGATGGTCCGGGTCGTGGACAACCTCTTCCGCAGCCTGGACAAGCTGGAGCTCGCGGTCGCGGTGCACCGGCTGTTCGCCGAGGACCCGGTCAGCCTGCGCACGCTCGCCCACAAGATGCTGGTGGAACGGGACGCGCTCTCCCAGGCCCAGCGCACGGCCGAGGAACGCATCCTGCAGTGGCTGCGCTCCTCGGAGTCCGCGCCGGTCACCGGCCACATGTTCCGCCTGACCGAGTGGCTCGGGGCGGCGGCCACCGAAGACCAGCTCATCGGCGCGGACCCGGCCCACCCCGTGGCGGTGCCCTCGCTGCGCACCCCGCTCTGGCGCGTCCTGGTGACGCTCATGCCCGACCGCCGCCTTCAGGACGGCTGGCTCGTCGTGGGCGACATCCACGGCCTGCAGGCCCGCACCCGCCAGCTCCTGGCCACCAGCCAGGCCGACGCCGACCTCGCGGTGCTGATGGCCGAGCTGGGCATCCGCGCCCACTCCGCCAAGGCCTGGCTCGACGCCCTGCCGTCCGAGACCGGCCCCGACCCGGTGGCCTCGTCCCCGTCCCCGGCCCAGCCGCTCCCGCGCCGCACGCCCGGAGCCAACGGCCACCATCACCGCGGCGGCGCGCCCATCCCGGCCGCGGCGGCGGCGAACTCCATCGATCCGTCCGCCGCCCTGGCGACGTTGTCGGCGCTGTCGGGCGGGCGTTCCGGCATGCTGGCCGGCGCCCCCGCCACGCCGCCTCCGCCGCTGCCCAGCCCGTCCTCCGACCCGCGCCGCTGGCAGCGCATCGAGGTCACGCCCGAACACCTCAGGGGCGGCCCGGTGCCGGTGCCCGAGGGGTACGCGGCCCAGCTCGGCATGCGTCCCGGCACCCTGCTGTCGGTCACGGGCCCCGGCGACAACGCCATCGTCCTGGTCTGGCAGGGACACCAGCCGGTCTTCGACTCCCTCCAGCCGGTTCTCATGCGCCTGAACGCGCGGCCAGGGGACCAGGTGTACGTCACGGTGGACGGCTACCGCCTGGAGGCGCAACTCACCGGCTGACGGGTCGCCCCGTTCGCCGGGTCCGGGGGCGGCGAAGCCGTACAAGAAGGTCGAACGGAAAGAGCCGTCCAACCGGAAGAACCTGAGGTCGGACGAAAAGCCGTTCAGCCGGAGGACCAGAAATCGGCTTAGTCGGCGTCGTAGAGGCCCAGGCGGTGGGCGGTGGCCGCAGCCTCGCCGCGGGTGGCGACGCCGAGCTTGGCCAGGATGTTGGACACGTGCACGCTCACCGTCTTGATCGAGATGAACAGCGCCTCGGCGATCTCCCGGTTGCTCCGCCCGCTCGTCACCTCCCGCAGCACCTCCAGCTCCCGAGCCGTCAACCCCAGCGGCGGCCCGTCGGCCGCCTCGTCGGCCCCGCCGATCCGGGCGCGCCGCCCGAAGACGTCGAGCTGCTCCAGCAGCGGCGTGGCGCCCAGGTGGCCGGCGAGCTCCCGGGCACGCCTCAGGCGCGTCGCGGCCCCCTGCCGGTCGCCCGCCGCCAGCGCCGCCTGCGCCGCGCCCGCCAGGCTCCTGGCCTCCGCGTACGGCTGCGCCAGCGCCGCCCACGCCCCCGCCGCCGCGTCCCACGCCCTTAACTGCCACGCGGCCGGATCGGCGGCGCCGTCCAACGGCGGCTCCAGCCCGAGCAGCGCGGTGAACGTCAGCCGGTGCGCCTGCTGGAGATCCCCTTCGGCCTCAAGCTCCCGCCCGAGCGCCCGCAACCGCGGCACCAGCGACGCCCCGAGCTGAGCGAGCGCCGCCCCACCCCGCCCCACGTCACCATAAGGCCGCCCCGCCGGCACGACGGCCGTCAGCACGTGCGCGAAGCTCACCAGCACCGGCCAGGAGTAACGCGGGCTCGACAGCAGATCGCGCTCCTCCAGCGCCCGCGCGATCATCGCGACCGCCTCCTCGACCTGCCCCCGCCCCCGCAGCAGCACGACCTCCCTGCACAGATGCGGCAGCACGGACTGATCCCGATAGGTCCCGCGCGCCAGCACGCTCTGCGACGACGCCAGTAGCGCCTCCGCCCGGTCGAACTGCCCCCGCGCCAGCGCGATGTCGGTCGCCAGGCCCTGCAGGCTGGCCCGGTAGGGCGCCGGCGGCGTGAGGTCGAGCGCGTGCTCGATCACCTCCAGGGCCTCCTCCCAGCGCCCGAGCGACACCAGCGGCTCGGCCAGGTTGATCGCCAGGAACGTGCCGGACGTGCGCGCCAGCCCGTATTGACCGGCCTGCTCGATGCCCTCGCGGGCGACCTGGGCGGCCCGCTCGTGCCAGCCCGCGCCCTCCAGCGCGTCGGACTCGGAGATGGCGCAGCGGGCGACCGCGTTGTACGCCCCGGCGCGGTGGGCGAGGCGCCGGGCCGCCGCGAACGCGCCGAGCTGGCCGCCAATCTCGGAGTAGCGCGAGCGCGCCCAGGTGAGGTTGATCAGGGCGTGGGCCTCGACGTTGGCGTCGCCGATCTCGTGGCCGATCCGCATGGCGAGCTCCGCCGTCGCGATCTTCTCCGACCAGTCCTCCGGCCGGTGGAGCATGCGGGACAACGTCTCCAGGACCTGGCCGCGCAGCTTGTTGGGCGGGTCGGCGGGCACCAGCTCGGCCGCGCGGCGCAGGTCGTCGACATAGCCGTCGCGGCTCAGGTCGTAGCGGGTCAGGCCGCGCTGGCGGAGCAGGGCCGCCGCTCTGATCGGGTCGGCCTCGTGGTCGACCTCGGCGAGGGCGGCGCTGGCCAGGGCGATGGCCCGTTCGTACTCGCCGGCGAGATGGGCGACCGTGGCCGTCGACTTGAACACGTCGAGGCGCTGGCGGCCGATGCGCTCGGCGGCGTCCGGCACCCGGTCCCACAGCTCCAGCACCCTGGACAACATCCGGAGCTGCTCGTCGTAGGCGGTGGAGGTGCGGGCGGCGGCGGCCGCGCGCCAGGCGCTGACCAGCGCCCAGGTGGAGTCGTGGGCGGAGTGCCAGTGGTGGGCCAGCTCGATCGCGCCGCGCGGGGCGGGCAGGATCGACAGGTCGCGCTCCAGGGCCTCGGCGTAGCGGGTGTGCAGGCGGGTGTGCTCGCCGGGCAGCAGGTCGTCGTGGAGCGCCTCGCGGATGAGCGCGTGGCGGAAGCAGTAGCCCTCGCCGTCGACGGTCAGCACGTTGCCCGCCACCGCGGGCCGCAGCGCGCGGGAGAGCGCGTTCTCGTCGAGCCGGGCGACGGCGGTGAGCAGGTCGTGCTCGATGCGCTGGCCGCCCACGCTGGCCACGCGCAGCAGGTCCTGCGTGTCGTCGGGCAGCCGCTCGACGCTGGCGAGCAGCAGGTCGCGCAGCGACTCGGGCAGGTCGCCGCCGCCGTCCGCGTCGCTCAGCAGCGCCTCGACGAACAGCGGGTTGCCCTCGCTGCGCGCGTAGATCAGGTCCATGTCGGCGGCGGACGGCTCCCGCTCCAGGATGCCGGCCGCCTGGGCGACGGCCTCCTTGCGGGTGAGCCGGCGCAGCTCCGTCCTGGTCACCCACTCCACCCGGCCCAGCTCGGCGAGCAGCGGCCGCAGCGGGTGGGTGCGGTGCAGCTCGTCGGTGCGGTAGGTGACGACGAGCAGCAGGCGGCCCGTGGTGCGCTGGTAGCGGACCAGGAACGACAGCAGGTCGCGGGTGGACCGGTCGGCCCAGTGTGCGTCCTCGACGATCAGCAGCACGGGACGCTCTTCGGCCAGCCGCTCCAGCAGCCCGAGCACCTGCTCGAACAGCCGCGCCCTGGCCTCGGGCCCGTCCCTGTCCGGCTCCCCGAACTCCGGCAGCAGCCGCGCCAGCCCCCGCGTGGCGCCGCCGGGAACGAGCGCCGCCACCCCGTCGCGGCCCAGCCTGCGCACGAGCCCGCGCAGCACGGCGGTGAACGGCGCGAACGGCAGGCCCTCGGTGCCCAGCTCAAGACATCCGCCGACGAGCACCAGAGCGTCGTCGGCCCGGGCGGTGAACTCGCTGATCAGCCGTGTCTTGCCGACCCCCGCCTCACCGCCGACGAGCACGGTGGACGCCGCGCCGGCCCGGGCCCTGACGAGCGCGTCGCCGAGGGCGGACAGCTCGCGGGCACGCCCGATGAAAAGGGGGCTCACGGCGTGGGTGTTCACGCCCCAAGGATGCCATCCGGCAACGACAGAACCGCCACCGCGCCCGCCGGACGCCGGCGCGGCACCTTGCGCAGAAACGCGGGCCGGACGCCGGCGCAGCACCGCGCGGAAGACTGTGACGCCGGCGCAGCACCGCGCGGCAGAATGTGACGCCGGCGCAGCACCGCGCGGCAGAATGTGACGCTAGCGCAGCACCTTGCGGAAGAACGTGGCGGAGGCCTCATATTCGAGCGCGTGATAGAACTCCGGCGCCCGCCGCGTGGCCATGCCCACATAACGCGCCCCGCGCGAGCGCGCCCACGTCTCGAACTCCTCCAGCAGCGCCCGCCCGATCCCCTTCCGCCGCGCCCCGGAGCCGACCATGGCCTCCTCGACCCACGCCACCGGCCCGTTGGCGAACAACGTCAGATGCGTGAATCCCAGCAGGTACGCCTGGACGTGCCCGCCCACGACGGCGGCGATCAGCAGAGCGTCCTCGTTCGCCAGCAGCTCGGGCAGCGCGGCGTCGAAGGCCTCGCGCTCCGGCCGGAACGTCAGGCCGAACTCGCGGGCGAGCGCGAACACCTCATCCGCGTCCGACTTCTCCGCCCTCCTGATGAGAAGATCGTCAGCCGTCATGGAATATGACACTAGATCGCCCCACATGGCTCATGCAAACCACTCGATGTCCGGTCGGCCGCGAAGCCGGCAGACGGCGGCGCATCGGACGGCTTTCGAACCGCTCTCGGACCGCTCCCACCTCTGCGGCCGCCGTTTCAATCATCCCAGATCATCACAGATCGGCCAGGCCGAGCTGGCGGGCGATCAGCATGCGCTGCACCTCGCTCGTCCCCTCCCCGATCTCCAGGATCTTGGCGTCGCGGTAGAAGCGCCCGACGGGGAACTCGTTCATGAACCCGTATCCGCCGAACACCTGCGTCGCGTCCCGCGCGTTGTCCATGGCCGCGTCCGACGCCACCAGCTTGGCGATCGCCGCCTCCTTCTTGAACGCCGCGCCCTCCCGCATCCGCTCGGCCGCGTGGTAGTAGGCCAGGCGGGCGGTGTGCGCCCGGACCTCCATGTCGGCGATCTTGAACTGGATGGCCTGGTAGTGGCCGATCGGATGGCCGAACGCCGTCCGCTCCCTGACGTAGCGCAGGCACTCGTCCACGCACCCCTGGGCCAGCCCCACGCTGACGGCGGCGATCGCGATGCGCCCCTCGTCGAGGGTCTGCAGGAACTGGGCGTAGCCGCGGCCGCGCTCGCCCAGGAGGTTCGCGGCGGGGACACGGCAGTCGGTGAAGGACAGCTCGCGGGTGTCGGAGGCGTTCCAGCCGACCTTGGAGTACTTCTTCGACACCGTGAACCCCGGCGTGCCGCTCGGCACGAGGATCGTGGAGATCTCCCGGTCGCCGGTGAGCGCGGCCACGCCGACGACGCCGGTGATGTCGGTGCCGGAGTTGGTGATGAACGCCTTCGTCCCGTTGATCACCCATTCGCCGCCGTCGAGCACGGCGGTGCTGCGCATCCCGCCGGGCACGTCCGTGCCGCCGCCCGGCTCGGTCAGGCCGAAGGCGCCCAGCTCGGCGCCTGAGGTGAGCCTGGGCAGCCAGTGCTCGCGCTGCTCCTGGTCGCCGAACCGGAAGATCGGCATCGCGCCCAGCGACACCGCGGCCTCCAGGGTGATCGCCACGCTGGAGTCGACCCGGGCCAGCTCCTCCAGCGCCAGGCAGAGGGCGAAGTAGTCGCCGCCCATGCCGCCGTACTCCTCCGGGAACGGCAGGCCGAACAGGCCCATCGCGCCCATCTGCCGCACGATGTCGTACGGGAACTCCTCGCGCTCGTAGAAGCCGCCGATGACCGGCGCCACCACCTCGCGGGCGAACGACTCGACCGTCTTGCGCAGCTCTTCGTACTCGTCCTTGAGCATGTCAGCCTTTCGACAGCGCCTGTACGACGCGGGATGGGCTGGGCCGGCCGAGCAGCTCCGCCAGCCAGGTGCTGGTGGCGACGAGCTTGCCCAGGTCGAGCCCCGTCTCGATGCCGAGTCCGCGCAACATCCAGACCAGGTCCTCGGTGGCGAGGTTGCCGGTGGCGGACTCGGCGTACGGACAGCCGCCGATGCCGCCGGTGGAGGCGTCGACCGTGGTCACGCCCGCTTGCAGCGCGGCCAGGGTGTTGCTCAGCGCCTGGCCGTAGGTGTCGTGGAAGTGCACGGCGAGCCGCTCCGGCGTGCGGAAGGCGCCGATCAGGTCCGTGACGTGGCCGGGCGTGCCGACGCCGATGGTGTCGCCCAGGGACAGCTCGTGGCAGCCCAGCCCGAGCAGCCGCTCCCCGACGGAGACCACCTGCGTGATCGGCGTCGGCCCCTCCCACGGGTCGCCGAAGCACATTGACACGTACGCCCGTACCTTGACGCCGCCGTCCAGCGCCCGCGCCACGACCGGCTCGAACATCTCGAACTGGCTCTCCAGGCTCCGGTTCAGGTTCTTGGCCGCGAACGTCTCCGTGGCGCTGGCGAAGATGGCGATCTCGTCCACGCCGAGGGCGAGCGCCCGGTCGAGGCCGCGCGGGTTGGGGACCAGGACCGGATAGCGCACGCCCGGCCTGCGGTGCAGCCTGGTCAGCAGCTCCTCGGCGTCGGCGAGCTGCGGCACCCACGTGGGGTGCACGAAGCTGGTCGCCTCGATCGCCTTGTGCCCCGCGTCGGCGAGCCGGTCGATGAGCTCGGCCTTCACCTCGACGGGGATCACGGACGACTCGTTCTGCAGGCCGTCGCGCGGGCCGACCTCGTAGATCGTGACCTGCTGCGGAAGTCCTCGCATGGGATACGGCATCACGCCTCCTCGGTAGTGACGACGGCCAGGACGGCGTCCATGTCGACCGGCCGGCCCGCCTGCGCGGGCAGCTCGGCGACCGTTCCGTCGCACGGGGCGGTGACCGTGTGCTCCATCTTCATGGCCTCGACGATGACCAGCGCCTGCCCCGCGCTCACCCGGTCGCCCACCTGGGCCTTGACCACGAGGACCGTGCCCGGCATGGGACTGCGCACGACGCCGTCGGCCGCCGCGGCGGCGCCCGGCCGGTCGCCGGGGTCGCCGATGAGGTGCCGGTCGAACGCCCACGACGCGCCGCCCTTGCCGAGCCAGAGGGTGCCGGCCTGACGCGCGCACAGGTAACGCTCGGTCCGTCCGCCGAGCGTCACGATCAGATCCGCCCCGCCGCCCGAGCCGGCCAGGTCCGCGCCGCCGAGCGAGCCGGCCGGGGCCGCGCCGTCGAGCCGGATGCGTGCGGTGGTGATCGCGTCGCCGGTCCGGACCTCGGCCGACTCCTCGGGCAGCCCGCGCACCTGGACCGCGTGCACGCCGTCCCGCGACTCCAGCCGCCAGGTGGTCCACGCGTGCTCGCCGACCCGCCATCCGTCCGTGACGTCCCAGGGGTCGTCGCCCTGGGGCAGCGCGTGGAAGGCGAGCGCCGCCGCCGCCGGCACGTCCGCCGGCACGTCCGCGCCCGGGACCAGCTCGGGCAGCGCCCGCTCGACCAGGCCGGTGTCCAGCTCGCCCGCCACGACGGCGGGGTGCGTGGCCAGGGCCCGCAGGAACGGCACGTTGGTGACGACGCCCAGGACGGCCGTGCCGGCCAGCGCCCGGTCGAGCAGCCGCAACGCCGCCTCCCGGTCCGGCGCCCAGGCGACGACCTTGGCCAGCATCGGGTCGTACTCGCTGCCCACGACCCCGCCCGCGGCCAGCCCGGAGTCGACGCGCACCCCGTCCATCGCGGGCTCGCGCAGCGCGACGACGGTCCCGCCGCTGGGCAGGAAGCCGCGCGCCGGGTCCTCGGCGTAGACGCGGGCCTCGACGGCGTGGCCGTTCAGCCGCACGTCCTGCTGCCCGAACGCCAGCCGCTCCCCCGCCGCCACCCGCACCTGCAGCTCCACCAGGTCCAGGCCGGTCACCATCTCGGTCACCGGATGCTCGACCTGGAGGCGGGTGTTCATCTCCATGAAGTGGTAGGCCCCGGTGGCGCCGTCCACGATGAACTCGACCGTGCCGGCGCCGGTGTATCCGGCCGCGCGGGCGGCCTCCACGGCCGCGGCGCCCATCCGGGCCCGCGTCTGCGGGCTCACGAAGGGCGACGGCGCCTCTTCGATGATCTTCTGGTGCCTGCGCTGCAGGCTGCACTCGCGCTCGCCCAGGTGCACGACGTTGCCGTGGGCGTCGGCCAGGATCTGGATCTCGATGTGGCGGGGGTTGGCGACGTAGCGCTCGATCAGCAGGGTCGCGTCCCCGAACGCCGCCCGCGCCGTGCGCCGGGCCGACTCCAGCGCGTCGGGCAGCTCGGCGGCCGAGCGCACCAGCACCATGCCCTTGCCCCCGCCGCCCGCGGACGGCTTGATCAGGGCGGGGAAGTCGTTCCAGGTCTCCAGCGCGTCCGCGGGCTCGGCACCGCCCGGCACCACCGGGACCCCTGCGGCCGACACCGTGGCCTTGGCGCGGATCTTGTCGCCCATCGCCTCGATGGCCTCGGCCGGCGGCCCGATGAAGACCAGCCCGGCCGCCGCGCAGCGCCGCGCGAACGCGGCGTTCTCCGCGAGGAAGCCGTAACCCGGATGGACGGCCCGCGCCCCGGACTCCCGGGCCGCCCGCACCATCGCCTCAATATCCAGATATGTCGGCACCTGGAGGGCGGTGTCGGCTTCGAGTGCGTGCCTGGACCCCGCGTCGGACGGCGTGTACACGGCCACCGACTCGATGCCGAGCCGGCGCAGCGTGCGGGCGATCCGGACGGCGATCTCGCCCCGGTTGGCGATCAGAACACGTTCGAACAACATGCGTCACATCCGGAAGACGCCGTAACCGGCGGGTTCGAGCGGGGCGTTGGCCGCCGCGGACAGCGCCAGGCCCAGGACGGTCCTGGTGTCGAGCGGATCGATCACCCCGTCGTCCCAGAGCCTGGCCGTGGAGTAGTAAGGGTTGCCCTGATCCTCGTACTGTGCCCGGATCGCGGCGGCGTCGGCGTTGCCGACGGTCGTGAGCACGTTCGCGGCCTGCTCGCCGCCCATGACCGAGATGCGGGCGTTCGGCCACATCCACAGGAACCTGGGCGAGTACGCCCGCCCGGCCATCGCGTAGTTGCCCGCGCCGAACGAGCCCCCGATCACCACCGTGAACTTGGGCACCCGCGCGCACGAGACCGCCGTCACCATCTTGGCCCCGTGCTTGGCGATGCCGCCCGCCTCGTAGGCCGCGCCGACCATGAAGCCGCTGATGTTCTGCAGGAACACCAGGGGGATGCGCCGCTGGTCGCACAGCTCGATGAAGTGCGCCCCCTTCATCGCCGACTCGCTGAACAGGATGCCGTTGTTGGCCACGATCCCCACCGGATGGCCGTGAAGGTGGGCGAACCCGGTGACGAGCGTCGCGCCGTACTCGGCCTTGAACTCCAGGAAGCGCGACCCGTCGGCGATCCTGGCGATCACCTCGCGCACGTCGTACGGCTGGCGGGTGTCGGCGGGGACGACGCCGTACAGATCGCGCGGGTCGTGCCGGGGCGGCTCGGGCCGGACGGTCTCCCACGGCCGCGCGGCGCGCGGCGCGAGCGTCGCGACGATGTCGCGGACGATGGCCAGCGCGTGGGCGTCGTCCTCGGCCAGGTGGTCGGTGACGCCGCTGACGCGCGCGTGCAGGTCGCCGCCGCCCAGCTCCTCGGCCGTCACCTCCTCGCCGGTGGCCGCCTTCACCAGGGGCGGGCCGCCCAGGAAGATCGTCCCCTGGCCGCGCACGATGACGGCCTCGTCGCTCATCGCGGGCACGTACGCGCCGCCGGCCGTGCACGAGCCGAGCACCGCGGCGATCTGCGGGATGCCGCGCGCCGACATCGTGGCCTGGTTGTAGAAGATGCGCCCGAAGTGCTCGCGGTCGGGGAACACCTCGTCCTGCTTGGGCAGGAACGCTCCGCCGGAGTCGACGAGATAGACGCACGGGAGGTGGTTGTGCAGGGCCACCTCCTGCGCGCGCAGGTGCTTCTTGACGGTGATCGGGTAGTACGTGCCGCCTTTCACGGTGGCGTCGTTGGCGACGATCACGCACTCGCGGCCGGCGACCCGGCCGACGCCGGTGATGATCCCGGCGGCCGGCGCCTGGTCGTCGTAGAGGCCGCCCGCGGCCAGCGGCGACAACTCCAGGAAACGGGAGCCGGGGTCGAGCAGGCCGTCGACGCGCTCGCGCGGCAGCAGTTTGCCCCGCTCGACGTGGCGCAGCCGCGACCGCTCCGGCCCGCCCAGGGCGGCGGTCGCGAGGCGGTCGAGCAACTCGGCGGCCAGCCCCTCATTGCGCTCGGCGTTGCGTTTGTACGCCGTGCCGCCCGGCTCGACGGCTGAGCGCAGCACCGGCCAGTCGCTCATCTGTGCCCTCCCATGGCCCGAATGTTAGTCACCATTAACGTAGCCGTCTAGTATGTGAGACGTGAGCAGCACCTCCACACCTACCCGCAATCGGGGCAACCGGCGCACGGAGATCATGGCGGCGGCGGCCGGGCTGTTCGCCGCGCGCGGCTTCCACGGCGTCTCGATGGAGGACATCGGCGGCGCGGTCGGCATCTCGGGCCCGGCGCTCTACCGCCACTTCAGCGGCAAGGACGCGCTGCTCGCCGAGATGCTGCTGGACATCAGCTCGCGGCTGCGCGAGTCGGCCGTCATGGTGGCCACCTCGTCGGCCGGCCCGCCCGAGACGCTCGACGCCCTGCTCAACGTGCAGATCACGTTCGCGATCGAGCAGCCGGCGCTGATCACGGTGCACGACAGGGAGCTCGGCAACGTGCCCGAGCCGCAACGACGCCAGATCAGGCGGCTGCAGCGCCTGTACGTCGAGGAGTGGGTGACGGTGCTGGCCGAGCTGCATCCCTCCTGCCCGGCCGCGCACCTGCGCGCCGCCACCCACGCCGTCTTCGGGCTGCTCAACTCCACGCCGCACAGCGCGAGCGAGCTGCCCGGGCACGGCATGCGGCCGCTCCTGCACGCGATGGCCAGGGCGGCGATCGACGCTGCGGTTAACGACCACTAACTCCCCGAGCCGACCCTTGTCCGTCCCAACTATCTAGATATATCGTCAATGTATCTCGATAGTTGAGGAGATCGTCATGCGAGATCCGGACTTCTGGGACGCCCCGCCACCTCCTCCCGGGACGCCCTTCCCCCCTCCACCCCCCTTCCCGCCGCCGTTCCCGCCGCCGCCCGAGCACGCGTTCGGCCCGGTCGTCCACTGGACGACACCCCCGCCGCGGGTGCGCCGCGGCGACGTCCGGGCCGCGCTGCTGGCGCTGCTCCTGGAGGAGCCGCAGAACGGCTACCAGATGATCCAGGGCATCGAGGAACGCAGCCGCGGCGTGTGGCGGCCCAGCCCCGGCTCGGTCTATCCGGCGCTCCAGCAACTGGAGGACGAGGGGCTGGTGACGGGGAGCGAATCCGGCGGGAGCCGTACGTACCGGCTGACCGAGGAGGGCCGCGCGCAGGCCGCCGCCCACGGCGACGAGGCCCCGTGGGATGAGGTCGCGCGCAGCGTGCCGGCCGACCACCACGAGCTGCGCCTGCTCTGGGCCCAGCTCAACGAGGCCGTCTCCCACCTGGTGCGCACGGCCGGCGACCGGCAGGTGACGGAGGCCATCAAACTCATCAAGCAGACGCGTAAGTCCATTTTCCAGATCCTGGCGGAGGACTGAATGAGCGCGGACCCGGCGATCGCCGTGCGGAAGCTGGCGAAGACCTACGGCAAGGTCGAGGCCGTCAAGGGCGTCGACTTCGAGGTGCGCCCGGGCGAGGTGTTCGGTTTCCTCGGCCCCAACGGCGCCGGCAAGACCACCACGATCAGCATGCTCTGCACGCTGGTCAACCCGACCGGCGGCAGCGCCACGGTGGCCGGGCACGACGTGGTGAAGGAGCGCGACGAGGTGCGCAGGAACATCGGCCTCGTCTTCCAGGACCCCACCCTCGACGGCTACCTCAGCGCCGAGCAGAACCTGCGCTTCCACGCCGAGCTGTACGGCGTGCCGAAGAGCGTGGTCGCCGGCCGGATCCGGCAGGTGATGGAGATGGTCGCGCTGTGGGACCGCAAGGACGCCAAGGTGATGACGTTCTCCGGCGGCATGAAGCGGCGGCTGGAGATCGCCCGCGGCCTGCTGCACTCGCCCCGCGTGCTCTTCCTCGACGAGCCGACCGTCGGGCTCGACCCGCAGACCCGCTCGGCCATCTGGGGCTACATCAACCAGTTACGGCTGCTTGAGGACATCACCATCTTCATGACGACCCACTACATGGACGAGGCCGAGTACTGCGACAGGATCGCCATCATCGACCACGGCGAGGTCGTCGTCATCGACTCGCCCGAGGCGCTGAAGGCCGGCGTCGGCAAGGACCGGGTGCAGATCCAGACCGCCGACGACCTGGCGGCCATCGCCGCGCTGCGGGAGCGGTTCGGCCTGGACGCGGCCGTGCACGAGGGCGCGGTGACGTTCGCGGTGGCGTCGGGCGAGGAGTTCGTGCCCCGGCTCTTCGCCGACCTCGGCATGCCGATCAAGTCGGTGAGCGTCTCCCGGCCCTCACTCGACGACGTGTTCATGTCCCACACCGGCTCCACGATCCGCGACGCCGAGTCCGGCGCCGACAACCTGGCGTGGATGAGAGCGATGGCGAGGCGGTAGTCATGGCGACACAGGCCATCAGCGTCCGGGTGCCCGTCCGCAGCGCCGGGCACGACCTCCGGGCGATCAAGGTCGTGCTGCACCGGGAGATGTTGCGCTTCGTCAGCGACCGCACCCGCATGCTCTCCATGCTCATGCAGCCCGTGTTGTGGCTGTTCGTCATGGGCACGGGGCTGGGGTCGCTGGTGCGGGGCTCCATTCCGGGGATCGACTACCGGACGTTCATGTATCCCGGCATGATCTCCATGACCGTGATCATGACCGGCATGTTCTCCGCCGGGTCCATCGTGTGGGACCGCGAGTTCGGCTTCATGCGCGAGATGCTGGTCGCGCCCGTCTCACGCGGGGCGATCGTGGTCGGCAAGTGCCTGGGCGGCGCCGTCATGGCCACCGCCCAGGGGGTCGTCATCCTCGCCATGGCGGGCCTCGTGGGGGTCCCCTACTCGCCCGCCCTGCTGGTCACGCTGCTGGCGGAGATGTTCCTGGCCGCGTTCACGATCACCGCCTTCGGGGTGATGCTGGCCGCCCGGATGAAGAACATGCAGACGTTCTTCGGGCTCATGCAGATGGCGATCATGCCGATGATGTTCCTGTCGGGGGCGATGTTCCCGCTGGCCAACCTGCCTTCGTGGCTGCACGTCCTGACGGTGGTCAATCCGATGACGTACGCGGTGGATCCGATGCGCGAGGCCGTGTTCGCCCATCTGGACGTGCCCGCCCAGGTCGACGCGGTGCTCAATCCCGGCGTGCGGTGGTTCGACTTCGTGGTGCCGGTGCCGCTGGAGCTCGGCATCGTCGCGGCGCTCGGGGCCGTGCTGCTGGGCGTGGGCGTGGCGCAGTTCCGCCGCGCCGAATAGGCCGTATCCGAGCCGGGGCCCGGGGGTGTCCCCCGGGCCCCGGCTCAGCTCACGGCGTTCAGCGCTTGACGCGGACGTAGTCCTTGCCGCTGGTGTCGCCGTAGGTGTCGTCGTCGCCGCCGAACACGAACCGCCAGTGGCCCGAGTTCCACGCCTTGACCTTGGTGGAGACCCGGCCGCTGTCACTGGCCCAGGTCGTCTTCACGTACTGCCACTTAC
Organism: Nonomuraea sp. NPDC002799; assembly: GCF_053592075.1. Taxonomy (NCBI): domain Bacteria; kingdom Bacillati; phylum Actinomycetota; class Actinomycetes; order Streptosporangiales; family Streptosporangiaceae; genus Nonomuraea; species Nonomuraea sp. NPDC002799. The sequence goes on from NZ_JBSFVA010000010.1 coordinate 136,013, forward strand.
GCGAGCCCAGCGGCTTGAAGTACAGCGCCACCTTGCCCGAGTAGCCGTCCCACGAGCCCTCGTCGTCGATCTGCAGCAGGCCCTTGACCTTCAGGTACCTGCCGCGCTTGATCGGCTCAGGGTAGGCGTTGAACTTGATCAGCCGCGTGTCCGCCTTCTCGACGGGCGGCGGGGCGGGCTGGTCGACCCTGACCCGCTCGGCGCCGCTGACCGAGCCGTTGACGCCGCGCGTGCCGGCGTACTCGGCGCGCCACCAGCCTGAGGTCTCGGCGGTCGCCGAGGCCCGGAAGCGGCCGTGGCGTCCGGTCACGTCACCGGTGACGTACTGCCACCTGTGCGAGCCGTCGGCCTTGAAGAAGATGCCCACGCGCTGTCCGGACAGGCCATCGCGGCCCTCGACCCGCAGGGTGCCGCTGAAGGAGAGCTTGTCGCCCTTGTCGGCCCGCGCCGGCGTCGCGTCGAAGCGGACGATCCTGCTGTCCAGGTTGCGACGCGCGACGTCGACACGGTCGGCGTCGCTGACCGAGGCCTTGGCCGCGGACGTGGCCGCGAACTCGGCCCGCCAGTAGCCGGTGGCATTGGCGCGGACGTTGGCGCTGAACCAGCCGTTGCCGGCGGTCGTCACCTTGGCGGCCTCGCGGTAATTGTCCGAGCCGCGCTCGCGGAAGGTGATGGAGACGGACTGCCCGCCGTACCCCTTGCCATCGGCGAGGAGCCGGCCGGAGACCTTGATCAGGTCACCCTTGTTCACCTGGTCGGGACTCGCGTCGAAGTCGCCGATCTTGGTGTCGAGGACCTTCTTGACGACGACGTCGAAGGTGCCGCCACGGGACGGGCTGTTGTCACCGTGCGCGATGGCGAGCCAGCTCCACTTGCCGGCGACCGTGGAGTCGAAGGACCTGGTGCCGGTCCACCTCGTCCAGTCGCCCTGCTTGGCCGGTGTCAGCGCCACGGGTGTCCCGGCGCTCACGCCCGGAGCCTTGAGCTGGAGCTCCGCCTTCTCCGCGCCCTTGGTGGAGAAGCTGAACGTCGCCGTGACGGCGCCGCTGGTGACGTCGATGGGTGCGGCGGGGCTGATCGCCACGCGGGTGATGATGGGGGCCGCGGCCGCCGTCGCAGCGGTGGGTGCCGAGGCGAGAGCCCCGGCGCCCAGCACTATGGCGAGGGCGGCGACACGGATGCGTTGTAACATTCGGGTTCCTTTCTGGAGACCCAGTGGTGTCCAACGCGGCATTGAGGGTGCCACGTGTGTCCTCCAAGTAGACGTGCAGGTAACCGCAAAAGTTGGGAACTCTGACAAACAGTTATCTGTCGGGGTCAAACGGACCGGTCCACAACATGTCACCGGCGTCCGGCAGACGGAGGGCCCGCGGGAGGACATAATCGAGTCTGTGGCGCGCGACTCTGTTGAGACTCACTTCACCCAGGCGGTTGCGGCATTGCAGGCGGGCGCCGCCCGAGATCCGGAGCGGCCGGTCCGCGAGGGCGCCTCCCTGACCGGCGAGCAGTGCCGCCGGCTGTTCCAGCGTCAGCTCGACAGCCGGCTGCTCGACATCGCCGCCCGCTGGCTGCGCGAGCAGGGCGAGGGCCACTACACGATCGGCTCCGCCGGCCACGAGGGCAACGCGGCCGTCGCCGCCGCCCTGCGCGCCGGCGATCCCGCGTTGCTCCACTACCGCTCCGGCGCCTTCTACCTGACCCGTTCCGAGCAGGCGGGCCGGCTGCCCGACCAGGGCATCCGCGACGTGCTCCTGGGCCTGGCCGCGGCGGCCGACGAGCCGATCGCGGGCGGCCGGCACAAGGTGTTCGGCCATCCGGACCTGGCCGTCATCCCGCAGACCTCGACGATCGCCAGCCACCTGCCCAGGGCCGTGGGCGTGGCGTTCGCCATCGAGCGGGCGCGGGCGGCCGGCGCACGGTCGGTGTGGCCCGAGGACGCCGTCGCGGTGTGCTCCTTCGGCGACGCCTCCATCAACCACGCGAGCGCGCTGTCCGGTCTCAACACCGCCTCCTACGCCACGTTCCAGGGGCAACCGCTGCCGATCCTGTTCGTGTGCGAGGACAACGGCATCGGCATCAGCGTCCGCACGCCCAAGGGCTGGGTGGCGGCGGCCGCGCGTCGTCCCGGCATCGAATACTTCGCCGCCGACGGCTGCGACCTGGCCGACGCCTACGACGCCGCCATCCGCGCCGTCCAGCACGTACGCGTCCACCGCTCCCCCGCGTTCCTGCACCTGTCCACCGTGCGGCTCATGGGGCACGCCGGGTCCGACGTCGAGTCGGCGTACCGCACGCAGCGCGAGATCAGGGCCGATCTGGAGCGCGACCCGCTGGTGCGCACGGCGGCGCTGCTCGTGGAGGCCGGGCTGAACAGCCCGGACGAGCTGCTGCGGACCTACGAGTCCGCGCGCGAGCACGTGCTGCGGATCGCCCTGGAGACGACGCGCGGCCCGCGGCTCGGCACGGCCAGGGAGATCATGGAGCCGATCGCGCCGCGCAAGCCCGAGCTGATCGCCAAGATCAGCCCGATGGCGGCGTCGAGCGCGGTCAGGGAGAAGGCGTTCGCCGGCGCGCTGCCCGAGAACGACAAGCCGATGACGCTCGCGCAGGCCATCAACCGCACGCTCGCCGACGCGCTCAGCGTCTATCCGGAGATGACGGTGTTCGGCGAGGACGTCGCCAAGAAGGGCGGCGTCTACGGCGTCACCCGGGGGCTGCAGAAGCGGTTCGGGGCCGGGCGGGTGTTCGACACGCTGCTCGACGAGCAGACCGTGCTCGGGCTGGCGCTGGGCGCCGGCGTGTCGGGGCAGCTCCCCGTGCCCGAGATCCAATATCTGGCCTACCTGCACAACGCGCTCGACCAGATCCGCGGCGAGGCCGCCACGTTGTCGTTCTTCTCCCGCAACGCCTACCGCAACCCGATGGTCGTGCGGGTGGCCGGCTACGCCTACCAGAAGGGGTTCGGCGGCCACTTCCACAACGACAACGCGGTCGGCGCGCTGCGCGACATCCCGGGGCTGGTCATCGCCTCGCCGTCGCGCCCCGACGACGCCGCCGCCATGTTGCGCACCTGCCTGGCCGCCGCCAGCACGGCCGGCTCGGTCTGCGTGTTCCTGGAGCCGATCGCCCTCTACCACATGCGCGACCTGTTCGACGACGGCGACGACGGCTGGCTCGCGCCCTACGCGCCGCCCGCGCGCTGGCCGGAGACGCACGTGCCGATCGGGCGGGCGCGCTCCTACGGCGACGGCCGCGATCTGACGATCGTGACGTTCGGCAACGGGCTGCGGATGAGCCTGCGGGCCGCCGTGCGCCTGACCCAGGAGGGCTACGGCTGCCGCGTCCTCGACCTGCGCTGGCTGGCGCCGCTGCCGATGGAGGACCTGCTGCGGGCCGCCGAGCTGACCGGCAAGGTGCTGATCGCCGACGAGACCCGGCACACCGGCGGCGTCTCCGAGGGCATCGTGGCCGAGCTGGTCGACGCCGGGTTCACCGGGCAGATCGCCCGGGTGACGTCGGCCGACAGCTTCATCCCGCTGGGCCGGGCGGCCGACCAGGTGCTGCTGTCCGAGGAGGAGATCGAGCAGGCGGCGCGCAAGCTCCTGGGCTAGAGCGGGTTCATCAGGTAGGCGCCGAAGGCCACGGACACCACCGACACCAGGAAGAAGAAGAACACGTAGAAGCCGCCCGGCAGGAACGTCAGCCGGGCGAGCTGGTCGGCGTCGGAGTCGCGCGCCTGCCGCCGGCCACGCTTGCGCTGCAGCTCGATGATCGGCCTGATCCCGCCGAAGAGCAGGAACCAGGTCGCCACCAGGGCCACGACCTGCTGGACCTCGCTGGGCGCGTACATGATCAGGGCGAACACCGCGCCGCCGGTGGCGAGCAGGATCAGCGCGCCGTACAGATTGCGGATCAGCAGCAGCATGCACACCAGGAACAGCAGCACGGTCCAGACCAGCAGCGTGATGCGCCCTGTCTCGGTCAGCCACGCGGCGGCCAGCCCGAGCAGCGGCGGCGCGAGATAGCCCGCCATGGCGGTCAGCACCATGCCGGGCCCGGTGGGCCTGCCCCTGGTCAGGGTCACGCCGGAGGTGTCGGAGTGCAGGCGGATGCCTTCGAGCTTGCGCCGGGTGACCAGCGCCATCACCGCGTGCCCGCCCTCGTGGGCGATCGTGATCAGGCCGCGGGAGACCTGCCAGGGCATGCGGAAGGCGACGATCACGAGCGCGGCCAGTGCCGAGCCCGCCACGACCCAGGGGTCGGGGTCAGGCTGCACGCTGATCAGGTGGGCCCAGAACTTGTCCATCGAGGACAAACCCTATCCGCGTACCGCCTTTCCCGTGGTCCCCGAAGAATATTCGGCTGCTTGATCCCGGCCGTGCGGGGCAGGTGGTGCGCGGCAGCGAGGTCCCCGTCCTTCCGCACCCTTGCGCGCGCTCTCTCCGGTCCCGGCCTGGGCGAATGCCTGGTTGCGGGCCGTGTGCCGGGGCAACGGCGCGGCCATGATCTGATAGAGGGGTGAACGATCGGCACATGGCGCTCATCAGCGCTTTCTACGACGCTCTCGGGCGCGCGGACTACGCGGCCATGGAGCGCTGCTACCACCCGGAAGTCAGCTTCGGCGACCCCCTCTTCCAGGAGGTCGAGGGGCGCGACAGAGTGATGAGCATGTGGCGGATGCAGCTCGGCGTGCGCGACGGACTGAAGTCCGAATACCGCGCCGTGCGAGCCGACGATCACACCGGGAGCGCGCACTGGACCTCGCGCTACACGTTTTCGAGCACCGGGCGTGAGGTCGTCAACGAGATCGACGCGCTGTTCAGGTTCGAGGACGAGCTGATCGTGCGCCACCACGACGACTTCGACTTCAAGCGCTGGTCGAAGATGGCGCTCGGCCGGCCGCACGGGCTGCTGTTCGGGTGGACGCCGATGTGGCGCAAGACGATCAGGGATCGGGCGGCGCGGCAACTGGACGAGTTCGGGCGGGCATAGAGGGGTGGAGGCGGCATGGCGAAGGCGAAGGGGTTCCGGCGCGGCGGTCACGTGCGTGAGGAAGCGCCGGAGCACTCGATGGACCCCCGTGCCGCCGAGCCGTCTCCCTACCAGCCGACGGTCATCGACAACGCCGTCTACCTGAACGGCGAGCGGGTCGACAACCCCGGCTCGCTGGCCGACGCCTTCGAACGCCTCAAGCAGATGCCGGACAGCATGGCCTGGATCGGCCTCTACCGGCCGAAGGAGTGGGAGCTGGTCAAGCTCGGCGAGGAGTTCCACCTGCACGAGCTGGCGCTGGAGGACGCCATCGTCGGCTCGCAGCGGCCGAAGGCCGACCGCTACGGCGACACCCTCTTCGTGGTGCTGCGGGCCGCGCGCTACCTCGACGACGTCGAGGAGGTCGCCTTCGGCGAGGTGCACGTCTTCGTCGGGCCCGACTTCGTCATCACCGTGCGCCACGCCGAGGCGCCCGACCTGCAGGCCGTGCGCAAGCGCATGGAGTCCGACTCCGACCTGCTGCGGCAGGGCCCGCAGGCCGTGCTGTACGCCATCCTCGACGCCGTGGTCGACGGCTACGCGCCGGTGGTGGCCGGGCTGCAGAAGGACATCGAGGAGATCGAGGTCGAGGTCTTCAGCGGCGATCCGTCGGTGTCGCGGCGCGTCTACGACCTTTCCGGCGAGGTGATCGAGTTCCAGCGGGCCACCGCGCCGCTGGTGGGGATGATCCACGGGTTCATCGCGGGGTCGGCCAAGTACGGCGTGAACGACGAGCTGCAGTCCTACCTGCGCGACGTCGCCGACCACGCGATCACCGTGACGGAGCGCATCTCCTCCTTCCGCCAGACGTTGCAGAACATCCTGATCGTCAACTCCACACTGGTGACGCAGGCGCAGAACGCGGAGATGGCGCGGATGACGGAGGCCAGCATCCAGCAGGGCGAGGAGGTCAAGAAGATCTCGGCCTGGGCCGCCATCCTCTTCGCGCCCACGTTGGTGGGGACCATCTACGGGATGAACTTCGACTTCATGCCCGAGACGCACTGGGCGTTCGGCTACCCGTTCGCCATCGTGCTGATGGCCATGGTCTGCCTGGTCCTCTACACGGTCTTCAAACGCAGAGACTGGCTCTGACCACCGGATACGTTCTAAGCATCTCCCCATACGTCTTATACCGGCAGTTCCATAGCCATTTCGCTGAGTTCACAGCATTCCCCCGCAACGCGTTCCAGCACGCGGTTACCATGCCGTCGGCCCAGCGTTTCCCGAGCTCAGCGAGATCAGACGATGATGGCGACGCAGGAACAGATCGACGCAGCCAGGCGGCACATCGAGCAACTGCGCGATCGGCATGCTAACGACGTGATCACGCTTGTCCGCCTGGTCGATGACGGCGCGCTCAAAGGCCGGTCCGGCGACAGGCTCACCACCGACCTCCGCGCGTGGGACAAGGCCTTCAAGGACCTGTTCACCCGGGCTCTGTCGCTGCTGGACTCCCTCCAGCCGTCCGATCGGGCCGCCCGCTGATGAGCCCTCAGGTCGGCATCAACCCCACGCTGATGACGCAGCTCATCAACGGCATGACGCGGGTCAGCGCCACGATCCCGGACGTCGGCCTCCAGGTGGAACGCGCCCTGACCGCCCTCGACATCCCCTTGTGGGGCCCGACTCCGCTGAACGCCATCGGCCGCCAGATGAGCGAGCAGATCCCCGCGCTCCGGGGCCGCCTCGACCTGATCCTCGCCGAACCGGACCGCAAGACCGGCAAGGGCGGCATCCTCTGGGCCAGCGAGTCCGACTGGCTGTCGAAGTCTCCCGCCGAAGGCGCCGCGACCGCCAAGAGACTGGCCACGAAGGTGCGGGACAAGATCGCGAGCCACGCGCTCGACGCCAGAACGGTGGCCGAGATCGAGCGGCACAAGAAGGACCCGTACTTCGCCCTGGCCTTCGCCAAGGAGATCTCGCCGCGCGAGCTCAAAGCCCTGCTCGCCCGCGCGTACGGGGCCGGCCTCCCGCCGTCGGAACGCCCGCGCCAGAACGACGTCGCGCTGCAGGAGCGGCTCGCCACCATGCTCAGCACCCTTCTGGGCACGGCCTCCCGGGGAGCGGGCGGGATGAGACTGCCCGCCGACTACGCCGACCGGCTGGCCGAGGACGTCGACGACCCGCAGAACGCGTTCGCGCTGAAGAAGCTGCTGCAGGACGGCGAGTTCGACCACACCTTCCTGCTCACACTGACCAGGAAGCTCTACGACGCGGACCTGGCCCATCCCCCTGACCGGAGCCGCGCGCGAGACCCTTGGACGGCGCCCGGGCCGAAGGACATGCCGCCGGGCGACCTCAGCCCGATGGGCACGGCGCTGGTCGCCCTGGCCCACCACCCCGCTGTCGCCCAGGACTTCTTCACCGACCCGCAGCGCAAGCCCCTGGACTACCTGATGCGGCGCCATCACTGGGACGGCGAGGCCGACGCGGAGCTCGGCTGGGCCATCCAGGCGGCCAGCACGGAGTTCCGCGATCACGACCTGCCGCCGGGGGGTTCTCGCGGTTACAAGTCGGCCCTTATCGCGTCCTGGGCGGTCCACTTCTGGACCGACCCCAAGGTCCAGGCCAACCTTCCCCACACCCGGGCCAACCTCGGTACGGTGCTGGCTCAGTACACGGGAGACGTCCACCGCGACACGCAGACCTTCATGACAAAAATGCCAGGTGTCGTTACAGACGAAGACGCTGACAAGAATGTGCTCGGCGCGGAACCCTACGGCGCCAAGTTCAACTCGATGGACCTCAGGCAGGTCATGACGTGGGCCTTCGAGGACGACGAGGCGTTCAAAACGGTGGCCACCGCGCACGGGCAGTATTCGACCAAGATGCTGGACGAACTGGCCGGCAAGGTCGCGTCGGAGGTGAAGGCTGAGTTCGCGGCTTGGCGGAATGCTCACCCGGAAGCAACCAAGGCGCAAGCCGACGCCATGCGGCAGGACATACTCGAAGAACGTATGAGCCGCAGCGTAGGCGCCGAATTCTCGCAGGCGATGCGAAACCTGAGCATGACAACCTGGGTGATCGCCGATGCCGCCAACATCGCCGACATCAAGGAGGCGAAGGAGAATGATGCCCGCCTCGCCACGTTCAAGGAGATAACCGAGAAGGTGGTGGGCCTGGCCCCCGGGCCGCAGGGGAAGTTCATCGGGCTCCTGGTCGACTCGGCCAAGAACAAGATCTTCGGCGAGATCAAGTCGAATCATGAAGCGCAGGCGCGCGCGGACGCGGACAGCGCACTCGGAGCCGCCAAGCACATGTTCACAGATCTCGCAGTGGCCGCGATGATGCGCCACGGTCTTTTCGGGGACCCAACTGTGCCGGCAGAGAGCCACCCATATTTCTACGGGGACTTCGCCCCAGGATCGGCCGGCCATTTCCTGGCCGATGGGAAACTCGTACCCTGGGCAGAGATGAACGCCGACCAGCGAGAGGACTATGAGGAGTGGCTGACCTTGAACGGTATCGGCCCTGTCTTCGGCCAGCCGGGTGGTGCGATCTCAGACGGTTTTGATGCTGCCAAAAAGCACTACTCCGGGAATGGCTCATGAGAATCCGGCCGTTGGCGGTTCCCCTTCTTGTCGTCCTCGTGCTGGGGACGTCGTGCTCGGCTCCTCCTGCTGCGCCACTCGACACGCGAGCACTGGGCAACGTGACCGGCGCCCCGCGAGAGTGTGACCTGATCTCAGCAAACGCCATCAAGCTCGCCACGGGCCTGAACGACTACACGGCTCACGGCACGAAGATGGACATGGGCCAACGTTTCGCATCATGCACAGTTCGCGAGAGTCAGACTTCAGGAGATGGACGGGGTCTCCTGATCGAACTCTTCGATCCGTCCACGAACGACCCGGAAGACCTGGAAAACACTAAACTGTCCACGAAAGGCAATGATCTTCCTGACGAGTTGGGGCCCGGGTTCGCCGGGCGGCGGAAGAACGCCCAGGACGAGGCCATCGCCTTCGTCTACGGATGGACGCCGGACTACAAGCGACTTCTCATCGTCAGCCTCCTGGAGGGCGCGCCCGGCCGGGACTCGTTGGCGGACGCGACCGAGTTCTTCCGCCAACTCAAACCCGTCCTTTTGGACAAGCCCACGTGATCGCCGGTGCGGGCGTTCACCTCAAGCCGCAGGACCGCAAAGTTTCGTCCAGCCGTCGAACGTAGGTGGTGTCCGCCCACGGGTTCATCCGGGTTCGCGCCTGGGCGATCTCATCGGTGAGCCGAGCCGAGCTGTGCTGTCTGGAGATGCCGGCGGCTTCCGTCAGCTTGGCCACCGCCTCCGGAATCTCCCTGGCCATCGCCAACGCACTGGCGTATCGCGTGAGCACCAGCCCATGACGCCTCTTGTACTGGGGATCGAGCCCCGCCAGCAGCCGCTCGGCCGCCGCCATGACAGGTGCGGGTCGCTTCAACCGGATCTGCAGGGCGTCCCTTCCGATCTCCAGCGTCGCCGGCGAGATGCAAGACAGGAACGCCGGTTCGCCGTCCGGCTCGGCTCCGGCCGCCGCGAGTGCGCGGTCGTGCGCACGAATGCTCGCCGCAGCGTCGCCCTCGGCGGCGTGAACGATGGCGGACAATGAGCCGTGCAGCGGCGCCAGCAGCCTGCTCGGAGATCGGGCCGCCCAGCTCTGCACGGCGAAGGCGTGGTCCAAGGCCGTGGTCATCCGATCCTGGTCAACGGCCACCCTGCCCAGCCAGTAGTGCAAGTAGCCGATCAGGGTCGGATCCCCGAGGTCGAGCGCCGCCTGCAATCCGTCGCGCAGCGGTCGCTCGGCCGCCGCGTTGTCCCGCATGTCGTAGGCGAGGAAACCCGCCAGTTGTGACATCTGCACATACGTATGGAGAAGTCGTTCGCGCAGGTCGGACGGCATCGACTCACGCGCGAGGACGCGTCCGATCGCCGACCGATGCTCGTTGACCACCGGCAGAAGGGTGGCGGGTCCGGTCAGGTCATCGGCCAGACGCGCGTGCATCGTCAGCTTCTCGAACGTGCGCACCGCAGCCTCGTCCACCCGCCACGTGTTGCGCAGCACCCCCGCCAGGCGTTCGCCCTCTTCCGGAGTGAGCACGCGCAACAACTCCAGCGCCTTGCTTCCGCCCAGCACCAAGGCGAGTTCGAAGAGCAGCTCACGTCGCCTCACGTCGGTCTCCTCGACGCCGATGGAACGCAGCAACCGAACGCACGCCGGGACGTCCACGAGCGACCTGTCAGCGGGCGTCGCACCTGCGCTCGTTTCCATCGTGACACGGCTCATCCGGTCCGGGGAGGGCGGCCGGTTGGCATCGGTGTCGCGGAAGTCCGCGCGGTCGATCAACGCACGGTCCTCGGCCCCGTACGCCGCCAGGCCCGCGCTGGAGAGCAAGTTGCGTGCGGAGGTCTGGTAGATCTCGGCCAGCGCCGCGAGCAGGCGTGCCTGTGGCCGGCGTCCCGCCTCTGGCCAGGACTCGAAGTCGTACAGCCGCGACTCCCGCATCGCGGCCGTGCCCGCCGGGTCGGCGTCGTTGATCACGGCCACCACGTCGGCGGCGGTGCGGCCATGGGCCAGCCGATACAGCCGTAGCGGGCTCACGGGGTGGGTGAGCGCGAGCACGTCGGCGATCTGCTCCCACGTGAAGCGCTTGTCCCGGAGTGCCTTGCTCCACGAACGCGCCTGGAGCAGCACCCGATAACCCTCGCCAGACATCCCTAGCCCCCCTTCCGCTCAGAGATGTCTACTGAGTGTAAAGGAATGATCACAGTGTGCACAGGTCGAAGGGGAGTCCATCCGGCCGTAGCGGGACACCGATCCTGGCGACGGCAACATTCAGCAGGTCGGCACGGAGGCCGGACAGGGGATGCGTGAGGATGGGGCGGGGGTCCTCGCGCGGAACCGCCCGAGGCAACCTGTCGGTGACCACCCCGACGTACCCTCGGAGAGATCACCATGCACAACCCCACCGAACGGGCCGGCCTGCTCATCCCCCGGCAACGCGAGCAGGACCCCGGCGCCGAGCGATCCGGTCCGCTCATACGGCAGCACATCGACGCGATGATCGACCTGCACCCTGGCGGACTGGCCTGGCGTCGCGTGTTTCCCGGCACCGTCCGCGAGGTCCCCCACGCCCGCCGCTTCGCCCGCTGCCTCCTGGCCGACTCCGATCGCCAGGACGACGCCGAACAGATCGTCGCCGAACTCGCCGCCAACGCCGTCCAGCACACCGCCAGCGGCCGCCAGCGAGGAACCTTCATCGTCGAGATCACCCGCACGACCGCCATCATCACCGTCGCGGTCTACGACTGCGGGTGGGGCGGCGTTCCTCGCTTCCGCCCGTCCAGCCGGGCGAGTGCGGAACACGGCCGGGGACTGGCCGTCGTCGCCGCGCTGGCCGACCAGGCCGGGTACGAAGGCGATGACGCGGTGGGGCACAAGGTGTGGGCCGAGATCCACGACCCGGTCCTTTGACGTGGCTCACCATGTTGCCGCGATGACCACGCCGATCACGATGAGGACGGTGAGGGTGAGGCGCAAGGCGGTGAGCGCGTGCCTTCGGCCGTCGGCTGTCAACTGGGCTCCTCAGGTCTCCGAGCCGAGACGCTCTTCGAGGCGTTCGAGGCGTTGGACGAACGGCTGCAGTTCGTGACGGACGGCGGCGGCCAGCAGCGCGGCCTGGGCGGGTGTCGCGCTCTGCGGCCCCTGGGCTTGGGCGGCCCCCTGACCCTGGGTGGCGGTGCCTCCCTGCTGGGTCTGGGCGCGGAGATGGACGTAGCCGGCCAGGGCCGCCACGACGGCGCGGCGGGTGAGCCGGGGCTCGGCGCCGAGGGCGCGCAGCACCTGGCCGGCGGGGCCGTCGGGCTCGGAGACCAACCCCAGCAGGAGGTGCTCGCAGCCGATGTAGTTGTGGCCGAGGGCGGCCGCCTCGTTGACGGCGAACTCCAGGGCGTTGGCAGCCGGAGTGCTCAAGGGCAGCGGGGCGGCTTCAGCGTCAGGAGCAGGGGCGGGCTCAGTGTCAGGCGCCGGGGTGGGGTCCGGGGTGGGGCGGTGGCGGGCGAGGTCGCGGCGTACCTGCTCCGGGTCGACGTCCATCGCGCGCAGCACATGCAGCGCCAGGTTGGTGCCCTCGCGCAGCACGCCGGCGAGCAGGTGCTCGGCGCCGACGCTCGCGGCCCCGTCCGCCCTGGCCTCCTCTTGAGCCAGCTTGATCACGACCAGCCGGGTCCTGGCCGTCAGATGGGTGAGTGCGCCGGTCGGCTCGTCGAGGTCGCGCGGGGTCAGGACCGTTTCGCGGATGGCGGTCACCCGGCGTACGGCCTGCTCCAATGCCCGCTGGCAGACCGCCGACACCGGCACCCCGGCCTGCTTGACGGCCTCCGCCAGCTCATCCGGCAGATAGACGTTGATCTTTGGCATAACCCCAAGGTAACCCCAAGGGGGTTATATGACAATGCGGTGGTGTGCACCGGTTGTCCGACGGGTGGCGGGCTCGCGGACGAACGCCATGAGGACGGCGCCCGCCAGCGGCCCCGCCGCCAGAGCCGCGAAGGCCGCCTGGAAGGAGCCGGTGGCCTGGTAGAGCGCCCCGACCACCACCGGCACGGTGACGCTGCCGAGCTGCCACAGGGCGTTCGTGGCGCCCGCCGCCGAGCCGGTCAGCCGCGGGCCGGACAGGCCGGGGAGCATCGCCACCATGAGCGGGCTGTAGAGGTAGGCCCCCAGGCCCAGGAACGGCGCCACCACCAGGAACGCCGTCGCCGACCGCAGCGAGCCGAACACCAGCAGCGCCGCCGCGAAGAAGAGCAGCACCCCGATCGCGGGCGCCTTGCGTCCCGTGCCGGCGACGTCGGTGACCAGGCCCACGAGCGGCTTGCCGGCCAGGGCCACGATCGCGAAGAGCACGACCACGTTGCCCGCCGTCACCGGGTCGATGCCGTGGCCCCGGGTCATGAGGGTGTTGGACCAGGTGATGAAGCCGTAGGTGCCCCAGAGGCCGCCGAACCCGGCCAGCCCGAGCAGCAGCAGGTCGCGCCGGGCGGGACGTACCGGCTCCTCAAGCGGCACGGCCGGTGCGGGTGCCGGTGCGGGTGCCGGTGCGGGTGCGTCGCGGAGGAGCAGCAGGCAGAGTACGGCGAGAGCCATCGAGACGGCGCCGAACAGGTGGTAGGAGAGCCGCCAGTCCGCCTGCAGGATCAGCCGGGGCACGACGGCGTTGGCGATCACGGTGCCGAGCGACGTGGCCGTCAGGAACACGCCCACCGCCGTGCCCCGGCCCCGTTCCCCGAACCACATCGTGATCAGCTTGACCCCGGCCGCGTAGTCCGCGCCCGCGAACAGCCCGACGAGCGCCTGGAACGCGAGGCCCGCCCCGGCCGACGGGCTCGATCCGAAGAGGATCATGCACCCGCCCGCGACGAACGCCGACCCCGACAACACGGCGCGCGGGCCGAGCCGGTCGCTGAGCACGCCGCCGGCCGCGCTGGAGAGCACGTATCCGAGGTAGTACGCCGTCGCGAACACGCCCAGCCCGGCCAGCGACACCCCGAGGGCCGCGCCGGCCTGCGCCGACGCGGGGCCCCACGCCGAGCGGTCGGCCGAGGTCATGGTGAAGGAGGCCCAGCAGAGCAGGAGGACGACCCATCGCCGTCGTGACGCTGCGTACACGGTCATACACGCCGACGTTACGTCGTTGCTCTATGGGCCGTGCGCGCCTAGCGTCCGAAGAATGCGGTTCGGAATCTTCTACGAGCATCAGTTGCCCCGGCCGTGGGAGCCGGACAGTGAGCGGCGGCTGTACGCGGACGCGCTGGAGCAGGTCGAGATCGCCGACAGGGTGGGGTTCGACTACGTGTGGGAGGTCGAGCACCACTTCCTGGAGGAGTACTCGCACTCGGCGGCCCCCGAGGTCTTCCTCGCCGCCGCCTCGCAACGGACGGCGAACATCCGGCTCGGCCACGGCATCGTGCAGATGCCGCCCCCGGTGAACCATCCGGCCCGGGTGGCCGAGCGGGTGGCCACACTGGATCTGGTGTCGGGCGGGCGGGTGGAGTTCGGCACCGGGGAGGCGAGTTCGGCGGCCGAGCTGGGCGGGTTCGGGGTGGATCGGGAGCGTAAGCGGGCCATGTGGCAGGACTCGCTGGACGTGATCACCCGGATGTTCGTGGAGGAGCCGTTCGCCGGATGGCAGTCGCCGTACCTGCGGATGCCGCCGCGCAACGTGGTGCCGAAGACGGTGCAGAAGCCGCATCCGCCGCTGTGGGTGGCGTGCTCGCGGCGGGAGACGATCCTGCTGGCGGCGCGGAACGGGATCGGGGCGTTGTCGTTCGCGTTCGTGCATCCCGAGGACGCGGGGACGTGGGCCCGAGACTACTACGCCCTGCTGGGGTCGGAGGAGTGCGTGCCGGCCGGGTTCGCGGTGAACGCCAATCTGGCGGTGGTGCTGCCGATGATGTGTCACGAGGACGCCGGGCAGGCGCGGGAGCGGGGGGCGCTGGGGGCCGGGTTCTTCGCGTACGCGCTGGCGCACTATTACGGGGCGTCCAAGCATCAGCCGGGCAACGCCGACATCTGGCGGGAATACCTCGATTCCCGGCCGGCCCTCGGTGCCCGTGGCCACGATCCGCTGGCCGGGGCCCTGGGCACGCCGCAGCAGCTCATCGAGCTGATCGGCCGCTACGAGGCCGTCGGCGTCGACCAGATGATCTTCGTCCTGCAGGCCGGGGCCAACCGGCACGAGCACATCTGCGAGAGCCTGGAGCTGTTCGGCAAGAAGGTGCTGCCCGCGTTCGCCGAAGGCAGGGAGGAGCGCGAGCGGGCCAAGGCCGAACGGCTGGCGCCGGCGATCGCGGCCGCTCTCGCGCGGCGGGCTCCGGCCCGTACGGCGGCCCGGCCGTACACCATCGACGAGGGCGCGGAGCTGGCCAGGATCACCCGGCGACCGGCGCCGAGGCCCGCCGAGCTGGTGGGCGGGGCGCGCAGGCGGGCCGGGCGGGCGCTGGGGCGGCTGCTGGAGCGGGCCGTGGCGGAGCGGTCCGACGAGGTGCTGGCGCGCTGGTTCGGGCCCGGGCGGCAGCGGATCTTCTTCGCGCTGATGGCCCGGGCCTACGATCCGGCCAAGGGCTTCGGGTTCGAGGGGGCGATCGAGTTCCGGCTGGCTCCGGCGGCGACGTGGACCGTCGTGGTACGCGGCGGCCGGGCGCTCGTCCGGCGGGCGGCGGCCCGGGATCCGGCGCTCACGCTGAGCATGCCGGCCGCCGATCTGGTCCGGATCCTGGCCGGCACCGCCAACCCGGCGGCGCTGCTGGTGTCGGGACGGCTGGAGGTGGGCGGGGACGTGGGGCTGGCCTCGCGGGTGGCGGAGATGTTCGGCGGGCCCAGCGCGTACTGAGTGCGAGGGTCCCACGCGTGTCCGTACGCGCCGGGTTCCTTGATTGTCGGTGTGAAGCCGTACCTTAGAGCCCGTGTCCGAGCAGCCCCTGACCCTCGACGCCGTCCTCACCGATGAGGCGGTCCTGTCGACCTATCGCCGCATGTTCGCCGCGCTGGCCCGCGACAGCGGCGCGGTGATCGACGATCCTGCCCTGGTCGACATCGCCGAGACGCTGTTCGCGGCGTTCGCGGAGGCGGGCGAGGAGTGGCTGACGCACGAGCAGATGCGCTTCGCCTGCCGGGCCCATCCGAGCGACCGGTTCGACAACCGGCTGCGGGTGCTCAAGGGACTCGGCGCGATCCGCGAGGTCTTTCCCAAGCCCAACCAGCTCCGCTACCGCGCCTCGTTCACGAGTGTCGTGGGGCTGATGTTCATCCGGCGGATGATGGACGACGGCGGGCAGTCGGAGATGCACCGGCTGCTGGCCCTGGAAGACCTCAACGTCGCCGATCCGCGCACCACGATGGAGGAGGCCAGGCAGAGCGCCGTCAACATGGCGCGGGCGTTCCGGCTGTGGGCGCTGGAGCTGATCACGCTGACCACCGCCACCATCGAGGAGCTGCGCGAGCAGGCGCCCAAGCTGTGGGGCACCGAGGAGATCGCGCGGCGCGCGCAGGGGCTGCACGGCACGATCCTGACCCGCTGGCCCGAGCTCGACCGCGTCTGCACCGACCTGCGGGCGGCCATCTACTCCTACAGCGACGCCTCGCGCCGCGCGGCCGGCCGGCTGGCCGACTCGGCGGGCACCACCCGCAACCTGACGCTGCTGCCGACGGAGACGTGGCGGACGTTCTCGCAGACGGCGTCCAGGGAGCGGCTGGCGGCGGTGCTCGACGGCTTCGTCTTCGACGCGCCCGCGCCCTGGCACGATCCGGCCGCCATCGCCCGCGCCGTCGACGAGGCGCCCCGGCCCGCTCCCGCCCAGCCCACTCCCCCGCGCTCCAACCTGCCCGACCCCGGCCCTGGCGACTCCCTCGACTCCTCGCCCAGCGCCGCCATGGAGCGGTTGCGGGAGGTGGCCGAGTCGCTGCTCGGCGACGCCTCCCGGGTGGCCCTGGGCGACGTGCTCGGCACCGACTGGCCCTCGGCCAGGCGCGTGCTCGCCGACCTGACGACCGTGGATCTGCGGCCCGAGCTGCCCTACCGGCTGACCTGGTCGGACGAGCTGACGATCGACCCGGCACGGGAGCCGGCCTGGCTCTCGCACGGCTACCTGGAGCGCACCTGATGACCGCCGCACCAGACTCCCCGGCCCCTGTGGCCGCCGAGCACCGGCCGAGCAGCGATGACGGAGCTGTCACTCCGCCGGCCCCTTCGGCCGCCACACACCGCCCGAGCACCGATGACGGGGCCGTTGCTCTGCCGACCCCTTCGGCCGCCACACGCCGGCCGAGCGCCGGCGACGGGGCTGTCGCTCATGTGCGGGCCAGGTCGGGCGGGCCGCTGTGGCTGGGCGCCGAAGACGCCGCGCCGCCCGGGATGGCCCGCCTGACCCGCCCCGACTCCACCGGGCAGGCGCTCCCCGTGTGGCCCGACGGCGTGACACCGTCGATCCTCGACGAATACCAGGTGGCCCCCATCCCGGTGGAGCGCTCCGGCGAGACCCGCCGGGTCCTGGCGGCCGCGCTCAAATGTTGCTGGAGCGACCTGTCCGCGGACCCGTGGCCCGGCACGCCCGCACCCGTGGAGCTGGTGCTCGACACCTACCGGGCGCTGATCGGCCGGGCCGACGACCTGATGCGCAACTGGGCGATCGGCGCGCTGCGCCGCCTGCACGACTCCGCGTGGATCGTCATGGACGACGGCGTCGTCTTCCTGGGCCCGCGCTGCGCCCTGTGGCCGGTGGAGTCGTACGCGCAACTGCAGGAGCTGGTCCGCCGGCTGCCCGAGCCCGAGCGGGCCGAGCTGACCGTGGTGGGCGACGCCGACATCGTGGCCGCCGCCCATCCCGCCGAGACCACCCCCGATCCCGGGCCGGGGCTCGGGGGCCGGATCGAGGGGCTGGGAGGGCTCGGGGGCCGGATCGAAGGCGGCGTGGCGGAGTTCGACGATCTGCTGAGTGGCTATGACGAGCGGCGGCGGGCTGAGCTGGTGGCGGCGTTCATGGTGGTGGAACACGCCGCCGAGCCGGTGCAGGAGGCGCGTTTCGCCGCCCTCCGCGACCCGGCGCTGCGCCACACGCTGGGCGAGATGCTGGGGCGGCGCGGCCGCATGCTGATCCAGCAGCGCGAACGCTGGACTTCCGGCTACGACGACACCCGCGCCGCGTCACTCACCGCGCTCGGCCCGACGCCGGCGGGCGGTCGGGCGCCGGACCGCCAGCGGCTGGGTGTGAGCGAGCGGGCGGTGCTGACGCTGGTGCTGGTGCACTCGGTCGCCATTCCTCGGGCCGAAGGACTGCTGCCCGAGGACTCCTGGTTGTCGCCGCATCCCACCCCGGTCGACGAGCTGCGCCGCCATACCCAGTTGCCGATCGGCGAGCTGGAGGCGGCGTTGCGGGTGTTGCGGCATGCGGGGCTGCTGGGCCAGGTGAAAGCCGGTGAGGAGGCGGGCGGTTATGTGCCGGGGCCGCAGTTCCACCGGCTCACTCCGGTGGCGCGGCGGCGGCTGCAGGAGGAGCTGATCCTGGCGGCCGGGCCGAACACTCCGCTGGCGGGCGCCGTACGAGCTCGAAGATCGGCGAAGTGAACGCGCGCCCGCGCTCGCGGGACGGACAGATCAGCGTCATGACGGATGGAAGGACTACGGGGGTTACAGGTGTCGCAACTGGAGAACGTCGTCGGGGACCGGGTGCTGATCGCCGTGCAGGCGGTCAACATCTCTCGGCTGTCGACCCATCCGGTGCCCACTGTGCCCGGCACGCTCATCGTCGTGGCGGGCGCCGGGCCGAAGGACTCCAACGGTGCGGGTAAGTCGTCGTTCATCGCCTCGATCACGGCGCTGCTCGGGGACGAGCAGTGGCGCTTCGCCTCGGGGGCCAAGGCGGTGTCCGAGTTGCTGTTCAACGCCGAGCTGGCCAGCGGCGCCGGGGCCCGCCAGTGGGCGAGCGCCGACCACGGCTACATCGTGGGCGTCTTCGCGCCGCCGGGCATGGACGGCTTCCCGCCCCCGCCGCCCGAAGACGGCAGCCCCGTGAACGGCTCCGTGGACGGCCCCTCCGCTTCAGGCGCGGCGGCGGTCCTGTCCGGTTCGGGAGAGCTCGTTCTCGGCGATGAAGGCGCCGCGCCCGACGGGGAGCTGTTCGAGGTGCCGGACACCTCCGGTGGAGCCATCACCGTGTGGCTCAAGGTCAACCAGGAGGCGCCACACCTGGAGGTCCGCTGGCGGGAGGGCGTGCACCTGGCCGCGTCCCCGTCCGAGGCGGAGCGGGTGGCGCGGGCCGACGAGATCTGGGCGTCGCTGCCAAGATCGGCCGGGCGCCGCGACGTCGTGGCCCGCGACCTCACCAAGGTCCTCTACGGCGACCGGGTCAGGTGCGTGTCCTTCCTGTCCACGTCCGTACGGAGCAAGGTCGCCACCAACCTGCTCTCCCAGCCGCTCAACGAGATCTCCCCCGAACGCGTCTTCGAGGCCATCGCCGCCCTCACCGGCCTCGACGCCGAGTTGGAGCAGGAGCGTGAGGCCCGCCGCGACGAGCACGCCAAGCGCGTGCGCGCGGCGCAGGCGGGCGATCGGCTGGCCGAGTTCGAGGTGGAGTCGAAGGCGTTGCTGACCACGTTCGACCGGCGGGATCAGGCCAGGGCGCGCCTGGCGGACGCGTTGCGGTGCTGGCGCGGGAGACAGGCCCGCAAGCTGGCCGACGCTGCGAGCAAGGACGAGGCGCTGGCCGCCGACCTGCGGCGGCACCGCGCGGCCGGGGAGGCGGCGGCCGAGTCGATCGCCATGGTCAAGGCGGAGGTCGCCACGCTGCGGGAGGACACGCTGGATCGGCAGGTGTCCCAGGCGCGCAAGGAGCTGGCGGCGACCCAGGCCAGGGCGGCCAAGCTCGACGCCGACCGCGCGGTGGCCGAGAACTCCGCCGACGAGCTGCGCGGCCTGATCCCGGCGCTGGAGGAGACGCGCAGGTTCGCGGACGGGCGTGACGTGCCGGCGGCCGAGCGGGAGTTGCGGGAGGTCGGGCTGCGCCTCAACGAGGCGCTGAAGGCGCTGGGGGTGGCCGACCGGGAGGTGTCCTCCGCCCAGGCGGCGCTGGACGACGCGGAGGGCGGGCCGGCGGCGGCCCAGCTCAACGCGCTCGCGGCGGCGGGCATCGGCGCGACGGGCGTCCTCGACGCGCTCGACGTGGCCGAGCAGGCCCGCGACTCCGCCCACACGAGCCCCCAGGCCGCAGGGCGTGACGCCGGCTCCGCTCACGCGAGCCCCCAGGCCGGAGAGGGTGCAGGCGATGAGCTCGGCGCCGCGCTCAAGGCGCGTTATGGGAAGGGGCAGCCGGGCCGGCTGCCGCTGGACGCGCTGCGCAACTGGCCCAACGAGCACGCGGTCATCGTGGACGCGGCCCAGCTCGACGCCGCCGTCGCCGCGCTGGCGGAGCTGCCGGGGTCCGTGCTCGTCAGTGCGGCCGGGGTGAGCGTGGTCGGGGCGTTCGACGGGGTGGCGACCGGGCGGGAGGCGCGGATCAAGGCCGCCGAGCAGCGGCTGCACCGCGCGCGGGACGTTCAGGAGACGGCTGCTGCGGCCGTACGAGATGGGGAGGAGTCGGTCGCCGAGGCGCAGCGGCGGCTCGAAGGGGCCCGGGCCGGGGTGCGGCTGGCCGAGCTGGAGGCGAAGCTGGCCGAGCGGCGGGCCAGGCTGGGCGAGCTGAACACCGCGATCGAGGAGCTGGCGCCGAAGGTCGCCGAGGCCGAGCGGCAGACCGGGGCGCTGGACTTCCGTGCGCGCACCCGCGACATGGAGATCGAGCGGCTGGAGGGCCGGCGGCACCGGCACGACGCCGAACGCGCTCAGGCGCGCGAGCAGGAGAGCAAGGTCACCGCCGAACGCGAGTCACTCAAGCTCGACGCGCTGGCCGCCGACTGGGGCGGCACGGTAGAGACGGCCCGCGCCTGGCTGCAGGCGCTGCCGGAGGAGGAGCGGCCCCGTGCCGACGGGGAGTGGTGGCGGATCGCCGAGCGCCACTTCGACCAGGCGATGCGCGACACCTTCCCGGAGGAGGACGCGGAGGTCCCCGAGGAGCTGGCGTTCCTGCTGAGCGAGCGGGGCGGGAGCACGGCGCGGGAGCAGGCGACGTTCGCGGCGGTGTGCGGGGCGCTGGCGTCCTACCTGCGGGGGCAGGAGGAGTACGAGAAACACCAGCGGCGGCAGATCGAGGCGCAGGTCGTCACCAGGCAGCGGGACCTGGCGGCGGCGGCGCGGGGCGCGGAGGAGGCGGCGCAGTCCACGACCGTGCACCGGGCGGCCCTGACGGCGGCGATCAAGGCGCGGCTCACGCGGGTGGCGGAGGAGTTCGAGAAACTCGACACCTCCTACGGCGGGTACGGGGCGACGCTGGAGTTCCCGGTGCCGCCCGCGCCGGCCGATCCCGAGCAGCGCTGGCAGTGGCGGGTGACGCCGAAGTGGCGGCGCGGCGAGGGTCAGGGGTTCGTGCCCTACAACCGGCGGGCCAACACCGCGCTCATGGACGAGAAGGCGGTCAAGCTGGTGTGCGCGGCGGCCATCGCCTCGTCCGGGGGCGGGCATCTGTGCCTGGTGCTCGACGAGCTCGGCCGCAACCTGGGCAAGGAGCATCGGCGGGAGGCGGTGGCGCTGTTCCGGAGGATCGGGGAGACGTACGGGATCACGGTGATCGGGGCGCTGCAGGACGACATGGAGCCGTACGCGATCGATGCCTGCGGGCAGTACGTCAAGCTGCGGCGGTCGTCGGACGCGATGCCGTACAACGAGCCGCCGGTGATCGTCGGGCACGATCAGCACGCCGAGCGGGTGCGGGCGCTGGCGGCCTTCGTCGACCGGACGGCAGGGTGACCACCGACGGCCCTCAGGAGAGCGCGATGACCGCCGGGCGCCGACGGCCTTCGGCCAGGGCGGCGGGATGACCGCCGTCCCGGCCGTCCGGCTCGTCCTCGACGCCCTGGCCGGTGTCCGTCTCATCCCGGACACCGGCCACTCACCCCCGACCCTCCCGCAACCCACCGACCTCCAGCTTCATCTCCTGGATCTCCGCAACAGCGGCCCAGGAGACCTGCGCTGAAGATCACTGGCATGCGGAGAACAGGGCTAGCGGACGGTGACGCGGTCGCCCGCCGGCGCCGACACCGGCGAGTGCGCGACCAGGTACGTCGCGAGCGCCCCGGTGTCGTCGGGACCCTTCGTATACGTGGTCGTCCCCTCCCAGCGCGGCCAGCCGTCGGCTCCGGCGATGAGGCTCCAGCCGCCCGCGACCTTGATCTCCTGCGTGGCGGTGACCGGCACGCCGTCGAGCGTCATCGACAGGACCTTCCCGCTGCCGAGGGTGTAGCGCAGCCCGGCCGACGGAGTCAGCACCCAGCCCACCGGGTTGGGTGCGGCCAGCAGCTTCCTGAGCTGGGCGCCGGTCATCGTCTGCACCTCGATGGCCAGCCCGGCGGGCTGCGCGTTCCACAACTCCTCGTAGTCGACCGGTCCGGCAGGCAGGTCCGCCTTGACGAGGAACCTGTGGACGAGCGCGACCTGCGCGCCGGACCGGGCCTGTACCGCCGCGAGCTGCGCGTCGGCCGCCAGTTCGGCCAGCGGGCCGCCGCTCGCCGTGCGGGTGATGTCCTCGGCGGCGACGCCGAACGTCTCACCGGATGGCGGGCTGCCGCACTTGAAGTAGTAGAGGGCGTTGGACCGCAGGCCATCGGGCTGGTTGACCTCGATCTGGACCGCGTAGTCACGTGAGTCCGGCGCCCATTCCCACGTGACGGTCTCCAGCACGGCTTGGTAGACCAGGCCGTGTTCGGCGGGCACGGTGAGCGTCTTCCACTCCTCGGCGCCGACGAGACGGTACTCGATCGTCTGCTCGCCTGCGGGCAGCCCCTCGAAGTAGCCGTGGACGTCGAAGGTGACCGGGCACTTCGACGCTGTGGTGCGCTCGAAGACGATGTCCAGCTTGCTCACCACGTTCGTCGCGGCAGCCGGAGCGGCCTGCGCCCCCGTGGCGATGACGCCGAGGGCCAGGGCCACGACGGCCACCAGCCTTCCGAGGCGACGTCCTGCCGAAATCGAAAAACCCACAGAGATTCCTTTCTCGTGATCTTCGTAACGGACGGATGCGGTGCAGCAAAGTGTTCGCTGGCTTGATCGATGACGACCCGGCCAAGAACACATGGCCAGGCACTGTCAGAGAGAGATGTCGAGGCCAGCACAGGAAACGAGCACACCTTCCTAATCAGACATGAAACGGAGAAATCTGAGCATGCCCTGACCATTAATTCGAACACTATATCGAGATCATTCTCACGCGCCAGCCCCAATGGTGATCTACCTGAAGTGCGTTGAGTGCGGCGTGGACCGCAACCAGTCAGCGGTCGCCTCCTGGCTCACCCGGTGCGCAACGAAGATGCCGGTGCCACTGCACCTGGAAGAGTTGGTGTTCGAGGCCATAGTGGACAGGTGGCGCCATCAGCAACTGGCAAGGAATCTCGCGAACGAACGACCTCCCTCGGGCCACGTTCGTCGACCGGGATCCGCGCCTACCTCAAAGACCGGCTCAACCAGGCGCTTCGCCGGCCTGGCATGTTCGGCGGCGAGACGGCCCTGCGCCTCCTGTTCGATCACCTGGCCTACGCGGAACACCAGGAGAAGGAGTGGGCACAAGCATTGCGAACCCTGGAATCGCGGGGTGCCTTCAACTCCCTCGGCGTGACGGGAGCGCTCAGCAGCGTCTTACCTGATTCCCGCGACGACGGCGTCGCCTCGATCTACGCCGAGCTCGCCCACGATCACGGGTGGCTACAGGCTGACAGAACCCTGACGACCGAAGATCATGCATCCCTGCGCCGGACACTCAACACATGGACTGCCCACGACCGTACCCTCACCGAAGTGCGAGAGGAGTTCGGCCCACCTTCCGTTCTTCTCGGCGGCACCAACCCCTTCTACGGCAAGACACTCGCCTACCTGACAGAACAGGCGACGGAACCGATCATCTTCTTTCATCTCTGGAACGGGACCTCCGGGGAGATCGAAACGACCTGGCATCCCATCTACGACGAACCCGTTCTCTTGGCCGTCCGCTTCGGCAGGGAAGCGTTCAAGGACACCTTCACCTTCACGCCGGAAGGAAGCAGACGCCGTCCAGCCTGACCTTCACCGGCCACCACCCCGCGTGACTCTGACAGCGTCAGTACCCGGGCTGGGGCCGGCGCACCTGGGCCTGAGGCGGCTCGGCCGCCCCAGGCGTTGGTGGAAGGCGAGGGTCAGCGGAACCTGGTGGTCACGGTGCCGGGAGCCGGTGCCTTGATCGACACCTTGCTGCCCCACCCGGTGTAACGGCTGTCGACGGTGACCTGGTTGAGCTCCCCGTCCCTCGACAGCGTGTACGACGTCCGCACCCTGCTCACCAGGCCCGCCGAGGACAGGGTCAGGGTGTAAGAGATCTTGATGCTGTCGTCCTCCTTGCGGAATCTCGCCGCCCCGACCCAGGCCGAGACCGCCTTGAGCTGCTTGATCGTGATCGAGCCGGTGACGGAGTTGCCCTTCGTCTTCCCGTTCTCGAGCAGTGCGGTCAGGGTCTTGGGCTCGGCCGGGTTGAGGAACTGGGCCCAGGAGTCGGGGATCGCGCCGCCGCTGACCGTCTTGTACCAGATCTTGCCTTTGGGGAGCAGGCTGGCCAGACGGTCGCTCGAGCGATAGCCGGTCTTGCCGATGGAGATGACCCGCTCCTTGTCGTCGCCGCCGTAGTCCATCGCGATGTCGAAGGCGGCGATGCCCTTCTTGCCGAACTGGAAGGCGCCCTTGTTGTCGCGGGCTCCCAGCTCATCGGTGCCGTCCGACCAGGTGACGATGTCGGTGAACCGCACGCCGTGCCCGGGCACCAGCTTGGCCTTCAGCGCGCTGACGGGGTCCTTCGGCGCAGCCTGGGCGGGCACGGCGGCCAGCATCAGCGTGCCGCAGGCCGCCAGCAGGATGATCATCTTTTTCATGATCAGAGATCGTGCCGCAGGAGAATCACAACCTGGAATCACAACCGCCCTTGAAGACAATCGTTATCGGGACGATGCGCCGGCCCCAGCTTGGACGGGCACGGGGTGGTCAGTTGATCGGTGGGCCGGTGTAGGTGGCGCGGAGGCGGAGGATGGCCCCGCGCTCGTACTCCTCCATGGCGTGGGCCAGCCAGCCCACCACCCGCCCCACCGCGAAGATCGCCTCGCCCGCGCCGTGCGCCATTCCGCTCACGGCGGTGAGGATGGCGAGGGCGAAGTCGAAGTTGTGCTCGGGGAGGCGGCGCCTGCGCATCTCCTCCAGCACGGCGACCCCGGCGGCGATGCGCTCGTGCCCTGGGGCGGCCTCCTTGATGAGATCGAGCAGCAGGGCGCCGCGGCCGTCGCCGTTCTTGTAGACGGTGTGGCCGAAGCCGGGGATGCGTTCGCCGCGCCGGACCCGCTCGGCTATCGCCCGCGCGGCCTGGTGCGGCTCGGTGACCTCGGTGAGCAGGCGCTCGGCGCCGTACGACGCGCCGCCGTGCAGCGGGCCGCCGAGCACGCCGAGGCCCGTCAGGACCACGGCGTAGGGGTCGGCCTTGGCGGAGGCGGCTACCCGGGCGGCCAGGGTCGAGGCGGCCAGTTCGTGGTCGGCGATCAGGACCAGGGCGGCCTGGACGGCTCCGAGCAGCTCAGGGGTGGCAGGGCGGGGGCACAGGCGGGACCACAGGCGCTCGGCGATGGAGTCGCCTTGCGGGTCGTCGAGCCGGGGCATGGCGTCGACCAGGCCCGCGATCAGGCGGCGGCCGGTGGCGGTCACCGAGGCGGGGCCGAGCTGGTAGCGCAGGGTGTCCGAGGCGCCGAGGACGGTGATGATCACCTGGAGGCGGTCCAGGGGGAGCAGGTCTGCGGGCAGCCCGCGCTGGGCGGAGACGGCGGCCCGCAACGCGTCAGGGTCGCACCGCCACACCGCGACCGGGTCTCCCGTGGAGGATGGGGGTGCGTGGGTTTGGCCGGCGGAGCTCCCGGAAGCACGGTCGCCGGGACCACCGAGAGCGGGGGCGGGCCGGGGTGGGCGGAGGGTGGCGGGGTCGGCGGTCCAGAGCCAGTCGGCGACCGATTCGAAGGTGTTCGCCCGCGCCAGCTCCAGCGCGTCGACCCCCCGGTAGTACGGCCGATCGACCCCGAGTGCCGTGATGGCCGACTCGATGACGAGCTCCGGTGGCTGGCTGCGCGGCCGGCCCCGGCGCGCGAGCCGTTCGATCTCCTCGGCGGAGAAGAGACTGCGCCGCCCGTCCGCGCTGTGCCGCCGCTGCAGCACGCCCCTGCTCACGTACGCGTACAGCGTCGCGGGCTTGACGCCGAGCCGTTCGGACGCCGTCGCCGCGTCGATCCACTCCACCCCGGCAGCCTCCCACATTGATGAAAATCAATATTGATCCATGTTGAGTGAGCATGTCAACGTGTGGACATGCCCAACATTCACTTCCTCGACGTGACCAACCGGGACGGCGTGCAGACCGCGCGCACCGGCCTGTCGAAGTTCGGCAAGACCATGGTCAACTTCTATCTGGCCAAGCTCGGGGTGGCGCAGTCCGAGATCGGTTTCCCGTTCCTGTTCCACGAGGTCCCGTACGTCAGGGCGCAGGTGGCGCTGGCCGAGGCGGGGGCGTTCGGCGGGCTGCGGCTGTCCGGGTGGTGCCGGGGCGTGCCGCAGGACGTGGAGAAGGCGGCGCCGCTCGGCCTCAAGCACTACAACCTGTCCATCTCGACGTCCGACTACATGATCCAGAACAAGTTCCGCGGCCGCCTGGATCGTGATTCGATCATCAGGGAGATGACGGCGGCGGTGCGGGTGGCCAAGGACGCGGGCGCGCTGACCGTGGGGGTGAACGCCGAGGACGGGTCGCGGACGGATGACGGGTTCCTGCTGGAGTTCGCCCTGGCGGCCAAGCAGGCGGGGGCCGACCGCGTACGCTATTGCGACACGATCGGCGGCGACACGCCCGACAGGATCCGCGAGCGCTTCGCCAAGCTGGCCTCGGCGACCGCGCTGCCGATCGAGACCCACTGCCACAACGATCTGGGCATGGCCGTGGCCAACTCCGTCTCGGGCGCGCTCGGCGACCTCGATGCGGGCCAGGACGCGTGGATCAACACCTGCGTGAACGGCATCGGCGAGCGCTCCGGCAATGCCGACCTGCTCTCCACCATCCTGGCCTTCCGGCACGGTTTCGGGCTCAACGCCGAGATCGGCGACGCGCTCGACCTGTCGTGGGCCCGCAGGTTCGGGTTGTGGGCGAGCTACGCGCTGGGCCAGCCGCTGCCGTACAACCAGGTAGGGGTGGGGCGCAACGCGTTCGCGCACGAGTCGGGCATCCACGCCGACGGCGCGCTGAAGGACCACGGCAACTACGAGCTGTACGACGAGGCCACGCTGGGGCCGTTCCCCGAGGACTGGCACGCGCGCGGCGGGCGGGTGGTGCTGACCGGCGAGTACGGCGGCAAGGCCGGGTTCAGGCACGTCATGGACGGGCTCGGGGTCGAGGTGACCGATGAGGACGCGGCGGTCCGGCTGGTCCAGCTCTGCAACGCGATGACGGGCAGGCCGCTCACCGACGACGAGTTGCGGCTGATCGCGGCCTATCCGCGCGAGTTGTCGCTGATGTTCCCGGGATACTGAGAGCTCGGCTCAGAGGGTGTCGTCGCCGGTCTCCGGCAGGGCGAACAGGCAGAGCAGGCTCAGCACGGCCATCGCCGAGACGTACCCGCCGACGGCCATCACGCCCAGCCCGCTCGCCTGCATGCTGGTCGCGACCAGCGGCGGCACCGCGCCGCCGAGCACCCCGCCGAGGCTGTAGGCGACCGAGGCGCCGCTGTAGCGGTATTCGGTCCTGAACAACTCCGGCAGGTACGCCCCCATCGGCCCGAAGATCAGCCCCATCAGCCCGAGCGCGCCGGACAGCGCCACCCCGATCAGCACGATCGACCCGGTCTCCATCAGCGGGAACATCACCAGCCCCCACACGACGGCCACCCCGGTGCCCGCCATCAGCGTGCGCCGGCGGCCCAGGCGGTCGGAGACCATCGCGGAGCCCACGGTGCCCGCCGCCATGAAGATGACGCCGATCATGGTCAGCCCGAGCATGGTGGTCTTCGAGACGTGCAGCGAGGTGGTGCCGTAGGCCAGGCAGTAGGTGGTGGCGGTGTAGAAGAGCGTGTACGCGATCGTCATCGCCCCGGCGCCGAGCAGCACCCGCCGCCACTGGTGACGCATGAGGCCGGCGAACGGGACCTTGGCGATCTTCCGCTGGTCCATGGCCTTCTGGAAGACGGGCGTCTCGGAGATCTTGAGCCGGACGTACAGGCCGACGATGACGAGCAGCAGGCTCGCCACGAACGGCAACCGCCATCCCCAGCCCTCGAACTCCCCGTCGCTGAGCGTCTCACCGAGGATGAGGAACAGCCCGTTGGCCACGATGAAGCCCACCGACGGGCCGAGCTGCGGGAACATCGCGTAGAGCCCGCGCTTGCCGGGCGGCGCGTGCTCGGTGGCCAGCAGCGCAGCGCCGCCCCACTCGCCGCCGAGCCCGATGCCCTGCGTGAACCGCAGCAGCACCAGCAGCACAGGCGCGAGCACGCCGATCGACGCGTAGCCGGGCAGCAGCCCGATGAGCACCGTCGAGAGCCCCATCACCAGCAGGGACACGACCAGCATGGACTTGCGCCCGATCCGGTCGCCCCAGTGCCCGAACACGGCCGAGCCGAGTGGCCGCGAGATGAACGCCACGGCGAACGTCGAGAACGCCGCCAGGCTGCCCGCGACCGGATCCATGCCAGGGAAGAAGGCGGTGTTGAGCACCAGGGCGGCGGCGGTGCCGTAGATATAGAAGTCGTAGAACTCGACCGCGGTGCCGATGAGGCTGGCCACTGCGATCCTGGACCGGCTCGGCGCCGCGAGCTGAGGGGAGGTGGTCGTCATTCGTGTCTCACTATGCGGACTAACATCTTGTCAGGCGATACGTTGACGTTATCACCTGCGCAATGTCACATTTCCCGGAGGACAAGCTTGGCAACCGATCTGGTCATCTTCGACTGCGACGGGGTGCTCGTGGACAGCGAGCGCATCTTCACGCGGGTGGGCACGGCGGCGCTGCGGCGCCTGGGCTGGACGATCGACGAGGCCGAGTACGCCGAGCGCTTCGTCGGCTGCTCCAACGAGTACTGGGCCGAGCAGATCGGCGAGACGCCGCCCGGCTGGTGGGAGCAGCTCTTGATCGACCACACGACCGCGATCAAGGCCGAGCTCCGTGCCATCGAGGGCATCGAGGCGGCGCTCGACCGGCTCGACGTGCCGAGCTGCGTGGCCTCGAACGGCCGGCACGCCACCATCCGCCGCAGCCTTGAGCTCACCGGGCTGGCCGAGCGGTTCACCGGCCGGGTGTTCAGCGCCGAGGACGTGGCCGAGGGCAAGCCGGCGCCCGACCTGTTCCTGCACGCGGCGGCCACGATGGGGGCCGATCCCGAGCGGTGCGTGGTCGTGGAGGACAGCCCGTTCGGCGTGCTCGCGGCGATGAGCGCGGGCATGCGCTGCCTGGCCTTCGCCGGCGGCGTCACCCCCGTCTCCCGCCTCACCGGCCTGGGCGCCACCCTCTTCGACCACCCCGCCGAGCTGCCCGAGCTGATCGGCACCCTCGCCTGATCGCGTCGGCCCGGGGCGATGCGCGGTGTCACCTCTGGCGGGCGTGCCCGTTCTCGTCCAGGTAGTCGCGCCATGACCGCTTCGGGTTCCAGCCCAGCAGCCGGTGGGCTTTGGCGCACGAGATGCCGGACGCGTCCGGGCGGGCGAGGGGGCGCAGCTCCACCTGGTCGCCGTGGGCGCGCCGCACGGCCGCGGCGAAGTCGTGCCCGCCCGCGTTGTCCGGCGAGGCGATGTAGAACACCTCGTGCCCCGGCAGCTCGGACTCGGCCGCCAGGACGATCGCGTCCGCCAGGTCGTAGACGTCGATGTAGCTGAGCAGCCCCGCGCCGAGCTCGGTGTCGTCGCGCACCTGCGGGCCGAGGTTGCGCTCGTAGTTGCCCTCCCACTGCACCCAGCTCGGCCGCAGCGAGACGCACCTGATGTCCGAGCGGCGCACGGCGGCGTCCATGAGCTGCTCGCCGAAATGCTTGGCCAGCGCGTACGGATCCTGCGGCCGGATCGGGTGCTCCTCGTCCACCGGCGCGTAGTCGGGCAGGAACGGCCGCTCGGGAAAGAAGAACCCGGGGACGGTCTCGCTGGAGATGTTGACGAAGCGGGGGACGCCCAGGCGCACCGCCGCCTCGATCAGGTTGAACGTGGCCATCAGGTTGTTCTGGAACACCACGTGCGCCGGGTTCGACGTGGGATCCGGGATGGCCGCCGCGTGCACGACGGCCTGCGCCCCGTGCACCACGGCGAACGCCTGCCCGGCGTCGGTCAGCTCGGCCTGCTGATAGCGGGGGGCGCCGGGCTCGGTGCGCTCGAAGACCGGGCGGGTGACGTCGACGGCGGTCACCTCGTGACCGGCCTCCGTCAGGGCCCGCACGGCCGCCCGGCCGACCTTGCCGTGGGCTCCGGTCACGACGACGCGCATGAGCTGCTCCTTACGGACGAAGGTTCGATGAGGGGCAATCTATCGCTGAGGGCTTCACAACAGACGGCAGGGGCGATCCAACCCTGGGTGCTTCGGCACGGACGGCGGTTCGTGCAGGGCGATCCAACCCTGGGCGCTTCAGCCAGGCACGCCCACCATGGCCAGCGTGGAGCCCGTACGGGACTTGGCGACCTTGAGCTGGACGGTGATCCGGGACCGCAACTCCGCCACGTGGCTCACGATGCCCACGGCCCGGCCACCGTCACGCAGCCCGTCCAGGATGTCGAGCACACCGTCGAGGGTGTCCTCGTCGAGAGTGCCGAAGCCCTCGTCCACGAAGAGCGTGCCGATCTCCGCGCCCCCCGCCTCGGCCGTGACGACGTCGGCCAGTCCCAGCGCCAGGGCGAGAGAGGTGATGAAGCTCTCCCCGCCCGACAACGTCGCCGGATCGCGATCGACCCCCGTCCAGCCGTCGGCCACCCGCAGCCCGAGCCCGCCCCCCGAACGCCCCCGGGACCCCGCCGTCTTGCGCAGGTCGTGCCGGAGCAGGTAACGCCCGGAGGACATGTGGTCCAGGCGTTCGTTCGCGGCGTCCACCACCTGCCGCAGCCGCTCGCCCAGCACGTAGGAGGACAACCGCATGTTCCACTGGTTGTCGCTGGAGGTGCCGCCCGCCAGCGCCGCCATCCGCTCGGCCAGGCGGTGCCGCTCGGCGGCGGGACGCCAGCGCTCGATGCGGGCCGACAACTCGCCGTACAGCTCCGCCAGCCGCCCCGCCCGCGCCACCGCCCGGTCGCGCCCGCTCGACAACCTCGTGTACGCCTGCTCCAGCGCGTCCCGCTCGGCCTCGATCGCGCCCAGGTCGGGTGCGGGCTCGGCGGCGGCGGCGACCAGCTCGGGGTCGGCCAGCGTACTGGTGACGGCGGCGTGCTCGTCGTCCAGCCGGCGCAGCGACTCGCTCTTCCTCTCCCGCTCCGCCGGGCTCCGGTACGCGGCCCGCGCGTCCGCCACGTCCCCGAACCCGGCCGCCACCGCCGCCTCCCCGGCCGCCTGCCGGGCCAGGGCCAGCTCGTCATCGGCCGCGACCGACGCCTGCGTGGCCTCCAGCGCCTCGCGGAGCAGCTCGGCCTCATCGCCGAGCCTGGACAGCCGGGCGGTCAGCGTCGCATCGTCACCGCGCGCGGCGTCCAGCCTGGCGCCGAGCCGGCCCGCGTCGCCGCTCAGCTCCTCATGCCGGGTCCGTGACGCGGCCAGCCGCGCGGTCACCCGGCGTCCCTGCTCCTCCAGGTCCCCGCGTTCCCTGCTGAGCCTGGCCGCCGCTCTGGCCAGCGCGGGCTCACCCTCCGCCGACCCCCGCAACCTCCCGAGCTCGCGCTCAGCGGCGGCCAGCAGCTCCGCGCTGTCATCCGCGTCCGTCGGGGTGAGGGTGGCGAGCGGGTCGGCACCGTCGTCCGGGTTCGCCGGGGTGAGGGTGGCGCGCAGGCGGGTGCGTTCGCCGTCCAGGTGGGTGTGATGGGCACGCTCGGCGGCGAGGGCTTCGGCGATCTCCCTGGCCCGATCCCTGACCTGTTCGCGTTCGCCCTCGACCCGTTCCAGGGCCGAGGCGAGGCCGGGCTCCCGCTCGGCCACGCTCTGGAGCCGGGCCAGCTCTCGCTCGGCCACGAGCACCCGCCCCTCGGCGGTGTCGGCGTCCAGCTCCGCCGCGGCCTCGACCGCGCCGGCATGCCGGGACTCCAGCGAGGCGAGGGCGCGTTCGGCGGCCTCACGCTCGGCCAGTGCGGCCTCGTGAGCGCCCTCCGCCTCGTGCTCGTCGTCGGGCGACGGCGCGCTGGCGGCCGGGGAGGCCGGATGGGGATGGCGATCGGAGCCGCACACCGCGCACGGCTCTCCGTCGGCCAGGTCGCGGGCCAGCTCCGCCGCCATGCCGTCGATGCGGGCCTGGCGCACGTCGAGCCAGCGTTCGCGCAGTGTCTGGGCGTGGTCGACGAGCACCTGATGGGCCGCGACGGCCGCGTCCAGCTCAACGGCCAGAGCGTCGCGGCGATGGGCGGCGGCCAGCGCGGCCCTGGCGGCGTCGAGACTCGCGGCGGCGGCCGGGACGGCCGCGGCCTCCGCGCGTACGTCCGCCAGCGCCGCACTCGCCTCCGCGATCCGTCCCGGCAACTCCGCTTCGGCGGCGGACACCTCGGCCTCGCGCTGGGCCAGCACGTCGAGCTCGGCCGCCAGCCTGGCCAGCTCGCCGTCGATCCCGATCAGATGCGCGGCGGCATCGCGTACGGCCTGGGCGGCCGGGATCCTGGCCGCGTCCGTCCGCGCCTCGGCGAGGCTGCTCTCGGCCTGCTCGATGAGGCCGGGCAGCAGGGCCAGCCGCGCCGCCAGGCTCTCGTCGGCGGTGATCAGCTCGGCCAGCTCCCTCTCCACCCGGAGCAGGTCGCGCCGGACCACCGACAGTCTGGCCTCCTCGGTGAGCAGCTCGGACAGCCGCGCGATCTCGGCCTGCCGCTGCCGCTCCAACCCCGCCAGCTCAGCCACCGAAGGCCCACCGCCGCTGCCCTGCGCAACCGGCCGGTCGGCCGGGAGAGGGCGGATGCGAACGTGTGCGTCGGCGGTCGGCAGAGGGCGGGCGAGTGCGTCGGCGGCCAGGAGAGGACGGGCGCGGGCCAGGGCGTCGGCGGCCAGGACCCGGGCCTTGGCGGCCGTCTCCGAGCGCTGCCCGGCCGCCGTGATCAGCGGGACCACGCGGTCGGCTCTGGCGGCGTCGTCCAGAACGGCCTGCAGGTCGGCACGCTCGTCGGCGCGCTCGTCGAGGGTGCGGCGCAGGGTGAGCGCCTCCGCGTGGCGACGCTGCCGCTGCGCCAGGGAGGCGGCCCGGTCGAACCGGAGCCGCGCCGCGCGGAGCGCCTGACCGGCCACGGCGTGCTCATCGGCCGCCCGCGTCACGACGGCCCGCGCGGCGTCCAGCAGGACCCCCGCCCACTCCAGCGGATCGGCATCGGCCGTGAGCGGCTCCCCATCCGCGACAGGGATCGCCGCATCGACGGTCGCGAGGGCCGCGTGCAGGTCGTCCCCCGCCGCCTCCTCCACCCGCTTGACCGCGAAGTCCACCTCCTGCCGCAGCTCCTGCGCCGCGCGCCCGGCCAGCTTGCGATGCTCGGCCAGCCACGACTCGGCCTGGGTGAACACCTTGACAGAGAACAAGCGCTCCAGCAGCCTGGCCCGATCATCCCCCTCGGCCCGCAGGAACTTGGCGAAGTCACCCTGCGGCAACATGGCGACCTGGCAGAACTGGTCGGCGTTCATGCCGAGCAGACCGCCCACCAGATCGCCCGCCTCGTCGGCGCGCGTCGTCAACCCCTGCCACGACGACCCGTGCCGCTCCGAGACGACGACCTTGGTCTTCTCCTCGGTGAACCCCGTGCCGCGCAGCTTGGGCCGCGACCACGAAGGCGAGCGCTGGATGCGCAGTGAACGCCCGCGGATCGAGACCTCCAGCGTGACCGACGGCCCGGCGGCGGGCGGGGCGTGGTCGCAGCGCAGGCTGCGGGCGCTGTTGCGCTGCCCGGGAACCTGGCCGTAGAGGGCGAAGCAGAGCGCGTCGAGGATCGTGGTCTTGCCCGCCCCCGTCGGCCCGTGCACGAGGAAGAGGCCCGCCTCGGCCAGAGCGTCGAAGTCGACCGTCTCGGTGCCCGGGAACGACCCGAACGCCGTGAGCGAGAGCCGGTGCGGCCGCATCTACGCCATCGTCTCCTTCACCCTGGACGCCTCGATCGCCTGTCTTAGCAGGTCTTCCTCCTCAGGTGCGGCAGGCTCGCCGCGCACCTCGCGGACGAAATCCAGGGCCACCTCCGTCTCCGGGCGGCCGCTGAGGCGTACGGGCTGCTCGGCGGGGGTGGCGCCGACCGGGTCGAAGGCGAGCGCGAGGGTGTGCGGAAAGCGGGCGCGCAGCCGATCCATGGCGGATTTGGGGCGGATCTGATCGGTGAGGGTGATCTGCAGCCAGTGGTCCTCGAAGTCGTCATATTTCGGGAACGTGAGGAGGTCGTCCAAGACCCCGCGCAACCGGGCGACCGGCCGGGGAACGGGCGCCGGCACGAACTCCACGCAAGGCACCGCACCGGCGCCGCCCGGCTCCAGGGTGACCAGCCACGATCCCTTGACGTGGCCGGCCTCCGAGAACGAGTACGCCAGCGGCGACCCCGAATAACGCACCCGCTCCGACATGCGCTGCCGCCCGTGCAGATGCCCGAGCGCCACGTAGTCCACCCCGTCGAAGACCGGCAGCG
This sequence comes from Nonomuraea sp. NPDC002799, assembly GCF_053592075.1. Taxonomy (NCBI): domain Bacteria; kingdom Bacillati; phylum Actinomycetota; class Actinomycetes; order Streptosporangiales; family Streptosporangiaceae; genus Nonomuraea; species Nonomuraea sp. NPDC002799. The sequence goes on from NZ_JBSFVA010000010.1 coordinate 170,447, forward strand.
GCACGTGGGCCACCCCGCCCACGCTGATGTCGCGCTCGCTGTCGCTGACCTGCCCCCCGGTCACGAAACAGTGCGACAACACCACCGACGCGCGGTGCCGCGCGGCATCGGCGCGGACGCGCGTCATCGCGTACGAGAGCGCGGCCGTGTGGCTGCGGTCGGGCAGCTCCCAGTCGGCCCGCACCAGCTCCGGCTCCAGGTAGGGGATGCCGTAGAAGGCGACGCCGTCGACCAGCACCGGCTCCCACGACCGGTCGGGACGGGCACGCACGTGCACCCCCGAGGCTTCGAACAGCGCCGAGCCGAACCGCAGCCGCAGGGCCGAGTCGTGGTTGCCGCTGATCAGCACCACCCTGGCCCCGGCCGCGCGCAGCCGCGCGAGCGCGTCGTCGAGCAGGGCCACGGCGTCGACCGGCGGCAGCGCCCGGTCGTAGACGTCGCCGGCGACCGCCACCACGTCGACCCGCTCGGCCCGCACCGTCTCCACCAGGTGATCGACGAACGCCGCCTGCCCCGACAGCAGGCTCTCGCGATGGAAGGAGCGCCCGAGGTGCCAGTCGGAGGTGTGCAGGATCCGCATGTCGCAGGAAACTAACAGCTCCCACCGACAAATGCGTTCCCACCAGTCCCACAGGCCGGGAGTAGGCTGGAAGATCGGCGGGCAAACCAACGCACATGGGGAGGGCAATGCGCTCTGGCCGTGGCGCTCTGAGCGTCGCCGCCGGCCTGGTGCTGGTGGCGCTCGCGTCGGTCGGCTACGTGTTACCCCCCGCCTTCGACCCGCCGCCGCTGAAAGCCGATCCGGTCTTCCAGGCGATCCCCGCGCAGCCGCCGCAGGAGTTGCGGCCGGTGGTGGCCGTCGACCCCGTCCGCAGGGAGGAGATCTCCGTCGCGGCGGAGGGGCAGCGGCTTTACGGCACGTTGCGGCGGCCGCTGACGCCGGGGCCGCATCCGGCGATGGTGTTCGTGTCGGGGTCGGGCAACGGGTCGCGGACGGAGTTCACGCCGCAGGCGGAGTTCCTGGCCAAGGCGGGCGTGGTGACGATCGCCTTCGACAAGCGCACGATCGGCTACGACTTCCGCGAGCGCGACTTCGGGCTGCTGGCCGACGACGCGCTGCGCATGGTGGAGTATCTGCGCACGCGCCCGGAGGTGGACCCGGCACGCGTCGGGTTGTGGGGGGTCAGCGAAGGCGGCTGGGTGGTGCCGATCGCGGCGGCCAAGAGCGCGGCGGTGGGGTTCGCGGTGCTGGTGTCCTCGCCGAACGTCTCCCCGCTCAGGCAGGTCGCCTGGGCGCTGAACGAGCAGTTAATCAGGCTGCGGGCGCCCATCGGCGCACGCGACCTGCTGACCAGGGCGATGGGCGGCGTCGGCTTCAACTTCCTGCGCTACGACGCGATGCCCGCGCTGAGCGGGATGAAGCAGCCCGTCCTGGCCTTCTACGGCACGACCGACCCCTCGATCCCCTTCGTCGACTCCACCCAGGCCCTCCTCACCGCCATGGACAAGGCGGACAACGACGACTACACGATCCGTTTCATGGCCAAGGGCGACCACGCCATGCGGGTCGGCGGCGGCGACTTCACCGCCGGCTACCTGGAGACCCTCACCAACTGGATCACCGGCCTGCCGGGCACGGCCGAGCCGCCGGTGCGCATGGCGGGCGCCACGCCGGTGCAGCGGTTCGAGGCCAGTGACGTGCCGGCCGCCCCCTGGTACGCCGGCGGCACCATGCTGGGCCTGACCATCTGCCTGGCCGCCGTCGGCTACGTGGCCGGCCCGGTCGCCGCCATGGTCGTCCGCCTGCGCGGCCGCCGCCGGCTGCCCGTCGAGACGAACGCCCGGTTGTGGCGGCCGATCCGGCGCAGGCTGAGCCGGATGGCGTGGACGGGCCTGGGCCTGCTGGCCTCGGTGATCGCGTTCATCACCCTGCTGGTGCTGTTCTCGGTCAACCAGGCGGGCGCCTGGCCCGCCGTGCTGGCGGGCTGGCTGGTCGTGCGCCTGCTGGCGGTGCTCATGCTGATCCAGGAGGTCACGGCGGTGGCGGCGTTCGTGTCGGCGCTGCGCGACGGGCTGCGGCCGAGCCGGTGGCAGCACGTGGCCGTGGCCGGCGTGCTCGGCGGCAACGGGCTGCTGCTGGTGGCGGCCGCCTACTACGGCTTGTTCGCCTTCCCCTGGTGAAGGTAGGCGTTCATCCAGCGGTCCACCTCGGCGAAGACCTGCTTGCGTACGGGCTCCGCCGACAACACCAGGTCGTGCAGGCCGTCGGTGATGCGCACGCACGTCACGTGCGGCCCGAGCGAGGTGGACCAGCGGGCGATCTGCCGGGGATCGAGCACGACGTCGGCCGAGCGCGCCTCGGGGACGAAGTCGCGTACCCGCAGCCCGGCGGCGGAGGCGAGCACGAGGACGGGCACGTCCACGGCGAGGCCCGCGTGCAACCGCCGCTGCGCCCGCCGGATGGCGGCCAGCCACATGGCGTGCACCGAGAACCCGACGAGCGGCTTGAGGGTCAGGTCGTAGTCCCACTCGCCGTGCTCGCTGCGGTGCAGCGTACGGCCGTAGACGGCGCTGGAGCCCAGCGGGAGCACCCGGCGCGAGTAGGACAGCGGCGTCTTGAGCAGGTCGGTGGCCAGGCGCAGCGGGGCTGACACGTTCAGGTCGAAGAACGGGCTGTTGAGCACCAGCCCCTGCACCAGGCCCCGGCCACGGACCCGGTCGGCCCACAGGGAGGCGACCAGGCCGCCGGTGGAGTGGGCGTTGATCGTCAGCTCGTCGTGGTCCCGCCTGATGACGCGGACGGCCTCGTCGATCTCCGGGAAGTAGTCGGTGATGCTCCTGATCAGGCCCCTGGTCTGGTGCGGCAGCAATGATCGGCCGTATTTGCGCAGGTCGAGGGCGTAGAAGTCGACGCCGCGCTGAAGGTAGTGCTCGGCCAGGTGGTCCTGGAAGAAGTAGTCGGTGAACCCGTGCAGGTAGAGCACGGCCCGGCGGGAGGGGGTCTCGGCTCTTCTGGCGACCAGGGTGGCGACGACCGCGCCCTCGAAGTCGTCCGGCAGCGGCAGCACGGTGATCTCGTACATATCAGACACCATAGGGATTGTCCGGCCAGGATGGCACACCGGGCGGCAGGTCCTTGCTCACCCGCATCGGGAATTCGGCCGCACGTTTGCCGAGGAACGCCGTCACGCCCTCGACCGCGTCGGCCGCGCCGCCCAGCTCGGCCATGAGCCGGGAGTCGGCGGCGTGCGCCTCCCACGGCGAGGCCGCCGACAGGCCCGACCACATCAGGCGGCGGATGGCGGCCACGGAGACGGCCGAGGTGTTGCCGGCGATCTCGCGGGCCAGCGCGTACGCCGCCGGCAGCAGCTCGCCGGGCGGAAGCACCCGCGAGACCAGCCGCCCCTGCAGCGCCTCGGCGGCGGGGAAGACCCGGCCGGTCGCGGCCCACTCCATGGCCTGGGCGATGCCGACGATCCTGGGCAGGAACCAGCTCGACGCGGCCTCGGCGACGATCCCGCGCCGGGCGAACACGAACCCGAACTTCGCCGTCTCGGAGGCCAGCCGGACGTCCATGGGCAGCGTCATCGTCACGCCGACGCCCACGGCCGGGCCGTTGATCGCGCCGATGACGGGCTTGAGCGACCTGGCGATCCGGAGCGCGACCGTGCCGCCGCCGTCGCGCGGCGCCCCCTCCACCGTCTCCCAGACCTCCTCCGGCCCGCCGCTCTCCCCCGCCGCCCGGCGTCCGAACGTGCCCCCGCCGCCGCCCAGGTCGGCGCCCGCGCAGAACCCGCGCCCGGCGCCCGTGACGACCACCGCGCGCACCTCGTCGTCGGCGTCGGCGAGATCGAAGGCGTCGATCAACTCTCCGCGCATCGTAAAGGTGAAGGCGTTGAGCCTCTCCGGGCGATTCAATGTGATGGTGGCGACACGATCGCTGACGCCGTACTCGATCTCAGAGAAGGCCATGCCCCGAATCTTATTCGGTTACTGATGTTCACCCTCCGATAAAGACATATTTCGTATTCGGTACGTAGGCTGCCGCCTCTATTGAGGTCTGAGGTGCGCCGCGTCCCATGGTCCACGTCAGGGCCAGGATCGGCGGCTACGGTGGAGACCGGCGGGGAAACGGGGAAGGCGTGCAGCAGGCAAGAAACCCGGTGAGCGCGGCAGCGGTCCTCGGCTGGCTGGTGCTGTCGGCACTGGCGCCGGGCGCCGCGCACCTGCGCGCCGGCCGGCGCAGGACGGGCCTGGTCCTCATCTCCTGCTACGTCACCGGGCTGTTCGCGCTGCTGGCCCTGGGCCTGACGACCGACAACCTCATCGGCGTGCTGACCGAGACCACCTGGCTCACCTCCATCATGGTCGGCGCCGCCGTGCTGGGCGTGGCGTGGTTCGGGCTCATGGTGCACTCCTTCGTCGTGCTGCGGCCCGGCCGGCTCCCGCAGCGCGGGCAGATCCTCACCGGCACGCTCGCGGGCCTGCTGGCCGTCCTGGTGGTGCTGCCGTTCGGCGTGGTGGCCAACTTCGTGTGGACCTCGCAGCAGGCGATCGACGACATCTTCCAGCAGGCCCCCGCCGAGGACGGCTCCCCCGTGGTGGCCGAGCCCAAGCCCGACGACCCCTGGGCGGGCCGCCAGCGGGTCAACATCCTGCTCCTCGGCGGCGACGCCGACGACAACAGGACCGGCGTCCGCACCGACAGCATGAACCTGGCCAGCATCGACGTGAAGAGCGGCAACACCGTGCTGTTCAGCCTCCCGCGCAACCTGGAGGACGTGCGTTTCCGCCCCGGCACGCCGATGGCGCAGCGTTTCCCGACCGGCTTCCGGCTGCCCGCCGACCCCGGCGGCGGGCGCAGCGACCTGCTCAACAGCGTCTGGGAGTACGCCGACGCCCACCCGGAGCTCTTCGGCGGCAAACCGCACCAGGGCGCCAAGGTCCTGATGGACACGATCGGCTACACCCTCGGCCTCAAGATCGACTGGTACGCCCTGGTCAACATGTGGGGCTTCGCCCGCCTCATCGACGCCATCGGCGGCATCACGATCACCGTCGAGCAGGACGTGGTGTTCGGCAAGTACAACGAGGGCCTGGTCAAGGCCGGCACGCGCAAGCTGAAGGGCGCCGACGCGATGTGGTACGCCCGCTCGCGCACCTACAGCGACGACTACACCCGGATGCGCCGCCAGCGCTGCGTGCTCGGCGCGCTGCTCGACCAGGCCGACCCGGCCACGGTGCTGCTGCGGTTCAACCGGATCGTGCGGGCCACCAAGGAGCTGATCAGGACCGACATCCCGCGCGGGATGCTGACCCATCTCGTGCCGCTCGCGCTGAAGGTCAAGGAGGCCAAGGTGTCGAGCGTGCAGTTCGTGCCGCCGCTGATCAGCACCGGCTATCCCGACTGGGACAAGATCCGCGACATCTCCGCCAAGGCCATCCGCGACGCGTCCGGCACCAAGCCGGCCGTCGCCGCGACGCTGCCGGCCAGCCCGGCCCCGAAGAAGACTCCCAAGAAGACCACCACCAAGCAGCCGAGCCAGGACCCGATCAAGGGCCTCAGCGAGGGCTGCGACGGCGCCCTCTGACCGCAGGCGCCGGGGCGCCGCCCTTCAGCCCACGCCCTTTACTTTGTAGATCAAGAGTAAAGGATCTGGACGGCGCGGGGTGCGGCGCCGCGCGGCGTGATCTCCTGTGCGCAGTCACCCGTCCCTTCAGGAGGTACGTCATGCGCCGCCGCGCTCACCTGATCGCCACCGCCGCCCTGCTCATGACCCTGACCGTGGTGTCGGGCGGTCCGCTGCACACCCTGCACAACATCCGTGACGCCACCATCGAGGCGGGCGCCCGCTTCTACGGCCTGGCCGACATCCTCACGGGCAGCCTCACCTACGGCTCGCTGCCGATCTGAGGGCCTCTGCCCCGCAGGGTCACGCGGGCCGCCGGAAGGTGGCCCGCCAGCGGTGCCGCTCCCCGTCGCGCAGCTCCTCGACCTCGCCGGCCGCAAGCCCGCCGGTCGCGAACCCCGCGATCTCCGACGGCGTCAGCGGCCACGGCGGCGCGAACACCGGCCCGCCCTCCGCCCGCCCCGCCGAGATCACCAGCAACGTGCCCCCGGGGCCGACGAGCTCCGCGACCGCCTCGACGGCGCGCGCGTGCAGCTCCTCCGGCAGGGCCTGGACGGTCATGATCTCGACCACCAGGTCGAAGGCGTGCCGCCACTCGGCCGGCGGATCCAGCAGGTCGGCGACCTGGTAGTGCACGGCACTGTCAGGGAAGCGCTTCCGGGCGAGCCGCACGGCCGACTCGCTCACGTCGAACGCGACCGTGTCGTAGCCGAGCCCCGCCAGATGCTCGGCGTCATCGCCCAGCCCGGCCCCCACGACCAGCGCCCGGCCCCGGCCAGAGGTGGCCCACTCCGCCAGCAGGGGGTGCGGGGAGCGCGAATCCCAGGGGACGATCGCGTCGCCGGTCGCCGACTCGGCGTAGAGCCGCTCGAACCAGCCGGTCGGGTCGCCCTCGGCCAGCGACTCGGTGGCCAGCCTGATGGCGTCCTCGTCCGGATCACGCCCTGTCATCGATGCCCCCAGCAGAATCCCGTACGGCTCGCCACGCGCGGCCTTCGCGGCCAGTTCTACCACGTCGGCCCGGTCCCCCAGCGGCCCGATCAGCACGCGCTGAGCGAACACCTGTTCGTGCAGGTAACCCTTGCGTCGCAGCGCAACGTCGAAGAGCGGAACGAGGGCGCACACCTCCGGGGAGGGATGCGGGCAGACGATGTCCTTGAGCCACCACTCCAGCTCGCCGATGCGGCCGGAGCGCGCCAGCATGACCACGTCCAGGTTGGTGGCGGGCTGACCCAGCAGTTCGGTGGCGGCGTCGATGACGAGGCCACGATGATGCTGCCCGACCGCGATCCAGTCCCGCGCGGGGAACTCGTCCAGCCGGTACGGCTTCGCCCACAACATGGCGCCCCGATTGTCCATCAGCCGGTCGCTCACCACCCTCGCGAGCCGCCGTTCCAACCGGCCGGACAGCCGCAGCGCCATCCCCGGCTCGGGGTCGGGGACGCCCCACGGCCCCTCGCCGAACAACTTCTCGACGTCTGGGACGGTGCCGGCGAATTCCTCCACGTAAGGGGCGATGCGCGCCAGCAGATCATCGTGCTGGATCTTCCACAGGAAGCTCTCGTAGAGGTCCGAGGCACCGCCCTGCGCCGCGAACGCGGACGCGTACCGCGTCACGTGCCACGTGAAGGCGTGGTCCACGCGTACCTCGGCCTGCGAGGCGGCCCGCAGGCGCTCGTCGCCGACGAGGGAGCGGGCGGCGGCCCAGAGTGAATGCCGTAACGGCCGGAACGCCTCTGTCAGCGCGGCCCCGCCGTAGTAATAGACGAGCACACTCACGTACCACTCGTGCCGGCGCCAGAGCTTGACCGTCAGCAACTCCCGGACCACGATCGTGTGCAGGTCCCGCTCGCTGAGCCCCATGAGGAAGGGCAACCCCAGAATGAGCTGAGGACGGCGGAACCGGCGCCGGATGCCGAGGACGACGGCCCGGGACGACAGGAGGACTTCGGGCGTCCTGTCGAAGCCCGCCAGCCGCGCCGCGTCCGCGACCAGGGCCGCCACCTGGGGATGTTCGTCCAGCGGGAACGCCGGGCAGACCCAGTGGTCCTGCCGCTGCCACCGGCTCACCACGAACGCCAGCGCGGCCAGCCCGAACGCGGCGGCCACGATCGCCACCGCCTCGGCGATGTCGTAGACGCCGCTCACCAGCACCAGCCCGGCGCCGAAGGCCAGGATCGCCACCACGCCGACGACCAGCTTCACGCCTTCTGGCAGCAGTCCTGAGCGGTCCTTGGACCACCGCAGGCGGAACACCCTCCACCGGGTCAGGCGCACGCCGGCCTCCCTTGATCAGGAAGGTACTTTACGCGTGGAAAGAGTCTTTCGTCAGTCGGCGCAACCGGGTCTCGTCCACGTCGTGACCGAGCCCCGACTGCGTCAGCGGCACCGCGATGACCCCGGCGTTCGCGCCCACGATCGGCGTGACGATCTGGTTCTGCCGGGGCGGTTGCGTCACGTCGCACGGCAGCGTGCATCCGGGCAGGCTGGCCACCGCGACCGTGGCCGCCCGGGCCAGCCCGGCGCCCTGGCCGCCCGCGCACTGGATGTCCCAGCCCGCCGCCGCGGCCCGGTCGTGCGCGCGCCGCGCCTCGGTGAGCGACGGGAACGAGGCGGGCCGCAGCAGCAGCACCTTCGCCGCCCGCAGCGTCAGATAGTCGTCGAGCTCGGCGGTGGAGCCGACCTCGACCGCGACCGAGGCGGTCACCTCGTCCTGCAGCGCGGCGTGCGCGTAGACGTCGCCCGTGGCGAAGGGCCGCTCGATGACCTCCAGGCCGTAGGAGTCGAGGGCGACGAGCTGGCCGAGCTCGGTGTAGGCGTTGCCGCAGTCGACGGCCAGCGTCAGCGCCGGGTACGCCTGCCGCACCGCCCGGATCGGCTCGACGTCCCACCCGGGCCGGATGTCCAGCGTGACGTGCCCGTAGCCGGCGCAGACCTGCTGGTTGACCCGCGACACGAGACTTTCGAGCGACGAGTCGGGCGTCAGGCGCACGGTGGCCATGAGCGAGGTACGGGTGCCGCCGATGGCCTCCGCCAGCGGCACTCCCCGCATCCGGGTCCACAGGTCCCAGCAGGCCATGTCGACCGCGGCGTCACCGCTCGGCACGGTGTCGGGGTGCTCCCAGCCGACGCCGATCAGCAGGGCGGCCAGCGACTCCTCAAGTCTGGACCAGGTCTTCGGCTGCGGGGCGGTCGTCTCGCCCCACCCCGACATCCCGCCGTGGTCGGTGAGCTTCACGAGCAGGGTCTCCGACCGTCTGCCGAACGGCAAAACCAGCCGGAAGACCTCAAGCTCCCGCACTCGCGGCATGTACCCCCCTTTTATGGCGCGGTCCCCTCCATAGTGCCTGCTCCCGGAACGCGGACCAAACGGGGGGCCACCAGGAAGGCCAGCACCGCCAGGGCCGCGGCGCCGGCCAGGCCCACCGCGTAGCTCTCGCCGGCGGCGGTGAACAGGGCCCCGCTGGCCGCGACGGCCACCACGGTGAACACCGACTCGCCCACGCCGACGGCCGCGCTGTTCCGGCCTTCCTCGCCCTCCTTGGACATCTCCAGCACCAGCACGGACACCGTGGGGTGCAGCGCGCCGATGCCGAGCCCGGCGATGGCCATGGCCACGTACGCGACCGCGATCGGCATGGTGTCGATCAGCACGAGCGACACCAGCGCGATGCCGACGGCGATCATGGCGGCGCCGCCGCGGATGGCGGTCAGGTGACTGATCCAGCCGCGGCCCTTGATCCAGGAGCCGGTGGACCAGCCGAGCGCGCCGATCGTGAGGACGACGCCCGCGCCGGTGGGGGTCAGGCCGCGCTCGTTCATGAGCATGAGAGGGATGAGCACCTCGGCCGCCGTCAGCGCGCCGAAGGCCAGGCCACGCAGCACGGGGGCGGTCGGCAGGCCGGGCGCGGCCTTGAGCGAGCCGCGCAGCAGCAGCCGGGGCAGGGCCACGGCCAGCAGGAGGACGCCCACGAGGAGCAGGGGCAGGCCGGCGAGCTTCAGCGCGCTGCCGTACTGGATCAGGGCCGCGGCGACGGCGGTGAGCGCCGCCCAGGCGAGCTTGCGGCCGATGCCGGGGGCGGGCTGGGCACTGGAGTCAGAGGCGGGCTCGGCGCCGCCGCCTTCCAGGTTCCGGCCGGCCGTGCCGCGCCAGAGCAGCAGCGCCGCCGGGATGACGATCAGGGAGACACCGAGGAAGATCCATCGCCAGTCGGTGTTCTCGACCACGAACCCGGCGATGGCGGGGCCGACCATCGACGGCACCACCCAGGCGGCCGAGAACAGGGCGAACACCTTGGCGTGCATCTCGCTGGGATAGACCCGGGCGACCAGTACGTACAGGGCCACCTGGATCAATCCGGTGCCGAGCCCCTGCACGAACCGGCCGGCGACCAGCACCTCCATGGTCGGCGCCAACCCGGCGAGCAGCAGCCCGGCCACGAACGTCGTCACGCCCACCGCGACGGGCCGCAGCGGACCGCGCGCGTCGCTCCACCGCCCGCCCAGCACCGTCGCGATCACGCTGGCCGCCAGGGTGGCGCTGAAGGCCAGGTTGTACAGATGCATGCCGCCAAGATCGCGCGCCACCACGGGCATCGCCGTGGCCACCGCCATCGCCTCGAAAGCCGTCAGCATGACGAGGGCGACCAGTCCGATGCTGAGCGCCCGGTAGTGCGAGGAGACCACTCCGGCGACCGGAGCTCTTTCCACAGTTGTTGTCATGTCCGGAAAAATATGCCAAAGTCCCAGGTCAGCGCATCGGGCGCATGGCCTAGGCAATTGGACCTACGGGGTCTTGGACATGCGCGCCTCGATGCCGTCGAGCAGCAGCTCCAAGCCGTACTGGAAGCGGTTCTCGCCGTCGTCGGCGACCAGGTCGTCCACGTATTTGCTCACGTGCGGGAACCGCTCCGCGGGCAGCGCCCGGTAGTAGCCGGTGATCTGGTCGACGAAGGCCGTGAAGTATTCCTGCTTGTCCTGGATTCCCGCCGCCCGCATCCGCGCGTAGTGCAGAGAGCCCTCGTAGGCGTCGCTGACGACGTACAGGGAGAGCCGGTCCATCGACAGGGACGCCTCCCGCGGCGACATGCCGCACTCGATCAGCAGCCCGAACAGGAACTCGCCCATGCGCAACGAGTTCGCCCCCGTGGGGATGGTGGCCAGTGCCGCCCGCGCCAGGTCGGCGTGCGCGCCCAGCACCCGGTGCGCCTCCACCGCGTACGCCCGGAGCTGCTCCTTCCAGCGCCCCGGATCGCGCTCGGGCAGCTCGATCTCGCCGAGCGCCCGGTCGTACATGAGCTCCAGCAGCTCATCCTTTCCGGCCACGTGCGCGTAGAGCGAGGCGGGGCCGGTGTCGAGCTCCTGGGCGACGCGTCTCATGCTCAGCGCGTCGAGCCCTTCGGCGTCGAGGATCCGCAGCCCGGCCTCGATGATCAGCTCCTGGCTGAGGCTCCGCTTGGGCGGCGCTGCGGGCTTGCGCGACCTGCGCCACGGGGGCGCGGGGACCTCGTCGTCGCCGCCGCTGTTCTTCCGATCCACCATACGAACACTGTACTTGACACGAACGCCGTTCGCCACTAAAACAGTGTTCGTTAACGAACACTGTTCGCTCTCTTTTTTGGAAGGATCAACGTGACCACCACCGCCCGAACGGCGCCGACCGAGGTCCAGCCCTACCGCTGGCGCTGGGTCGCGCTCTTCGTGATCCTGGCCGCCGAGGTCATGGACCTGCTCGACGCGCTCGTGACCACGATCGCCGCCCCCACCATCCAGCGTGAGCTGGGCGGCTCCGACAGCCTCGTGCAGTGGCTCGGCGCCGGATACACCCTGGCCATGGCCGTCGGCCTGATCACCGGCGGCCGGCTGGGCGACCTGTTCGGCCGGAAGCGCATGTTCGTGATCGGCGCCCTGGGCTTCACCGCGGCCTCGCTGCTGTGCGGCGTCGCGTCCAGCCCGGAGATGCTGATCGGCAGCCGGGTGCTGCAGGGCCTGTTCGGCGCCGTGATGATCCCGCAGGGGCTGGGGCTGATCAAGGAGATGTTCCCGCCGCAGGAGCTGGGCAAGGCCTTCGGCATGTTCGGCCCGGTCATGACCATCTCCTCCGTCGGCGGCCCCGTGCTCGCCGGCTGGCTGGTCGACGCCGACTTCTTCGGTACGGGCTGGCGCATGATCTTCCTGATCAACCTGCCGCTCGGCCTGGCCGCCGCGCTGGCCGGGATGCGCTTCCTGCCCGAATACCGCCTCTCGAACGCCACCAAGCTCGACCTCGTCGGCGTCGCGCTCGTCTCGGTGGCCGCGTTCCTGCTGATCTTCCCGCTCATCCAGGGGCGCGAGCTGGGCTGGCCGGCCTGGACGTTCGTGTCGATGGCGGCCTCGATCGTGATGTTCGCCGTGTTCGGCCGCTACGAGTCGCGCCGGGCCGCCTCGGGCCGGGACCCGCTGGTCGTGCCCGGCCTGTTCCGCAAGCGCGCCTTCACCGGCGGGCTGGTGGCCGGGCTGGCCTTCTTCTCCGGGCTGATGGGCTCCGGCCTGGTCTTCAGCCTCTACGCCCAGATGGGGCTCGGGTTCACGCCCTTGGAGGCCGGTCTCGTGGGCCTGCCGCAGGCGCTGGGCGGAGTGGCCGGGTTCGGGCTGGCGATGTCCGGGCTGCAGGAGAAGCTGGGGCGCGGGCTGCTGCAGATCGGCACCCTCGTCATGGCGGCCGGCGCGGCCGTGCTGGCCCTGACGATCAACCTGGCCGGTCTCGAGGTCTCCGGCTGGCAGCTCGCTCCCGCACTCGCGCTGATCGGCGTGGGCATGGGGCTCGCCATGGCGCCGTTCTTCGACATCGTGCTCGCCGGGGTCGAGCCGCATGAGTCCGGCTCCGCCTCCGGCACGCTGACCGCGGTCCAGCAGCTCGGCGGGGCGCTGGGGACCGCCGTGCTGGGCACGCTCTTCTTCAACCTGCTGGCGGCGGAGTGGGGATTCGCGGCTTCGATGCAGGCCACGGTCTGGGTGGAAGCGGGGTTGCTGGTGCTGACGTTCGCGCTGTCGTACGCGCTGCCGCGCCGGGCCCGGCCAGAGGGTCAGAGTGCCTGACCGCTCCCCTGCCGTTCGGCCCACCGGGCGATGTCGCGCCGCTCGATCGCGGCCGCCATCAGGTCGGGGAAGGCGTCGGGCGTGCACGCGAACGCGGGCACGCCCATCGCCGCCAGCGCGGCGGCGTTCTCGTGATCGTAGAACGGCGCGCCCTCGTCCGAGAGCGCGAGCAGCACGATGACCTGCACGCCGGCCTGCGTCATCGCGGCCACCCTGCGTAACATCTCCTGCCTGACGCCGCCCTCGTAGAGGTCGCTGATCAGGATGAAGATCGAGTCGGCGGGCCTGGTGACCAGGCCCTGGCCGTAGGCGATGGCCCGGTTGATGTCGGTCCCGCCGCCGAGCTGGGTGCCGAACAACAACTCGACCGGGTCGTGCAACCGCTCGGTGAGGTCCACCACCGCCGTGTCGAACACCACAAGCGACGTCTTCAGCGACCGCATCGACGCCAGCACGGCCCCGAACACGCTCGAATACACCACCGAGGCCGCCATCGACCCGCTCTGGTCGATGCACAACACCACCTCGCGCTGCACCGACCGCTGGCGGCGGGCATACCCGACCAGGCGTGACGGCACGACGGTGTTCCGCTCCGGCAGATAGTTCTTCAGATTCGCCCTGATCGTCCGGTCCCAGTCGATGTCGGCCGCCCGCTTGGGGCGGTGCGTCCTTGCCGAGCGGTCGAGCGCACCGGTCACGGCCGCCCTGGTCCTCTGCGCCAGGCGGCGTTCGAGCTCCCGCACCACCTTGCGCACCAGCGCTCTGGCCGACTCGCGGGCCTGGTCGGGCATGATCCGGTTGAGGGCCAGCAGGGTGCCGACCAGGTGCACGTCGGGCTCCACGGCCTCCAGCATCTCGGGCTCCAGGAGCAGTCTGGTGAGGTTGAGCCGCTCGATCGCGTCCTTCTGCATCACCTGGACGACCGTGGAAGGGAAGTAGGTGCGGATGTCGCCGAGCCAGCGGGCCACGCGCGGCGCCGACGCGCCCAGGCCGCCCTGCCGGTCACCACCCTTGCCGCCGTCGGGATCGCCCTGGTCGTAGAGCGCGGCCAGCGCGCCGTCCATCTGCGTGTCGAGGCCCCGCAGGCCGCAGCCGGTGCCGTCGGCGTCGCCACCCCCCAGAACGAGCCGCCACCTGCGCATCCGCTCATCCGCCGCGCTCGTCGTTTCTCCCTCGGCGCTCATCCGGCCGCCTTTCCGATGATCGCCAGTACGGTCGCGACGGCCGCCGCCGCGCGCCGCTCGTCCACGTCCTGCTCGGCCGCCCCGTCGTCCAGCCCGGCCGAGCGCAGCCGCTCCCCGACAGCCCTGCGCTCCGGTACGGCGAAGCCGCCGAACGTCCGGCGCAACAGCGGCAGCACGTCGGTGAACTGGTCGCCGGACAGCCCGCTGAGCCAGTCGTCCACGAGGCCCAGCAGCCGCGGATCGTGCACCAGCAGCAGCCCGCCACCCGCCAGGAACCCCTCGACCCAGGCGGCGACCCTGGCCGGGGCCTGGCCTCGGGACATGGCCCTGGACATGCGTTCGGCGGCGTCGTCGAGCTCGCCGCAGTCCAGCAGGATCCTGGTGAGGCGCCCTTCGATGAGCCCGTGCAGGTCCGGGCGGCCACTGACCCCGCGTAACGTCCCCAGCCACCGGCCACGCGGCGACACCGCGGCCGGCGCCTCGCCTAGCACCGACCCTTCGCTGAGCACAGGACCCTCACTGAGTACGGGACCCTCACCGGACGCCGGATCCCCGCTGAGCACCGGACCCTCGCTGAGGGCCTGGCCCTCGCTGAACGCCGGGGCCTCGCTGAGCAGGGCGACGGCCGAGTGAACCGCGTCCACGTGCTTGAGCAGGCCGGCCGCCGCGTCATCGTCCAGCCCGGCCACCGCCACCGGCAGCCCGACGCAGATCCGGTCCAGCATCGACCCCACGATCACCGCCAGCCCGCCGGCCGAGGTGCCCCGGACGTCGCCGTACCGATGGGCCCGCACCATCGCGGGCAGCGCCGCCATCAGGTGGGTCACGTCGGTGTCCAGCGCCGCCTTGGCCGACAGTGCCGACAGCACCTCGGGCAGTGCCTCCGGCAGGTCGGCCAGCAGGCAGAGCTCGACCAGCGCCGTCAGATCGGCCAGCGCCGCCGTCTCCGCCGCCGCCAGGTCCCCGGCCCGCCGCGCGGCGGCGGAGACCACGGTGGTGCCCAGAGCGGCCTGCTCGATGAGCGCGAGGTCGTGCTCCGGCAGCCACCGCAGCGTCCACGTCTCCCTGAACGTGCCCTTCCCCCGCGCCTCCCCGAGCGTCCCCCAGCCCACGTCCAGCAGCCGCAGCCGGTGGAGCAGGTGGCTGCGGTCCAAGTCGAGAGGTTTGCGCAGATCGAGGTCGATCTCGCGGTCGAGCGCCTCCGGCTTGAGCCTCAATCGCCGCTGCTGCTCGCGCAGGTCCCGCTGAAGCGGCACCATCGGGGTGCCGTCGCCGACGTGGCCGAGCCGGTCGCCGACGACCATACGCCGCTGGATCAGCTCCACGGCCAGGTCGTCGCCCTCGCACAACACGGCCCTGACCGCCTCGGTGGCCTCCCCGAGCCCGGCAAGGGGGCGACCACGCAGGGCCGCCAGGCTGTCCGCCAGCCGTACGGACTCGATGACGTGAGCGGACGACACGGCGATCCCCTCATCCCGCAGCACCCTCGCCGCCCCGGTCAGCCACCGCTCCACGGGCCGGTCGGGAGCGTCGAACAGATGGTGGTACCAGCCCGGTGAGGTGATCCCCGCGCCATAGCCGCTCCACGACGCCAGCCGCCCGTACGTCCACGGCACCCACGTCAGCTCCGCCTTCACCTTCGCCAGGCCACGCAGGATCGTGTTGTCCGCCGCGGCGGACGGCAGGGGGCCGGTGAGCGCGGGCACGTGCCAGGCGCCGCAGATCACCGCGATCCGGCCGAAACCCCGCTTGACGGCCGCGCGGAGAGTTTTGCGCATGTACGCCTCGCGCCTGGCCTCCCGCTCGTCCGGCGCGTGACCTTCGCGCACGGTGGCCATGGCCTCGGCGATCGCCTCGAACGGGGTGTCACCGCGGTGCTCGACGACGTCCTCCCACCAGCGTTCAGGGTCGTCGTAACCTGCCGCGGCGGCCAGCGCGCCAATGGGGTCGGCCCGCATACCGGAAATCTCCCCCTCTTTCCCCACACGACCACCCCCTCCACCACTTCCCCCGCCGCCCGATCTCTCCCCGTCGTCTTCCTTCTCCTCGGCCTCCTCCGCCTCTTCGGTTTTCTCGGCCAGCGAATGGGCTGCGGGAAGGTCGCAGAAGCGTACGGGGACTCCGGCGGACGTGCCGTACAGGATGGCCTGCCACTCGGGCGAGAAGACCGCGAACGGCCAGAAGGCCGCGCGGGCCGGCGCTCCCGGTACGTGCGCCAGCAGCGCGACGGGCGGCTCCAGCCCGGGCACGTGCGCCAGGAGCGCGTCGGCCTCGGGCGGCCCCTCGATGAGGATCGCGTCGGGGCGCAGCCGTTCCAGCTCGGCGCGTACGGCACGAGCCGACCCCGGGCCGTGATGCCGCACACCGAGCACCGACACCCTGGACCGGCCGATGGTCACGACGTTCGCAGGCTCAAGGTCCGACGCGCCCGCAGCGTCATCAGCCGAAGCACCACTCGCAACGCCCGCGCCGCTGGCCGAATCGCCGCTCATGACACCTCGCGGCACGCACGGTAGAAGTCCCGCCAGTCCGAACGCTCGCGCACCACCGTCTCCAGGTATTCGCGCCACACCACCCGATCCGACACCGGCTCCTGCACCACCGCGCCCATGATCCCGGCGGCCACGTCGGCCGGCCGCAGGACGCCGTCGCCGAAGTGCGCGGCCAGCGCGATGCCGCCGGTCAGCACGGAGATCGCCTCGGCCGTGGACAGGGTGCCGCTCGGCGACTTGACCTTGGTGCGGCCGTCCTCGGTGACACCCGCGCGCAGCTCGCGGAAGACCGTGACCACACGGCGGATCTCCTCCAGGCCGGTCGTCGTCTCGGGCAGCGCCAGGGCGCGGCCGAGCTGGACGACGCGGCGCGAGACGATGTCGACCTCCTCCTCGGCGGTGGCGGGAACCGGCAGCACGACCGTGTTGAAGCGGCGGCGCAGCGCGCTGGACAGCTCGTTGACGCCCCGGTCGCGGTCGTTGGCGGTGGCGATGACGTTGAAGCCGCGTTCGGCCTGGACCTCGCGGTTGAGCTCGGGGATCGGCAGCGTCTTCTCCGACAGCACGGTGATCAGCGCGTCCTGGACGTCGGACGGCATGCGGGTGAGCTCCTCGACCCGCGCGACCCGCCCTTCGGCCATCGCACGCATCACGGGCGACGGGGTCAGCGCCTCGATCGACGGGCCCTCGGCCAGGAGCCTGGCGTAGTTCCAGCCGTACCGGATGGCCTCCTCGGCGGTGCCGGCCGTGCCCTGCACCAGCAGCGTCGAGTCGCCGCTGACAGCGGCGGCCAGGTGCTCCGACAACCACGTCTTGGCGGTGCCGGGCACGCCGAGCAGCAGCAGCGCGCGGTCGGTGGCCAGCGTGGCGACGGCGACCTCCACGATGCGCCGCGCGCCCACGTATTTGGGGGTGATGCGGTCGCCGTCGCCCAGGATGTACGTCGTGACGGCCCACGGCGACAACTTCCAGCCCGGCGGTCTGGGGCGGTCGTCGTCCTTGGCCAGGACTGCCAGCTCCTCGGCGTACTGGTCTTCCGCGTGAGGGCGCAGAACGGTCATGAGGCAAGCTCCTTGTACATGTCGGCACGGAAACGCAGCAGCGCGGCGACCTGCTGGATGGACTCCACCGGCGAATAGCTCTCGGCCAGCGGGAACAGGGCCGGGTCGATGTGCTCGCCCGCCAGCTTGACCAGCTCCCCGAGGTTCCACGGCTGCGTCGTGGCCACCCTCACGATCTTGTGGAGCACGGCCGTGGCCAGGCCCTCCCGCCAGTGGGAGGAGACGCCACCCAGAACCATGATCAACTGGCTGTCCACGTCATGCTTCTTCACGAAGTCAGCGGCGAGTTCCTGCTGCTCCTCGGGTGGCAGCGACTCCAGCAGATCCGCGATCGGATCCCACCCGAACATCGCCCGCGCCCACTCCGGATCCCGCTGCAGCACGGCGGCGCGCACCCAGGCGGCCCGCACCTCGCCGTCCCATTCGGGGATCTTCATCTGGAGCAGCCGCTCGGGCGGCCGTCCCCAGATCGACAGCGGAGCACGGGCGAGGACCTGCTGCAGCCACCAGGCCCGCTCGCCGATGCCTCTGGGCGGTTTGGGACGGATGCCGTCGCGTTCCATCGCCTTGTCGCACGCGTCAGGGGCTTCGACGCCGATGATGTTGCCCTTGACGGTCACGCAGGCTCGCGCCCGCGCCGCCATGCGCTGGGACATGCGAGACGCGGGCAGGCGGGTGAGGAGGTTGGCCGCCTCCTGGCGTACTTCCCTGCGGCGGTCGTCCAGCGCCTCCTCCAGGAACGGCTCGTCCTCCATGCTCACACCGTCGGCCAGCACGGCCACGAACTCGGCCCGGTCATCAGGCGTCTCCCGCTCCCAGGTGCTCTCCAGCAGTCGCCTGGCCTGAGCCGGGTCGGCCGCTCTGAGGGCGCGCAGGTGCGCCCGCCGGTCCGCCGCCCCGCCCAGCTCCCAGGTCTCGCCGGTGGGCTCTTCGAGGAGGTACGCCCAGGCGAGGTTGAGCCCGGCCAGCCACCGGCCGCGCTGCCCGGCCAGCACCCCCAGATGCACCCGGATCGACCGATCCCGCCTGCCCCTCTCCAGCAACTCGGGCAGCGCGTACGGGGGCACCCTGCATCCGGTGCCGGCCGCAGCCCGCAACCATTCGGGCAACAACCGCTCGTGCTCGCCGCCCATGATCCGTACCAACCGCTCGGCCGCCCGCCTCCCGACGGCCCTGCGCTCTTCGACGGGCGCGCCCCCCTCGGCCGTCACCCGGCCCTCACCTGGCACCCCGCTCTCACTGGGCACCCGACGGTCACCCGACCCACCGTCAGCGGACACCCTGGTGCCAGCAAACACCCGATCATCACCGGACAGTTCGTTGTCAGCGGACGTCCGATCGTCACCGGACAGTTCGTTGTCAGCGGACGTCCGATCGTCACCGGACAGTTCGTTGTCAGCGGACGCCCGCTCCACCCGTCGCCCCGCCCGTCGTCGCGCGACTTCGATCGCCGCGGCTTCGAGCAGATCCCCTTGGTACGGCCTGCGGTCGGTGCCCACGAGCGCCGCCGATGCCAGGTCTTCCCAGCCGGTCACAGGATCACCGCCGTTCCCTCGTCATCCCAGGTGGTCAGGGGCCGCAGGCCCTGAGGGGTCCATTCGACGGCCACTGTCAGCGGCTGCCCGCCGGAGACGGCGATCAGCCGCCAGGGGTCGCGGGCCGTACGGTGCAGCGGGAGGCCGCCCAGCGACGTGCGCCCGGGCACCACTCCGGCCAGGACCAGCGGCCAGGAGTCCGTCCACGGATCGTCGGCCAGCACGCCGGCCACCTCGTCCAGCGCCTCCTCCGGCCCGCTCCCCGGAGGCACCTTGGAATGCGGCGCCGGCGGCAACGCACCGGCCGGGGATGCCTGGGCGGTCCCAGACGTTCGAACGTTGCCGGAATTCAAGGGAGGTGCAGCACCTACCCCCGGCGAGCACGCACCCACGGACTCCACCGGATCCTCACCCGAGTACGCCAACGCCGTCGGATCCTCACCCGAGTACGCCAACGCCGTCGGATGCTCGTTCGCGGGCGATGAGGCGGGTGCTGCCGCCGGAACCGTGCCATAGCGGGCGGCGACCAGGGCGCGAAGGGGCGCGGCACCCGGGTAGTAGGTGAGGTCGGCATCGATCGTGGTGCCCGTGACCAGGGAGGCGTCCAGGGACTGGCCCGGCGGGGCGAACGAGAGGATCAGCGCCGCCCTGCCGGTGCGGCGGCCCCGGAGCCAGACGCGGCGGGCCGTCAACCGGTCCTGCTCGTCGTCGCGTCTTCCCAGCACGTCCCAGTGGTCGCGCACCGCCGGGCCGGCCAGCACCTCTTCTCGCGTGACGGGGAAGCCGACGCGAATGAGCACCGTCTGGGCCAGCGGAGCGGGCAGCTCGGCTCGTCTGCGGTAGGCGATGGCGAGGAGGTCGATGAGGGCGTACTCCTCCAGGAGCCGCCCCGGCCAATCGTCCTCCGACCGGACCCGGGCCAGACGCGAGATGAGGCTCGCGACGCCTGGGGCCTGGGCGTCGATGAGGCGTTTGGCCAGGCCGTCCCAGTCGTGCCCGGCCGCTCCCGCCAGGCCCTGGCGCACCTGGTCCGCCAGCCAGCGCTCCAGCTCGGCCAGGCCGGCGGCCACACGCGCATGACGTACGGACTCCCCACCAGCGGCCCCCGCACGAGCGGCACCTGTGCCAGCGGTGCCCGTGCCAGCGGTGCCTGTGCCAGCGGTGCCTGTGCCAGCGGTGCCTGTTCCTGTGGGACCGGTGCCTGTGGGACCGGTGACAGAGGCGGGCTGGTCGGAGGTGCGGGCTTGGGCGCCGACTCCCCCGCCCTCGGCGCCCGCTCCACGCCCATCGATCGCGGCTCCGATCGCGCCGGCAGCCCCATCACCCACGGGGGCAGCACCGTCAGCGTCGGCAGTCACTTCGGCGGCGCGGGCGGCTTCGGCGCGGGCGGTTTCGAGTTTGGCTGCCGACTTGGCGGCGCGTTCGGCGCGTCCCTCCACCCACTCCGCCACCCAGTCCGGTGCCGCGTCCTCCTCGGGAACCCCGTCGGCCGACCACATGAGCAGCAGCCCAAGCGCGTGTTTGCAAGGGAACTTCCGGCTCGGGCAACTGCACCGGTATGCGGGCTCGGTCAGGTCGACGCAGGCCAAATAGGGCTTGGCGCCGCTGCCCCTGCACTCGCCGTACAGGACTGTGCCCGTCGTGCCGCGCGACGACCATTTGCCCACCGCCGCCACCCCCTGCGCGGCTCTCTGGGAAGGCGCGTCGGGGGCGAGGGCGAGCACCTGATCACGGTTCCACCGTTCCACCACCTGCCGCAGACTAGCCAGCCTGACTGACAGTTCGCGAGCAGTCCGCGATATCCCGGAATGGGGCGGATACGGCATGACGCCCAGCCCGTCGCCGGCCCGCGGCTGCGTGGCGCAGCCTAATCCACAGGCGACGCCGTCTGGCCGACGGCTGTATGTCCAAATGCATCAGCTTAAAATGGGCTGGGTGGAGCTACGGATCTATCCTGACGGCCCGTCTGCCCAGGTGGCCGGTGAGGCCGAGGCCCTGGCCAGCGAGCTCGACGGCCAGCTCGTCCTCGACGGTGACCGCTTCCTGCGCAGGGACGTCACGGGAGCCCCGATCGCGTTCGTCGAACGCCCGCCCATCGCGCGCGCCCTCGACCTCCTGCCGCACCCCGAGGGTGGCTGGTTCCGCGAGACGTGGCGGTCGCCGGTCACATTCCAACCGCCCGGCTACCCGGGATCCCGCGCCGCGGCCACCGGCATCTACTTCCTGCTGAACCCGGGCGAGCAGTCCGTCCCGCACGTGGTCAGGTCGGAGGAGGTCTGGTTGTGGCACCGCGGCGGCCCGCTGAGCCTGACGATCGGCGAGGCCACGATCACGCTGGGCTCGCGCGTGGAGGACGGCGAGGTGCCGCAGGCGGTGGTGCCCGGCGGCGTGTGGCAGTCGGCCCGGCCCGCGGGCGACGAGCCGGTGCTGGTGAGCTGCATCGTGTCGCCCGGCTTCGACTTCGCCGACTTCACCGCCGAGGCCACTGAAACAGCCGCCCCGTAGAGCAGCCGGACTCGCTGGAACGGCCGAAGCCCGCTAAAGCAGCCGCGTTCCATCAAGTAGGCGGGTCTTATAAGCAGACGGCCCATGAAGCAACCCAACCCAGTGAAGCAGCCGGGCGCGATCTGACGGTGGGGGCCGATATATAAGAGGCATGCCGGGTGTGGAGGCGGCGCTGACCGCCGCGGGAAAGTCGATCGCCGAACGTGCCGTACGCGAGTGGCTCGCCACCCGCGCCACGCACAAGGACCGCACGTCCGATCTTAAGGACCTCATCCAGAGCGGCTTTCGCGACCGGCTCGCGCCCAGGAAGCTCGACAACCAGCTCCAGGGCATCGCGCTGGCCGTGGAGGGGCGCCTCAGCAGGCTGGTGGAGCAGGAGTTCCGCGGCCTGGACGAGTCCGCGCGGGCCGCCGTGCTGCTGGAGGTCGTGGCCGCGCTCCAGCGGGCCGACCTGTCGGACGCGGCCCTGTTCGAGGCCGACGCCGACGCCGCCAAGCTGGCCGAGCGCATCGTGGCGGCGCTGCCGGAGCCCCGGCTCGGCGAGGCGGAGGACCGGCTGTACGCGGTGTTGCTGGCCGAGTCCGTCGACTGCCTGACCGGCATGATGCGCCAGCTCCCGCAGTACGTGCCACGGGCGGCCACGGAGAGCCTGGCCCGGCTGAGCGGCCTGGCGGAAGGGGTGGAGCGGCTGCTCGCCCGCATGCCGCTGCGCACCCTGGAGGCCCCCGACGGCCGCCAGGACGACGCCGCGTTCGAGCGCCACTACCTCGGCTTCGTCAGCCGCACCCTGGACGAGGTGGAGCTGTTCGGGGTCCGGGTGCACTACCGCCCGCGTACCTCCCTGAGCGTCGCCTACATCAGCCTCAACGTCTCGGCGGGCGAGAGCCGGCGGCGCACCCCGGAGCGCCTCGCGATCGCCTCGATGACCGGCCGGGCCCCGGTCGAGCCGGGCACCGAACGCATCGAGTCGGCGCTCGGCCGCGGCCCGCGCACGCTGCTGCGCGGGGACGCGGGGTCGGGCAAGAGCACGCTGCTGCGCTGGCTGGCCGTCACCGCCGCCCGCGACGGCTTCACCGGCGGCCTGTCCGGCTGGAACGGCAGCGTGCCCATGATGATCAAGCTGCGCAGCCACTCGACGGGCCACTTCCCGGCTCCGTCGGCCTTCCTCGACGACATCGCCCAGGAGGTGGCCGGGCGGATGCCGCGCGGCTGGGTGGAGCGGGTGCTGGACTCCGGCCGCGGGCTGCTGCTGGTCGACGGCGTGGACGAGCTGCTCGTACGGCACCGCCCGGCCGTGCGCGAGTGGTTGGCGCGGCTCCTGGCCGCCTACCCGGCGCTGCGCGTGGTGGTGACCACCCGGCCGACCGCGGCCGAGGCACGGTGGCTGGCGGACGAGGGATTCGCGGCGGCCATGCTGGAGCCGATGACGCCCGAGGACCAGCGGGAGCTCGTCCGGCAGTGGCACGTGGCGATCCGGGACTGCCCCAGCCTGCCGTGCGCCCCCGACGAGCTGGAGGGCTACGAGGTCGCGCTGCTGGCCAGGATGGAGTCCAACCCGCATCTGGGGGCCGTCGCCTCGACGCCGCTGCTGGCGGCCATGTTGTGCGCGCTCAACCTGGACCGGCGCACGCAGCTCCCGCGTAACCGCATGGGCTTCTACGACGCGGTGCTCAGCCTGCTGCTGGAGCGGCGGGACGCCGAACGCCGGATCACCGACGACATCTCCCTCGATCCCGGCCAGAAGGTGTGGATCCTGCGCGATCTCGCCTGGCGGCTGGTGTCCATGGGGCGCTCGGAGTTGTCGAAGGCCACGGCCCTGAAGAGCGTCGCGCAGAAGCTCGAACTGATGACCCGCATGCCCCATACGGCCTCCGACGTGCTCGAACACCTGCTCAGGCGGAGCGGCGTACTGCGGGAGCCGGTGCCCGGCCGCATCGACTTCGCGCATCGGACGGTGCAGGAGTACCTCGCGGCGGGGCAGCTCGTGGAGGACGAGGACGTGGAGGCGGCGGTCGAGCGGGCTCATCTCGACCAGTGGCGCGAGGTCGTGGTGATGGCCGCGGGGCACGCGACCGGGCGGGTGCGCAGGGAGCTGCTGGCCGGGCTGCTGGACCGCGCCGACGCCGGCGGGCCGCACGCGCGTAAGTTGCGGCTGCTGGTGGCCGGCTGCCTGGAGACGATCCAGGAGCTCCCGGTCGAGCTGCGCGACCGGATCGAGGCGTGCCTGACGACCGTGCTTCCCCCGCGTACGGAGGAGGAGGCGGGCGTCCTGGCGGCGATCGGCGAGGAGATCCTGCGGCGGCTGCCCGGCGACCTGTCGGGGCTGACCGAGAAGCAGGCGGCCATGACCGTGCGGACGGCCTGGCTGATCAACGGGCCGGAGGCGCTGGACAAGCTGGCGGCCTACCGTGCCGACCGGCGGATGGCCGTCTTGGGGCAGCTCCAGGAGGGATGGGACTACTTCGACGCCGCGACCTACGCCAAGCGCGTGCTCGCGGACATGGACCACGTGATCGTCGGGTCGCCCCGGCTCCTTCGCGGGCTCGGGCACCTGCGGGAGGCGCCCGACCTGGCCGTCGAGTTCGACGGCCCGATCGACGACCTGCGTTTCCTGCGCGACGTGCCGCGGGTGCGATCGCTGAGCCTGCAGCCCCTCGCCGTGGAGTCCTTGGCCGAGGTCGCGTCGTTGCGTGAGCTGAGCCGCCTCTGGGTGACCTGCGACGTTCCCCGCCGCCTCGGCCTCGACGCGCTGGAGCGCCTGCCACGGCTGGACCGGCTCTGGCTCTGGGCGGTCACGCTGGACGATCTGGACTTTCTCGACCGGATCCCCCGGCTGCGCCAGCTCGGGCTGACCTTACCGGGGCACGATCACGGCGACTGGGCGGCGCCCCTGTCCCGCCAGAACAAGCTGCAGATGTTGTCGCTGAAGGGATCGGGCGCGCAGCTGCCGCCGGCCGCGCTCGCGGAGATGCGCGACCTGGGCTGGCTGGTGCTGACCTCCGTCGCGGGCATCGACTCCCTGGACATCGTGGCGCGCTCCTGTCCTTCCCTCGACCGCCTGTCGCTGAACGGCTGCGCCCAGGTGCACGACCTTGCTCCGCTCGCCGGCCTGGACCTGGAGACCCTGCACCTGGCGGGCGTGGCCGACGGCATCGACGTCCGCCCCCTGGCGGGCCGGCGGGGCCTCACCCTGTTCCTCGGGCGGGGCCAGCGGGTCACGAACGAGGAGAGCCTGCGCGGCACCGTCACGGTCAAACGGGACTGACGCCCCCCGGGTTTACCGGGCGGCCCGCTGGAGAGGAGGTGTGGCCATGGAGGCCAAGGAGTGGAACGTACGGATCCACCTGGCCGAGGACGGCGACGACACCTCGGCGCGGGCGACACTGACCACCGGGGACGGCACCCAGGTGACCGGCACCGGCCGGGCGCGCCGCAACCCCGCTGATCCGGCCAAGGCGGACATCGGGGACGAGCTGGCCGCGGCGCGCGCGCTGGCCGATCTGGCGGACAAGCTGGCGGTCATCGCCAGGCGCGACATCTCCGGCTCGACCGACGCCGGCCCGCCCTCGCCCGGCCGTTCGTGGTAGGCCGAAGACCCCGTGATCCCGCCTGGAGCGGCTGACACAGGGCTCCTTGGGTTTTTTCCGGCAGGATGATTGTCTGACCGGAGGAACTATGAGGAGGCACCGGGTGAGTCGTCAGATCGTTTCCATCGTGGGTGGCAAGGAGGCCGCCTCGGCCGCCACGTACGCGTCGACCAACCCCGCCCGCACCGGCGAGGTCGTGGCGCAGGTCGGCCTGGCCGACGCCGGCACGTTCGCCGCCGCGTGCCGCACCGCCAAGGAGGCCCAGCGCGAGTGGGCCAAGGTGCCCGCGCCGGTGCGCGGGCGGGTGATCGCCTCCATCGGGCGGCTGGTGGAGGCCAACGCCGAGGCGCTGGCGCGGCTGGTGACCGAGGAGATCGGCAAGCCGTACGCCGAGGCGCTCGGCGAGGTGCGGGAGATCGTGGACACCTGCGACTTCTTCCTGGGCGAAGGGCGCAGGTTGTACGGGCAGACGATCCCGTCGGAGATGCCGGACAAGAACCTGTTCACCTTCAGGAACCCGGTCGGCGTGGCCGCGGTCATCACCGCCGGCAACTTCCCCGTGGCCGTCCCGTCGTGGTATCTCGTCCCGGCCCTGCTCTGCGGGAACGCCGTGGTGTGGAAGCCCGCCGAATACGCCGCCGCCTCCGCGCACGCGATGTACCGCCTGTTCACCGCCTCGGGGCTGCCCGACGGCGTGCTGAACATCGTCTTCGCCGACGGCGCCGAGACCTTCGCGGGTCTGGAGACCGCCCTGGAGGAGGGCAGCGTGCAGAAGGTCGGGTTCACCGGGTCCAGCGAGGTGGGCCGGAAG
The DNA here is from genome assembly GCF_053592075.1 of Nonomuraea sp. NPDC002799. Lineage (NCBI taxonomy): Bacteria > Bacillati > Actinomycetota > Actinomycetes > Streptosporangiales > Streptosporangiaceae > Nonomuraea > Nonomuraea sp. NPDC002799. The sequence goes on from NZ_JBSFVA010000010.1 coordinate 196,329, forward strand.
ATCGGCGAGCTGACGGGGCGGCACCTGCAGTCGGCCTGCCTGGAGCTGGGCGGCAAGAACCCGATGGTGGTCATGCCGGACGCCGAGCTGGACCTCGCCGTCGAGGGCGCCCTGTTCGCCGGCTTCGGCACCGCCGGCCAGCGCTGCACCAGCCTCGGCACGGTCATCGTGCACGAGAGCGTCCACGACGAGTTCGTGCGGCGCTTCGCGAAGGCCGTAGGCGAGGCCAGGGTCGGCGACCCCGAGCAGGACGTGCTGGCGGGCCCGTTGCTCGACCAGAAGTTCGCCGACCGCTACGAGGAGTATCTGACCTGGATCCAGCCCCACCACAAGGTGGTGTCCGGCGACGTCGGGCGGATCACGAAGGAGAACCCGCGCGGCGACTTCGACGGCGGCGAGGGCCTCTACTACCACCCGGTCGTGGTGGACGGCGTCCAGCCGGCCGACCGGATCTTCCTGGAGGAGACCTTCGGCCCGATCGTGGGCGTGACCACGTTCCAGACCCTCGACGAGGCCGTCGAGCTGTCCAACCTGCCCGGCTACGGCCTGTCCAGCTCCATCTACACCACCGACCCCAAGCACGCCTTCCGCTTCCGCGAGGGCGTCTCGGCCGGCATGGTCAGCGTCAACAACTCCACCTCGGGCGCCGAGGCGCACCTTCCGTTCGGCGGCAACGGCAAGTCGGGCAACGGCAGCCGCCAGTCGGGGGTGTGGGTGCTCGACCAGTTCACCCGCTGGCAGGCCATGAACTGGGACCACTCGGGGAGGCTGCAGAAGGCCCAGATGGACGTCGCGGAGATCACGCCCGACCTGGACTTCCGCCTGTCCTGACATGACGGAAGGGGCCCCTCGGTGCGGAGCCCCTTCCGTAAGTCCAGCGTCAGACCTGGCCGGCCTTCTCCAGGGCGGCGCAGCAGGTGTTCACCAGCAGGCGGGTGACGACGTACGGGTCGATGTTGGCGTTGGGGCGACGGTCTTCGATGTAGCCCTTCTTCTCCACCTCGACCTGCCACGGGATGCGCACCGAGGCGCCGCGGTCGGAGACGCCGTAGCTGTACTTGTTCCACGGGGCGGTCTCGTGGGCGCCGGTCAGGCGGCTCTCGATGCCCACGCCGTACTGCGTGATGTGCTCCATCGGCTTGTCGCCCTCACCGAGCGACTCGCAGGCGGTGATGATGGCGTCGTAGCCCTCGCGCATGGCCTTCGTGGAGAAGTTGGTGTGCGCGCCGGCGCCGTTCCAGTCGCCGCGGGCGGGCTTGGCGTCGAGCGTGGCCTCCACGCCGAACTCCTCAGCCGTGCGGTAGAGCAGCCAGCGGGCGATCCACATGTGGTCGGAGACATCGAGGGGGCTGGCCGGGCCGATCTGGAACTCCCACTGGCCGGGCATGACCTCGGCGTTGATGCCGGAGATCTCCAGGCCGGCGGCGAGGCAGCGGTCGAGGTGCAGCTCGACGATGTCACGGCCGAAGATGGCGTCGGCGCCGACACCGCAGTAGTAGGGGCCCTGCGGGGCGGGAAAACCGCCGTCGGGGAATCCGAGCGGGCGGCTGCCCTTGAAGAACGTGTATTCCTGCTCGATGCCGAACCACGACTCCTGGGCGGCGTACTTCTCGGCGATCGGGCGCAGCAGCGCACGCGTGTTGCTGGCGTGCGCGTCGCCGTTGATCTCCTCGACCTCGCACAGGACGAGCACGCTGTCGCCACCGCGGATCGGGTCGGGGCAGGTGAACACCGGGCGGAGCACACGGTCCGACGAGTGGCCCTGGGCCTGGTTGGTGCTGGAGCCGTCGAAGCCCCAGACCGGAGGCTCGGCGCCGTCGACGAGGATCTTGGTCTTCGAGCGGAGCAGAGCCGTCGGCTCAGTGCCGTCGATCCAGATGTACTCAGCCTTGTAGCTCACAGCGATCCTTTCGGGGTTCTTTCCAGCCACGCCGAGTCTTACGGACGGCCGTTTCCCAGTTTTTGCCCGCATGTGAACGGCGTGTTAATCAGGCGGCCGATTCCCTCCCTTTCACACCATGGTCCACACGGTGCTCGGGCGCTTCACCGAAGGAGCGGCCCAAGCCACGGTAGCCGGTGGCTTGGAGCCGCCCGGACCGGGTACCACCTGCGGGGATACGAAATCGTGCCCAGTCGCCTCCCCCACGACGGCCCACAAGGTTGGAGCCCTGAGTGGAGGTATCCGCGGCCGTATGGTGGCTGACGATTGCGGGGATCGTCGCCCTGCTGGCGTTCGACTTCTTCTTCCACGTGCGCCGGTCCCACGTCCCCACGCTGCGCGAGGCGTCCGTCTGGTCGGCCCTCTACGTCGGCGTCGCGCTGTTGTTCGGTGCCGGGGTGTGGCTCTTCGGCGGACGCGAGGAGGGCGCGGAGTATTTCGCCGGATACGTGACAGAGAAGGCGTTGTCGGTCGACAACCTCTTCGTCTTCCTCATCATCATGTCGAGCTTCCGGGTGCCGCGCGCGGATCAGCAGAAGGTGCTGCTGTTCGGCATCGTCTTCTCGCTGATCGCGCGGACCGGGTTCATCCTGATCGGCGCGGCGCTGATCAACACGTTCGCCTGGGTGTTCTACCTCTTCGGCCTCATCCTGCTGCTCACGGCGGGGAGCCTGCTGAAGCCGGAGGGCGAGGAGAGCCACTCCCCCGACAACCTCGTGGTGCGCGTGGCGCGCAGGCTGCTGCCCGCCTCCGAGATCTACGACGGCGACCGGTTGTTCACCGTCCAGGACGGCAAACGGGTCATGACACCCATGTTGCTGGTCATGGTGGCCATCGGCGGCACCGACCTCCTGTTCGCCCTCGACTCCATCCCGGCGATCTTCGGCCTCACCCAGAACGTCTACCTGGTCTTCACCGCCACGACGTTCTCCCTGCTGGGGCTGCGGCAGCTCTTCTTCCTGATCGACGGGCTGCTCGACCGGCTGATCTACCTCAACTACGGCCTGGCGGTGATCCTGGGGTTCATCGGGATCAAGCTGATCCTGCACGCGCTGCACGAGAACAACGTCCCGTTCATCAACGACGGCGAGCCGGTGCGGGTGGTCGAGATCAGCACCGGCCTGTCCCTGTCGGTGATCATCGGCGTCCTGCTGATCACGGTGCTCGCCTCGCTGGCCAGCCCCAGGGGCCGGGCGCAGAACACGGTGTCGGCCGTGCGGCGGCACGCCCGGGAGTATCTGAACGTGGAGCACGACCCCGAGGTGCGCGAGGAGATCTTCGACCGGCTGCTCGCCGAGGAGGCGCAGCTCGGGAAGTTGCCGGAGAAGTACCGCGGGCAGATCCGCGAGGAGGACAAGCTGATGGACCTGCTGCGCCGCGCCCACGAGGAGCACGACCGGCGGTGAGGACGAGCGGCAGGGAGCACGACCGGCGGTGAGCACGAGCGGCGGTGCGGACGACCGGCGGTGAGCCTGAGTGTGCCGGGGCGTTGTGAGAGCGCCCCGGCACCTATGTCGGGCTATGCCCGCTCTGTTCCGTTCCCGTCGTAGCCGAGCAGCCGCATGGCCGTGTCCGGATCCATCGCCGCCGCCAGGAGCTGGGCGCGGGCGTGGGCCTGATCGCGTTCGTGCTCCGCCTTGGCCTGCGCCGCGCGTACACCCTTGACCGCGACGAACGCCAGCCCCGCCCCCACGATCACCGCGACGACCACGACGAACAGCAGGAGCAGCAGCCCCGGCGAGGCCCCCAGCGGCGCGACCGCCGCGCCGGTGCCGTTGCCGCCGGTCACCGTCCCCGTCACCGCGAGCGCGGCGATGATGGACAGCACCACGAGCCCGAGCAGGCTGGCGACGACCAGCCAGGCCCCGCCCGCCGGCCGGCGCCGCGCGGGTGGCGGCGCGGCGGCCGGGGCGGGCGCCCCGGCCACGACGGGCCTCGGTGCGGCCACGGACGGCACCGGCACCGGTGCCGACGTCGCCGCCCACGGCACGAACTCGGGCCGGGCAGGCGTGTCGGCCGGGGTGTCACGCCCGACCGGCGTGCCCTGTACCACGGGGGGCGGCGCCTGGGCCCGGATCACCGGCACCTCGGCCTGGATCACCGGCGCCTCGGCCGGCGGCAGCGGAGTCACCTGGACCGTCCGGACCGCGTGCACCGCCTTGACGCCGGGACCGCTGAAGGCGGCCGGCGCCAGCACCACCGGCTCCACCACCCGCCCCGGCAGGTCGCGCTCGATGCGGCTGTGCTCCCGGTGCGCCCTGGCCGCGTCGCGGTGATATTCCTCAAGGTCGTGGACGAGATCGTCGGAGGCGTAGATCGTGCCGTCGATGAGCGGCCCAGGCTCCCGGCGGATGATCGCCACCACGTCGTCGCCGTTCAGCGTCTTGTGCGTCTCCAGCGCGTGCGCCACGCAGAGCACCTCCCTGCGGTGCTCCTGCAGCAGCTCCTCGGTCTTGTCCAGCAACCGCACCAGGTTGAACTCGATCCGCTCGCCGAGCACGTCGGGGGCGAGGTCGGGCTGCTGTCTGGCCGGCTCCCGCTCGGTGATGCCGATGGCGCCGCCGGTGCCGCGCTTGCGCATGGCCTTGCCGCCCATGATCTCCAGCTCCTGGAGCGCGGGCAGCGAGGTGACGCCGGAGCCCATGCCCCAGTACGACTCCATCATCGCGGTCAGGTACGTGGCCGAGTACAGGTCGCCGGAGACCCCCGAGGAGTTGTCCTCCCCGAAGAACATCCGCTCCCCCGCCAGCGAGGCCAGGGAGACCATGATGTCGGCCTCGTGCTCGGACTTCCACCGGGTGAACTGGTCCTCGGGCTTGATCGAGGCGACCATGCCCAGGTAGTCGGCGCCCTTCTCGATGGTGGCGATGTCGATTTCGAGGTGGAAGCGGGTCGCGTACGCCACGACGGCGTGACAGGCCTCGTGGACGGCCACGGCGTGCCGCTCGCGCTCGATGTACTCGACGTCCTCGGGCGGGCCGAGCTGCTTGAGCCGTTTGGCCCGCAACACGTCCGACCAGGTGATGATCTCGCGTCCGTCCCTGATGGCGGTGATGAGCGACTCGTTGACCAGGTCCTTGATCGTGGCGCCGGTCGCGTACGGGGTGATCGTGGCCAGCTTGTCGATCTGCAGCGGGGTGAGCTCGTGCCACACCTTGTCGAAGTAGCCCTGATAGGTGCGCACCCGGCCGGCCTTGGACGGGTAACCGACCTTGTAGATGCGGTCGATGCGGCCGGGCCGCAGCAGCGCCTCGTCCAGCGCGTCGGGCCGGTTGGTGGCCATCATGACGAGGATGCGGTATTTGGGCGGCGGCTTGGGCCGCATCCCGAGCAGTCGCCTGACGAGCCGGTTGAAGAACCCGCGCGGCTTCTTCAGCCCGGACAGCTCGGTGAGCAGCGCCTGGAGCGTGCCGGGGTCGCCGCTGCCCATCATGCCGCCGCCCATCATGAAGCGGTCGCGCAGGCCGGGCTCCTTCTCGGCCTGGCGCCCGCCGCGGAAGGCCAGCACCTGGCGGGTCTCCTGGGACAGGTAGTTGAGGCCGTGGCAGCCGTCGTGGCCGGACACGCCGGACCAGCCGGTGAAGCCGCCCTGGCCGGGCGGGCCCTGCTGGGCGAGCCGGCCGCGCTTGCCGAGCGAGTCGGCCTCGTCGAAGAAGACGATCACGCCGCCGTAGCGGAGCGCCAGCTTGCGCAGCTTCCTGAACAGGCCCTTGACCTTCAGGATGCCGATGCCCATGAACATGTTCGTGAACGCACCCGGATCCACGAACACGTACGGCTTGCCGGTCTCGCCGGCCACGGCCTCGGCCATCAGGGTCTTGCCGGTTCCCGGCGGCCCCCACAGCAGCAGGCCGCTGGGGACGTACCCGCCGCGCGTCTCGATCTCGTCGGGGCGCTCCAGGAAGACGATGTTCTCCCGGACGCGCTCGACCACGTGATCCTGGCCCCACACGTCGTTGAAGCGGGTCTTGATGTCGTCGGGGAAGTACGTCTCGACGCCGCCTCTGGACAGGAACCAGAACAGGCCCACGAACTGGATGATCACCACGAAGAACAGGAAGACGATCTGGATCAGGAACGGCATCGCCTGCCAGATCAGCGCCGGCGCCTGCATCAGCGCCATGAACGGGCTGACGTCCAGCACCGCCCCCAGCACCAGGGCGATCAGCGTGACAAAGAACGCGATCTTGAGGGCTCGCGAGAGACGGAACCGCGTCCAGTCGTCGAAGCGGCGGTGCGTCCAGCGCTCGAAGCCGCCGAAGACCCGCTGGCTCCAGAAGCGGTGGTAGGCCGACCAGTGCTCGCTGACGAAGAAGTGCACCTGCCGCGCGACCTCGACGCCGATCAACCAGAAGATCCACTGGTAGTCGTAGGCGATCTGCTGCGCGGCCCCGGGGAACGTGGCGACCCCCGGGAAGTCGGCCATCACCTTCCACGTGAGGATGAGATAGGCCAGCACCAGCGCGATGAGGAACTTGCTCCGGTCCCAGAACTGCATCTTCTTCCTGGTCACGGAGTCGGGATCGGTGGGCCCGCTGCCGGGGGCACGCAGGCCTTCATGGTGAACGGTCGTGGTCAATGACGCTCCCTCATCCAGGCAGCCGGAGCAGCTTGAAGGTACTCGCGATCTTGTCGAACTCGGCGGCGCGCTTGACGAAGCAGACGGACTGGCAGCCGATGAGCATGACGGAGACCGTGGCGCCCTTGGCGTCCAGGATGGCGGTGTGGTCGAACGTCTGGACGTCGCCGCCGATCTGGTAGTTGAAGCGGACCCGGATGCCCCTGGCGCCGTCGGCCAGGGTGAGCATCTCGTCGGCGAGCAACTCGAAGTTGCGGAACATCGGCTGCTGGCCGGTGGCCGCCACCTGCTGCAGGTAGAGCTGGCGCATCTGCGTGGTCACCGGCAGGACGAAGTCGCGCAGCCCGTTCAGCGAGATCGTGCCACGCCGCTCCTCGGTGAGCTGGTGCACGGTGGCGTAGACGAACGGATCCTGGGAGCCGAGCAGATGGTTGACCGAGGGCACCGCCGCCTGGTCGAAGGCCGTCGACCAGACGCGCTGGGCGTGCGACCTCGCCGCCTGGGAGTTCGGGTGGTTCCCCCACAGGTACGACTCGATGGGCTGGGCGTTGAGCTGCGTGAACGAGGAGGGCACGGCGAAGTACGTGGTGCCGGTCTTGTCACGTACATAGGTGTAGTCGGGCTGTCCGGCGCACGCGGGCAGCATCAGGATCGCGACCATGAGCGCGATCAAAGCCCGTGTCTTTTTCACCAGGGCTTACCTCCGCTTTACGGACCAACGGAGTTGTTGTGCCCGCTTTCCGAAGGAATGAGCCCGATGCATGCTGAGAAATCTTGACCAAATCTTGGCCGTACCTTGGCCTTACTTGTTACAGATCAACTTGGGTCGGGCACAGTTCCTACAACCCCCATTGGTTCGGCCCGGGAAGTAGCGAAAGATGTGAGGATCCCTGCCGAACACCGGGAGCGCACAATGACAGAACCGGCCATGGAGATCGTCGACTCCTTCGGCATGACCGCGGAGCGCCAGTTCGCCGACCTCTGGGCCCGAACGGTCCTGTCGGTCAAGGAGCGCCGTCTGCTCCTTCTCGGACTGCTCGTCGGCCAGGGACTGCACGAGATGACGGACGTCCAGCTCGACGCGGCCCTGCGCGGCGGCGACCTCAGCGAGAGCGAGCTGCGCGAGGTGGTGGTCTTCCTGACGCACTACGCGGGGTGGGCACGCGGGGCCAAGCTGAACGACCAGGTCGAGGAGCTGATCGACCGGGTCAGGTCCGGGCCCGGCGGGTGAGCTCGTCTCGGCCTGGCAGCGGGTCCCGGCGGGTGGGAGCGTCTCGGTCCGGCAGCGAGGCTTCGGCGGGTGAGCGGGTCAGGCGGGCTCGATCCGGTAGAGGGGGCCGCGCAGGCTGAGCGCGTACAGCTCGCCGTCGGGTCCCTCGCCGAAGGACGAGAGCTGATCGACCTCGCCCACCTCGGCCGCGTGGCCGATCTCGGCCACGGGCGCGGCCTTGATCCAGCCGGCGCAGAAGTCGCCGTACAGGAAATGACCCCGCAACCAGGGGATCCGCTCGCCGCGGTAGACGTAGCCGGCGATCACCGAGCAGTTGCCTTCCTGCTGGAGCGGATAGACGATCACCGGGTCGACCAGTTCGCGGCCCTTGCCGCCCTGGAACGGCTGGTCGCCCTCGCGCAGGTTCCAGCCGTAGTTGAGGCCGCCCTTCGAGCCGGCGGGCTGGTGGTCGACCTCCTCCCACGCGTTCTGCCCGACGTCGCCGATCCACAGGTCGCCGCTGCCGCGGTCGAAGCTGAACCGCCAGGGATTACGCAGCCCGTACGCCCAGATCTCCGGCTTCGCCCCCTTCTTCCCGACGAACGGGTTGTCCTCCGGCACCTTGTACGGTTCGCCGCCGCGCGGATCGATGCGCAGGATCTTGCCCAGCAGGGTCCCCAGGTCCTGCCCGTTGCCTTCGGGGTCGCCGCCGCTGCCGCCGTCCCCGAGGGCGATGTAGAGGTGGCCGTCGGGCCCGAAGGCGAGCTGGCCGCCGTTGTGGTTGGCGTACGGCTGGTCCTGGGTGAGCACGTCGCGCCGGCCCGTCGCCTTGGCGCCGTCGAAGGCCCACTCGGTGACGTGCGTGTCGCCCTCGGCGTCGGTCCAGTCGAGGTAGACCCAGCGCCCGGTGGGGTGGAAGGCCACGCCGAGCAGCCCCTGCTCGTTGCCGCCGCTCACCTCGCCCGACAGGTCGATCACCGTGTCACCGCCGGAGGTGCGCAACCGGCCCGTCTGCTCGGCGACGTAGAGCCGGTCGTCGCCCTTGCGCACGGCGAAGGCCACCGGCTGCTCCAGCCTGGCGATCTCCTCGAACCGTAACTCGCCCCGCTGCCCGGACGGCTCCCGCGCCGCCGTCGGGCTGCCTGCCCGGCTGGGCGACGGCACGGCCGGAGACACGGCCGGCGACACAGCCGGAGACACAGCGGACGACGCGGCAGGCGGGACGGCGGGCCGGGGCTCGGGGGCCGAGCACGCGGTCAGGGTCAGCAGGAGGACCGGCACGGCCACGACGAGGCGCACGCCGTTCATCCTCGCACGGAACGTTAAAGTTCAAGGCATGCCTACCGCATTGATCACGGGCGCGACCGCCGGCCTCGGCGCCGCCTTCGCCCGGCGCCTGGCCGCCGACGCCTTCTCGCTCGTCCTGGTGGCGCGCGACGAGCTCCGGCTCGCCGAGGCCGCCGACCAGCTCAAGCTGAGGTACGGCGTCCGCGTCGAGGTGCTGGCCGCCGACCTCTCGGCCGACGAGGGGCTGGCCAAGGTGGAGTCCAGGCTCGGCGAAGGCGACGTGGACCTGCTGGTCAACAACGCCGGGTTCGGCCACACCGGGCACTTTCCCGACGTGCCGGTCGCGGACGAGGCGCGCATGCTCAAGGTGCACTGCGAGGCCGTGCTCAGGCTGACGCTGGCGGCGCTGCCCGGGATGCGGCGGCGCCGGCGGGGCGCGATCGTCAACGTGGCGTCCGTGGCGGCGTTCTTCGCCCATGGCACCTACAGCGCGTCCAAGGCGTGGGTGGTCAACTTCAGTGAGTCCGCCGCGCGCGAGGCGGGCGATCCGCGCATCAAGATCATGGCGCTGTGTCCCGGTTTCGTGCGCACCGAGTTCCACCAGCGCGCCTCGATGGACACCTCGGGCATTCCGGGGTTCCTCTGGCTCAAGGCCGACGACGTGGTGCGGGCGGCGCTGCGCGACCTGGCCCTGGGCAAGCGCGTGTCGGTCCCGGACCTGCGCTACAAGGCCATCGTCGCGGTGGGCAAACTGGTGCCGCGCGGCGTGCAGTCCCGCGTCTCGGCCATGATCGGCCGCTGACCTCCGGCGCCCGCCCATGCAGAGAAAAACGGGCCCCCGCCGCGGGAGGGGGTCGCGGTGGGGGCCCGGGCGGCCGTGAGCCGGAGGCTCAGGGCCGGGAATCTGGAGTCAGCGGGTCGGCTGTGCTCAGCGGTTGGCCTCGTGGCCGATGGCCAGGCCCGACTCCGGGTCGAAGAAGTGCAGGTTGTGCGTGTCGAGGACCAGGTCGATGTTCTGGCCGGGACGCGCGTGGCTGCGGGCGTTGACGCGGGCGGTCCACAGGGACTTGTCACCCACGAGCGGCAGCGCCGCCTCCTCGTCGTCACCGGTGTCGGCGGCGGCGACGGTGTCCTTGTGCTCGACGGGCGGGGCGTCGATCAGGAACAGCACGTTGATCTCGGAGCCCAGCTCCTCGGTGACCTCCGCCTTGACCGGCAGCGTGGCCCAGCCGTTGGCGTTGGCGCCGGCGGAGAGGGCGTCCTCGAAGTCCGACGGGCGGATGCCGAGGATGATCTTCTTGCCGATGTACTGGTCGAGGCCCGGCTTGTCGGTGAACGTCGAGTCGGGGATCGACAACTTGATGTCGGCGAAGGTGACCGCGGCGCCGCCGTCGCGGATGAGCTCGGCGGTGACGAAGTTCATCGAGGGCGAGCCCATGAAGCCGGCCACGAACAGGTTGACCGGCTTGTCGAACAGGTTCTGCGGGGTGTCGACCTGCTGGAGCAGACCGTCGCGCAGGACGCAGACGCGGTCGCCGAGGGTCATGGCCTCGACCTGGTCGTGGGTGACGTACACGGTGGTGACGCCCAGGCGCTCGTGCAGGGTGTTGAGCGAGGCGCGCATGGACACGCGGAGCTTGGCGTCCAGGTTGGACAGCGGCTCGTCCATGAGGAAGGCCTGCGGCTCACGGACGATGGCGCGGCCCATGGCGACACGCTGGCGCTGACCACCGGACAGGGCGGCCGGCTTGCGCTTGAGGTAGGGCTCGAGGCCGAGCATCTTGGCGGCGTCGTTGACCCGCTTGGCGATCTCCGGCTTGGGCATCTTGCGAAGCTTGAGGCCGAAGGCGAGGTTCTCCTCGACCGTCATGTGCGGGTACAGCGCGTAGTTCTGGAAGACCATCGCGATGTCGCGGTCTTTGGGCGGCAGGTGGTTGACGACCTTGTCGCCGATGGCGATCTCGCCGCCGCTGATGTCCTCAAGGCCGGCGATCATCCGGAGCGCGGTCGACTTACCGCAACCGGATGGGCCGACCAGCACCATGAACTCGCCATCCTTGATCTCAAGGTTGAGCCCGTTCACAGCCTTTACGCCACCGGCGTAGATCTTGTCGACGTTCGTCAGAACGATGGATGCCATGACATTCCTTCGCGCTCCAGGGCAGCAGCCCGGACGTTGTTACCGTTTAATCGCTCACGTGGATACGTTTTCAAGCATCTCACCCGAAACGGACATCCCTGTCAAGGGGTAGCGCGTGACCAGCCCTTGTCGGCGCGGCCGTCTTCCCCATCTTCCGGAACCATGATGGAATCGTTTCCATGGAGAAGCGGGCGACGATCAAGGATGTGGCCGAGGCGGCCGGCGTGGGCGTCGCGACGGTGTCGAGGGTGTTGTCGGGCGGCTCGGCCAGCCCCGCCACCCGCGAGCGCGTCCTGGCCGTCGCCGCCCAGCTCGACTACCGTCCCAGCGCGCTCGGCCGCAACCTGCGGCAGCGCCGTACCGGGGGGATGGGGTTGCTCGTCCCCGACCTGACGGACACCTTCTACGGGCAGTTCGCCGAGGGGGTGCTCGCCTGCGCCCGCGCGGCCGGCGATCCGGTCGTGGTCGGCTCCACGGGCGGCGATCCCGAGCAGGAGGCGGACCTGATCGGCATGCTGCTGGAGCAGAGCGTCGACCGCGTGATCGCCGTCCCGTCGGGCGACTCCGACACCTGGTCGCCGGCGATCCGGGCCGGCATGACGGTGGTCTTCGCCGACCGCCTGCCCGCCCAGGCGTTCGAGGAGGACACCACGGTGACCGCCGTCAACGACCTCATGCTCCTGGACGGCTTCACCCCGGCCCCCCAGAGCCGCCCGCTGGACGTGCCCGCCGTGCTGGCCGACGACCGGGCCGGCATCCGCACGGCCGTCCGCTACCTGCGCGGGCTCGGCCACCGGCGCATCGCCTTCCTGGGCGGCCCCGGCCAGGACCGGCGGGTGGCCGCCTTCCGTGCGGCGGTGGGCGCGCCGGTGGACGAGGATCTCGTCGTCTTCGGCACCGGCAGCCGCGACTCCGCCTACGCCGCCGCCTCCGGCCTCTTCCAGAGCCGCCCCGACCTCACGGCCGTGGTGGCCGGCGGCAACGTCCTCGGGGAGGCCGCCGTCCTGGCCGCCCGCGAGCTGGACCTGCGGGTGCCCCGGGACGTGTCGCTCGTCATGTACGACGACGTGCCCTGGGCCGAGCTGTGCTCCCCCCCGCTGACGGTGATCGCCCAGCCGGGTCGCGACATGGGCTACCGGGCGGCCGAGCTGGTGCTGCGCGCGGGCACCCGGAGACCCCGCAGCGTGACCCTCCCCACGGAGCTCATCATCAGAGGAAGCTGCGGCCCGCACCGCTGAGCGCGTGCGCCCGGACGGCTCAGCAGGTCACGATGCCGAGCTCTGCCAGCAACCGCCACACCTCCGTCGAGGGGACACGACGGAGCACGTCGCAGCCGGCTCCGTGACCTGCCTCGGCGCTGCAGACCATGCTCGGGCAGTTATTGATCAGTGATCTGGCGCGGTCGACCGCCTCCGGCTCCTTGCCGTTCAGAACGGCCAGCAGAGTGGAGTCGAGGCGTTTGTCGAAGTTCTTGAAAGCCCGATGAGCCGCCTTCAGCCGGTCTTGAACGCTTCTCGACGTCCATGCCGAGGACACCCCCGTCACGAAGTGGAGCAGCAACCAGAGCTCGAAACACGGATGAGAGAAGGCAATCCGCACACCCGCCGCTTCCGCCCGCGCATAGGACTCCTTGACGCGACTATGATCATCCCTGTCGAAGAAGGCCCACACGTGTTCACGCCGCGGGTCGTCCACCTCACTCAGCTTCTCCAATGCCCAGGTCGCGACCTCGTGCGGCTTCAGTCCCTTGCGTTTCCAGAGGACATGAATCTCGAACGTCCGTGGATCACCACAGAATCGTTCGCCCAGGTAGCCCAGGTAGTCGCGCTCCGTGCTCTCGCCCTCGACCACCGCATAGATGACCTTGCGTTTGCGGCCCTCGGTCACCACGCGTGGCACCCTCGCGCCGCCGGTGGGAGGCCCTTTTTTGCGCACACGGCTCACGTACCGCTCCCGCCTGTGTGCCTTTCGACCTCCAATGCCATACCGCCGAGCCCGATATGGGGAACTCCGCCATATCGGCCCCGTAGATATCCGCGTTCAAGGCCTTCGTCCGCGCGAACGCCGACAGCCGTGAGCGGATACAGCTCGGACTCACCGCTCTTCCGCTTCTCGGTGATCCACACGTGCTCACGGTCAAGCGGGCGCTCGACGTGAGCCCTGCTCAGCAAGGTCACATCGTGGCCGGTGAAGACGAGTTGTGCTCCCCGCGCGTTGGCGACCGGATCTTCGAAGAGCCGGACGACCTCCGCCACCAGCAACGGATGGAGGCTGGAGTCGAGCTCATCGACCAGGAGCGCCGCTCCGTGGTCGAGCGCTTCGAGCAACGGCCCCAGGAAGGCGAACCAGGCGAGCGTGCCGAAAGACTCCTGCTGATGCATGTCGAACGGAACGGGCCCGTCCTTGCCATGGTGCAGCAGCGACACCTCCGGCATCTCCTCGCCCCGGTCGTCCACCTCTACCCCGACGACGCCGAGATCGGCGACGGCCAGCAGTCCCGCCACCCGTTCGCGGAATCCGGGTCGAAGCAACTTCCATCGCGTGGAGATGTCACGCCCTCGCAGATCGTCACCAGGACCCACCAGCAAGAGGTTGTTCTTGAACCAGTCATGCAAGGGCACGAGCTGCTTCAATTGAAGCGATCCGGCCGCCGTCAGGAACAGGGCGTTGGGCCTGGTGTATTCGATCACCGGCCGCTTGGCACCCTTCAGCCGGTCGCTCGGAAACCGGTACTCGGCCGCGCCATGCTCGGGCCGTTCCGCGTCACGTTCGAACCACACCTGCCGACGGCGGCTTCCTCGCGGGTAGACATGCAGCCATTCCGTCTCGACGCGGGCGTCGGACACCTCGAACCCGTAGACGTACCTGTCCTCGCCGATGACGGCGTCGACTTCGAACAGGGACGCCTCGTGCAACGCCTCTCGCTCCAGGGCGAACGGCCGTCTCGGCACGCCCTGGAGCCGCGCCCAGTCGGCCACCGAATCCAGAACCGCATGACGCATCCACCCCATGGCGTCCAGCACGTTGGTCTTGCCCGAGGCGTTGGCCCCGAATATCGCGGCCACCGGAGAGACCCGCAGACCTGCGGCGGATCGGGCGGCACGGTCGCCGCCGTCCGGAGCGAGCAACGACAACTCGAACTCACCGCGGAAGGACAGAACGTTCGCGGCCCGGAATCCGACCAGCACGCCGAGCCTCCCCAGGAAAACGGATACGCATCAGCATTCTATGCTCGTTCACGCGGAAATTCCTCGAAAACGGCAGCAGAATCCGGATGGAAGGCCAACGATGCGTCAGCCGGCGTAGCGGTGTGGGAGGATCATGACCGGGTTGTCGTCGAGGATGATCTCGGGCGGCCCGAACCGCGCGGCGACCTCCCTGATCTCCGGCTCGTCGAGCATCAGCAACCGGCCGTTGTCGATGAAGGGCTCGCCGTCCACCAGGACCGTCGGCCGGTCGACCTGGCAGTCGCAGTGCGCGAAGCCCGGCCCCGTCTTGACGGGCACGCCGTCGGTCAGCCCGTCGAGGCCGCAGTAGAACGCCCCCGCGTGTTTCTCCCGCTCGAACTGCGTGCCCCCGGAGATGCGCACCTTCGGGTTGAGCCCGACCAGGGCGTGCCGCATGTAGTAGCCGTCGGGCGCGTAACGGCGCAGTTGCTCGGCGGCGGCCCCGCCCTCGATCTTGCGGACCAGGTTGCCTTCGAGCGTGATGCGCAGGGACTCCTCCGGCACGCCGGTGACCGTGCTGTCCTCGACGAGGAGCACGCCCTCGGTGTCGGCGGGCCAGAAGTTGGCGCCGCCGTACGGGAAGGGCCGCCAGTCGCCCGGCCGCAGGGGGCCGCCCGGGTCGGTCTCCCAGGTCAGCCCCGAGAACGTCACATCGGTCCCCCGCGCGGAGGTCACCCGCACGGTCTCGGCGCCCGACACCTGCGCCAGCGTGCGGCGCAGCAGCGCGTAGAAGACCTCGGGCGGCAGCCGGCCGCCGGTGAGCAGCGCGCCGGCCGTGGCGGTCATGTGCAGGGACAGGAACCGCGCGGAACGGGACCCGATCTGGTCGAAGAAGAGCGGCGCCGTGTGCACCTCACCCCACCAGGTGCCGCTGATGACGACGTCGGCCTCGTGGAAGGCGGCCGTCTCGATGCCGAGCGCGGCCCCCTTGTCCCAGCCTCCGGGACTGAACGGCGGCACCGACAGGATGCGCACGTCGGCCCCCCGGTAGGCGGCCGCCGCGCCGATGGCCTGGACGACGACCGGGTCGACGGTGTGCTCCATGAGCAGCAGCACCCGCTCGCCGCCCGCCACCCCCACGTAGTCGCAGAGGTTGCGGACGCCGGGCATCAGCTCGACGATCGAGTACGGCGCCACGGCCGGCTCGGTCACATAGCTGAACGGCGATCCTGCGTATGGGTTGATCGTCATGGCGGGTCCCCTCGACACCCTCGGCCATGCGATTACCTACCGCAATCGGGCCGTCGCTACACGTTCCGGTCCTCCCTGTGCGCGAGAGCACCGGGCCGGCGGGTAAATGTCCGCAGACCGATCGCCCGGCGGGAGGCGATGGTGGAGCCGCGCGGCCGGGTTCTGCCGAGACCGCCGCGATCACGCCGTTGAGAAGTTCCCCCGACAAGGAATCCGGGCGATGGTCAGGTCTGTGGTGCGGTTCCACCTGCTCGGCGACGTCGAGGCGGAGATCGACGGCCGGCTCGTGGAGCTCGGCCACGCCCGGCAACGGTGTGTGCTGGCGGTGTTACTGGTCGAGGCCAACCACGCGGTGTCGGCCGACCAGATCCTGGACCGGGTGTGGGGCGACCGCCCGCCGCAACGGGCCCGGGCGGCCGTCCACGGCTACCTGTCCAGGCTGCGGCGGGCACTGACCGCCGTGGACGACGCGGTCGCCCTCGTCCGCCGGCCCTGCGGCTACGCGCTCACGGTGGACCCGATGGCCGTGGATCTGCTCACGTTCCGCCGGCTGGCCGCCGAGGCCCGCGCGGCGCGGGAGGGTGACACGGCCTTGGCGCTGTTCGACCGGGCGCTGGGGTTGTGGCGCGGGGACCCGCTGGCGGGGCTGGACTCACCCTGGCTGAACGGCGTCCGTCATGGCCTGGTCATGGAGCGTCTGGTCGCCGAGCTGGACCGCAACGATCTCGCCCTCGACCGCGGCAGGCACGCGGGCCTGCTCGCCGAGCTGACCGCCCGCGCGGCCGCGCACCCGCTGGACGAGCGCGTGGCCGGCCAGCTCATGCTGGCCCTGTACCGCTGCGGCCGGCAGGCCGACGCCCTCGACGGCTATGAGCGGCTGCGGCGGCTGCTCGCGGACGAGCTGGGCGCCAGTCCCGCCCCGGCGCTGCGGGAGCTGCACCTGCGGATCCTGACCAGCGAGCCGGGCCTGGCCGCGCCCGCAGGCGCCGCCACGGCCGGGCGGTCCGCGCGGGCGGTCACCCCGCACCGGCTGCCCGCGCCACCGCGATCGTTCACCGGGCGGGCCCGGCAGCTCGCCGCGCTCAGCGAGGCCGTGCGGACGCCGGGCGGCCCGGTGGCGATCAGCGGCGCCGGCGGTCTCGGCAAGACCTGGCTGGCGCTGCGGTGGGCCCACGAGAACGCGGATCGTTACCCCGACGGGCAGTTGTACGTCGACCTCCGGGGGTTCGACCCGGCCGCCGATCCGGTGCACCCGGCGGTCGCGGTGCGCTCCTTCCTCGACGCCCTCGGGGTGCCGCCCGCCGCGATCCCGCCGGATCCCGAGGCGCAGGCCGCGATGTACCAGAGCCTGACCGCCGGCCGGCGGATGCTGATCGTGCTGGACAACGCCCGCGACACCGCCCACGTGGCGCCCCTGCTGCCCGCCACGCCCACCGGCGCCGTTCTCGTCACCAGCCGCCACCGGCTGACCGGCCTGATCACCGCGTACGGCGGCCGGCCGCTGGTCCTGGACCTTCTGACCGACGCCGAGTCTCGCCGGCTGCTCATCGGCGAGTTCGGCGCCCACCGGGGGGAGGCGGAGCCCGAGTCCGTCGCCGCCCTGGTCCGCCACTGCGGCGGTCTGCCGCTGGCGCTCGGCATCATCGCCGCCCGCGCCGCCGCGCATCCCGGGTTCCCGCTCGCGGTGCTCGCCGGGGAGCTGCGGCAGGCCACCACCCGGCTGGACGCCCTGGACGGCGGTGAGCTGGCCGTCAACCTGCGCGCGGTGTTGTCCTGCTCCCATCAGGCCCTGCCCCCCGACGCGGCGCGGGTGTTCGCCCTGCTGGGCCGTGCGGCGGGCCCGGAGATCGGCCTCCCGGCGGCGGCCAGTCTCACCGCCCTGCCCCTGACGCGCACCCGCCACCTCATGCGGCAGCTCGTCAACGCGCACCTGATGGACGAGCCGTCACCCGGCCGCTTCCGGATGCACGACCTGGTCCTGCTCTACGCGGCCGAGCTGGCCCGCGGCCTGGACGGCGACGGCGCCGCGCTGCGCCGGCTGCTCGATCACTACCTGCACACCGCCCACCGGGCGGACCGGGCGCTCAACCCGCACCGCGATCCCGTCACGCCGCCCCCGCCGCGGCCCGGGGTC
This sequence comes from Nonomuraea sp. NPDC002799, assembly GCF_053592075.1. Taxonomy (NCBI): domain Bacteria; kingdom Bacillati; phylum Actinomycetota; class Actinomycetes; order Streptosporangiales; family Streptosporangiaceae; genus Nonomuraea; species Nonomuraea sp. NPDC002799. Next base: position 214,036 of record NZ_JBSFVA010000010.1, read on the forward strand.
GTCCCCGAGGACGTCGCCGGTCACGACGCGGCACTGGCCTGGTTCGGCGCCGAGTACCCGGCCCTGCGGACGGTCGTCGACGAGGCGGGGGCGGAGTTCGACGCCCACGTCTGCGGGCTGGCGCGGGCGCTGATGACCTTCTGCGACCGGCGCGGGCTCTGGCACGACCAGGCCGCCACGCAACGCGCCGCCCTGCGGGCCGCCGAGCGCCTGGCCGACCGTCCGGCGCGGGCGCACGCCCACTGCGGCCTCGCGCTGGCCTGCATCTGCCTGCGCCGCTACGGCGACGCGGACACGCACCTGCGGCGCGCTCTGGAGCTCTTCCGCGAGCTGGGCGACCGGGCGGGGCAGGCCTACGCCCACCGCTGCGTGGCCCGGCTCTTCGCCCAGCAGGGCGATCACGGGGCGGCGCTGCCGCACGACGAGCAGGCGTTCGAGCTGTACGCGGCCGCGCAGGACCGGCGCGGGCAGGCCGCCGGGCTCAACGCCATCGGCTGGCACCACGCCCACCTGGGCGACGATCAGCGGGCTCTCGCCCAGTGCGGGCGGGCTCTGACCCTGCACCAGGAGATCGCCGACCGCCTGGGCGAGGCCGCCACGTGGGACAGCCTCGGCTTCATCCGGCGCCGACTCGGCCATCTGGAGCAGGCCGCCGACTGCTACCGGCGCTCGCTGGCGTTGTTCCGCGAGCTCGGCGCCAGGTATTTCGAGGGCTCGGTGCTCGGCTCGCTCGGTGACGTCCATCGTGACGCCGGCGATCGCGAGGCCGCCCGCCTGGCCTGGCAGGGCGCGTTCGGCATCCTCGACCGGCTGGGCCACCACCACGCCGAGCTGGTCCGGGCCAAACTCCACGACCTCGACGGCTCTGAGGGGCCGGACGGCACGACGCCACGGCCCCGAGGGAGCCGTGGCGATCATGGGAGCTCGGGTCTCAGGCCAGCCACACCGTGATGCCGAGCGCCTCGTCGTAGTAGTCGGCCACGCTGAACACCTCGCCGTTGTCGCAGTTCCCGACGTGCGACCCGAAGGCCGTGGTGCCGTAGGACCAGCCGCCGCCGCTGTCGCCGCCGATGCCGACGTCGTTGTCGGTCCCCACCAGCCGCTGGGTCGCGTACGGGAAGGGCGCGAACGTGCAGGTCACCGAGACGCTGTCGACGAGGGGCGAGCAGTGACGGACGTTGGACGAGCGGCCGTACTGGCACACGGACTCGCCCACCGAGATACTGGCGATCGGCTCGACCGAGGTGGCGGCCCGCGCCTCGGTGCTGCTGGCGTAGAAGACGCCCGCCAGCACCGGGACGCCGAAGTGGTATTCCACGTCGCCCCACGCCCGCCGGTGCTGGAACTGGGGCGTGATCGGGTAGGACAGTCCGGCGTCCGTCCAGTCGATCTCGTTCATGCCGTCGCAGTGGCCCGCGGTGGTGATGCCGGGCAGCAGGCCGCCGCCGGCGAGGATCGGCCAGCCGCTGGTGCACAGGGCGCCGCCGCCGCTCACGCGTTCCCCGCCGAAGCCGTACTCCAGGCTGGTGACGGGCGTGGCGCTCACGGTGAGGTCGACGGACGAGCGCAGGCCCTGCGGCAGCGCGGCCAGCACGGCGGCCGGTCGCGGGTCGACGCCCGGCTCGCCGGTGACCCGGGCCGGGATGCGGCCCGCGCCGGTGATGTCGACGGACGTGGACACGGAGGTGAAGCCGTAGGCCACGAGCGCCTGGTGCACGGCGAGCTGGCGCTCCTCCAGCTCGCCGAAGGAGTACGGCTGCCCGTCCGCGACCTTGACCTCGATGCCGGCGGCGGCCACCAGCCCGCCGACGAAGGCGTCGGCGGGCCCCTTGACGTAGAGCGTCGGCGCGCCGCCGGGGCGGCGGTCGAGTTTCGAGCCGACGAAGATCTCCGGCCGCTCACGCGCGACCTGGGCCGCGATCCGGCCGATGACCTCCGCGGCTTCGTGGTTCGTCCTGGCCTGGGCCAGGGTCCAGCCCCTGGCCTCGGCGACCAGCCTCAGGTCCTGCTGCAGGGCCTGTTCGGCGGTCTGGAGGGGCGGCGGGTCCGGTAAGGCGGTCCCGGCGGCGGCCGGGACGGGCGCGCCGGCCACCAGGAGCAGGGCCGAGACCACCAGGGCGATCGGTCCAAGGCGTCGTTTCTTCACTGACGTACCTCCACCAATGGATGTGTGGTCGCCAGCGTGCGGGGCGCGCCTTCGGCGAACCTTCGGCAACCCTGGAATCCGCTGGTGGCGGCGGTCAGCGCCGGGGGCTCAGAGCAGCTTCTCGATGGCCGCCGTGACCGCCGCGTCGTCGGGGCCGGTGCGGGGGCGGAAGCGGGCCACGACGTCGCCGTCGCGGTTGAGGAGGAACTTCTCGAAGTTCCACTGGATGTCGCCCGACTCGCCCTGCTCGTCCGGCGTCCGCGTCAGCTCCTCGTACAGCGGGTGCCGGCCGGGCCCGTTGACCTCGGCCTTCTCCAGCAGCGGGAAGTCCACGCCGTACGTCGTGGCGCAGAACTGCTGGATCTCCTCCGCTGTTCCCGGCTCCTGGCCGGCGAACTGGTTGCAGGGGATGCCGATCACCGTGAAGCCGCGGGGGCCGTACTGCTCCTGGAGCGCGACCAGGGCGCCGTACTGCGGGGTGAGGCCGCACCGGGAGGCCACGTTCACGATGAGGGCGGCCTTGCCGGCCGCAAGCTCCCCGAGCGTGGTCGGGGAGTCGGCGAGAGTGCGAAGCGGGATGTCACTGAGGCTCATGGTCCGACCCTACAGAACGAGTCAGGCCAGAAATGTGACGCAGTCCTCATTCTCACGGCAAAACACCTGAAACACCCATATATCGAAATCTTTACTGACGATCTTCGCGTTCATGGTCAATTCGCTGTAAAGGTGGTCAATCAGGGAGGGTGTCGCGGGTCCATGCAACCCCTCGAAAGGGAACCCCGCATGCCCATGCTCCGCCGTACCGGCGTCCTCGCCCTGACCGCCACCCTGGTGGCGGCGGGCGGCGCCTCGGCCGCACAGGCGCAGAGCTCCCAGTCAGCCGGCAGCGCCAACAAGTCGATCGCCAAGCCCATGGTGGCGGGGCGCGGCTGGAACAAGGCCCAGTTCAGGTGCCTTGTCAGGCTCTGGGCACGAGAGAGCGGCTGGAACCACCGCGCAGGCAACAGCTCAGGCGCCTACGGCATCCCGCAGGCGCTCCCCGGCCGCAAGATGGCCTCATCGGGCGGCGACTGGCGCACCAATCCACGCACCCAGATCTCGTGGGGCCTCGGCTACATCAAGCAGAGGTACGGGACGCCGTGTCGCGCCTGGGGGCATTTCCAATCCCACAGTTGGTACTGAGCCAAACCCCAGGTTCGCCTGCTGATTCAGGCAAGGCGCGCCCATAAGGGCGGCGGACCGGGCAATCCCGTACCAGCGAGAGCGCCCTTTATCCGCAACGATCACACAAACACCTGTCCTTGGCGTGTCGAGATGTGGGACCGGCGGTGCCGCGCGTAATAGGAATCGTGCTGAGGACACGTCGTGGAGCCCTCCGGGCCGCCCAGCACGATCGGGCGGAGCCAGAATCCCGGAGGGCCGCGCGGACCCTCCACGTCCGAGCCACGGACGCGGACGGCAGGGCGCCAGGAGGAACGGGCGCCCGTCCGCACGCGACCCGACAACAAGGATCGTCTTGGACAGCAAACGTGTGCTGAGTGGCACGCTCATCTCCGTCACCGCGTTCACCGCGGTCGGCACCGGCACGGCCCTGGCCGAATCGGCGCCGATCGTCCGGATGCGGACCTGGACCACGCAAGCGCAACCGAAGATCACGGCCATGGCGCCGTCCAACATGAACAAGCGGATCGCCCTGGGGCAGGTCGTCCAGCGGTCGTGGAACCTGCAGGAGTTCCGCTGCCTGGACAACCTGTGGACGCGGGAGAGCGGCTGGAACCACCGGGCGCTCAACCACTCGTCCGGCGCGTACGGCATCCCGCAGGCGCTGCCCGGGGGCAAGATGCGCGGCGCGGGCCGTGACTGGAAGTCCAATCCGGAAACACAGATCAAATGGGGGCTGGGTTATATCAAGGGACGGTACGGCAGGCCGTGCGGCGCCTGGGGACACTTCAGATCGCACAACTGGTACTGACAGGGGGCGCCGGGGAGGGGATCATCTGGTGCCCTCCCGGCGCCCCGAATGCACCGCCATCGCCTGGATCAGCAGCTCGATCCCGAACTCGAACTCCGCCTCGTGGTCGCACTGGTCGAGCAGCCCCGCCAATGAGCTGACCTCGGGGAACAGCGCCGGATCCACGCCGTCGGCCCGGATCGTCCTGGTGTGCAGCGGCGCGAACGTCGGCGTCACCCCGACCTCACGCAACAACGACCCCACGATGAACGCGATGAACGTCCGCAACATGCTGACCGCGCCCTGATCGTCGAACCCGGCGCCGCGCAGCGTGGCCAGGGCCCGCTCGACCGGCAGCAGTCCGGCGGCGGAGTGCAGCTGGCGGCTGACCACGAGCATGGTCGAGCGCGGATGATGATGGGCGATCTGCCGGAAGGCCCTGGCCTGCATGCGCACCCGGTCGGTCCAGTGCGCGTCGGGGTCGTCGGTGAACTCGATCTCGCTGAGCACCGTCTCGGCCACCCCGTTGAGCAGCGCGTCCTTGTTGGGCACGTGGTTGTAGAGCGACATCACCCCGACGCCCAGGTCGGCCGCGATGCGCCGCATGGAGACCGCGTCGGCGCCCTCCCGCTCGATGAGGTCGATGGCCGCGGCGACGATGCGGCCTCGCGACAGAGGCTCCGTGGGCATAGCTCATTCTATTGACTGACGTACGGCGTACGTGCAGGCTCGTAGGTGTACGTACGGTGTACGTAGCCCCCGGAGGTCTGATGTCGACCCATGATCTGTACACCATCCCCGCGGATCTCTCCACCTGGGACGTCGAGGCGGCCGGCGCGAGCCGGTTCACCTGGGAGTACGACGACGGCAGGGATCGCATGCTGGCCCTGTACCAGAAGGGCAAGGACCGGCAGTGGGACTCCGCCAAGCGGATCGACTGGGACCTGGAGGTGGACCCGTACAACATCCTCGGCATCCCCGACCAGACCATCGCCATCTACGGCACGCCCCTGTGGGAGCGGATGGACGCCAAGACCCGCCAGGACGTCCGGCTGCACGGCGCGGCCTGGCAGTTCTCCCAGTTCCTGCACGGCGAGCAGGGCGCGATGATCTGCTCGGCCAAGATCGTGGAGTCGGTGCCCGACCTCGACGCGAAGTTCTACGCGGCCACGCAGACGATGGACGAGGCCCGCCACGCCGAGACCTACGCCCGGTTCCTGCAGGACAAGGTGGGCCTGGCCTACCCGATCAACGCGCATCTCAAGGCGCTGCTCGACAGCACGCTGAGCGACTCCCGCTGGGACATGCCCTACCTGGGCATGCAGGTGCTCATCGAAGGGCTGGCGCTGGCCGCGTTCGGGGTGATGCGCGACATGACCACCAAGCCGCTGCCCAAGCAGATCCTCGCGTACGTGATGCAGGACGAGGCCAGGCACGTCGCCTTCGGCCGGATGGCGCTGCGCGACTACTACGCGAACCTGTCGGAGGCGGAGCTGCGCGAGCGCGAGGACTTCGTCATCGAGGGTTGCTACCTGATGCGCGACCGGCTGCGCGGGCAGGAGACCTGGGAGACCCTGGGCCTGTCGGCGGCCGAGGTCGAGCAGGCCATGGTGGCCACCGACCAGTCGGACTACCTGAGGATCTTCCGGGCGCTGCTGTTCAGCCGGATCGTGCCGTGCGTGAAGGACATCGGGTTGTGGAGCCCGCGGTTGCGGCAGGCGTACGCGGACATGGGCGTGCTCGACATGGCCGGCCAGTCGCTGGAGGCGCTGATGCGGCAGGACGAGGAGATCGCCGACCGGGTCGACCAGGAGCGGTTCGCCCAGGAGGAGGCCGAGCGGCACGCCGAGGTGTCCGAGACGATCGAGCTGGGCCGCACCACCTGACCGGGACCGGCCGAATCCGGCATGGGGCTTACGGGGGCCACTCGTCTTGGGCAGACTACGAGTAGCGGTTCCCGCCTCCAAGGAGCCTTCCTTGCGCCCGGTCCTGAGCTATCGCGACGCCGTCGACCTGCTCGGCGGCCCGGCCCGGCTGACCCGGGCGCTGGACACGGCGTCGTCGGTGGCGCTGTTCGGGCTCACCGCGATCGATCTGTTCGACGCCCGGGCCGAGGCGGTGCGGCTGGCCGACGGCGTGATCGGCCGCCTGCGCGACCGGGTCAAGGGTTACAGCACCTACGACACGACGCAACGTCTGGCGGCGGCGCACGCGGTCATCGTGGTCAGCGCGTTCCTGGAGGTCGTCGACGAGGCCGGGGTCCTGGACGAGCTGACGCGCGCGGACCAGGAGCGGCTGACCGGGCTGGACACCACGCGCCTGGCCGCGAGCCTGCTCGACGGCCCCATGCTCATGCCCACGCCCCAGCGTCCGTACGAGAGCGTGCTCGAAGCCCTCGCCGACCACTACACGCGCATCACCAAGGCCCTGCTCGGGCACCTGGAGGGGCTGGCCTGCTGGGACGCATGGGACGAGACCCGGCGGGCCAGGCTGGCCCGTGACCTGCCGGAGGGGTCGGTGCGCCGCTACGGCGAGCTGTTCCGCCGGCTCGCCACCGACTTCCCCGAGGTCGGCTGCTGGTCGGCCACCGTCAGCGACCAGGCCACCCGGGCCGGGCTGCGCAAGATCGAGCGCGGCCTGGCAGGGGTCGAGGAGCGGTTGTCCCGGCTCGTCTCCGCGCGCGGGCCGTCCGACCGGCTGGAGTCCCTGATCCGGGCGAACCGGGCCGCGCTCGGGCACCCGATCGTGGTCGCCGACGACGCGCCGCCGGGGCTGACGATCCCCCTGCTGGAGCGGGGCTACGTCGATCCGGGCTTCCGCCTGCTGCCGCCCGAGCACGACCGGCACATCGTCTCGGCCAAGACGTGGGAGGGCCTGCCCCGGCGCGACGACCTGAGCACGTTCCTGTCCGCGCACCTCACCCTGCCGCAGGCCACGAACGCGCCGCTGCTCGTGCTCGGCCATCCGGGCGCCGGCAAGTCCCTGCTGACCCGCATCCTCGCGGCCCGCCTGCCCGCCGGCGCGTTCCTGCCGCTGCGGGTGGAGCTGCGCGACGTTCCCGCGGAGAGCACCGTGCTGGCGCAGATCGAGCACGGTGTCAAGGAGGCGCTGGACGAGACGATGTCCTGGCCCGACCTGGTGCACGCGGCCCAGGGGGCGCTGCCGGTGGTCATGCTCGACGGCTTCGACGAGTTGCTCCAGTCGACCGGCGTGAACCGGACCGACTACCTCGAACGGGTCGCCCAGTGGCAGCGCTACCAGGCCGAGAAGGGCCGGGCACTGGCGATCATCGTCACCTCCCGCACCGCCGTGGCGAACCGGGCGCGGGTGCCGGACGACTCGATCGTGCTCCAGCTCGAACCCTTCGACGAGGGCCAGGTGCGCCGGTGGGTCGGCATCTGGAACGACGGCAACGGCGACTACTTCCGGCAGCAGGACGGGCTGGAGCCGCTCCGGGTCGAGAACGTCCTGGCCGTCCCGAGACTGGCCGAGCAGCCGCTGCTGCTGTTCATGCTCGCGCTGTACGACACCGACAGGAACGCGCTGCGGCTGCTGCGGAAGGAGATCCACGAGGCGGAGCTGTACGAGCGCCTGCTGCGCGACTTCGCCGCCCGCGAGGTGGGCAAGTCGGGCCGCGATCTCACCGGCGCGGATCGCAAGAGAGCCGTGGAGGACGCCCTGCTGCAACTCTCGGTGACGGCGTTCGCGATGTTCAACCGCAACCTGCAGTGGGTCAGGGAGGACGACCTGGCCGACGACCTGCGCGCGCTCCTGCGCTGGTCCTCGCCCACGCCGTGGGTGTCGGAGCCGCGCCAGGCACGCGATTTCCGCACCGCCGTGACCCACGCGGAAGGCGTCATCGCCGGCTTCTTCTTCGTCCGCACCACCCGGTCGCTGCGCGAGAACGAGCGGCTGAAGGCGTATGAGTTCCTGCACGCCACGTTCGGCGAATACCTGGTCGCCCGCCTGGTCGTCCAGGAGCTCGCGCACATGGCCGGGCATCTGGCCTCGCCCGGCTCGCGCTACCACCCGCCCGACGAGTCCCTGCTGCACGCCCTGCTGTCCTACGCGACGCTCACCGTCGGCACGCCGATCGTGGACTTCCTCGAGTACGGCATCGCCCACCGCATCCAGGCGCCCCGGCGCGCGCTGCTGAAACGGCACCTGTGCGAGCTGTTCGCCGTCTCGCTGATGCCCCGGCCGGGATCGGCCTTCGAGTCCTACCAGCCGGTGATCGCGGAGGCGCCCGCCCGGTGCGCCGCCTACAGCGCCAACCTGCTGCTGCTGGCGGTGCTCTCGTCGGCCGAGCCGATCCCGGGCGCGGAGCTCTTCGGCACCGAGCAGCCGGAGGCGGCCAACGAGCGCTGGCGCAGGATCGCCCGCCTGTGGCACTCCCAGCTCACCAGAGCGGGCTGGACCACGCTCACGCAGACGGTCCGGGCCCGCCACTTCCTGCGCGACGGCAGCCGGACGATGGTGGTCGGGCGCGACCGCGGCGAGCCGTTCGACCTGCGGGACCTGATCTTCTTCACCTGGCCGGACCGCTTCACGGCCAAGACCAGCCACGAGCTGATGATCCCGGCGCACGGGCCGCTGTCCCTGTGGGCACGCGAGATCGCCTTCCGCGACGACACCCTGCTCGGGCACCTCTTCCTCGATCTGCTGCCCTACGCCAAGGCGGTGGACGACAACCTGGAGGCCCATCCGGGCTCCCCCGTCACCGACCTGCTCATGGTCATGCTGAACCCGGCCTCCGACGTCGAGACCTACAGCCGGGCCCTGCGCTGGGACATCAGCTATGCCTACCGGGACCTGGTGCTGAAGCAGCTTGAGGCGGACTGTCACGAGCTGCCGGTCAACGACGTGCTCGCCCTCGTCCGCGTCGCGTGGTTGTCCCGCCCGAGCCGCGTCGGCCGCCTGGAGCGCATCCTGCGCAACCTCGAAGCCCGCCCCGACCTCGATCGCGACCTCTTCGAGGAGACGACCGCCGCCCTAACGTGGAAGGCGCAGGATCAGCCGGGCGCCGGGCCCCGCGCCGACCTCGAGCGTCCCCCCATGGGAGAGCGCGATGTCACGGGCGATGGGGAGCCCTAGCCCGCTCCCCCCGGTGTCCTTGGACCGGGTCCTGTCCAGCCGGGTGAACCGCTCGAACACCCGCTCCCGCATCTCCTCCGGGATGCCCACCCCGTCGTCGTACACCTCGACCTCCGCCTGGTCGCCGCGGGACCGCACGGAGACCCGCACGCGGGCCTCGCCGTACCTGTCGGCGTTGGACAGCAGGTTGGTCAGCACCCGGGCCAGCCGCAGCCGGTTGCCCCGCACGAACACGCCGGGCTCGATGCTGGTGGTGACCGGCAGCCGGGAAGGCCGCCGCGCGATCTCCTCCGCCACCAGCACGCCCAGCTCGATCCGCTCGTACTCGGCCGGCGCGCCCGCGTCCAGCCGGGCCATCAGCAGCAGGTCCTGCACGATGTCCGACAACCGCCGCGCGTCGTCCAGCGCCGCCCGCCAGTCCGCCTCGCTCCGCTCCGCGAGCCCCGCCTCCAGCCGCACCATCAGGGCCGTGATCGGCGTGCGCAGCTCGTGGGAGGTGTCCGACACGAACCGGCGGTGCAGCTCCACCGCGTTCTCCAGCCGGCCCAGGGTGTCGTTGACGGTGGTGGCCAGCTCGGCGATCTCGTCGCGGGTGCCGGGCACCTCGATGCGCCGGCTCAGGTCCTGGGCGCTGATGTGCTCCAGGCCCGACCGGATCCGCTCCACGGGGGCCAGCACCCGCCCGACGCCGTACCAGGTGCCCCACGCCATCAGCGCCAGCAGCACCGCGGAGGATCCGTACAGGAGCACGGGCAGGAGCGGCGAGCGCAGCAGGAACGGCTCGTGCAGGGCCGCGTAGGCGACGATGGGCCCGTACGCGGTGGCGCGGTTGCTCGTCCCCGCCACGATCAGGCACCCGTCGGGCAGGCACACGCGGTCGCGCACCTGCGAGTCGCCCCCGGTGGGCCGGGCGGAGGTCAGCGGCGGCTTGCCCCGCAGGCCGTCGCCGGCGGCCACCACCCGGCCCTTGGCGTCCACGATCTGCAGCAGCTGGACGCCGTCCTGTGGGGGGATGATCCCGGAGAACCGGTATCTGTCGACGATGGTGGTGAGGCGGCGGCTGGCGCGGGCGGCATGGTCGAAAAGATCTTCCCGGGCCTGGATCGGATACAGGATGGAGATCGCGACGACTCCCGCGAGCAGGAGCGTGCCGAACACGGCCACCGTCGCGATCGTCATCCGAGCCCTGATGGACCGCCCGAACCCCATGGTCCGACTGTGCCACGGACTGTACAAACCCCAGGTCAAAGGGGTGACGCCGTCAGCCGTGGAAGCGGCGGTGCAGCTCTCTCATCTCCTCGTCCAGCTCGGGCACCGGCCCGTCCACGTCCACCCAGGGCGCGACGTCGTTGATCGGCAGCGTGCGCACGGGCGGCGCGGGCACGCCGAGCTCGGCCAGCCAGTTGCCGAGTTGCCGCGCGGAGGCCACGTAGACGATCCGCCCCAGGCCCACCCAGGCGTGGGCGGCGGCGCACATCGGGCAGTGCTCCCCGGAGGTGTAGACGGTGGCCGCCGCCCGCTCCTCGGGCGTCAGATGCGCCGCCGACCAGCGGGCCAGCTCGAACTCCGGATGCCGCGTGCGGTCCCCGGACGCCACCCGGTTGTGATCCTCGGCCAGCACGGCGCCGTCGCCGGAGACGAGCACGGAGCCGAACGGCTCGTCGCCCTCCTCCAAGGCCCGCAGGGCCAGATCGACGCAGCGGCGCAGGTGCGGCAGGTCAGATTCGTAGATCACGAATCCACCTTCCCACGAGTGGCGTGAGCAGGGCGAACAGCGCGCCCGGCCTGGTCGCGGAACAGGTTACGGCCTGCCGAAAGTGCACGATCGTTCACGTTTCCCCACGTCATGTACAGGAAACCCACCCTGGGGCCACAGAAAATGGGTTGATCGACCGTATTAGCCTAGAAGGGATGCCTCCCGATACGCACACACCTCGCCGTTCCCTGCTCTCATCCAACTCCCTGTGGCGGATGAAGTCCTACCTCCGCCCCTACGTCTTACGGCTGATCTTCATCTGGCTGTCCGCCATCGTCGGCATCGCCGCCGGCATCGTGCTGCCCCTGATCAGTCAGGGGATCATCGACGGCCCCATCGCCCACGGCGACACCGGCTCGCTGCTCCCGCTCGGGCTGCTCGCGGTCGGCGTCGGCGTCGTCGAGGCGCTGCTGATCTTCCTGCGGCGCTGGGCCCAGGTCCGGCCGGTGCTCGGCCTGGAGACCGCCATCCGCGACGACCTCTACGAGCACCTGCAGCGCCTGCCCATGGGCTTCCACGGCGACTGGCAGTCCGGGCAGCTCTTGTCCCGGGCGACGACCGACCTGTCCACGATCCGCCGTTTCCTCGGCTTCGGCATGCTCTTCCTGGTCATGAACATCCTGCAGATGATCACGGTGACCGTGCTGCTGCTCAACTGGTACTGGCCCCTCGGGCTGCTGGTGCTGGCCTCGGCCGTACCGATCGTGTGGGTCTCGCTGCGCTTCGAGAAGCGCTACATCAAGATCTCGCGCCAGGTCCAGGACGAGCAGGGCGACCTCGCCACGCTCGTCGAGGAGTCCGCGATCGGCATCCGCACGATCAAGGCGTTCGGCCGCCGGCACCACGTCTACGACCGCTACGACGAGGCCGCGCGCAAGGTGTTCGGCACGTCGATGGACAAGGTGCGCCTGTCCGGCCGGTTCTTCGCCTTCCTGGAGGCGATCCCCAACATCACGCTGGCCCTGGTGCTCCTGCTCGGCGCGCTGGCGGTCGGCACCGGTGAGCTGACCCTGGGCGCGCTGGTCGCGTTCACCACGCTGATGCTCCAGCTCATCTGGCCGATCGCGAGCATGGGTTACATCCTGGCCATGGCCCAGGAGGCGATGACCTCCGCCGACCGCGTCATGGAGGTCATGGACACCGTCCCCGCCATCGAGGGCGGCACCCACACCGTCGCCAGGCCGCGGGGCCACCTGCGCTTCGAGGGCGTCGGGTTCCGCTTCGCCGACTCCGAGGAGCCGGTGCTGCACGACGTCTGGCTGGACGTCCGGCCGGGCGAGACCGTGGCCATCGTGGGCGCGACCGGCTCCGGCAAGACCACGCTGACCTCGCTGGTGCCCCGGCTGGTCGATCCCACCGAGGGCCGGGTCACCATTGACGGGACCGACGTGCGCGAGCTGACGCTGCCCGCCCTGCGCTCGGTGGTGGCCACCGCCTTCGAGGAGCCGACGCTGTTCTCGATGAGCGTGCGCGAGAACCTCACGCTCGGCCGGACCGACGCCACCGACGAGGAGCTGGCCGCCGCGATCCAGACCGCGCAGGCCATGTTCGTCTACGACCTGCCGTGGGGCCTCGACACCCGCATCGGCGAGCAGGGGCTGTCCCTGTCCGGCGGTCAGCGGCAGCGGCTCGCTCTGGCGCGGGCCGTGCTGAGCAACCCGCGCATCCTGGTGCTCGACGACACGCTGTCCGCGCTCGACGTGGAGACCGAGGCGCTGGTGGAGGAGGCGCTGCGGCACGTGCTGCGCGACGCCACCGGCATCGTGGTCGCCCACCGCGCCTCCACCGTGCTGCTGGCCGACAAGGTGGCGCTGCTGCGCGGCGGCACGATCACGCACGTCGGCCTGCACCACGAGCTGCTGGCGCGGGTGCCCGAATACCGCGAGCTGCTCGCCCAGGACGCCGACTTCGACGACGCCCCGGAAGGAGCGCTGCGATGACCACGACCACCACGTCGTCCTGGCGGGGTGTCGCCTCCGAGGATCAGGACGAGCTGCCGGAGAAGGTCTCCGTCCTGCTGCGGGAGCGCTCCCGCAGGCTGCTCGGGACGCTGCTGCGGCCGTACCGGAAGAAGATCGCGCTGCTCGTCGCGATCATCGTGGTCTCCAACGCGGCCGGCCTGTCGATCCCCTACCTGGTCACGGTCGGCATCGACTTCGGCATCCCGCCCATCCGGCGCGGCTCGGGGGCCGAGGTCCTGCTCACCGTGGTCGGGGTCGTCCTGGCCGCGGCCGTCACGCAGGCGCTCACGCGGCAGGCGTTCCTGCGGCTGTCCGGCAGGATCGGCCAGAGCATCCTGCTGGAGCTGCGCAGGAGGGTGTTCGACCACTTCCAGCGGCTGTCGCTGAGTTTCCACGAGAACTACACCTCCGGCCGGGTCATCTCGCGGCTGACCTCGGACATCGAGGCCATCGCCGAGCTGCTCCAGTCGGGGTTCGACGCGCTGGTCAAGGCCGTGCTGACCATGGTGGGCACGGCGGTGCTGCTGCTGGTGCTGGATGTGCACCTGGGGCTGGTGGCGCTGCTGCCGCTGCCGCTGCTGTTCCTGTTCACCACGTGGTTCCGGCGGCAGTCGTCGATCGTCTACCGGCGTACGCGGGAGACCGTGGCGCTGGTGATCGTGCACTTCGTGGAGTCGATGACCGGCATCCGCGCCGTGCAGGCCTTCCGCCGCCAGCCGCGCAACCAGGAGATCTTCCAGCAGCTCAACGACGACTACCGGGGCGCGAACGCGCGCAGCATGCAGCTCGGCGCGGTGTTCATGACCGGCATCAAGCTGATCGGCAACCTGACGATCGGCGGGGTGCTGCTCTACGGCGGCTGGCTGGCGCTGCACGGACAGGTCACGGTCGGCGTGCTGACCGGGTTCCTGCTCTACCTGCGCCAGTTCTACGAGCCGATGCAGGAGGTCAGCCAGTTCTACAACACGCTCCAGTCGGCGGGCGCCGCGCTGGAGAAGTTGTCGGGCGTGCTGGAGGAGGAGCCCGGCGTGCCGGAGCCGCGCGAGCCGCGGGCGCTGCCCCAGGGCAGGGCGCGCGGCAAGGTGCGCTTCGAGGGCGTGCGCTTCGCCTACGTCGAGGAGATGCCGATCCTGCCGCACCTGGACCTGACGGTCCCGGCCGGGCAGAGTGTGGCGCTGGTCGGCGCGACGGGAGCGGGCAAGACCACGCTGGCCAAGCTGATCTCCCGGTTCTACGACCCGACCGAGGGGCGGGTGCTGCTCGACGGCGTCGATCTGCGCACGCTGGACGAGGCCACGCTACGCCAGGCCGTGGTCATGGTGACGCAGGAGAACTTCCTGTTCAGCGGCACGGTCGCGGACAACATCAGGTTCGGCCGGCCGGACGCCACCGATCACGACATCCGCGAGGCGGCCAAGGCGATCGGCGCGCACGAGTTCGTCGCGGGCCTGCCCGACGGCTACGACACCGAGGTGGGCAAGCGGGGCGGCCGGATGTCCGCCGGTCAGCGGCAGCTCGTGGCGTTCGCCCGGGCGTTCCTGGCCGATCCCGCGGTGCTCATCCTGGACGAGGCCACCTCCAGCCTCGACGTCCCGAGCGAGCGGCTGGTGCAGCGCGCGCTGCGGACGATCCTCGCCGACCGGACGGCCCTGATCATCGCGCACCGGCTGTCGACGGTGGAGATCGCCGACCGGGTGCTGGTGATGGAGCGCGGAGAGATCGTCGAGGACGGGTCGCCGGCCCGCCTCATCGCCGCCTCCGGGCGCTACGCCGGGCTGCACCAGGCGTGGCTGGACAGCCTGAGTTAACGGAGTCGCTAGTGGTGCGGGTGCGCCGCGGCCACGAGGTTGACGTACAGCTCGTAGGCCACGAACGCGGCCAGCGGCACGCCCAAGGCGACCAGCAGGCGGCCGGGCAGGTGGGTCCGCTGCGCGGGCACCCTGTCCGGCTCGATCACCGGCACGAACAGCGGCGCCGCCACCACCTCGGGCTCGGCCAGGAGCTCGGGGTGGCGGGCCAGGTAACCGGCGGGGAAGGAGGTCACGCGGTAGCCGCCGCAGAGCGGGCAGCACGCGCCCGTCCAGGGCGGCGGCACGGTCACCCCCGCTCTCAGCCAGAGCACCACCTGGTTGCCGTGGTTGTCGGACAGTCGCCGGACGACGAAGTCCTCCTCCCAGACATAGAGGCAACGAAGACACTCGAAAGGCCACGCCTCATGGGTGTCGAACCCGTCGGGCACTTGGACCACCCCCGGCTACGGATCGCCGTTCGATTCGAGTGTCCGTCTAGTCACATACCCCGGCAAGGCGGCCCTTGTGACACTGTTAGCTAGGAAATGCTCACCAAGTGTCAGGTTAGGCGGCCGTACAGCGATTTCCGCACGGGACTGAGCAGCGGTGTGGCGTCGGGCCCGGCCGGCTCGGCGGGCGGGATCAGCTCCGGATGACGGGCCAGATAGCCGTCCGGGAACGTGGTGGCCTGCTGGCAGCCGCAGTGCGGGCAGATGATGCCCGCCGCGGGCGGCGGCACGGGCAGACCGCCCTGCAACCAGACCTCCCGCTCGTTGCCGTGACGGTCGTCGACCCGCCTGACCAGGTATTCCTCTTCCCAGACATGCCAGCAGTTGCGGCACTCGAAGGGCACGGTCCTGTGTTCCTCCACCATTGAGGTTCACCCCCTTACTCTGAGTGTCCGCCCACTGCTCCGGATCCCGCAACCCATCTCATCGCACGGTGAACACAAAGGTGAAGGCACCCGCGACCACGCCGAGGGTGCCGATCCAGGCGATCAGCACGTCCAGTCCCGGGCTGAGCGGCGTGCCGCCGTGCAGCGCCGCCTGCACGCGGCGGAAACGCGCGCCCGTCCTGATGAGCAGCGCCCCGCCGCAGAGCGCGGCCAGCGCGAAGACGAGGACGGCGAGCGCCGGCAGGCCGTGCCTGGCCGACAACCCCGCCGCGCCGAGCCCGCCGGTCGCCAGGGCCACGGCGGTGCGCACCCAGGCCAGCCGAGTGCGCTCGCTCTGCAGCCCCCGGTCCCAGATCTCCTCCGCACCGGCCATGGCTCAGGCCGACAGGATGATGAGGACCAGGGCGATCACCGCCACGGCGGCCACCCCGTAGCCGAAGACGGCCGCGAGCGCGGGCGGCGGCAGCGGCGCCTGCCGGCGCAGGGCGCGCTGGATGTTGCGCCAGCGCGGGTAGGCCATGCCCGCGGCCAGCGCGGAGAGTGTGACGAGGATGACGGCCATCGCGGTGCGGATCCACGGCACGAACACGTCGGCCGGGACCGCCGCCATGGCCACACCGCCCGCGCTGAGCGCCAACGCCGTGCTCAGCCAGGTGAGGAAGGTGCGTTCGTTGGCCAACGTGAAGCGCGGGTCGGGTTCCATAGGAAAAACGGTAATTCGCCCCTATTTCCCCTAGAGATGCCGGGATTGCCTAACCGACGGGGACGAACTCCACGTAACCGTTGGTCCAGCCCGTGTACCACTCGTAGGTCTCCGCGACGCTCAGCTCCCGGTAGAACATCGTCTGCTCGAACATCTGGCGCAGTTCCTCCGTACTGGCGACGACCTCGCCCGCCGGGGTCAGCTCGATCGTGCCGAGGATTCTGCCGGTTCGGGCCTCTCTCATCTGCAGCACGCTCACTCCTCCTCGAAGATTGACCTGGTTCCCCTGGCGTTCTTGGCGATCTCCGACCACCGTTCCCAGACCCCGTTGAACCAGTCGGGACGGCCCAGACCCTCAAAGTACGGCCGCGCGGACTGGATCTGGGCGCTGAGCCGCGCCACGTCCGCGCGGGTCAGGGCGTTCGGGATGAACGCGAAGTCTACGGGGATGATCCCGTTCCACTTCCTGGAGACCCAGTGATCGGCGAACGGGCTGTTCGTCACATGGGCCATTCTGCCCCTTGCGCTGAGGGGAAGCTCGGTGAAGGCCGCCGACATGTCGATGCCCCACGGCTCGCCGTGCTCGTCCATGACGATGTTCCGAAAGTTCGCGTCCGCGTCGATGTCGAGGACGTGGAGGAGGCCGAGCAGCTTGGCCGCCAGGCCCGACGGCGGCGTCATCCCTATCATCACCATGCCCGTGCCGACGTACGGCATCACGACCGTGGTGTCGTCGACCCGGTAGATCGGAGGCACGTTGGCGCCGAGCCGCTCGCCGAGGATCGAGCCGGCCACCTCGGCGTCGGCCTCCTTCTTGGTCTTGACCTCCTTGAGCACCCACTCGCCGCCGTCGAAATCGAAGATGCGGACCCGGCGCGCGGAGACGCCGCCGCCGAGCGGCACGCCGCTGTTCTCGCCCAGCCGCGCGACGGCGTCCATGAGCCCGGGCGGGGGCGGCCGGTGAGCCGGATGCGGCGGGGCCTGCACGTCCGGCGCACCGTGGTGGCCACCGTACGAACCCGCGGCGTCGTGCAGCGCGGCGGGAGCGGCGTCGTGCCGCGCGGCGGGAGCGGCGTCGTGCAGCGCGGCGGGAGCGGCGTCGTGCAGCGCGGCGGGAGCGTCGGCGGCGGGCCGGCCGGTCAGGACAAGGGTCGGCTGGTCGGGCGGGCGGTTGATGAGCTGGTCGATGCGGTTGCGCGGAGCGGCCGGGCCCGTTCCGGCGTGCTCGGAAGAGGGGCGGGTGCCCGATCCCTCCAGCTCGGAGGTCGGGCGCGTGGCGTCCGGGCCCGAGGTGGTGTGGGCGTCCGGGGCCTGAGCCGCACGCGGACCCGGCCCTGCCGCGTCGGCCGGGTTGGAGACCGCGTAGTCGAGGCGCGGGTCGCGGACGGGGAGGCGAGGATCGGGGGCCGCGTAGTCGAGGCGCGGGTCGCGGACCGAGGGCGCGGCGTCCCTGGGACGGGTGGTCTGCCCGCCGTCCTCCCGCCGCACGGCGGGGTCTGACCTGTGCGCGTCCTCTGTCCGGCCCGAGCCGTCCGACCTGTGGGCGCTCTCCGGCCTACCGCCACCCTCGGGCCGGCCCCCGCTCTCGGGTCGGCGCGTGCCTTCCGGCCGGGACGATCCCTCCGGCCGGGACGTGTGCTCCGGTCTGGACGTGCCTTCCGGGCGAGGCCCGCTCTCAGCGCCTCTCAGCCGCGGGGTTTCCAGCGAGATGTGACCCTGGCCGGCGGGCGGCTCCGGCCTGGGGTCGGTGCGGAGGTGAAGGGTGCCGTCGGATCGTACGGACGGATCCCCCGCCCGCGGCGGCGCGCTCGCCAGGCTGGTGTCCGGCCCCTCAGCCCGGGGGCCGGCACCGTGCGGATCACGGGGCGGGTGTGCCGCGCTCGCCGGGTCCGGTGGCGGGGCCGTGGGATCGCCCCGCAGCCCCGGACCGGGCGCGCCCGGCTCCGCGTGCCGGGCGGCCCCGGGATTCCAGCTCGCCCAGTGCGCGTCCGCGCCGCCCAGCCCTCCGGCCGACGTGCCCTTCGCGACCGCCGTCCAGTCGATCGGCTGCCCGCTCAGCAGCTGGGTGGCGAGCGTGGCCCCACCGCCCGCGACTGCGGAGTGCCCCATGAGCGCCAGGATCGACTTGGGCGGCAGCAGTCCCGTGGTCACGGTCAGCAGAGCGCCGGTGAGGGCGCCGGACAGCGCCGCCCATCCCGCCTGCTCCCAGTCGATCTCGTCACGCCGGGACTGGGTCGCCTGCACATAGAGGTCCATCCCGCCCATCAGCAGCGAGAAGAATCCGATGTTGAACAGCAGCCTCTTAGCCAGCTGCCGGATCGTCTTCCTGGTCACCTGCGCCCGGGCGCCCGCCGCCGCCCACGCCACCCCCGACGCGGGCGACAACATCGCCCACAGCAGCCAGAGGAGCTGCACGATCAGCAGCAGCACCGAGAGCTTGATCATCCGCTTGGTGTACTGAAGCTGCACGCCCAGGTCGTTGCAGGCCAGCGCCAACCCCGCCAGGCGCTTGAGCAGCTCCTCCCGGCGACCGCCGGTGCCGTGCTCCACCCGCTTCAGGAAGCTCCGGAGCGCCTCCCCGTCCCAGTCGCCGCGCTCGGATCCGGCGGCCGCTCCCCCGGCGAGCCGCCCATCACCGGTGACCCCCTCGCTGATCCGGCGGAAGGCCAGCGCCAGGTCGTCGGCCAGCTGGAACAGCGCCGTCTCGTCCCCCTCCGGCCAGTCCATGCCGACCGCCCACCCGATCCAGGGCCGTACGGCCTCGTGGATCGGCACCCCGTCGAGCCACACCGGCGATCAGTCCTGCCCCGGCTTCTGGTAGTGCGGATCGTCCACGTCCTCGTAGCGGGCCGCACTGGTGCGCAGCCCGGTGTGCAGGCCGTCCAGCTCCTCGATGTAATCCTCGAACGCGTCGAAAATCTGGCTCTTGAGCTGGGGGTAGTGCTTCTCCAGCTCGGCGCCGTACTGGTCGTGCCCCATCGGCCGGCCCGCCGCCGCGAAGGCCTCCCGCACGTCGTCGCGGACCTCCTCGACGAAGGCCGCCTCGTCCGCGGCCTGGCCACCGCGCCGGCGGATCTCGCTCGGGGCGGCGACGTAGCCCTCCCCCGGCCCGATCACGGCTGCGGCTTCGGGAAGAAGGCCTCCAAGCTCACGTCCTCGCCGAAGATGTCGTCGTACGGCAGCCCGCCCGGCAGCATGGGCTCCACCAGTGTGCGCATCCGGTCCGACACCTCGCTCGTCGCCTTGCCGATCTGATCCATGATGGCGTCGGCGAGATGGGAGGGCGTCAGCTTGCGGTAGACCCGCGGATCGAGCGTGATGGCCCGCACCTGACCGTGCAGGCCGACGGTCACCGCCACCATCCCGTCGGCGGATCGGGCGGTGTGGCTCAGCTCGCTCAGCTCACCATAGGCCTCGCGTAACCGGGCCGAGGCCTGCTCGAATTCTCCCGCCACCTCATGGAAGGCGGCATCGAACCCATCCTGCACGGCACACTCCCTAAACAGCGACTGCCACTGCTGTCACGAAGAAGATAGTCGAATCAGCGCAGAAATGGATCTTTTTGCTCGGTGGCTCAACTGCAGGCCTTGGCCACCTGCTCCAGGTAGGCGGCGCTGTCGGTGGCGACCTTCTGGGCGGCGTCCACGGCGTCGCCGGCGTCCTTGACGGTGAGGCCGCTCAGCGTCGCGGCCAGGTTGTCGGTGGCCTCCTTGAGCGTGGTGTTGGAGGCCTTGTCGGCCAGGGTGCCGAGCTCGGCCGCGGTGTCGTCGAGTGCCTTGTCCATGGCGGCGGGATCGTTGGTCAGCTTGCTGATCTGCGCGCCGAGGTCGGCGACGATCTTGGGCGCCTCCAGGCACGCCTGGGCCTTGTCGATGGTCTGGTTGACCTCACCGCAACCGGCGGCGAAGACGCAGACGGCGAAGACGGCGAGGGGCAGGAACCGGCTCTTGGTCAGACGCATGCCTCGACCCTACCCAAGCGATCGCCCGCGCGACGTGACCGAACCTTTGCGATCGCCGGGCATCGTGGCCATGCCGTGCCGGCACGCGGGTGGGCTGATGATCGCGGGACTGCTCGTGTTGATGCGCCGGCCTGCGGTGATGCGGTAATGGATATCGGTCCGTTGGCAATATCGCTATTAGACATCAGCTGATCGCATCTGGTTTGCTCCTGCCTTCTGACGGACGACAGGCAAGGACGTGCACATGCGACAGGGCCGCCTCATGGCAGCGACCGCGATGACGATCTCCCTTCTGACGGGGGGCACGATCGCGGCGGGCCCGGTCTCCGCGACGGCCGAGACGGTGCGGGCACCCTCGGGACAGGCTCGGGTCACGAAGGAGCTGCGCGAGCTGGAGGCCACGATCAAGGGGCACATCGGCGCGTTCGCGATCGACACCGCGACGGGGAAGACGGTCGGGTACCGGTCGGGGCAGCGTTTCCCGCTGCTGTCCACGTTCAAGGCGATGGCCTGCGCGGCGGTGCTGCACAAGGCCCGCACCTCCGCGCCCGGCCTGATGGACAAGGTCGTGACGTGGACGCAGGCCGAGGTGAAGGAGAACTCCCCCGTCACCAAGGACCACGTCAAGGACGGGCTGACCGTCGCGCAGCTCTGCGAGGCGGCGATCACCGTGAGCGACAACACGGCGGGCAACATGGTGCTGAAGCAGATCGGCGGGCCCGCCGGCCTGACCCGCTACTTCCGCACGCTGAAGGACCCGGTCTCCCGGCTCGACCGCTGGGAGACCGAGCTCAACGACTGGACCCCCAAGGAGCGGCGTGACACCACCACGCCCGCGTTCCTGGGCCGCGACCTGCGCGCCGTGACGGTGGGCGACGCGCTGGGCGCCAAGGACCGCGAGCGGCTGATCGGCTGGATGCTGGCGAGCCAGACCGGCGGCTCCCGCATCCGCGCCGGCCTGCCCAAGACCTGGACCGTCGGCGACAAGTCGGGCAGCAACCTCACCGCCGGGCTCGCCAACGACGTCGCCGTGGTCTGGCCCGCCAAGTCGGCGGCCCCGATCATCATGGCGGTCTACACCACCCGCACGACCTCGGACACCGCCGCGAGCGAGAAGGCCATCGCCGGCACCGCCACCATCCTGGCACGCGGGCTCGGCCGGCTCTGATGGCACGTCGGGGGATGAAGATCGTACGCCTGGCCGTCGCGGGGGCGGCGGCGGGCGTGCTCACGGCGGGGATCGTCTTCCCCGCCGTGGGGGGCGCGGGGTTCGGGCTCATGGCGGCGGCGAGCGAGGTGGGCCTGGAACCGGCCGACCTGGTCGAGCCGCCGCCGGCCGAGGTCACGATCGTGCAGGACCGCGACGGCAAGGAGATCGCCCGGTTCTACGAGGAGTACCGCCAGGTCGTGGGCTTGGCCGAGATCTCCGAGATCATGAAGACGGCGATCGTGGCGATCGAGGACTACCGGTTCTACGAGCACGGCGCGATCGACATCGAGGGCACCGTGCGCGCGCTGGCCAAGAACCTGCGGGCGGGCAAGGTCAGCCAGGGCGGATCGAGCATCACCCAGCAGTACGTCAAGCAGGTGCTGCTCAACGCGGCCGGCAGCGACGAGGAGCGGGACGCGGCGCTGGAGGCCAGCTACGCGCGCAAGCTCAACGAGTTGCGGTACGCCATGGGGGTCGAGGAGAAGTACACCAAGGACCAGATTCTTGAGAAATATCTGAATATCGCGTACTTCGGCGCGGGCGCCTACGGCGTGGAGGCGGCGGCCAAGCGCTTCTTCGGCGTCACGGCCGGGAAGCTCACCCTGGCGCAGGCCGCCACCCTGGCCGGCGCCGTGCAGGACCCGAACGCCACCGACCCCAACCTGGGCGCGAAGCAGCGCGAGCGGCTGCGCGGCCGCCGTGACATCGTCCTGAACCGGATGGCCGAGCTGGGCCGGATCACCCCGGACCAGGCGGAGCGGGCCAAGGCCGCCAAGCTCGGCTACAAGGGGACGAAGATCCCCGGAGGCTGCGAAGCCAGCAGCCATCCCTACTTCTGCCTGTACGTACGCCAGGAGATCCTCGGCAACCCCGCCTTCGGCCGTACGGCCAAGGCCCGGCTGGCGATGCTCAACCGCGGCGGCCTGACGATCAGGACCACGATCGACCCCGCCATGCAGGCCGCGGCCGACCGGGCGATCGGGCGGTGGGTGCACGCCTCCGACGGGCCGGCCGCGGCCGAGGCCCTGGTCCACCCGGGCACCGGCGCGATCAAGGCCATGGCGGCCAGCAGGACCTACGGCTCGAACGCGGCCAGGAACGAGATCTCCTACAACCTGGCCGCCGACGCCGCGCACGGCGGCGGGACCGGCTTCCAGGCGGGCTCCACGTTCAAGACGTTCACCCTGATCAGCGCGTTGAAGCAGGGCATGAAGGTGGACGACGGGTTCGACGTCGGGGCCGGTTACCGGGCGCCGGGCTACGCGACGTTCAAGAACTGCGCGAACGAGAACGTCGGCGACCCGGCCCACACCGTCACCAACGACGAGGGCACTCCCGGCTGGAAGACGTTGCGGACCGGCACCTGGGGGTCGGTGAACACGTTCTTCATGGAGCTGGAGCGGCGGGTCGGGCTCTGTTCCACCGTCGAGACGGCCATGTCGCTGGGCATCCGCCGCTCGGACGGGAAGAAGTTGCGGGAGTTCGAGACGTTCACGCTCGGCATCAACGAGATGGACCCGGTGACGGTGGCCGCCGCCTATGCCGCCATCGCCGCCCGGGGACGCTACTGCGCGCCGATGGCGATCACCCGGATCGTCGACCGGAACGGCAAGGCCACCCGTTACCAGCCCCAATGCCGCCAGGCGCTCGACGAAGGGGTGGCGGACGCGGCGGCGCACGTGTTGTCGGGGGTGTTCACCAAGGGCACGATGCGCGACGTCGGCGGCATCGGGCGCCCGGCGGCCGGTAAGACGGGCACCACGGACGACTACGCGACGGCGTGGTTCGCCGGGTTCACGCCGAATCTGGCCGCCGCGGTGAGTCTCGGGGATCCGCGCGGTGCTCAGAAGCACAAGCTGACCGGGGTGACCATCGGCGGGCGCTACTACGGGCTGGTGGCCGGGGCGAGCATTCCGGGGCCGATCTGGAAGGAGACGATGACGGCCGCGCTGGCGGGCAGCCCGGCGCCGTCGTTCGCGCCGCTCGACTCCTCGCGGTTCGGGGGCTGCGGCGAGAACTGCCGGCCCGCGCCGCGGGAGAGCGCCGAGCCGGACGGCGATCGGCCGGACACCGGCTTCGGCGCTGCTGAGGACACGTCCCCGGACACCGGCTTCGGCGCTGCTGAGGACACGTCCCCGGACACCGGCTTCGGCGCTGCTGAGGACACGTCCCCGGACACCGGCGTCGGCGCTGCTGACGACACGTCCCCGGACGTTCCGTGAGCGGCGAGATGTCGTTCGCGCCGCTCACGGAGTGCCTGGTCAGAGCTTGGCGAAGCAGGGGCCGTCGAACGTGTACCCCTGGGCGGTGGGCCCGGTGAAGAGGTCCTTGACGATGGCGACGCCCGTGGGCGCCTTGTCGTCGACCTTGTTGATCAGGCTCTGCCGGAACACCGCCGCGCTCGTGGCCTGCGCGAAGTTACCCGCCTCCGGCGGCAACATCCCCTCGTAGTCCACGGTCGACAGCGTCTTGACCGCCGCGAGCAGGCCGGCCCGGCTCACGTCGCCGCCGGCCACCATCTTGTCCAGGGCGGCCTTCATCGGATACGCCCACGCCCATCCGGAGGTGTAGCCGTCGTTCGGCGTCACCCCGGGCAGCGCCGCGCGCATCGCCTGGTGGCCGGGCGTGTCGGCGCCCCACGGCTTGCCGGGGGCCGACTGCTCGTACAGGGCCCGCAGCGCCGGCGCGGCCGGGGACTTCAGCAGGGCCGGGTTCCAGGTGGGGCCGGTGCCGATGAAGCGCCCCTTGTAGCCGGCCGCCGCCGCCTGCCCGACGATCGTGGCGGCGTCGGCCGGTCCGGTGGTGAGGATGACCAGGTCGGGCTTCTTCGAGGTGATCTCCGTGATGGCCCGGCCCTGCTCGGTCGCGCCCGAGGGCGTCTCGACGTTGGTGAACGTCAGGCCGTTCTTCGCCGCGGCCTCCTTGGCTCCGGCTGCGGCGTCCGCGCCGTAGTCGCCCGCCAGGTGCACGGCCATGACGCTCTTCGGCTTGTACGTCTCCACGGCGTAGTCGACGGAGTTCATCGCCTCCGCGCAGTAGTTGGTCCCGGTCTCGATCATCACGTCCTCGAACTCCCAGGCCGAGGTCCAGGAGGCGGGGGCCGCGACGATGTTGCCGGCCTTGAGGTCGCCGAGGATGGCCGCGGTCGTGGGCGAGCCGAGCGTCTGGGCCAGCGCGAGCACCTGGTCCTTGATCTCGTTGTAGACCTGCCGGTGCACCTCCGGGTTGTACTTGTTGTCCTTGACGTACTTGGTGACGTCCACCTCGTACTTGCCGCCGACGCCGCCGGCCTTGTTGACCCGGGCCCAGAACGCCTTCTGGGCCTCGGTGATCGGCACCGCGAGCGCGGCGAAGGGGCCGGAGGTGAGGTCGGAGATCGTGCCGAGATAGATGCAGCCCTTCTTGGTGTCGACCGCGGCGGGGCAGGGCTCGGTGGTGACACCTGGAGCCTGGGCGCCGCCCTTGCTGCCCTCGTCGTCCCCCCGGAAGACGCCGCACGCGGACAGAAGGGCCACCATGGCGACGAACCCCGCCAAAGAGCGACTCTTCATCAAAAATCCCTTCCTAGTACGAGAAAGGCCAGGACTTCCAGTAGTTGCGCACCCGAACCCAGAGGCCGAACAGCCCCCGCGGCTCGAAGATGAGGAACACCACGATCAGCAGGCCGTACAGCACGGTCTCGACCTGGAACACGTTCGGCGTCTGCGTGGTGTCCCCGCTGATGAACGGCACCAGCGCCGGCAACGACCGGGTCACCGGCTGCAGCAGCGAGATGAACAGCGCCCCGGCGATCGCCCCGGACACGGTGGCCACGCCGCCGATCAGCACCATCGCGATGAACTGCACCGACAGCAGCAGGTTGAACGACCCCGGCTCGACGTACCCCGAGATCGTGTAGAGCAGCCCGCCCGCGCACCCCGCGTAGAACGAGGAGATGCCGAACGCGAGCACCTTGTACCGGGTCAGCGGCACCCCGATGACCTCGGCCGCGATGTCCCTGTCACGGATGGCGGCGAAGGCCCGGCCGACGCGCGAGCGTGCCAGGTTGCGCGCCGCCACGGCGAAGACGATCAGCAGCACGAGCATCAGCGCGTAGAGCGTCTGCTCCTTGGTGCCGAAGGGCCCGTCCTGATCGAGGCGGACACCGAACAGGTGCGGGACCGCCGCCTCCCGGCCCACCCCGGGGCCGCCGGTCAGCTCCTTCCACTCCTTGAAGACGTGCTCGCCCAGGAAGACCAGGCCGAGCGTGACGACGGCCAGGTAGAGGCCGCGCAGCCGGCTCGCCAGCGGCGCCACCAGCACCCCGGCCGCCGCGGCGACGAGCCCGGCCGCGGGCAGCCAGATCCAGATCTCGGCGATCCCGTAGCCGAGGTTCTCGCCGGAGACCGGGCCGGACAGGGCGGCGGCGGTGTAGGCGCCGATGGCGACGAAGAAGGCGTGGCCGAGCGAGACCTGGCCCGCGTAGCCGGTGACGATGTTGAGCCCGATGGCGCCGATGGCCAGTACGTACGCGCCGGCCAGCACCTCCAGCGACCGGTCCTGCAGCAGCACCGCCAGCCCGAACGCCAGCACCACCAGCAGCCCCGTCCACACCCGTTTGGCCCGGGTGTCGAGCAGCGCCATGTCCTGGGCGTAGGAGGTGTAGAGCAGCGGCCGGCCGCGCACCCTCCGAGACCGGCCGGTCGGTATGCCGGGGGCGGCCGGAGCCGCCGCCTCGCGCGTGTCGGTCATACCCGCTCGACCTCCCGGGTCCCGAACAGCCCGTACGGCCTGACCAGCAACACGATCAGCATCACCACGTACGGCGACACGACCGCGAAGTTCTGCCCCAGCCAGGGCGCGACCTGCCCCTGGTAGGACTGGAACAGCGACTCCACCACCCCCACCACGAGCCCGCCCGCCACGGCGCCGCCGAGCGAGTCGAGCCCGCCCACGATGATGGCCGGCAGCGCCTTCAGCGCGATCACCCAGGTCATCTGCTCGATGCCCTGCCCGGTGCCGACGAACATCCCGGCGATGGCGGCCAGGAACCCGGCCAGCCCCCACGACAGCGCGAAGACAGCCCCCACCGAGACCCCCTGGGCCAGCGCGATCTCCTGGTCGAAGGCCGCCGCGCGCATCGCGAGCCCGTATCGGGTGTAGCGGAAGAAGGCGAACAGCAGCGCGACCAGCACGGCGGTGACCAGCATCATGGCCAGCCAGCGCGACTGCACGACCAGCGGGCCGAGCGAGACCTGGGTGAACCCCCACGGGTCCCCGACCTGGCGCACGTCGCGGCCGATGAAGCCGTTCACCACCACGCGCACGACCACGTCGATGCCGAGCGTGATGATCGCCACGACGAAGACGGGCCGGCCCACCATCGGCCTGATCGCCACCCGCTCGATGCCGAGCGCCACGCCGGCGATGAGCAGCGCCGCCAGCAACACGGCGGAGTAGAAGCCGGTCACCTCGGCCAGGTAGCTGACCGCCACGGCCCCGGCCAGCATCAGCGCGGGCTGGGCGAAGCTGATCACCCGCGTGGCCTTGTAGATGATCACGAATCCGAGCGCGAGCAGCGCGTAGACCGAGCCGTTGCCCAGACCTCTGATGACGGATTCGAGCAGCCCCTTCACCGGGCGTACATCCCTTCGACCAGGTCCTCGAAGAGCTTGGCTATCGCGGCGCGCTTGACCTTCTGGGTGGCGGTCAGCTCGCCGTCCTCGTGGTCGAGCTCCTTCGGCAGGAACGTGAACCGCCTGACCTGCTCGACCCGCGCGAACCGGGTGTTCACCTCGGTCACGATCCCCTGGACCAGCTCCCGCGTTTCCGGCTTCTCCGACAAATCGCGATAAGTCGTGTATGCCAGGCCGTGCCGCCGCGCCCACTCCCCCACCGTGTCCGGCTCGATGCCGATGAGGGCCACCAGGTACGGCCGCTGGTCGCCGAGCACGACGGCCTCCTTCAGGTACGGGGACGCCTTGAGCGCGTTCTCGATCTCGCTGGGCGCGATGTTCTTGCCGCCGGCCGTGATGATGATGTCCTTCATCCGGTCGGTGATCCGCAGGTGCGTGCCGACGAACTCGCCCACGTCGCCGGTGTGCAGCCAGCCGTCCTCGTCCAGCACGTCGGCCGTGGCGCGCGGGTTGCCCCAGTAGCCGGTGAAGTTCCCCGGATGCCGGGTCATGATCTCGCCGGTGGCGTCGTCGACCTTCAGCTCGATGCCGGGGTGCGGCTCGCCGACGGTGCCGAGGCGTACCCGGCCGGGGCGGTTGGCGGTGGCGATGGCGGTGTTCTCGCTCATGCCGTACACCTCGTGCATGGGCACGCCGATCCCCATGTAGAACTTGAGCACGGCGGGCGCGATCGGCGCGGCCCCGGAGGCGGCGTAGCGCACCCGCCGCATCCCCAGCCGCTCGCGCAGCGAGCGGTAGCAGAACACCCATCCCAGCCCGTACGCCAGCCGCGTCCCCGCCGTGTGCCTGCCGCCCGTGCGCACCAGCTCGTCGCCCACCCGGTCCGCCACCCGCAACCAGAACCGGGTGATCACCCGCTTGAGCGGCGAGGCCGACTCCAGCCTGATGTCCACCTGGGCGAGCACCTTCTCCCAGATCCGCGGCACCCCGAACAGGATCGTCGGCTGCACCTCGCGCAGGTTGGCCTGGACGGTGTCGATGGACTCGGCGAAGTTCACCTGCACGCCGGCCGCCGCGTTGAACCAGACGGTGAACGCCCGCTCGGCGACGTGGCACAGCGGCAGGTAGGACAGGGCGAGGTCGCGTTCGGAGGGCGGCGGGGAGGTGAATCCGCCGCCCACGGCGAGCGTGGCGACGGCGAACTCGACGTTGCCCACGGTCAGCATGACGCCCTTGGGCGGCCCCGTGGTGCCGGAGGTGTAGATGAGCGTCATCACGTCGGACGCACGGGCGGCGGCCATCCGCTCGGCCACGGCGCCGGGGTGCCCGGCCCGGTGCCCGGCCCCGAGGGCGAGCAGCTCCGGCCACGACATCAGGACGTCGTCGTCGTAGCGTCCCCGGATGCCTCGCGGCTCCAGGTAGACGATGCGCCGCAGGCCGGGGCACTCGCCGAGGACCTTGAGCGCCTTGTCGACCTGCTCCTGGTCCTCGGCGAGCAGGATCGTGGCGCCGGAGTCGGCGAGCAGGTAGGCGACCTCGGCGGGCGGGTTCGTCGGGTAGAGGCCGACGGTGACGCCCCTGACGGCGACGGTGCCGAGGTCGGCGAAGAGCCACTCGGGGCGGTTCTCGGAGTGCACGGCGATCCGGTCGCCGGGCGCCACGCCGAGCGCGAGCAGGGCGTGCGCGAACAGCTCGACCTGCGTCCAGTACGCCGCCCAGGTGACCTCCTGCCAGATGCCGAGATCCTTGTGCCGCAGGGCGACGGCCCCCGGCGTGCTCGTCGCGCGGTCGCGCACCCTGGTGACGATGGTCTCGGCGGTCATGCGGTCCCTCCCAGGTACGCCTCGATCACCTTGGGGTCCCGTTGCACCTCGGCCGGGCTGCCGAGGGCGACCGGGCGGCCGAAGTCGAGCACGAGCACCCGGTCGGCCAGGTCCATGACCAGCCCCATGTCGTGGTCCACGAGCACCACGGGGATGCCCAGCTCGTCACGGATGTCCAGCACGTACCTGGCCATGTCCTCGGTCTCCTCCAGGTTCATGCCGGCCACGGGCTCGTCCAGCAGGAGCAGCCGCGGCTCCATGGCCAGCGCCCGCCCCAGCTCGACGCGCTTCTGGATCCCGTACGGGAGCAGCCGCACGGGGTGACGCCGCCAGGCCTCCAGTTCGAGGAAGTCGATGAGGTCCTCGATCCGGGCGCGGGCGGCCAGCTCGGCGCGCCTGGCGCGGCCGTACCACAGGAGCGCCGCCGCGGCGCCGTAGCGGAAGTGGTGGTGGCGGCCGAGCATGAGGTTGTCCAGGACGGTCAGGTTGTGGAACAGCTCGACGTTCTGGAACGTCCTGGCCAGGCCCATCGCGGCGATCTCGTGCGGCCGCCTGGCCAGCAGGTCCGCGCCCAGGAACGTGACCCGCCCGCGGTCGGGCCGGTAGACGCCCGACAGCACGTTGAAGATCGAGGTCTTGCCCGCCCCGTTCGGCCCGATGATCGCCAGCAGCTCCGCCTGGCGGACCTCGAACGAGACCCCGTCGACGGCCTTGACGCCGGCGAAGCTCAGGTGCACGTCCTCGAACGTCAGGAGAGCCATCGTTTCCTCCGCTTGTAGTGCTTGACCTCGCGGAAGGACCGGACGGCCCCCAGGTAGAACTCCTTGATGTCCTCGTCGGCGAGCAACTCCCCCGACGGCTTGTCCATGACGATCTTGCCGGTCTCCATCACGTAGCCGTGGGAGGCGATGGACAGGGCCATGGTGGCGTTCTGCTCGACCAGCAGGACCGTGGTGCCCTGGCGGTTGATCTCGACGATGAGGTCGCGCACCTGCCCGACCAGCGACGGCGCCAGGCCCAGGCTGGGCTCGTCGAGCAGCAGGTACTTCGGGCCCGCCATGAGGGCGCGGCCGACGGCCAGCATCTGCTGCTCGCCGCCCGACAGGTAGCCCGACACGCTCTTGCGGCGCTCGCGCAGCAGGGGGAAGAGGCCGTAGACGCGGTCCAGGTGCGACACGCCCGAGGTGTGGCCGCCGACCCTGAGATTCTCCTCCACGGTGAGCTCGGCCAGGATGCGGCGGCCCTCCATCACCTGGCTCACGCCACGGCGGACGATCTGGGCGGGTTTGAGGTGGTGGATGGGCTCGCCTTCGAGCGTGACGACGCCCTTGGTGATCTCGCCGTCGTGCACGTCCAGCAGCCCCGACAGGGCCCGCAACAACGTGCTCTTGCCCGCGCCGTTCGCGCCGAGCAGCGCGACGATCGCTCCTGGCGGGACGCTGAGGCTCACGCCGCGCAGCACGAGCATCACGTCGTCGTACACGACCTCGAGGTTGCGTACCTCAAGCACGCTCGGCTCCGTGGGATTGTGTGGCCTATGTCACTCCCCTGATGAGCACAATGTCCACGTTCGCCCGGCAGCCGACAAGAGGGTGGCCGAAATCGGGTCGACTCTGTGCCCCTAGGATTTCCCTCATGGCAATGTGCGAGCATCTTTCCCAGGCGGGCGACCCGGCCCCGAAGACGCCCGAGGGCTGCGAGGAGTGCCTGGCGGCCGGGGGCCGGTGGGTGCACCTGCGGCGGTGCCTGGAGTGCGGGCACATCGGGTGTTGCGACTCCTCGCCGGGCAAGCACGCCACCCAGCACTTCCACACCAGCTCCCATCCGGTGATCCAGTCCTACGAGCCGGGCGAGGACTGGCGATGGTGCTTCACGGACAGCGCGATGGGCTGACGGCCCCGGCCCGCTCGCGCGACGCCCGCGCCTGACGTTCCAGGGCGCGGCGTTTCCAGGGCTGGCGTTCCCGGGCGCGGCGTTTCCAGGGCCTCGCGTTCCCGGGCCTAGCGTTCCAGGATGGCCTCCTCGAAGTCGAGCTGGGCCATCACCTCGCGCAGGACCTCGTCGTCGAGGCGGCGCTCGTCGCGCAGGCGGACGAACACCTGGCGTTCGGCCTCCAGCATGTCGCGGCGCAACCGGCGGTAGAGGGCGCTCGGGGTCTCAGTGCCACCCGCTCCCGTGCCGCCGCCGAGGCGTTCCCAGGCGGTCAGCGAGCGCCGCCACGACTTCTCCCTGAGCTGGTCGATGACCTGCTTCTGGATCTCGTCCGGCTCGCCGTCCTGCTCCAGCACCAGCCGCTCCAGCTCGGCCAGGCCCGCCTCCAGCGCCGCCTGCTGGGCCGCGGCCTCGGCGAGGCGGTCTTCGTACTGCTCCTGCTCGCTCGACACCCGCAGCCGCCTGATCAGCGCGGGGAACGTGGTGCCCTGGATGAGCAGCGTGCCGATCACGGTGGTGAACGTCAGGAAGAGCACCATGGCGCGATCGCGCTCGGGGATCCCCGGCGGGATGGCGAACGCCGCCGCCAGCGACACCACGCCGCGCATGCCCGCCCAGCCGAGTATCACCGTCTGCGCACGGGTCGGCTGCCCCTCGCCCCTTCGCAGCAGGCGGATCAGCGACGTGACGGTGAACACCCAGGCGAACCTGCTGGCGATCGTCACCCCGAGCACCGCGGCCGCGTAGCCGGCCACCTGCCACGGGCTGTAGCCGGTGATGCCCTCGATCACGGTGACGAGTTGCAGGCCGATCAGCAGGAACACGATGGATTCGAGGAAGAAGTCGGTGACCTTCCACACCGCGTCGGACACCAGCCGGGTGCCGAACCCGCGCAGATGCATGCGATTGCCCAGATAGAGGCCGACGATCACCACCGCGATGACGCCGGAGGCGTGCACCGACTCGGCCCCGAACAGGCCGGAGACGTGCACGGACTCGGCGATGAGATAGGCGGCGAACGGGATCAGCAACATCAGCGTGTTCTCGACCAGCGAGTCGCGCGTGCGCTCGAAGATCCACGCGAACACGAACGCCAGCGCCAGCCCGACCGCCACGCCGCCCACGGTGGCGAATAAGAACTGGCCGACGCTGTCGAGCAGGCTCACGGTGCCGCCCACGGCCGCGCCGATGGCCACGCGGTAGGCCGTCAGCGCCGTGGCGTCGTTGAACAGGCTCTCGCCGATGAGGATCGTCAGCGACGTGCGCGGCAGGCCGAGCCGCCGGCCGACCGCGACGGCGGCCACGGCGTCGGGCGGGGCGATGATGGCGCCGAGCGCGAACGCCAGCGCGAGCGGGAGATCGGGCAGCAGCAGGTGGACGACCAGGCCCACGACGGCGGTGGTGAAGAGCACCAGGCCGATCGAGAGCAGCCCGACGGCCCGTTTGACGTCACGAAGCCGCAGGTAGGAGCTGTCGAGGGCGGCGGAGTAGAGCAGCGGCGGCAGGAACACGAACAGCACCAGGTCCGGCTGGAGCGGCACGGCCGGGACCAGCGGCGAGACCAGCAGCCCGGCGGCCACCAGCAGCAGCGGGGCCGGCCAGCCCTTGCGCCGCGCGATGGCCGCCACCCCGATCGCGCCACCGGCCACCAGCAGCAACTGCAGGCCCATGGTCGGATTCACCGACGTTCCTCCCCCCGCCCGGCCCGATCACCCCGGCGTCATCGGCTCAGGGGACGTGGGACGCCCGATCACCGCGACGCGCCGGGCCTCGCGGATCCGCGCTGCCCGGCTGCCCAGCCCGCTCGGCGGCCGGGCCGGCCGTGCTCCGGTCGTCTCGGCGCGCTCGTGCGTCTGGATCCATCATCTCCGAACACGATTGTCCCCGCTGTGCTTCCCGGCACGGGCATCTCGCGCCGGATGTGCCCGCCGTGCCGGCGGCGGGCGGTCACCACTCCCGGCGGTCGCTCCTGTCGTGGTAGTCCGGCTGGTCGGGGCGGAGACGTTCACCGGTGGAGAACATGGGGTCACCGACATAGGGGCGGGACAGGTCGTCGGAGCCCTGCGGCGGATACTGCTCCTGCCGGCCGAGGGCCAGCAGCGGGTCCACGGGGTTGGGCGGGCTCTGATAGCCCTGGTAGTGGTCCGGGCCGGGTTGCCGCTGGGGTGGTTGCTGAGGGGTCTGCGGCGCCGAGAGCCGCCGGCCCGCGCCCGGGATGCCGTGCATGGGGGTGCCGAGACCGGCCGTGCTCGGTGCCTGCTGCTGGAGCTGCGGCGGCTGCTGGTAGGCGTCGGCCTGCTGGTAGCCGTCCTGCTGCTGGTAGCCGTCCTGCTGGTAACTGTCGGCGCGCCTGCCGTAGGAGGCATCGGGCTGGTACTGCGGGTAGGGGTCGGGCGCCGGAGCGGGCGCCGGGTAGGGCTCCGCGGCCTGGGACGGGAAGCCGAGCGGGTCGGTGCTGAGCGGCGGCTGCCGGCGCTGGTCACCGCCGGGGAACTGGTAGACGGGCTCGT
The DNA here is from genome assembly GCF_053592075.1 of Nonomuraea sp. NPDC002799. NCBI lineage: Bacteria > Bacillati > Actinomycetota > Actinomycetes > Streptosporangiales > Streptosporangiaceae > Nonomuraea > Nonomuraea sp. NPDC002799. Next base: position 247,383 of record NZ_JBSFVA010000010.1, read on the forward strand.
TCTCGCCGACGACGTACTGAGGGCCGGTGAAGGGGTCGGGCTGGGCGTAGTGCGGGCCGCTCAGCGGGTCACCGGCGTACTTCGGGCCGCCCAGCGGGTCACCGCCGTACTGCTGCGGGCCGCTCAAGGGGTCGCCACCGTACTGCTGCGGGCCGCTCAGGGGATCGCCGCCGTACTGGGGACCACTCAGGGGATCGCCGCCGTACTGCTGCGGGCCGCTCAGCGGATCGCCCGCGTACTGCGGGCCGCTGAAGGGGTGCGGGCCACTGACGGGGTCGCCGGCGTATCTCGGCTGCGGCGCGGTCGACTCCACGTACTGGGGGCCGGTGAAGGGCACCCGGTCGCCGTAGGCCGCGCCGGCGTCCCTGGGAGCGGCCGAGTCGCCGTACGAGGCCACCAGCTTGTCCTGGTGCGCCGGGGGCGCGCCCCTGGCGACGAGGACGTCGTTGGGCGACAGGGCGGCGGCCGCGGGCCGCTCGTCCGGTTGCGGAGTGTGCTGGGCAGGCCGGTGGTACTGGCCGGTGCCCGGGATGACCTCGGTGCCGAGATCCGGCGCGGACACCGCGGGTTGCTCGTCCGATGCGTCGGCGAACCCGCCGTCGAGGGTGTCGAGCAGCCTGCCGACGTCCTCCATCGGCATGCGGAAGCTCGCTGTGCACATCTCGCCCCGCCACAGGCTGAGCACCAGCGTGCCCTCATGCCACGTGACGCGGAGACAGCGCTCCTGACCTCGTGCATCGAAGAAGACTTCGCCGAACGACGGCAACGGGACAACTTCCGACATGGCAGACATACTGCTTTAACCAGCCTTTATTCGTCCACTCAACCCCGGAAAACCCTACACAACCGTTCTTTCCACCTACACCCGGAACCCCTTCGGTCACACCGGGTAAAACTTTGCTTTGCCAGTTGGAGTTCCGATCGCCCAGTGTGCCACGCGTGTCGGCGAAAGGGTCCGCGAACGTCGGGATGCGTCTGGCCGATCACTCGCCGTCCCGGCACGACGGCTCGGGAATGCGGGTACCGTTTACTGCCGTGCCGGACTCCCATCTCCCGTCAGTGGACGAGCTGCTCAGCATCGCGGTCAACGCTCTCGGAGGGAGCGAACGGCAGGGCCAGATCACGATGGTCCAGGCCGTGCAGAAGGCGATCGACGACAAGGAGCATCTGGCCGTCCAGGCGGGCACCGGGACCGGCAAGTCACTGGCCTACCTCGTGCCGTCGATCCGGCACGCGATGGACAGCGACACGCCCGTCGTGATCTCCACGGCCACGATCGCCCTGCAGCGCCAGCTCGTCGACCGCGACCTGCCGAGGCTGTCCGAGGCGCTGGCCAAGGAGCTGCCGCACGAGCCGACGTTCGCCATCCTCAAGGGCCGGCGCAACTACCTGTGCCGCTACAAGGCGACGGCCGGCTGGCCCGAGGAGGACGAGCAGGACCAGCTCTTCGACCCGCGCGAGGTGAGCGCGACCGGCCGCATGGTCCAGCGCATCCAGGAGTGGGCCGAGGAGACCGAGACCGGCGACCGCGACGAGCTGGTGCCGGGGGTGAGCGAGCCGGCCTGGCGGCAGTTCTCGGTGAGCGCGCAGGAGTGCCTGGGCGCCACCCGCTGCCCGAGCGGGGCCGAGTGCTTCGCGGAGCTGGCCAGAGCGCGGGCGGGCGAGGTCGACGTGGTGGTGACCAACCACGCGCTGCTGGCCATCGACGCCATGGGCGACCTTCCGGTGCTGCCCGAGCACGAGGTCGTGGTCGTCGACGAGGCGCACGAGCTGGTCGACCGGGTGACCTCCGTGGTGACCAGCGAGGTCTCGGACGCGTCGGTGACGCTGGCGGTGCGCCGCGTCGGCAGGCTGATCGAGCAGCCCATCGCCGACCGGCTCCTGGAGGCGGGCGAAGACCTCAAGGCGCTGCTCGCCGCCGCGCCGCCCGGACGCATCGACGAGCTGCCGCAGGTGCTCGGGCTCACCCTCCAGCTCGTCCGCGACACCGCCTGGCGCTGCATCTCGGCGCTGGGCTCGCGTAACGCCGACAAGGACGACCCCGACAAGGCGGGGCAGCGCAAGGCGGCCTTCATGGCGCTCGACGAGGTGCACGACACGGCCGTGCGCATGCTGGAGGCCTACGGGCACGCCGCGGAGGCCGACCGCGCCGAGGTGGTCTGGCTCGACGCCGGCACCGACCGGCGCCCGCCCTCGCTGCGGGTCGCGCCGCTGAGCGTGAGCGGCATGTTGCGCGACAAGCTGTTCGGGGAGCGCACGGTGGTCCTCACCTCCGCCACGCTCGCTCTCGGCGGCACGTTCGACGGCCTGGCGGCGCAGTGGGGGCTCGGCGACAACAAGGGCTGGCAGGGCATGGACGTCGGCTCGCCCTTCGACCACCCGCGCGCCGGCATCCTGTACGTCGCCAAGCACCTGCCCCAGCCCGGCCGCGACGGCCTGCCCCAGCAGTACCTCGACGAGATCACCGAGCTCATCGAGGCGGCCGGCGGGCGCACGCTGGGGCTGTTCTCCTCGATGCGCGCGGCCAAGGCGGCCACCGAGGCGCTGCGCGACCGGCTGGACGTGCCGCTGCTGTGCCAGGGTGACGACTCGACGATGCTGCTGGTCAAGCAGTTCGCCGAGGACGAGCCGACCTGCCTGTTCGGCACCCTCTCCCTCTGGCAGGGCGTCGACGTGCCGGGCCCGTCCCTGCGCCTGGTCATCATCGACCGGGTCCCGTTCCCCCGTCCCGACGACCCCCTGACCTCGGCCAGGCAGCGCCACGTGGCGGCCAGGGGCGGCAACGGCTTCATGGCGGTGGCGGCCAACCACGCCGCCCTGCTGCTGGCCCAGGGAGCCGGCCGGCTGCTCCGCGCCCAGGACGACAAGGGCGTGATCGCGGTCCTGGACCCGAGACTGGCGACGGCCCGCTACGGCAGCTTCCTCCTGGGCTCCCTGCCGCCCTTCTGGCGCACGACCGACCCCGCCATCCCCAGGGCGGCCCTGAAGCGCCTGGCGGCGGAGTCCGACGAACCCGCCGCCTGAGCCGTAAGAGGCTAGAAAGGCGAAAGGTCGGGACGCTTGGGAGAGACGCCGTCGCCGGAGGAGACGCCGCGCAGGCGGCGGCTCACCCACGGAACGAGGTGCTCACGCAGCCACTGCGCGTCCTCGCGCCGCCGCGCCCGCGGATCCACCGCCCGCTCCGGCCAGTCCTTGCGCCAGTCGTCGAACGGCACTCCCAGCACGTCCAGCACCCGGGCCGCCACCAGCCGGTGGCCGTCCTCGTTCATGTGCAGCCGGTCCGCGCTCCACGCCCGCCAGTCGCGCAGCCCCTGCATGGACCACTGATCGACGAGCTTGCACCCGTAGAGGTCGGCGATGGAGCGCACGTGCAGGTAGTAGATGGCGAACCGCCCGCGCAGCCGCCGCATCAGCGGCGTGTCCCTCGGGTCCACCCCCGTGAACAGCAGCACGTCGGCCCCGCCCGCCCGCAGGTCGCGCACGGCCCGCGCGAGCTGTCTGGCCATGACGTCGGGATCGCTGCCCGGTCTGAGCAGGTCGTTGCCGCCGGCGCACAGGCTGACCAGGTCGGGCGCCATCTCGACGGCCCGCGGCACCTGCTCGGCGACGATCTGGCCGAGCAGCTTGCCGCGGACGGCCAGGTTCGCGTAGCGGAAGGAGGGGTCGTCGGCGGCGAGCCGCTCGGCCACCCGGTCGGCCCAGCCGCGGTAGTGCCCGGCGGGACCGGGGTCGTTCAGCCCTTCGGTGAAGCTGTCGCCGAGGGCGACGAAGGACTTGTAATGCCTCATGAGGTGGGTTTCATCTCCGCGATAGCGTTCAGCGCAAGGACGTATGACTGTAGTCCGAAGCCCGCGATCGTGCCCGACGCCACCCCGGCCACGACGGAGGTGTGCCGAAACTCCTCCCTGGCCGCCGGGTTGGAGATGTGCACCTCGACGAGCGGGGCCGTGCGCTGGGCGATGGCGTCGCGCAGCGCGTAGGAGTAGTGGGTGAAGGCCGCCGGGTTGAGCGCCACCGGGATGCGGCCGTCCGCGGCCTCGTGGATCCAGCCGATCAGCTCGGCCTCGCTGTCGGTCTGGCGCACCTCGACCTCCTCGCCGAGCGCCCGGCCGGTGTCACGGCAGAGCGCGACCAGGTCCGCGTACGTCTCCGCGCCGTAGACGGAGGGCTCGCGGGTGCCGAGCCGCCCGAGGTTGGGCCCGTTCAGGACGAGGATCATGAGGAGATCTCCTTGTAGGCGGCGTCGAGCAGCTCTTCCGCGGGGTCTTCGAGTCGGCCCGGCCTGGCCAGGTCGTCGAGCACGACGAACCGCTGCTTGGCGCCGCGGTTCTTCTTGTCGAGGCGCATGTGGTCGCGCAGGCGCGGCCACGCCTCGGCGCGGTAGGCGGTGGGCAGGCCGACGCCGGTGAGGATCGACCTGGTGCGTTCGACCAGGTCGGCGCGGCCGGCGAGCCTGGACAACTCGGCGGCGTAGACCATGCCGATGGCGACGGCCTCGCCGTGGCGGATGCCGTAGTGCTCCTCGCGTTCGATGGCGTGGGCGAGCGTGTGGCCGTAGTTGAGGATCTCGCGCAGCCCGGCCTCGCGCAGGTCGGCGCCCACGACGTCGGCCTTGACCTGGATCTTGCGCTCGATCAGCTCACGGGTGTGCGGCCCGTCCGGCCTGGTGGCGGCCTCGGGGTCGGACTCGATGATCGTGAGGATGGCCGGGTCGGCGATGAAGCCGCCCTTGATGATCTCGGCCAGCCCCGCCACGTAGTCGGCCTTCGGCATGCTCGCCAGCGTGCCGAGCTCGCACAGCACGCCGGCGGGCGGCAGGAAGGTGCCCACGAGGTTCTTGCCTTCGGGGGTGTCGATGCCGTTCTTGCCGCCGACGGCCGCGTCGACCATGGCCAGCAGGGTCGTGGGCACGAGGACGACCTGTACGCCGCGCAACCACGTGCCCGCCACGAACCCCGCCAGGTCCGTCGTCGCGCCCCCGCCCACGCCCACGACGGCGTCGGAGCGGGTGACGCCGTGGCGGCCGAGCGCGGACCACAACCCGGCGGCCACCTCGACGGTCTTGGCCGCCTCGCCGTCGGGCACCGGCAGCTCGGCCACCTCGTAGCCGGCCTCGGTCAGCGCCGCGCAGACCGGCCGGGAGATCTCGGGCAGGCTCGCCGGATGAACGACGGCGACCGTGCGCACGCCGGGCTTGAGCAGCGTGGCCAGCTCGGCCAGCACGCCGGTGCCGACCACGACGTCGTACGGGCTGTCTCCGCCTACGGTGATCCTGGTGGCGGTCATGCGCGCAATCCCCGGGCGATCTCGTCGGCGAGCTCTTCCGGCTCGCGCTTGTCCGTCACCACGGTCATCACGGCCAGCCGCTCGTAGACCGGCCGCCGCTCCTCCATGAGCTTCTTGAGCTGGCTGCGCGGGTTGAGCACGAGCAGCGGCCTGGCCGAGGCGAGCCCGACCCGCTGGATCGCGTCGGCGAGGCCCACCTGAAGGTAGACGACGTGGTGGCCGCCGAGCAGAGCCTGGGTCTCCTCGTGCAGGACGGCGCCGCCGCCCACCGACAGGATGCCGTCGTGCTCGGCCAGCGCCTGACGCACGGCCTCGTGCTCCAGCTCGCGGAAGCGGGCCTCGCCGTCCTCGACGAAGACGTCGGCGACGGGCTTGCCCGCCACCCTCTCCACGTCGGCGTCGGTGTCACGGAACGCGACGCCGAGCCGCTCGGCGAGCAGCCGCCCGACCGTGGTCTTGCCGGACCCGGGCGGCCCGATCAGCACGACGATGCTCATTGCCCACTCACCATTCCTCGCTCTGTGCGGGCCCGCCGGGCCGCGGCCGTCACTTGATCACCATGGAGGAGAGGTAGCCGGACAGGTTGCGGGCGACCTCCTCCACGGAGTCGCCGCCGAACTTCTCGATCGCCGCGTCGGCCAGCACCAGCGCGACCATCGCCTCGGCCACGATGCCGGCCGCGGGGACGGCGCACACGTCGGAGCGCTCGTGGTGGGCCTTGGCGGCCTCGCCCGTCTTGACGTCGATCGTGGCCAGTGCCCTGGGCACCGTGGAGATGGGCTTCATCGCGGCGCTGACGCGCAGGATCTCGCCGTTGGTCATGCCGCCCTCGACGCCGCCCGCGCGGTTGGTGATGCGCTTGACGCCGTCGTCCGCGGTGTATTCGATCTCGTCGTGGGCTCGGGAGCCGGGCCTGCGCGCGGTCTCGAAGCCGTCGCCGACCGCGACGCCCTTGATCGCCTGGATGCCCATGAGCGCTCCGGCGAGCCTGGAGTCGAGCCGGCGGTCCCAGTGCGTGTAGCTGCCCAGGCCCGGCGGCAGGCCGTAGGCGAGGACCTCGACGACGCCGCCGAGCGTGTCGCCGTCCTTGTGGGCCTCGTCGATCACGGCGACCATCGCGGCGCTGCCCGCGGCGTCGGAGCACCTGACCGGGTCCTCGTCGATCCTGGCCAGGTCGCCCGGCCCCGGCAGCTCCTCGGCCGGGGTGCGGGCGCCGCCGATCTCGGTGACGTGGCTGACGATGTCGACGCCGAGCGCCTGCTTGAGGAAGCGCCTGGCGACCTCGCCGAGCGCGACGCGGGCCGCGGTCTCGCGGGCGCTGGCCCGGTCGAGCACCTGCCTGGCGTCGTCGAACCCGTATTTCTGCATGCCGGCCAGGTCGGCGTGGCCGGGGCGCGGACGGGACCTGGGGGCGTTGCGCGCCAGGCCCTCCAGCTCGGCCGGGTCGACCGGGTCGGCCGACATGACCTTCTCCCACTTGGGCCACTCGGTGTTGCCGATGCGGATGGCGACCGGGCTGCCCATCGTGCGCCCGTGGCGTACGCCACCCGAGATCGTCACCTGATCCTGCTCGAACTTCATCCGGGCGCCACGCCCATAACCGAGCCTGCGGCGGCGCAGGGCCTCGTCGATGGCGGCCGTGGTCACCTCGACCCCGGCCGGCAGGCCTTCGAGGATGGCGACGAGTTCGGGCCCGTGGGACTCTCCGGCGGTCAACCAGCGCAACATGCGTACAAGTCTTCCATGTGTGAACGAGTGAGACGTCCCTCGTTCACCAGGCGAGACCAAGTGTCGTGAACGCGCCGAGCAGCATGAAAGGCCCGAAAGGGAACTGGGTGTGCCGGGTGCCCCGCCTGGTCAGCAGCAGGCCCAGGCCGTAGAGGGCACCGAGCAACTGCCCGCAGAAGGCGGCGAGAACCAGCGCCTGCCAGCTCAGGGCCGCGCTCGCCATCCCGATGAGCCCGGCCAGCTTGACGTCGCCGAAGCCCATCGCGTCCGGCCGCAGGAGCCAGAGCAGCCCGTAGACCACGGCCAGCGCCGCCCCGCCGGCCAGCGCCCTGGGCAGCTCTCCGGTCGGTACGAGGGCCAGCGCGGTGATCGGGTACGCCGGGAGCGTGATGGCGTCGGGGAGCAGGAAGGTACGCCAGTCGATGACGGCCAGGGCGGCGCCTATGACGGCGAAGCAGACGTACGGTGCGCCGAGCCGCCAGGCGACGAGGGCGGCCACCGCCGCCGTCATCACCTCGATGACCGGCGGCCAGGCCGGGACCGGGTTGACGCGGTCGTCGTAGGAGTCGGCCAGCGCCCTGATGGCGCGTCCGCAGAGCAGCCCGATGAGCGCCATGAGTGCGACCACGAGCGCACCTTAGTGCGCGGCCTCCGCGCGCCGGGGCCGATCACCGCACACCGGTCTGAAAGACGCCGGACTCCTGGCCGGGGGCTCGGCGGTTGGCCGGCTCGGGCGGACAGCGGCGTTCAGCCTCTTCTGGGGAACCAGCGGCGTTTGCGCGCGGGCTCCACCCTGGCCACGGTCACGTCGCTGAGCCCGTCGAGGGTGCCGGACTCGATCGCGGCGAGCGCCTCCAGCACCTCCCCCTCGATCACGAACTGCACCGGCCCCGCCACGTCCACCACGACCGCCGCCGCCCGCTCCTGCACGGCGGCCTGGCAGACCTGGAGCGTGGTGGCCTGGATGGGCCGGGCGTCGGGCCGCCACTTGACCAGCGGCTCCGTGCCGGTGAACGCGAGCACCGCCTGCCTGCCGTCCTGCCCGACGAGCTTGGGCAGCGCCATCTCGCTCTCCTTCTCCTGCCGCAGCCCGTGGGCGCCGACCTCGGACTCGGTCAGCAGCGCGACCACGGGCACGAGGAGGCGGGCTCCGGCCAGGGCGTTCAGGACGTCGCCCGCGGTGGCCGTACCGGCCTGGTACGCGGCGAGCGCGGCCGTCACCTCGGGGGCGGCGCTGCCGTCGTCGTGCGGGTCGAGGGGTTGCGGAATGCTCGGCACAGCGTCCGAGACTACCCGCGCCCGCCCTCGCCCCCGCCCCCCGCCTCGCCTTCGCACCCGCCCTTGACCCCGCGCGCAGCCTTGCCCTCGCGCCCCACCTTGCCCGTATGCCCCGCCTTGATGCCGAGTCTGGCTCGTAGCGTGTGCACCCCGGCGGCGAGCACCGGTGGCATGGTGATCAGGATGGCCAGCGCGTCGCCGAGCCCGCCGGAGGTGTTCAGCACCAGCCAGGCGAGCAGCGGCGCGAGCCCGCTCCAGACCCGCAGGTCCGAGGCCAGCACCCACCGCAGGCAGCGGGCCCCCGCAACGCGCGCACCCGCGAGCCACCTCGGCTGGTAGCCGCTCCCTCGGGAGCGCAGGGTCACCGCCAGGGGTGGCATGTTCCGGATGACCTGGGCCGCGAACCGGAGCCGCGCCTTGCGGCCGGCGGCCTCGTGCAGCTCGCCGAGCCATTCCTCCAGCCAGCGGGCGCGGACCCCGGCGGGAAGCATGATCGCGCCCACCGCGATGAGGCGGAAGGACGCCCGGACGCCGTCGCTCCGTGCCGCGTTCCCGGCCGGACTCCCGGCCGCGCTTCCGGCCGCGCTTCCGGCCGTACCGGCCACGCTCCCGGCCAGTGTGGCGGTGGCCAGCCCTTCGAGCTCCTCCTGGATCTGGCGTAACCCGATCATCCCGGCGACCGGGGCGTACAGCTCCAGCGTCTGCCGGCTCTTCGACCGCTGTTTCTCCTCGGCCAGGAACCGCATCGTCCGCTGGTTGTGCAGCCGGTGCGCCAGCCTGATCGTCAGCACGCGGGTGTCCGTGGTGGCGACCCAGTCCTGCGGCCGTGACGACTGATCATCGAGCGGGTCCAGCTCACGCACCAGGCCGGCGATCGGCTCCCCGAACTCGCGCACCAGCTCCGCCTCCGGGCAACCGGTGCCCGGCAGCACGTCGTGCAGCACGTCATGCAGCAGGGCCGCGCAGAGCAGGTCGTGCCCCATGCCCAGCTCGGCCAGGATCGCGGCCACGGCGACCGGATGGGTGATGTACGGATCGCCGCTGCATCGCCGCCGGCCCCGGTGCCAGTAGGCGGCCACCAGGTAAGCCCGCTCGACCAGCCGCAGCTCCGCACCGGTGAGCGTGCCGCCGACGGCGTTCAGCACCGGCCGGAGCGAGCCGTCCGCCGTCCCCTCGCCGCTCGCGACGTTCCCTTCGCTGCTCACGACTCGCCTCTCCCCGCTCACGACTCGCCGCCTGCCGCTCACGATCCGCCGCCCGCCGGCCCGGGGCGGAACAGCCGGCCGGGAACGGGTCGCCTGCGCGAGCGGTAGGCCCCGGCGATGGCGGCGCGGCTCCGCTCGGCACCGTCGGTGGTGAGGCGGTAGTAGCGGCGGCGCGGGCGGCCCTGCTCCACGTGCCTCTCCGGGTCCTCCCAGCGGCTCTCCACCCAGCCGATCCGCTCCAGCCTGGCCAGGATGGGATAGACGCTGCCGCCGGCCAGCCCGGCCAGCCCGCACAGCTCCAGCCCGTACCGGTCACGCTCGGGCTCGCTCAGGAGCACGCGGAGGACCGCTTGCGTGGGCAGGGTCATCCGTGGATCGCTCCGCATGACTCGAACTCTATATAGGTAGAGAAAGCCGCCCGGCTACCCTTCCGGTGACACCATGGGTCTGGTGCGGATAGGACGCCTCCCCCTCGACGAGCAACTCCCCGCCGTGCGCGCCGTGCTGGACGGCAACCCGGCCCTGACCGCCGTCCTGCGCCAGGCCCGCGCCCTCGACCTGCCCGGCTGGTGGGTCGCGGCGGGCGCGGTCGCGCAGACCATCTGGAACCACGTGACCGGCCGGGCCCCCGAGCACGGCATCAAGGACTACGACCTCATCTATTACGACTCCACCGATCTGTCGTGGGAAGCCGAGGACAGGGCCATCAGGGCCGGCCGGGAGGTGTTCGGCGACGTGCCCGTGGAGATCCGCAACGAGGCTCGCGTGCACCTCTGGTACGAGCGGCGCTTCGGCGTGCCCTGCCCGCCCTACGTCAGCGCCGAGGACGCCATCGGCTCCTTCCCCGCCACGGCCTGCTGCCTCGGCGTCCGGCTCACAGGCTCCGGCGCGTGGCGGCTGCACGCCCCGTACGGCGTGGCCGACGCCTTCGACCTCGTCGTCCGGCCCAATCCCCGCCAGGCCCCGCGGCACGTCTACGAGGCCAAGGCGGAGCGGTGGGCCGGCACCTGGCCCGAGCTGACCGTGCTCCCCTGGACCTAGCCGGAGCCTGACCGTGCTCCTCTGAAACCGGCCGAGCCGACCGGGCCCCTCGCGAGCTAGCCGAGGTCGGCGATGGCCGCCACGGGTCCGCCGCCCGACGGCCCCTGGTGGACGGCGGCCACCGAGACGAACACCGCGGGATCACCCGTGACCGCGGCGGCCACCCCGCCCACCGTGGCCTTGATCTGCCGGTGCCAGTGCACGTCGGAGTCGTCCAGCATGATGTTGCGCCGGCCGCGCACCCGCCCCGACGGGTCGGCCTCGCACTTCATGAAGACGTTCACCAGCCGGTCCCCGAGGTCGGAATGGTGCGGGCGGCCGGGCAGGGACAGGCCGGAGTCCCTGATGGCCTCCCAGATGCCGTCGGCGTCCAGGGCGTCCTTCATGACGCTGTGGCCGATGCGGTAGCGCCCGCCGATGCCGCGTACGTTCCCCACCAGCACGATCTGCGCCCGATCCAGCTCCACGCCGGAGGAGCAGGAGGCCACCGACGAATACAGCGACAGGTCCTTGTGGATCTGGTCGGCGCGCGGCATCTCGATCTCGCCGAGGGCGACGGCGACGCCCAGGGCGGTGGTGGAGTTGGACAGGTCCATGGAGGGGCCTGTGTCCTCGATGGCGGTGTCCTGGCCGCGGCTCTTGGCGTCGGTGATGGTGGCCAGGGTGAGCAGCGGCGTCTTGGTCTGCACGTAGTGGACGTCACGCGGATCGTCGATGCCGGCGGTCTTCATCGCCTCGCGCACCCCGGCGGCGACCTTCTCCACCATGGCGGGCCGCCCGATGTCCTCGGGCAGGATCACCTCGCTCATCGCCACGCCCACCGACAACCGCGGCTCGTCGGAGGCGGGCGCGCCGGCCGTGGTGGCGAAGATGGTGGCGTGCGGGCTCAGCACCCCGTCGGTGCCGCCCGACCACACCAGCGGAACGGTGTCCGGGGCCGGATGCCCATGCTCGGCCAGCACCTCACGGAAGGCGCGGTCGGCCAGGATGCGCGTGTAGTCGTTCACACCGCCGTTGCCCTCGGTCTTGCCGACGACGGCGAGCACGCGGTGCGCCTCGATCACCCCGTCGGCGATGAGCCGCGACAACCCGGAGGCGTCGGTGACGCTCTCGATGGGCACCTTGCGCACTTCGATCGGGTCCGGCATGCGGATATCCCTTCCTCGCTAGCCCCCTGGCGACGCTAGCCGAGCCGGTCAGCGGGGTTCATGGTCAATGTGTGCCCATGAACTCCGCCGACGATGTCAAGGTGCGCTCAGTGCGAACGGCCGGGGACGCGAGCCGAGCGTCGTCGTGGCGGTAGGGTGCCGGATGTGATTCGCGAAGCGCACGTTAACGGGATCAAGCTCGTATACCGCGAGGAAGGCGACCCCACGGCTCCGCCGCTCGTGCTGATCCACGGTCGCACCGCGAACCACAACGACTGGAACGGCGTCACCCAGCACTTCGCCGACCGCTACCACGTCTTCGCCCTCGACCTGCGCGGCCACGGGGGCAGCGACCACACGGGCGCGTACCCGCTGCCCGCCATGGCCGAGGACGTCGCCGGGTTGCTCGATCGGCTCGGCATCGGCCGGGCCACGCTGATCGGCCACTCGCTCGGCGGCGCGGTGGGCTACCACCTGGCCATGAGCCGTCCGGATCGGGTCGAGCGGCTCGTCCTGGAGGATCCGGCGCCGCCGGTCCCGCTCGAAGGGCGGGCGCCGCTCGTGGAGGACGACTCCACCGGGTTCGACTGGCGGATGATGCACGACACCGAGCGGCAGCTCCTGCATCCCGATCCCGCCTGGGTGGACGAGCTGGCGAAGATCACCGCGCCGACGCTGGTGATCGGGGGCGGCCGGCTGAGCCCGTTCGACTCCGAGGGGCTGGCGGCGCGCATCCCGGGGGCCGCGTACGTGGTGATCGAGGTGGGGCACCTGGTCCACGTCAACGCGCGCGCCGCGTTTCTGCGGGCCGTCGACTCCTTCCTGGACGCCTGACCGGCGGAGGCGATCCAGCGGCCCTGACGTGCGGGAGAGCGGAAACTTGGCCGGGACGAAAACGTCCTTGCCGGGGCAAATGTGACCGTAACGTCATATAGATCCGCCAAGGTGGAGAGGTGCGAACGAGGCTCGGCGATCATGTGAAGGAACGGCTGGGCACGTTCGGCCTGATGGCGCCCTCCATCGCGCAGTGCGCGGTCGGAGCCGCGCTGGCCTGGTTCGTCGCCGTCGAACTGCTCGGCCACCCCCGCCCCTTCTTCGCCCCGATCTCCGTGCTGATCTGCGTGGGCGTCGGGCTCGGTCAGCGGCTGCGCCGGGTGGCGGAGCTGGTGGTGGGCGTCAGCCTCGGAGTCGGCATCGGCGACCTGCTGGTGTCCCAGATCGGCTCGGGCGCCTGGCAGCTCGCGCTGGTGGTCGGCCTGGCGATGGCCGTGGCGGTGCTGCTGAACAGCGGCGCGCTCTTCGTGGCGCAGGCCGGGTCGTCCGCCGTGCTGGTGGCCACGCTGGTGCCCGGCGAGGGGGTCGGCGGGCTGGACCGGATGGCCGACGCGCTCACCGGCGGCATCGTCGGGATCGCGGCGGTGGCGCTGCTGCCCGCGAGCCCGTTCACGATCGCGGCCAAACATCTGTCCGGGGTGCTCGACGCGCTGTCCACGGTGATGGAGCGGGCGGCCGAGGCGATCGAGAAGCGGGACGTGGAGCTGGCCGCCGACGCGCTGGAGGAGGCGCGCGACACGCAGGCGGCGGTGGAGGAGTTCGGGATGGCGCTGGAGACCAGCAAGGAGATCATCATGATCTCACCGCTGCACTGGCACCGGCGGGCCCGGCTGGCCCGCTACGAGACCGCCGCCGTTCCCGTGGACCTGGCGCTCCGCAACGCCCGGGTGCTGGCCAGGCGGACGCTGGCGGCGCTCGGCGAGGCCAGTCCCCCACCGGCCGCGCTGGCCGAGGCGATGCGGGAGGTGTCGGAGGCGGCGCTGCTGCTGCAACTGGAGCTGGGAGCCGGGCGCGAGCCGACGCTGGCGCGGCAGGCGCTGCTGGCGGTGGCGGCGCGGGAACGGCCCGACGGGCTCGGGTTCTCGGCGCACGTGATCATCGCGCAGCTCCGTTCGGTGGTGGTCGATCTGCTGGAGGCGACCGGGATGGAGCACGAGGCCGCCACGGAGGCGCTGACCCCGCTGGACGAACCCGCCACGTGACGCGTCCGCGATGACCGGGCCGTGACGCGCTCGCGACGGCCGGACACCGTGACGCGCCGGCGGTGGCCGGCGCCGTCCGCGACGGCGCTCGCCGCCACGGGCGCCCGGCGCGTCAGGCCGACAGGCGCTTCAGCCGGGTCACCGCCTCGTCGATGACCTCGTCCTTCTTGCAGAACGCGAACCGCACGAAGTGCCGCCCCCGCTCGGGATGGTCGTAGAAGACCTGCGTGGGGATGGCGACCACCCCGGCCAGCTCGGGCAGGCGGCGGGTGAGCTCAAGACCGTCCTCGAAGCCCAGCGGCCGGATGTCGGTCTGCACGAAGTACGTCCCCGCCGGCCGCAACACGGCGAACCCGGCCGCCGCCAGCCCCTCCATGAGCCGGTCGCGCTTGTCCTGCAGCCCGGACCGCAGCGCCGCCACCCACTCCAGCTCGTGCCGGAGCCCGAAGGCCACCGCGAGCTGCCAGGGCGCGCTCGCCGTGAACGTGAGGAACTGCTTGACCGTCTGCACCGCCAACAGCAGCGGGGGCGGCGCGCACACCCAGCCGGTCTTCCACCCGGTCACCGAGAACGTCTTGCCGGCGGAGGAGATCATGACGGTGCGCTCGCGCATGCCGTGCAGCGTGGCCAGCGGGATGTGCTCGACCCCGTCGAACGTCAGGTGCTCGTACACCTCGTCGGTGATCGCGATCAGCTCGCGCTCCCGGCACAACTCCGCGATGACGGTCAGCTCCGCGCGGGTGAACACCGTGCCCGTCGGGTTGTGCGGCGAGTTGACCAGGATGGCCTTGGTCCGCGGGGTGACGGCGGCGCGCAGCTCGTCGGGGTCGAAGGTGAAGCGGCCCTCGACCGGCCGCATCGTGACGGCGACGAGCCGGGCTCCGGCCAGCGCGATCGAGGCGGCGTAGGAGTCGTAGTAGGGCTCGAACGCGATCACCTCGTCGCCCGGCTCGCACAGCGCCAGCACGCTCGCCGCGATGGCCTCCGTGGCGCCCACCGTGACCAGGATCTCGTTCGCCGGGTCGTAGTCCAGCCCGTAGTGGGCCGCGTGGTGGTCGGAGACCGCCCGGCGCAGCTCCAGGAGCCCGGGGCCCGGCGGATACTGGTTGGCGCCCGCGCCGATCGCCTGGACCGCGCGGTCGAGCATCGCCGCGGGCCCGTCGGTGTCGGGGAAGCCCTGACCCAGATTGATCGCCCCGGTCTGTACGGCCAGCGCGCTCATCTCGGCGAAAATGGTCGTGCCGAAGGCGCGCATCCTGCTTACAAGTGGTTCGGTCACGGTCCCAGACTATTAGTGTTCGTCTGGTGATCACTCGGGTCGTGCTCGCTCTCGCCCTGACCGCTCCCCCCGTCGTGACCTCGGCCGACGCCGGACCTCCCGCCTGCCCGGTCGCCATGCCGCCCCGCACCTCCTGCGGCTTCCTCGTGGTTCCCGAGCGTAGGGACGCGCCGGAGCGGCGGATCGAGGTCGCCTACGCGGTCCGCACCTCGGCCGCGAAGGACCGCAAACCCGACCCGATCGTCTACATGGGCGGCGGGCCCGCGTCGTCGTCGCTCCAGCTCACGGGACTTCTGAGCGAGATGTTCCCCGATCGCGACGTGGTGACGGTAGAGCAGCGCGGCAGCGGCTGGTCCAGGCCGGCCCTGGGCTGTCCCGAGACGGCCGGGGCGCTGCTCGGGCAGGTGCGCCGCCCGCCCGCCGACGTCGCCGCCGCCGCGGTCAGGTGCCGTGACCGGCTCCGCGAGCAGGGCGTCGACCTGCGGGGCTACCGGACAAAGGAGATCGCGGCCGACGTGGTCGCGTTACGGCAGCAGCTCGGCTACCCCTCCTGGAACCTGTTCGGCGTCAGCCACACGACCAGGGTCATGCTGGCCGCGGCCGCGGCCGACCCGCAGGGCGTGCGCTCGGTGGTGCTCGACTCGTTCCTGCCGGAGGGGGTCGCCTGGTACGACGACGCCGGACGGAACCTGTCCGACACGATGGCGCGGCTGGGGGTGCGGGACGCGTTCGCCGCCATGACGGCCAGGCTCAACAGGACGCCCGCGCGGGTGCCGGCGACCGATCCGCTGCTCGGCAGGGCGTTCACGGCGTGGCTGAGCGGCGACGACGTGGCCGCGCTCATGGCGGAGGCGCTGCGCGAGGCGGAGGTGGCCGAGGTGGCGCCGGCGATGGTCGCCGCGCTGGCGGACGGGCACGACGAGTTGTTGCGCCCGCTGGCCGACGCGGCGGGCGAGGGGCTGATGACGCACGCGTCCGGGTCGTATCACGCGGTGCAGTGCCAGGACGAGGTCCCGTTCAACACCTCCACTTCCAAGTCATTCACCATAAATGCGGATAAGGCGGTCTGTACTGCCTGGCAACTGCCCAAGTCCCAGCCCGTCAACGCCACCACCAAGGCCCCCGTCTACGTCCTGGGCGGCCAGTACGACCCCACCACCCCGCCCAGGACCAGCAGGCCGGCCGCCGAGGCCCTGCCGGCCGGCCGCTTCGAGGAGTTCGCCGGCGCCTCCCACGCCGTCTTCCCGACCAGCGCCTGCGCCCGGGGCAAGATCGTCGCGTTCGTCGGCGACCCGGCCGCCCCACCGACCGCCTCACCGGCCGCCCAACCGGCCGCCCCCTGTCTCGACGGCGCCGGTGCGCGGACGGGCGGTCTGCACGTGACCGGGGCGCCGTACCAGATCTCCCGGTCCCCCTGGCTGGCCGTGCCCTTCGTGCTGTTCGTGCTGGCGTCCCTGATCCAGCTCCTCACGGGCGCGCTGAAGGGCCGGGGCCTGGTGGCCTTCGGCGGCCTGTCGGGCGTGGCGTTCGGCGGGCTCATCGTCCAGTCCGTCCTCACCCTGGCCGGCCGGAACGGGACCGCCCTGGCCGTCGGCGTCCCCGACCTGATCGACGCCTACACCTGGATCGCGGGCGGCTCGGCCGTGCTGACCGCCGCGGCCCTGCTCCGCCACCGCCGCTGGCCGCTGATGGCGGCGACCGCCATCAGCGCCGGTTTCCTCGTATGGTGGTTCACCTGGTTCCTATGACGCGCATCCGTGAGCTCGATGCCCTCCGCGGCTTCGCGGTGGGCGGCATCATGCTGGTCAACACCTGGCAGCACACCGTCCACGAGCCGCGGACGGCGCTCGACTGGACGATCGAGGCGCTGGTCCAGAGCCGGTTCTACCCCGTCTTCTCGCTGCTGTTCGGGATCAGCTTCATGCTGTTCCTGCGCGGCAACAGCCGGTGGGCGCTGCTGAGCAGGCTGTTCTGGCTGTTCTGCTTCGGCTACCTCCAGCACACCTTCTACGAGGGCGAGGTGCTGACCGACTACGCCTTCTACGGCGTGCTGGTGCTGCTGCCCGCCTCGTTCCTGGCCGCCGGCCTGCCGGTGCTGCTGCTGGGGCTCGTGGTGGTCACGTGGGGAGTCCTGGCCGGCGGCGGCGTGTTGCTCATTCCCGGGGTGTTCCTGGTCGGCATGGGGTTGTGGCAGCTGCGTCCGTCCAGGCGGCTGCTGGTGCCGGCCTTCGCGGTCACGGCCCTGGCCACCTTGCTGCTGACCGGCGCGTGGGTGATGACGAACGAGTGGGTCGTCTACAGCGTGGCCGCCCTGGCGGGCGCGGCGGCGTACTCACTGGGCCTGCTGCTCGTCCTGCGGCCCTGGTCGTCGGCGGTGCTGGAGCCGCTGGGCCGGATGGCGCTGACCAACTACGTCACCGGCACCGCGGTGATCGTCGCGGCCACGCCGCTGCTCAACGCCGACCGCACCCGATGGTCGGTGGTGGCGCTGACGGTGGTGACGCTGAGCGCGCAGCTCCTGCTCAGCCGTTGGTGGCTGGCGAGATACAGGTACGGCCCGCTGGAGTGGACCTGGCGCTGCCTGACCTGGTTTCGACTGGTGCCCAACCGGTTAGAGTCGGGCCGTGACCACAATCGCCCTCTGCCAGATCCCGGTCTCCCCTGACCCGTCGACGAACCTCAAGAGGGCCAGGGAGGCGCTCGCCAGAGCCGAGGGGGCCGACCTCGCGATCTTTCCCGAGGCCACCCTCACCCGCTACGGCAGGCGCGTCACCGACCTGGCCGAGCCCCTGGACGGGCCGTTCGTCTCGGGCCTGGCCGAGGCCGCCAGGGAGCACGGGCTGCCGGTGATCGCCGGGGTCTTCGAGTCCGGTGAGGGCCGGGTGCGCAACACGGCCGTGGCCCTCGACGCGCAGGGCGCGCTGAAGGCGGCTTACCGGAAGATCCACCTGTTCGACTCCTTCGGCGCGAAGGAGTCGGATCTGGTCGCGCCCGGCGCCGAGCCCGTGGTCGTGGAGCTGGCCGGGATCCGGATCGGGCTGGCGACGTGCTACGACGTGCGCTTCCCCGAGCTGTTCAGGGCGCTGGTCGACGGGGGCGCGGAGTTGTTCGCGGTGATCGCCGCCTGGGGTTCCGGGCCGCTCAAGGAGGAGCACTGGGTCACCCTGGTCCGGGCGCGCGCGCTGGAGAACACGACGTGGACGGCGGCCGTCGGGCAGGCGCCCAACCCGGCCGAGTCCTCCGACGGGTTCGGGGTCGGGCGCAGCATGCTGGTCGATCCGCTGGGCGTGATCCGCGCCGACGCCGGCACCGCCCCGGGCGTGCAGGTGGCGCGGGTGGATCACGAATGGACCACGACGGCCAGAGCCACCCTCCCCTGCCTCCAACATCGGGTGCTCTGACGTCAACCGACCGTAAAGTAGAACAGTGAGCGGAACGCAGATGCAGAAGGTTGTCCCGCCGCGTCTGCTCGTGCCTTACCTCTCGGGCAAACGCACCGTCATCTCGGGCTACGTCTACCGGGTGCAGGACTGCGTGCGGTTGACCACGCCGGAGTCCCTCTACCACGGGCTCGACCTGTCCTTCGACGGGTCGGACCTGTTCGCCGAGGTGCCCGAGCTCTACCTGATGCGCTGGCACGCGCGCGACGTCGACACCTACGCGGTCCCGTACGGGCCGCACATGGGCGGTGACTGGAGCGACGCGCCACCCTTCGCCGGCAACGGGTTCACGACCTCGTCGGAGCACGTGGTGCCGCAGTTCCACACCGTGCCGATGCCGATTCCGGCCGGGGCGGAGATCGTGCACGTGAGCGAGGACGGCGAGCGGCCCTTCGCCGCGTACGACGGGCTGACCTGGCGGCCCGCCGCATGAGCGACGAGATCGCGCCGGTCGCCTCCGGCTTCGTCGCCCGCTTCGGCGAGCACACCCTGCCCGCCGCCCTCGGCCCCGACAACGATCAGGTGGTGCTGTTCAGCGAGGTCGAGGTGGAGGGGTTCGAGGCCGTCGCCGGCTACTGGCGGCGGAGCGTGCCGAGGGCGCAGGTGGAGTGGCTGGTGCTGATCCGCACGGTGGGGGCGTTCGGCGGCGAGCCGTGCATCGTGCTCGACGAGGACGACGACGGGCTGCACATCGCCTACACCGGGCACAGCGGGATGAAGGCGGAGGCGCTGGGCTACTGGATGGTCGATCACGGCGCCTACGAGGTCGTGGTGCCCCGGGAGGAGGTCTTCTCCATCCGGGTCGAACGCGTTCCCGTCCCCTGAGCCGCCACCCCCGTGCATGCGGATCATCGGTGTAGCCTGGCGCCGTGCCGAAATCTCCTCATCCGACCGACACCGACCTGCTGGTGCTGCACGCCCTTCGCTGCATCGGGTTCGCCGGCCTCGGCCGGGTGGCCGAGGCGACGGGGCTGCCCGAGCCCGACGCGGAGTCCGAGCTCATCGATCTCGGGGTGGCCGGCCTGGTCACCCACGTCGCGGGCGACTTCGGCGGGTGGGGTCTGACCGACGAGGGCCGCGCCGCGGACGCCGAGCGGATCTCGCAGGAGCTGGACGCGGCCGGGGCCAGGGGCGCGGTGGCGGCGGCGTTCGACGACTTCCTGCTGCTCAACCCGGAGCTGCTCGACCTGTGCACGGCCTGGCAGATGCGCTCCACCGACGGCGTCGCGGCGCTCAACGACCACAGCGATCCCGCCTACGACTCCCGGGTCCTCGACCTGTTCATCGACTTCGACGGGCGCGCCGACGCCGTCTGCGGGGAGTTGTCGGCGCTGATCTCGCGGTTCGGCCGTTATCGGGTCCGGCTCACCGGCGCGCTCACGCGTGCCAGGGCCGGCGAGCTGGATCACCTGGCGGACACCACCGAGTCCTACCACGCCGTGTGGTTCCAGTTGCACGAGGACCTGCTCGTCACCCTGGGCAGGCCGCGCCACTGAACCGCTCATGATCGCGTGGTGGCGGAGGGGGGCCCGTTCCCGTGCCCGGGCGACGATCTTCCCTCAGCACCCATGCGAGCGCCGGGAAAGGGCAGAGCTCTCATCATGAACGGCACCGCAGCGATTCAGCGGTCGGCCAAGGGCCTGGCCACCGGCTGGCGGCGAGCCCGCAGCCGATGCGGCTGGCTGGACCATCTGGTGCGCGCCGTGGTGCGCTACGACCAAGCCGACGGCGGCCGGTTATCGGCTTCCCTCACCTACTACGCCTTCTTCGCCACCTTCGCGCTGGGCCTGCTGGCCTTCGCGATCCTCGGCCGCGTGCTGGACGACCCGACGGTCATCGCCACGGTGCAGCACTATCTGAGCGAGAACTTCCCGCGCCTGGACGTCGAGGCGTTGCGGGACGCCCGGGGCACGGCCGGCGTGGTGGCGTTCGTCGCGCTGCCGCTCACGGGCCTGTTCTGGATGGACACGATGCGGTCGGCCAGCCGGGCGATCTGGCGGCTGGAGGAGTATCCGGGCAACTTCTTCCTGCGCCAGCTCATCGATCTGGGCGTGGTCTTCGGCCTCGGACTGCTGCTCGCGCTGTCGCTCGCCGTCGCCTTCGCCGCCGAGCGGCTGCTGATCTGGTTGCTCGTGCTGACCGTGGGCCCGGACGGCGTGCCCGCCCAATGGGTGCTCGGCGCGGCCGTGTTCGTGCTCGGGCTGGGCGTCAACACCCTGCTGGCCATGGCGCTGCTGAGCGCGCCGCCCCGGTTGCGGCTGCCGCTGCGCCGGGTGCTCGGTCCCGCGCTCGTGATCACGTTCGGCCTGGAAATTCTCAAGACCCTGGGTCAGGCGTACGTCAACCTGACCGTGGCCAACCCCGCCTACCAGGTCGTCGCGGGCGCCGCCGGCATGCTCCTGTTCCTCAAGGTGCTCAACCAGCTCATCCTGTTCGCCGCCGCCCTGGCGGCCACCGGCACCTCCGGACGGGTCACCGACCTGGCGGCCACCGAAACCTCCGAGCAGACCACCGGCGCGGCGGCCACCGGCACCTCCGAGCAGACCACCGACCTGGCGGCCACCGAAACCTCCGAGCAGACCACCGGCGCGGCGGCCACCGAAGGCCCGGTCGGACCCGAGGTGGTGGCTCAGGCGCCGGAGGCTCCCAGGTTGCGGTAGCGGGACAGGCGGGCCGCGGCACGGTCGGCCGGGTCCACCCGCATCAGGTTGGCGATCTCGTACTCCAGTGCCCGCCCCACCCGCTCGCAGAACTGCCTGGGCTCGTAGGCGGCGTCGGGGAACTCGGGGATGACCCGGTCGACGACGCCGTCGCGGCGCAGGTCGGTGGCGCGGATGTGCTGGGCCTGGGCGATCTCGGGCGCGAAGTCGACCGACCGGTAGAGGATGGCCGAGGCGCCCTCCGGCGGCAGCGGCGACAACCAGGCGTGCTGGGCGCACAACACGCGGTCGGCGGGCAGCAGCGCCAGCGCGGCGCCGCCCGCGCCCTCACCGAGCAGCACGCAGACGGTGGGCGCGTCGAGCATGACCAGCTCGGCCAGGCAGCGGGCGATCTCGGCGGCCAGCCCGCCCTCCTCAGCCCCCTTCGACAGGTCCGCCCCCGCCGTGTCGATCACGGTGACGAGCGGCAGGCCCAGCTCGGCGGCCAGCCGCATGCCGCGCCTGGCCACCCTGAGCCCGGCGGGGCCGAGCGGCGAGTTGGCGCGCTGGAGCCGCCGGTCCTGGCCGAGCACCACGGCCGGCGCGGTGCCGAACCTGGCCAGCGCCAACACCAGCCCCGGCTCCTTCTCGCCGGTCCCGGTGCCGCTGAGCGGGGTCACGTCGGTGGCGGCGAGCTTGAGCAGCGTACGCAGGCCCGGCCGGTCGTCGCGGCGTGAGCGGGTGATCGCCTCCCACGCCTCCACGGGCCGCAGGTCCTCCTCGGGGGCCGGACCGGCCACGATGCCGGAGCGGTCGGCGGCGAGCACGGTCAGCGCCCTGATCGCGACCTCGCGCGCCTCCTCGGCCGCCACCACCGCGTCGACCAGGCCGTTGCGGTGGAGGTTCTCGGCGACCTGGACGCCTTCGGGGAACGAATAGCCGTGCAGGGACTCGAACACGCGCGGCCCCAGGAACCCGATCAGCGCCCCCGGCTCGGCCGCGGTGACCTGCCCGAGCGACCCCCACGACGCGAGCACCCCGCCCGTGGTCGGATGGCGCAGGTAGACCAGGTAGGGCAGGCCGGCCGCCCGGTGGGCCTGGATCGCGACGGTGATCTTCACGAGCTGGACGAACGCGAGCGCGCCCTCCTGCATGCGGGTGCCGCCCGAGGCGGGCGCGGCGAGCAGCGGCAGCCGCTCGCGGGTGGCCCGCTCCACCGCGGCCGTGATCCGCTCGGCCGCCGCCATCCCGATCGACCCCGCCATGAACGAGAACTCGCAGGCCGCGATGGCCACCCGGCGTCCGCCGAGCAGCCCTTCGCCGGTGATGACCGCCTCGTCGTAGCCGGACTTGACGCGGGCCGCGGCCAGCTCGTCGGCGTAGGAGGAGCCGGGCTCCGCCGGATCGGCGGGCGGAGCGTCCCACGACTTCCACGATCCCTTGTCGAGGACCGTTTCCATCAGTGTGCGCGCGTCCGGACGGCTCACTATCGCTCCCTTGATGTCAGCCTGCGTTGCAATGTTGACGCACGAACCCCGTCGCTCGGTGCCACGAATGATGGATCATCGCTCGCGTTCTTCCAGCCAGGCGAGCACGGCGTCGCCGTCCTGGCCGAGGGCGGGCGGCGCGGTGTGCTCCGCTCCCTCCAGCCCGTCGAAGCGCAGCGGCGGCCCCGGCAGCTCGATCGTGCCGAGCACGGGGTGCGCCACCTCGACCACCAGGCCCTGCGACCGGGTCTGCGCCCAGCCGTAGACCTCGTCGAGCGACCTGATGGCGCCCGCGGGCACGCCCGCCTCCCCCAGCCTGGCCAGCCAGAAGGCGCGGTCGTGGGCGGCCAGGGCCTTCTCCATGCCGGCGATCAGCTCATCCCGGTGCGCAAACCTTTCCCTATTTGTCGCATATTTCGCCTCATTAAAGTCAATGTCGAGCAGTGCGGCGACCTTCTTCCACTGCCCGTCGTTGGCCGCGGCGATCTGCAGCATGCCGTCGGCGCAGCGGAAGGCGCCGTAGGGGGCGATGGAGGCGTGGTGGTTGCCGCCCGCGCCGGGCACCTTGCCGCCGACCGTCCAGGCGGTGCCGTGGTAGGAGTGCACGCCGGTGACGGCGGCCAGCAGCGACGTGCGGACCACCCGGCCCTTGCCCGTGCGCTCGCGCTCATAGAGGGCGCCGGCCACGCCGTAAGCGCCGTGGATGCCGGCGAGCAGGTCGGCGATGGAGGCGCCGACCCGGTAGGGCTCCTCGGCCGAGGGGCCGGTCAGCGACATCAGGCCGCCTTCCCCCTGGGCGATCTGGTCGTAGCCCGGCCGCCCGCCTTCGGGGCCGTCGTGGCCGAAGCCGGTGATCGACAGGACGACCAGGCGCGGGTTGAGCTCGTGGAGGCGCTCGACGGAGAAGCCGAGGCGGTCGAGGACGCCGGTACGGAAGTTCTCGACGAGGACGTCGCTCTGGCGGACGAGGCGCTCGATGAGCAGCTTGCCCTCGGCCGATTTGAGATCGACGGCGATGGACTGCTTGTTGCGATTGGCCGCCAGAAAATAGGTGGAAATATCGTGATCCGGCCCGACGAACGGCGGTCCCCAGCCGCGCGACTCGTCGCCTCCGTCCGGATGCTCCACCTTGATCACCCGAGCGCCCAGATCGCCGAGCATCTGCGCGGCGTGTGGCCCGGCCAGGGCCCTGGACAGGTCGAGCACGACGATGTCCGCGAGGGGTCCGAGCAAGATCAACCTCCTACTTGCGTCCGGGTGAAAGAACATTCTCTCAGGCGTCCGTCTCCGGTCATCTACCCTGGGTCGGTGGTTTCGCCCGTTGCGCACATCCGCCGGCTCCCGCCCTCCTGCGGGCCGGTCCGGCTGGTGGCCGTGGACGGACCGGCCGGGGCGGGCAAGACGACGTACGCGATGGGGCTGGCGGCGGAGCTGGACTGCCAGGTGATTCACAGCGACGACTTCCCGGTGCCGTGGGACGAAGGGCCGCAGGGCTGGTTCCACGCGCTGGAGTCGCAGGTGCTGCAGCCGCTCCGGCGCGGCCTGCCGGGAGGTTTCCGCAGGTACGACTGGGTGCGCGGGGCGTACAAGGAGCGGGTCGAGGTTCCCGTCGCGCCGGTGCTCGTGATCGAGGGCGTGGGCACGGCGCGGGTGTCGATCGCGGACCTGCTGGCGTACACCGTCTGGGTGGAGGCCCCCGAGGCGGTGCGCCTCGCGCGCGTCCTGGAGCGGGACGGGGCCGCGCTGGAGCCGCGGTGGCGCGAGTGGTTCGCGGCGGAGCGCGCCTGGTTCGCCGCCGACCGCACCCGCGAGCGTGCCTGCCTGATCGTCGAGACGGCGTGAACCCGACGGCCTTCCCGCCCGACTGAGCAGGGTGACGGGAGGCTGAGGATGAACGATGAGCTGCTGGTGGTGCGCGCCCAGCTGGGCGAGCGCGCGGCGCTGGCCGAGCTGGTACGCCTGTGGCACGAGCCGGTGCGGACGTACGTGCGGCGCATGCTGGACCCGTCGCGGGCCGACGACGTGGCCCAGGAGGTCTGGCTGGCCGTGGTGCGCGGGCTGCCCCGGCTGCGTGATCCGGCCCGGTTCGCGCCGTGGCTGTTCACCATCGCCCGGCGGGCGGTGACGGACCGGCTGCGCGAGGAGTACGCCAGGGCCGAGCGCGCCGAGCGGCCCGAGCCGGTCGCCGAGGATCCGGTGGCGGCCGTGGTGGACCGGGCGGGGCTGGTGACGGCGCTGGCCGGGCTGCCGGTGATCGAGCGGGAGATCCTCGTCCTGCACTACCTGGAGGACCTGTCGGTGGCGGAGTGCGCGCAGATCTGCGGGGTTCCGGCCGGAACGGTCAAGTCCAGGCTCAACCGAGCCCGTCGCCGCCTGAGGGAGAAGGGACCGACCCATGACGGATAAGCGTCGTCTGCCACCGGAGGACCCGGACGGCGAGCCGATGAAGGGCTCGAAAGGGGAGCCGCGGGAGGACGCGGGAGATCAGCCGCGCCAGGGCCTGGGTGATCAGGCGGGGCGCTCGGTCGAGGAGGTGCTGGAACGGCTGGAGCCGGCGCTGGCGCCGGGGAAGCGGGTGCGCGGAGTGGTGGCGCTCGTGGCCGGGACGGCGGGGGCGGTGTTCGTGGCCGCGCTGTGGTCGAGCGAGCCGGGGCCGCTGCCGGACCGCACCCGTCTGGCGTTCGGCCTGCTCCTGGTGTTCTGCTTGGCGTGGGCGGGCTACGGGGGCTGGCTGCTCGCGCGCCGGGCGCCGCTGTTCGCGACCGACCGGGTGATCGCCGGCTGGCTCGCCCTGGCCGCGTCGGCCGCCACGACCGCGCTGGTGGCCACGGTCGCCGCCCAGCCGATGGCGCTGGTGACCGGGGCCGCGTTCGTCGTGTTGTCGCTGGGGCTGACCGTCCGCGCTCATGCCCGGCGCGCGGCCCTGCTGCGCCGCCGACGGGAGCTCATGGGCCGGGAGGGGTGACGCCGTGGTGACGGGCCAGGTCGAGGTGGCCGCCGGGGGCGTACAGGACGGGTCCGGTGCCCGCGTTCTCACGCGCCGCTCCGCGCGCGCCCTCTGACGAGGTCTTCGACGTGGGCGCGGAGGGCGAGGAACTGCGGGGTTCGTTTGAGGCCGAGCCGCCGGTGGTCAGCGAGGGGCACCGGAAGCTCGGCCGCCACCCGACCGGGGTCGGAGGTCAGGACGATGACGCGCCGTCCCAGCAGCACGGCCTCCTCCACGTCGTGGGTGACCATGAGGACCGTGGCGCCGGTGTCCTGCCAGACCTGGTGCAGGAAGACCTGCATGTCCTCTTTGGTCTGCACGTCCAGGGCGCCGAAGGGCTCGTCCAGCAGCAGTACGGACGGCTCGCAGGCCAGGGCGCGGGCGATCGCCACCCGCTGCCGCTGCCCGCCCGACAACTCCTTGGGCAAGGAGTTCGCCAGCGGCAGCAGGCCCACTTCCGAGAGGTACCACTCGACCCGGCGGCGGCGCTCAGGGGGAGACAGGGGCAGCAGGCGCAGGCCGAACCCGACGTTCCCGGCGACCGTGAGGAACGGGAACAGGGCTCCCGACTGGAAGACCAGCCCGCGCTCCGGGCCGGGGCCGCGCACCGGGACGCCGTCGAGCTCGATCGTGCCGCCGGTGACGGGCTCCAAGCCGGCGATCATGCTGAGCAGCGTGGACTTGCCCGAGCCGCTGGCGCCCACGATGCACAGGAAGTCGCCACGCGGCACCTCCAGGCCGATGCCGTCGAGAACCTTCCGTCCCGCGTACTCCTTGACGACGTCCCGCAACACGAGCGTCACGCCGTCCGGGGGCCTGCCGTCCGGGGGCCTGCCGTCCGGGGGCCTGCCGTCCGGGGGCCTGCCGTCCGGGGTCATGGCGTCCGGGGTCATGGCGCCCACCTCCCCACGCGGGCGCGGGCCAGCCGGAGGCCGACGTCTATGGCCAGGCCGATGAGGCCGATCACGACGAGCACGGCGAAGATCCGGTCGGTCTGCAGGAAGCGCTGGGCGCGGACGATGCGGTAGCCGAGCCCGGACTCGGCGGCGATGAGCTCGGCGACGACCACGAAGTTCCACGCGGCGGCGGCGTTGACGCGCATCGCGTCGAGCATCCCAGGCAGCGCGTACGGCCACACGACCTTGCGCAACGTCTCCCCCGGGGTGGCGCCGAGCGTGGCGGCGGCCTTGCGCAGCTCGCCCGGCACGGCGCGGACGGCGTCGGCCGTCATGAGCGTGTTGAAGAAGACCACCCCGATGACCAGGATCGCGATCTTGGACGGCTCCCCCAGGCCCAGCCAGATGATCAGAAGCGGGATGAACGCGGACGCCGGAAGGTATCTGAGCAGGCCGATCACCGGTTCCAGGAGCGCCAGGGCGACCTGGGACGTGCCCATCGCCATCCCCAGCGGCACCGAGATCGCCACCGCCAGGCCGAATCCGGCCGCCACCCTGCCCAGGCTGGCCGCCGCGTCGGACAGGAGCTGGCCGCCGGCCGCCATGTCCGCGAACGCCTGGACGACGGCCACGGGCGAGGGCAGGAACGTGGGGTCGACCACCCCGATCGAGCTGACGACCGCCCAGAGGGCCAGGGGAACGGCGACCGCCAGGATCCGCAGGCCCCATCGGGTCCGGCCGGGCAACGCCCGCCCGCTCCAGCGCGCGGGCGACGGCCGGCCGCCCGCCCGCCTCAGCGCGCCGGCGACCTGCGTGGCCAGGGCCAGGCGCCACGGCAGCAATCCGCCACCACGGCCGGACGCCTCGCGTGGGGTTCGCTCGGGCAGCGGCGGCCGGCTCCCCCGGCCACCCTCCCCCGGCCGCCGCAGGGCGGCGGCGCGGCTCATCGCGCCGCCGGCGATCTCCAGGCTCGGCCTGGCGGGGTCCGTCACGACGACACCCCTTGGACGAAGCGCGGATCGAGGAGCCCGTCCAGCGGCGGCGCCGTGTCCGCGAGCCCCGATTCGGTGAGGAACGCGGCGATCTCCTTGGCCTGCCGTTCCAGGGCCCCTGTGCTGAACGCCTCCCGGTTCTGGGCCAGCGAGAAGATCGTGGTCCCGGCGTCGTAGTCGGCGTAGGCCCGCTCGCTCACCCCCGCCCGCTTCGCCATGATCGCCTGGGCCTCGGTCTTGTTCGCCCCGATCCAGGCCAGTGTGTCGAACCAGGTCTTCACCAGTCCCTGCACCGCCTCGGGCCGCGACGCGACGAACGCCCTCGACACCACGAGATGATCCGGGATCGCTCCGGGGAAGTCCTTGGAGGTGGCGATGGCCGTGGATCCCGGCAGCTCCAGAGCGGTCGTGGTGAAGGGGGCGAACACCCCGGCCGCGTCCACCTGCCCCGCCTTGAACGCGGCCGCCGCCGCGTCCGTGGGCAGCGGTTTGAAGGTGATGTCGGCCTGGGTGAGACCCGCCTCGCGCAGGGCGAGCAGCAGCAGGTAGTGGTCCACGGTGCCCTGCTCGGCGGCGACGGTCCTGCCCTTGAGGTCGGCCACGGACGCGATGCCGGACTTCGCGATGATCTGGTCGTTGCCGGTGGAGTTGTCGTTCACCAGCACGACCGTCTGCTGGGCGCCGCCGGAGACCGAGGCCAGCGTGTCGTTCAGGGTCTGGCTGTTGGCGTCGATGTTCCCGGTGGCCAGGGCGGTGAGGCTGTCGGTGTAGCTGTCGAAGTATTTCAGCTCGACCTCGACCCCGTTCTTGGCGAACAGGCCCTTCTCCTGGGCGACCTGCCAGGGGAACCAGCCGGGCCAGGCGGAGAAGCCGAGGGTGACCGGCTTGCCGGAGGAGGCGGTGGGGGTGGACGGGGCGCCGCCGCCGCAGGCCGTACAGGCGGTCAGCAGGGCGACGAGCAGGAGCCGGCGTTTCACGGCGCGGCCTCCTTCCTCTGGGCGGGCAGGTGGCCGGAGCGGACCAGGCAGCCGAGGGTGTCGCAGATGACGCGGGTGGCGATCAGCGAGGTGATGTCGGCGTTGTCGTACGGCGGGCTGCACTCGACCACCTCGATCCCGGCCAGCGGCGCGGCGTCGGCGATGATCTGGATGAACTTGAGCACCTCGCGCGGCAGGAACCCGCCCGGCTCCGGCCACCCCGTGCCGGGCACGAACGCGGCGTCCAGGCAGTCCACGTCGAACGACAACCACACCGCCTCGGCGTCGCGCCAGGCCACCTCCAGCGCCCGCGCGGCGGCGGCCTCGATGCCCATCTCGACGCAGTCGGTGACCGTCATGATCGTCGTGCCGCGCTCGCGCCCGACCTTCACGCCGGGTCTGGGCGCCTGCCAGCCGCCGATGCCGATCTGGACGAGGTTCTGCGGAGGGACGTTCGGGAGGTCGGTGGCGTGGAACCACGGCGTCGTGTGCATGCGCTCGTCGAGGTCGGTCTCCTGGGTGTCGACGTGCCGGTCGAAGTGGATGATCCCGAGATTTCCTGACAGGTGCTCGGCGACGCCGCGTACCGTCGGGTAGCCGATCGAGTGGTCGCCGCCCAGGACGATGGGGAAGGCGCCACTGGCGTACACATGGGAGACGGCCTTGGAGATCTGGTCGAAGGTCTTCTCGATGTTGCCCGGGATGGTGAAGACGTCGCCGAGGTCCGCCATCGAGATCGACTCGCGCAGGTCCACGCCCAGTTCGAAGCTGTAGGGCCCGTACAGGGCGGAGATCCGGCGGATGCCCTGCGGGCCGAAGCGGGTGCCGGGGCGGTAGGTGGTGCCACCGTCGAACGGGGCTCCGAGCACCGCCACGTCGTAGTCGCCGCACATGCGCACGTCTTCGACGTACGGCGCCTTGAGGAAGGTGTTGATGCCGGCGAAGTGCGGCAGCTCGCCGCGCGAGAACGTGGGGATGCGCCGGTCCACGATGGAGTCGGCGCCCGGCAGGCCCAGCTCCAGAGCCCTGGCCACCTCGCGGTCCCAGGCGGTGGTCGGCAGCTCGGCCTCGCGCTCGACGGCGAAGCGGGCCTCCGGGCCGTAGGTGTCGTGGAGCTTGCGGGGGTGCCAGTGCATTCGAGCTCCGAATGATCGACGCCCGGCCGGAAGGCAGCCAGGCTTGGCTGACCTCCCGGGCTTTTGTCCCGCCGTGGAGCGGCCTCGTACGGAAGGCCGCCTGCACCTCTCGGACCAGACCCGTGAACCGGCGGAACCCTAGGTGCGCCTCACGCTCTCGGTGAGTCTCCTTCAGTGGACTCCCGAGGTGTTTCGGCGTCGTTAAGAGCCTGTTGCAGTCGGCTTACCCGCCAGCACCTTCGCCAGGGCGCCGGCCACGTCCTGGGCGGCGGTCTCGTCCATGAGCATCGCCTGGCGGACCCAGACGACGGTCCTGGCGGCCTCGTCGGCGGCCGGGGACGGCTCGGCGCGGGCGCCCTCGGCGGTGAGGGCGGCCATCGTGCCGAGCTGCGGGTATCCGGCGTCGAGCGGAACACCCTCGGCGGCCATGGCGTCGAGCAGGAAGCCGCGATCCACGCCGGCGTCGACGCGCAGCATGAGCAGGTGGCGCGAGTCGCGCGTCGTGCCCTCCGGCTGGGGCACCACGCTCACCCCTTCGACGGCGGCCAGCTCGTGTTCCAGGGCGTCGCAGGTGGCGTTCCTGCGGTCGACCTCCGCGTCGAGCCGGTCCAGCCACGGGAGCAGCAGTGCGGCCTGGATCTCGGTGAGACGCAGGTTCCAGCCGGCGGCGGGGTGGCCGTACCACTCGCCGCCGGGCTCGCGCCCGACGTTGCAGGTCGACCAGACGCGCCGCCACACGCTCTCGTCACGGCAGACGATCATGCCGCCCTCGCCGGCGGTCATGGCCTTGCTCGCCTGGAAGCTGTAGACGCCCGCGTCACCCAGGCCGCCGATCGGGCGGTTCTTGTACGTGGCGCCGTGCGCCTGGGCGGCGTCCTCGACGACCGCCAGGCCGTGGCGGGCGGCCACCTCGTTCAGCGCGTCCATGTCGGCCGGGCTGCCGGCCAGGTGCACGGGCATGATCGCCACCGTCTTGCCGGTCACGGCGTCCGCCACGGCCCGCGCGCTGAGGTGCAGGTCGTCCCGGTCGACGTCGGCGATCACGGGGGTGGCGCCCGTCAGGAGGACGGCGGTGGCCGAGGCCACGAAGGTGTACGCGGGCACGATCACCTCGTCGCCCTTGCCCACGCCGAGGCCGCGCAGGGCCGCGAACAGGCCCAGCGTGGCGTTGCCGACGGCGACGCCGTGCGGAACGCCGCTGAGGCGGGCGAACGCGGCGGTCAGGTCGGCGACCACGGAACCACCCTGGGTGGCGCCCCAGAGACCGCTCTCCAGGACCTCGGTCACCAGCTTGCGCTGGTCCGGGTCGAGGGGCGGCGGCCAGGCGGGCCAGGGGGTGGATCGGACGGGGGTGCCGCCGTTGATGGCGAGCGTCATGAGAGGCGTCCCTTCGCGGGTGGGCCGGCTGATGGGGGCGAGTCCGGGGGTGGAGAAGCGTCCGGGGGCGGGAAAGCGGCCAGGCTCGGAGAAGCGGCCGAGGCCGGGAGTGCGGGCGGGGTCGGGGATGGGAGGGGGAGGCCGAGGATGCGGGCCAGGTTGGCGCCCTGGATGAGGGTGCGGTCGGCGTCGGTGAGCGGGGCCAGGGCTACGCGGCCGTAGCCCGTGCGCAGGTCGAGGAAGCAGGCGTCCGAGCCGAACACCACCCGCTCCGCCCCCGCCAGCGCGGCCAGCCGGGTGATCCAGCGGCCGGTCATCTTCGAGCCGCACGTCTCCAGGAACACGTTCGGATGGTCGGCCACGAGCCGGGCCGCGCGGCCGAACCCGTACGGCCACAGCCCGGTGTGCCCCATGAGCAGCGGCACGTGCGGATGCCGGGCGGCGACGGCCGCGAACTGGGCGGGGTCGCTCCACGTCGAGTCCGTCTGGCCGTGCGCGAGGACCGGCAGGCCGAGCTGCCAGACCGGCTCGTACGCGGGATCGTCGAGGCGGCACTGGTGCACGTCGGGGTGGAGCTTGACGCCCCACACGCCGTCGGTGGTGAGGGGGGTGCGGTGGTGCGGGTTGTAGACCTGCCAGACGCCGAACCTGCCGGGGAAGCGGCCGGCGATCTCCTTGGCGAGCTCGTTGCCGCGCACCGCGTCCGGGCCGACGCCGAGCAGGTGGCTGATGCCCATCGCGGTGACGCCGATCCGGTCCATCGTGGCCAGGAGGTGCTCGGCGGTGGGGCCGGGGATGAGGAAGTCGGGCCAGGTCCCCACGTGGCCGTGGGCGTCGAGGATCACAGCAGCCCCGCCAGCGACCCGGCGGCGATCCGGTCCACGTCGTCCGGCGGCAGGTCCAGGTGGTCGAGCAGAAAGCGCGGGCCGCAGTCGTCGGCGATCGGCGCGCCGGTGCCGAACACCAGCCGCGCCGCCCCGAACCTCGCGGCCAGCCATTCGACGCCGCCCTGGGTGTTGACGGTGCCGATCTCGGCCCAGACGTTCGGCGCCTCGGTCATCAGCTCGGCCAGCGCGCGGAGCCGGCGGTAGCCGGGGTTCAGGAGCAGGATCCGGAGGTCGGGCAGGCGCTCGGCGAGCTGCCTGAGCTGCGCGGGCGAGGTCTCGTCCAGGTCGATGGCGACGGGCAGGCCGAACGCGGCCAGCCAGCGCAGCGCGAAGGGACCTGTCAGGTCGAAGCGGTGGCGTTGGGGACAGAGCCTGATCATCGGTACGTCCCATGCCGCCACCTCCTCCGGCGTCTCCGGCTCGGCCGGCCCCGGCACCACCACGGGCACCGGGATGAGCCGGGGGTCGTCGAGCGCGAACAGGGCCTCGTTGCCCGCCCGGTGGTCGGAGTAGAGGCTGAGGGTGTGGGTGACGCATGCGCGCTCGATGCCCAGCCGGTCCATCTCGGGGCGGGGGTCCGGCGGCAGGTCGTCGAACGGCACGGGGCCGATCAGCCGGTGGGCATCGATCACATATTTCGGCACAGACCGAAACCTAACTGGAGGGACAATGAGCGGTCAAGGGCCCGAGCCGGTGGCGGCCCGGGCCCTTGGTGTCACGGGGTGACGGTCACGGGTGGGCAGGAGGGGTCGAGGCGGATTCTGGCCAGGTCCCTGCCCGCGAGCGCCCACGCCCGCCAGGAGCCCGGCTCGAAGTGCAGTTGCGGATTCGTGTACCACTCGTCGCCGAGCCCGCTGGCCAGGAGCTTCGTCTCCGTGCCCAGCTCGTACGCGTTCCCGCCCCCGTAGAACGTGGACGCGAACACCTTGCCCCGGTGCGCGGTCAGCTCGCCGTACCCGGACACCGTGCCCTGCCGGACGATCTCCTTGGTCTTCAGGTCGATGGCGATCCAGGTGCCGGAGACCCGCTTGTAGACGCCGTACAGCAGCCCGCCCTGGACCTTGACGTCCTGGAACGTGCGGTTCCCGGCCACCGGATCCACCTGCCACAACACCTTGCGGGCGCGCAGGTCGAAGGCGGCCATGGACGCGGACGTCTTGACCGGCGGGGTCCCGCCGCCGCCGAGTACGTCGCCGCCGAGGTACACGAGGCCGCCTCGCGGGTCGAGCGAGAGGCTCATCAGGCTCTGGTCCGGCAGGACGCCCACGTAGACGTCGGTCTTTCCGGTGCGGGGGTCCACCACGGACAGGGCGCCGTTCAGGTCGGCGCCGAGCGGGGCGCTGGCGACGACGAGCTTGCCGGTGACGCGGTCGTACTCGATGTCCCAGGGGCGCTGCTGGCCGTGACCGAGGAAGGCGACGCTCTTCACCTCGTCGGTGCGCAGGTCGACGGAGACGATCTGGCCGCTGGGATACATGGCGGCGTAGATCTTGTCGCCATGCTGCACGAGGTCCTTCGGCTCGCCGGGCATCCGGAACCGGCGCTGCTCGCCTGTGCGCAGGTCACGTACCTCCATGGAGAAGTGACCGCCGATGTAGACGGCGCGGCCCGGCACGAGCAACATGCTCTGCGGCTTCTCGGGGCCGGCGGGCAGGCCGGCCTCGATCAGGTCGGTCAAGGCCGAGGCGCCGGTGCCCAGGTCCAGCCGCCACATGCCGCCGCTGCCCGCGAAGCCCAGCAGGGTGTGGTCGTCGAGGAGGTGCAGCAGCCTGGTCTCGTCGCTCTGTGACGGGGGCTCGGCGATCTTCGTGAACCCGGTGTCGCCGGTGCGGTATCGGTGCACGGCGCCGTCGGGGCGGGAGGTGGCGTAGACGGTGCCGTCGCCGGCCACGGTCAGCATGTCGATGCTGCTGCCGTCCAGGGTGACGCGGTGCTCGCCGGTCCCGTCCTTGCCCACGTCGATCAGCACGGCGCCGCTCGTCGCCAGCACCCGGTCGCCGTGCTCGACGATGTTGGTGACGCCGGTCGGGCCGGTGGCCAGCTCCTTGAGCGTGCCGTCGGCGCGGTTGATCCGGACCAGCTTGCCCTTGTCGAGCAGGCCCGCGTACACGTAGTCCGCGTCGGCGGCGACCGCCCGGACGTAGCGCTCACCCGGGGCGAGCACGCCGAAGTCGCGCACCGCGCCGGTGGCCGGCACGTACTCCCAGACGCGGCCGTCCGGGTAGGTGCCCGCGTAGAGCGTGCCGTCGGGGGCGGCGGTCAGGGTCCAGATGAACCCGCCGTTCTTCCCGAACGACCGCAGATGCCGCACGTCCCCGGTGGCCGGGTCGAAGCTGTAGAGGTCGGGCACCGGGTAGGTGCCCACGTAGATCTTGCCGCCGGAGACGGCGGTGGCCCACCCTCCCTCCGGCGCGCCGGTGTCCGGGCCGTCGGGCAGCGTGACGCTCCTGACCACCTTGCTCGTCGCCAGGTCGATCTCGGCCAGCACGGGCGGCTTCAGCCCGCGCGTGACGACGTAGGCGTGGCCGTCGAGGATCGACGCGCCCACGATCGCGCCGGTGACCGACGCCGGGCCGAACCTTTCCACCGCCGACGCCTCGCAGGTCGCCGCCTGGGCGACCGGGCCCGTGAGGAAGGCGGGTAACAGCGCCGCCAGGACGATCAGGAGGGAGCGGAGCATGGGGTGTACCTCACGTTCATTGCTGCTCGATTTTGGCCCAGACCGTAACTTTATTTGCATCGTTCGTCAATGGCATGATGTCGGACATGGCAATTAAGGATGGGGCCGGTATGCCTTTCGACGCTTGGCGGCTGGTGGGCGGGCTGGAGGTGACGCTCGACGTGGACGTGTTGTTCGGGGCGTACCCGGACCGCGACGGACCGCCCGGCACCCCCGCGTCGGTCATCGAGCTGCTGGCCGGGAACCGGATCCGGGCGGCGGCCGTGGCCGGCCTGCGGGCGGCGCTGTTCGACGTCCGCTCGGGCAACGACGAACTGCTCGCCGCCCCGGACACCGGCGCTTCCGTGGAGGTCGTCCCGGTGGGGGCGGTGGACCTGCGGGATCCGGTCGGCGCGGGGCGGGAGCTGGAGCGGCTGGCGTCGGCCGGGGCCGGGGCCGTGCGGTTGTTCCCGGAGGAGCAGGGCGTCGAGGCGGGCTTCCCGTCCGTCCGGCACGTCGCCCGGCAGGCGGCCAGGCTCGGCCTGGTCGTGCTCACCGGCGGTGACGTGCGCAGGTTCTGGCAGCCGTTCGCCGGGATCGGGGCCACCGTGGTCTTCCTCGACACGCACTTCTACCACCTGGGCGACTTCCTGGTGGCCGCCGCCGACGAGCCCGGCTTCCACACCTCCACCCGCCTGCTCAACTCCCCCGACGCACTGGAGCTCGCCGCCGCCGAGGTCGGCGCGGACCGTCTCCTGTACGGCTCCCGCACCCCCCACTACGAGCCCCTCGTCCCCCTCCTCCGCCTGGCCACCAGCGGCCTGAAGCCCGAGGAGATCGCCGCCGTCGCGGGCGGCAACGCGAGGAGGCTGCTGAGTCCCGAGGCCGCGAGGAGGCCCCAGAAGTGATCATCGACGTGCACGCCCACTGGGGCCCGTGGTTCTTCACCATGGACGTGGCCGAGGCCAATTTCGCCACCATGGACCGCTATGGCATCGACCGGGCGATCGTCTCCGCCACCGAGGCCGTCATCTACGACGCCCCGGCCGGCAACCGCGCCCTGGCCGCCTACCTGAAGACGCGACCGGGCACTCGGGACGGCCACCCCGAGCCGGAGACGGCCGGCCGGCTGCTCGGCTACGTCACCGTCAACCCACGGCGGCCGCGCGAGGCGGAGGCGGACCTGCGGGCGTACCTGCCGGGCGGCGACTTCGTCGGCGTCAAGATCCACACCGACTACACGGGCTCGCCCGTCACCTCCCCGCAACTGCGCGACGCGCTGACCCTGGTCGCCGGCACCGGCCGGCCCGCGCTCGTGCACACCTGGGGCACCTCGGTGCTCGACCTGGCCCAGCTCTGCCTGGACATCCCGGACCTGCGGGTGATCGCCGGGCACATGGGCGCGGACGGGTTCAGGCACGCCATCGAGGCCGCCCGCGCCTGCGACCGCCTCTACCTGGAGCCCTGCTGGTCACACGCCCCGGCGGGCCGCATCGCCGAGGTGGTGGCGGCCGTGGACCCGGCCCAGCTTCTCTTCGGCACCGACGCGACCCTGATCGACCCGTCGTCGGCGTACGGAGCGGTCGCGGCCGCGGGCCTCACCGGCGAGACCGCCGAGCGCGTCGCCTGGCGCAACGCCGCCGAGCTTTTCCGCCTCTGCTGATCTGGACATTACGGCCCGGCCCGTTATAGCGTGCGGCGAAACTCACTAGGGAGCCCGCGCATGATCCCCCGCCGTCGTTTCCTCCTCGCGGCCGCCGCCACCACGGCGGCCGCCACTCTTCCGGCCCAGCCCGCAGGCGCCGACAGCACCACCCTCGCCCCCACCCCGCCGCAGCCGGAAGGCACGATCACCGACCTGGGCCCCGCCAGCGTCGCCAGCCCGCTGGGCAACGGTGAGTTCGTCGGCAACGTGCTGTACGCCGGCTCACGCGGCCTCTCACCCAACGTGGTGGGCGCGTACGACCTGACGACGGATGCGGTCACGGCCCATTTCGACATCCCGACCGGTGTCGGCATCTGGGCGATGTGCCGGGTCGGCACCGACGTCTACGTCGCCACCCATGCCAAGTCCGACCTGTACAAGATCGACACCGTCGCCGGCCAGGTCACCAAGATCGCCGCGTACCCCGACCACTACATCTGGACCATGGCCGCCTCCCCCGACGGCAAGGTCTACATGGGCACCTCGGAGCCCGGCCGCGTCTGGGAGTACGACCCGGCCACGGGCACGAGCCGCGACCTGGGCGAGCCCGCCCCCGGCGAGGCGTACGTCCGCAGCATCCAGGCCGACGACACCCACATCTACGCCGGCATCGGCTCCAACGCCCACCTGATCGCGATCGACCGGACGACCGGGGAGAAGCGGGAGCTCCTGCCGCCGGAGGTGGCCGACCGCGACTGGGTCTCCAGCATGAACATCTCGGACACCCACGTGGCCGGCGGCATGAACTCGCTCGGCGAAATGATCGTCCTGGAGAAGGCCGCGCCGCAGAACTACAAGGTCGTCAAGGCCACCGCGCCCGGCGAGAAGTACATCGTCTCCGTCCTGATCCACGACGGCTACGTCTACTTCGCGGGCCGGCCCTCCGGCACGTTCTACCGCTACAGCCTGGCCACGGACGAGCTGGAGGTGCTCGGCGTCCCCTACTTCGAGGCGCTCACCCACCGTCTGCTCGCGCACGAGGGCCGCATCTACGGCATCCAGGACAGCTCGGTCTTCGTCTACGACCCGGCGACCGGCTCGCTCGACTACGTCAACCTCGTCCAGCGCGGCCTCAAGGCGGCCCCGGAGGAGCCGATGTCGGTGCACTCCGACGGCCGGCAGGTCTACGTCGGCGGCAAGGGCGGCGCCGACCTGCACGACATCGCCACGGGCAAGGTCACCAGGCTCGGCATCTCCGGTGAGCCGAAGACGCTGCTCACCGTCGGCTCGACCACGTACATCGGCATCTACACCCAGGCCGCCCTGTACTCCCACCGCGCCGGCGAGAGCGAGGCCACGCTCCTCGCGCGGACCGGGAACCAGCAGGACCGGCCGCGCGACCTGGCCTACGACGCCAGGACGGGCCTGATCGTGATGCCCACCCAGCCCGAGCCCGGCCACATCAACGGCGCGCTCTCCCTCTACTCGCCCAGGACCGGCACGTACGAGACGTACCGCCCGGTGGTGGAACGCCAGACCGTCTACTCGGTCATCGCCCGGCGCGGCGTCGCCTACCTCGGCACCCTGATCCAGGAGGGCCTCGGCCTGCCGCCGGTCACGACGACCGCCAGGCTGGCGGCGTTCGACCTGGTCAAGCGGAAGTTGTTGTGGGAGGTGGAGCCGGTGCCCGGCGCGCGCCAGATCTCCTCCATGGACTTCGGCAGGGGCACCCTGCTGTACGGCATGGCGAGCACGGGCGAGCTGTTCGAGTTCGACCTGCTGCGCAAGAAGGTCACCCGGACGCTCAAGGTCGGGGTGAAGGGCGGCGACGTGTACGTCACCGGGCGGGTCGCGTACTACAGCGACGGCGCCACGATCTACAAGATCGACCTGATGTCGTTCACCGCGAAGCCGATCGTGGAGGGGCTGGGCGGGCAGTGGTTCGGCGGCGAGCCCAGGCTGGCGATCGACCCCTCGGGCCGGGCCCTGTACTCGCTGCGCGCCCGCAACCTCGTGCGGGTGGCCATCTCCGGCCGCTGATCCACCTCGGCGGGGGGGGACCCGGCCCCCGGCCCCGCGGCCACCCCCACCCCC